>NZ_JBEZDR010000003.1:454697-766091 GCF_040648415.1 Nonomuraea sp. NPDC049141
GTCGGCCAGGGGGCCGAGGATGGCGTTCTGGATGAAGTTGGGGCCGCCCTCTCCGGCTGAGGTGACCAGGCGTTTGTTGGCTTCGGCGATCTGGGTGTCGAGCAGGGCGAGGTTGCGGTCGATTTCGGCCTTGGCCGCTGCGGGGATCTCCGGAAGTTTGTCCGCGACGCTCGGGCAGGTGATCGTCTTGGCTGTGCCCTCGGGCGCCGGCGCATCAGAGGTCCCCGGTGTCGCCGAGGCGGAGGCCTCAGGCGCCGGGGCCTCGGTGGCAGTGGCGCCGCCGCCGAGCTTGCAGGTGGACAGAGAGGCCACCTGGAGTTCGGGGCGTGCCGCCACTCGGCCGATGGCCGTGGCGATGCGGTTGATCGTGGCCGTCCGCTTGTCGGACAGCGGGCCGAGGATGGCGTTCTGTACGAAGTTCGGGCCGCCCTCTCCGGCCGAGGTGACCAGCCGTTTGTTCGCTTCGGCGATCTGGGTGTTCAGCAGGGCGAGGTTGCGGTCGACCTCAGCTTGCGCCGCTGCCGGAATCTCCGGAAGTTTGTCCGCCACACTTGGGCAGCTGATCGTGTCCGCGCGGGCGGACATGCTCGTCAAGGTTATCGACTGCCCTGCTGCGGGGGACCCCGCAAGGACGAGAGTGATACCTCCGACTGCGGAAACAACGGCCAACCATGGCCTGAATGGTCTGCTCCCCGAGGCATTCGCCATACGCGGAACTCCTCTCGGGTTCGGAACGTGAACCGGAAAGCCCGGTTTTCCTGAGGTACGGGACAACAACGACCATGGTTCACCAGCCGGAAAATTCATCCGTCAGCGGGAAATGTCGAAATAAATCCTCCAGGCATTGAACAGGTGTCCGTTATTTCGCGTATCTCGCTACTATTACGGTGCCGGAGTTTCGCCGCACGCAGGGTGAAGGCCATGGCCAGGGCGGCCCTCACATCGCCATCAGCGGGGTCGTGATGACCCTATGCACCTAACCAAGCGCTTGCTACGCTCCGATCATGTTGTCCACGATCGTCTGGGGCACCGGCAACGTCGGCCGCGCGGCCATCCGTGCCGTCGAGGCCCACCCGGCGTTGCGGCTCGCGGCCGTACTCGTCCATGACCCCGGTAAGGTCGGCCGCGACGCCGGCGCGCTCGCCGGACTCGGCGCCGATCTGGGGATCGCGGCGACCGACGACGTCGACGCGGTGCTGGCCACCGGTCCCCGCGCCGTCGTCTACGCGGCGTCCGGCGACATCCGTCCTGATGAGGCCCTCGCCGACATCATCAGGGCGATTCGCGCCGGAGCCGTGGTCGTCACCCCCTCGTTGTACGCGCTCTACGACCAGCGCAACGCCCCGCCGGAGCTGCGCGAACCGGTGCTGGCCGCCATCGCGGACGGCGGCGGCTCGCTGTTCGTCTCCGGCGTCGACCCGGGCTGGGGCAACGACGTGCTGCCCCTGCTGATCAGCGGACTCGGCGGCACCGTGGACGTGGTCCGCTGCCAGGAGATCTTCGACTACTCCACCTACGACCAGCCCGACTCGGTCCGGTACCTGGTCGGCATGGGCCAGCCGATGGACTACGAGCCGCCGATGATCGCGCCGACGGTCCCGACCATGGTGTGGGGCGGTCAGATACGGCTGATGGCCAGAGCCCTCGGCGTCGAACTCGACGAGATCCGCGAGACCGTGGACCGGCGCCCGCTCGACGCGACGGTGGGCACCGAGACGATGGGCGAGTTCGAGGCGGGCACCCAGGGCGCGGTGCGGTTCGAGGTGCAGGGCGTCGTCGAGGGCGAGCCCCGCATCGTCATCGAGCACGTCACCCGCATCCACCCGTCCTGCGCGCCGGACTGGCCGACCCCGCCCGACGGCCAGGGCGCGCACCGGGTGATCATCGAGGGCCGCCCGCGCATCGAGGTCACGGTCGAGGCCACCGACGAGGACGGCAACCGGGCCGCGGGCGGGAACGCCACCGCGGTCGGCCGCCTGGTGAACGCCATCGACTGGCTCGTGGACGCCGAACCCGGCCTTTACGACGCGCTCGACGTCCCCTTGCGCCCCGCGATCGGAAAACTCCGGAGGAAACACCTATGAACCTCGACATCCCCGAGGGAAAGGACGCGATCGAGTACGTGTGGGGTGAGATGGTGCCCGGCATCGGGATCGCCGCCTCGCACTTCTCCCTGTCGGTGTACGCCCACACGACCCTCGGGCTCCGTGAGTTCGAGGCCGCCCGGCTGCGGATCGCGCAGATCAACGGCTGCGCCTTCTGCCTCGACTGGCGTACCGAACGGGACGGGCAGAAGGTCGAGGAGGAGTTCGCCGACGCGGTCACGCGATGGCGCACCACCGACGCCTTCGACGATCGCACCCGGCTGGCCGCCGAGTACGCCGAGCGGTACGCCCTGGATCACCACGGCCTCGACGACGAGTTCTGGACGCGGATGACCGCGCACTACAGCCAGTTGGAGATCGTCGAGCTGAGCATGAGCATCGGCTCCTGGCTGGCGTTCGGCCGGCTCAACCACGTCCTGGGCCTCGACACCGTGTGCAGACTGCCCAGCGGCCCATCGCCCGCCCCCAAGCGGGCCTCCTGACCAACACAAAGGCGCGAGCAACATGCAGGACCTGTTCTCATCCCACCGAGAGTAAGGACCATCGGATGAGTGACAACACCCCGCGCGGTACCGGTTCCAAAGGTGTCTCGCGCCGCGGATTCATCGCGGGAACCGTGGGCGCCCTGGCCCTCACAGCCCACCCCACCGCGGCCCGGGCGGCAGCCGGCCCGATCGGCAACGGGGCTCACGTCGCGGCCCTGGTGATCGGGACCGGATACGGCGGTTCCGTCGCCGCGCTCCGTCTCGCCCAGGCGGGCGTCGACGTACACATGATCGAGATGGGCATGGCCTGGGACACCCCCGGCTCCGACGGCAAGATCTTCTGCAGCACGCTCTCGCCGGACAACCGGTCCTACTGGTTGCGCACCAGGACCAAGGCGCCCCTCAACTACTTCCTCGGCTTCCCGATCGACCGCGACATCTCCCGCTACACCGGGGTCCTGGACGCCGAGGAGTTCAGCGGCATCACCGTCTACCAGGGTCGCGGCGTCGGCGGCGGTTCGCTGGTCAACGGCGGCATGGCGGTCACCCCCAAGCGGGAGAACTTCGCCGCCGTCCTCCCGTCGGTCAACGCCGACGAGATGTACAGCACCTACTACCCGCGCGCCAACGCCGGGCTCGGGGTCGGCACGATCAGATCGGCCTGGTTCGACTCCACCGACTGGTACCAGTTCGCCAGGGTCGGCCGTAAGCACGCCCAGCGCTCCGGCTTCCCGTTCGTCTTCGTGCCCGACGTGTACGACTGGAACTACATGGAGCAGGAGGCGGCCGGAACCGCCACCAAGTCGGCCCTGGCCGGCGAGATCCTCTACGGCAACAACCACGGCAAGAAGTCCCTGCAGAAGACCTACATCGCCCAGGCCAAGGCCACCGGCAGGGTCACCATCTCGCCGCTGCACAAGGTCACCTCGGTCGCCCCGGCGGCCGGTGGCGGCTACACGGTCGTCATCCAGCAGATCAACACCACCGGCGACACCACGGCCACCAAGACCGTGACCGCCGACCGGGTGTTCTTCGCCGCCGGCAGCGTCGGCACCAGCAAGCTGCTGGTCAAGCTGAAGGCCACCGGAGCGCTGCCCAACCTGAACGCCGAGGTCGGCAAGGGCTGGGGCGACAACGGCAACGTCATGTGCGGCCGCGCCAACCACCTGTGGGACCCGACCGGCAGCAACCAGTCGACCATTCCCTGCGCCGGCATCGACAACTGGGCGGCCGGTGGCGCGTTCGCCGAAGTCGCCCCGCTGCCCACCGGGATCGAGACCTTCGCCTCGTTCTATCTGTCGATCACCAAGAACCCGAACCGCGCCCAGTTCTCCTGGAACGCCACGACGGGACAGGTCGACCTGAACTGGCAGACCGCCTGGAAGCAACCGGCCATCGACATGGCCAAGACGATCTTCGACAAGATCAACTCGACGGAGGGGACGATCTACCGGACCGACCTCTTCGGCATCTACAAGATCTGGGGCGACCACCTCACGTACCACCCGCTCGGGGGCGCGGTCCTGAACAAGGCCACCGACAACTACGGCCGCCTGGCCGGCTACCCGGGCCTGTACGTCATCGACGGCTCACTGATCCCCGGCAACACCAGCGTGAACCCGTTCGTCACCATCACGGCACTCGCCGAACGGAACATCGAGAAGATCATCGCCACCGACCTGTAGCGCCCGGCCCGCTGAAAGGGGCCGCGGCCTGCGACCCCTTTCGGTGCTTCAGTCGCTCAACCGAGATTCACCCGGGTAATCGCGTTGACCCGGGTCGCCATGATGTTCACGTTGAACACCGACATGTTGGTGGTGGCCGTAGTCGCGGCGCACCGTAGCCGAACCACCCCGGTGGTCGCCACGGCACGGGCGGTGCCCGTCGACAGGCTCGCGAGCTGGCCGTTGGGGCCGACCGTGGCGACGACACTGGTGTTGTTGGTGCTGCTCTCGCTGATGATCAGGAATGAGCAGGCCAGGGCCGCCGCTGTGGCGGTGTTGTTGCGGGCCGTGAGGGTCGCCTCAGCCGTCCAATTGCCGGCCGGCACGTTGAACAGGTAGTCGGCAAAGGTGTCGGCCGTCACCGTCCTGGTGGCGAACGTGTCGGCGATGATCACCTCAGGCGGCACCGCGGCGTTCGCCGGGGCCGCCAGCCCGACGCCGACGATCAGAGCCACCCCCGCGACCAGGGCCACCCACAGCCCGCGCACCCTCGTGAGAATCGCAGTAAACATGACATCACTCCTCGCATCCGGGGCAGCGTCCGCCGCCCACCCGATGCTCAGATGGTCCCGATCGCCGTTGCAGTCCCGTTGCAACTCCCCGCCGGGGTGCGCTCGTGCGGCGTGGGTCCGTGCGGGTAAAACGGGTGGCGGGGCGCTGGGTTCGGTCGGCATCGTGGCTGCATGGCCGAATCGCGTCGCAGGGCGCTGCCCGTTGACTATGACGATGATCCGGGCCGTTTCGTGGCGAACCGGCAGGCGACGCCAAGAGACATCCATCCCCTGGTAGCGGCCCGCTTGGCGGCGGAGGGGGTCCGTCCGGTGCTGGACGTCGGTGGCGGCACCGGCGTGCTGGGACGGCTGCTGGCCGACGCCGGTGTGCCCACGGTCGTGCTCGACGCCGCGGCGCACGTCGTACAGGCGCCCCGGCCCGCGGTGCGAGCCGACGCGTTGACGCTGCCGTTCACCGACGGCGTCTTCGGCGGCGCGGCCGCGTTGTGGATGCTGTACCACTTCGCCGAGCCCGCGCGGGTGCTGGCCGAGGTCCGCCGGGTGCTGAGGCCCGGAGGGCTGCTGGCGGTTTCGGCGCCGAGCCGGCACAACGACCCCGAGCTGTCGTCGATCCTGCCGGATTGGGGGCAGCCGTTGAGCTTCGACGCGGAGGTGGCGCCCGCCGTCGTCAGCGAGGTCCTGGACGTGGTGGC
Source organism: Nonomuraea sp. NPDC049141 (assembly GCF_040648415.1). Classification (NCBI taxonomy): domain Bacteria; kingdom Bacillati; phylum Actinomycetota; class Actinomycetes; order Streptosporangiales; family Streptosporangiaceae; genus Nonomuraea; species Nonomuraea sp. NPDC049141. Next base: position 460,216 of record NZ_JBEZDR010000003.1, read on the forward strand.
GGTGACCTCCTGGGACGAACCGCTGCTGCATATGCCCGACCGGGAGGCCGTCACCCTCTACCTCAGGGGCCGCGGCCTGACCGAGCCGGCGGCGCGCGACGCCGCGCACCGCGTGACCACCCCGTTGCGGGTGACCAAGAGGGGATCACTCATCTGGGCCCGCCGACAGTGACCGGAGAGCCCGGCTCATTGAGGTGAGCGGCCCAAGGACCGCCGGCCGGATCTGAAGCAGACCCAGGCCGGGATCGCGGTCACCGGCAGAGGGAGGCTCAGGGGGCGTTGGTGTTCTGCGCGGCCTGGTAGACGGCCATCGCCTCGTTCCCGAAGAAGGGGCCGAACATGAAATCGGGGGCGAAGTCGTACTTGAAGCTGTTGACCGAGTTCAGCCACCCGAGCCCGGTGGACTCGTTGAACCCCTGGAACCACGGCCCGCCGCTCGCCCCGCCGGTCATGTTGCAGCGCAGCCCCTGGTCCCTGGTCATCACGGTGTCATTGAACGCGCGCCCGCTGCAGTAGACCAGCTTCGACCCGTCGAAGGGCGGCGCCGCCGGGTAGCCGAACGAGAACATCTGCCGCTGCCTGGGCTGGTTGAACGCCACCCCCTGCCCGCCCACGACGTCGGTCAGCGTCCGGCCCTGGAGCGGCGCGACCACGGCGGCGGCCACGTCGAAGTTGATGTCCTCGCGAGCGTTCCACTGCTGCGTGGTCAGCAGCCTGCTGGCCACCCAGGTGCCGAACGGGCGCCGGCCGTTGTCGAAGGCCGGGATGAACACCCAGTTCCGGTGAAAAGCACCGCCCTCCTTCACGCAGTGCCCGGCGGTGATCACGACGCTCTCGTTGGCGCTGGTCACGGCCGAGCCGGAGCAGGAGGCGTTGCCGCCGTTGGCGGTGGTGAAGAAGACGCGTCCGGTGGTACGCACGACGGCACCGCCGTCGGTCCACCGGAGGCCGGGGCTGTTGGGCACCCGGGCCTGCTCCTGGCCCGAGACGCCCTGGACCCTCAATGGGGTGCCCTGGGTGGCACCGGCCGTGGCGACCCGGGTGGTCCACGGGGTGCGCTGGGTCGTGGTGGTGGAGGCGCCTCGCGTGGCCCACGGCGTGCCCTGGGTCGGCGAGCCCGACCCGTTGGAGCGTCGCGGCGTGGGGTCGTCCAGCGGCTGCGCCGCCATCATGCGCTGCTGTGTCCAGTACTGCAGGACGGTCCTGCGCTCCGACCAGGAGTCCGTGGCGGACCACCTGACGGGCGTGGGGTCCGCGCTGATCCTGCCACCACTGGCCTGGGCGGCACCTGCGGGGACCAGGGCACCTGCCACGGTCAGTGCGACGGCGGAGAGCAGGGCGACTCTGCGGTGCATTACATACCTCCCGAAACCGGAATCTGCCGTCAGGAGGTACGTACGGCGCTATGAATCTTCCTCAAGGCATACGCAAACGGGTATAGCGGCATTTCGCGACGACCTCGCGAGGACCGGTCGGGAGTTGCCCGCCCTCGACCACGCCGACCCCTCCCTGCGCACCCCGGCCACGCTATGGACCTTCTTGGCTACGCCGACTTCCTTGCCGCGCGCCCCGGTTGCGCCATGGTCCTTCCCGGCCACACCGGCCCCCTCGCCGGTCCTCCGGCTGGCACCTGAGCGGCCGAGCGGTGCGCCGTACCGCCTGCGCTTTCTGGCCGTGATGCCTAGGTGGCGTCAAGTCGGGGCATCTGGGGCTTGCAATGACGCCATTATGACGCCATAGTTGTGTCATGGACCTCGCGCCGTATGTCGACCAGCTCCGCCGTGAACTCACGATCGCCGCCGAGGCAGGCGGTGAGGATGCTCGCGTGCTCGCCGAGCGTCTCGCCCTGACGCTCGGGCCGGCCACCCGGCTCGCCCTGCTGGAGGCGCTCTCCGCCGCCGCGGACGAGATCACCCGCGACCTCGCACCGGGTTCGGTCGAGGTACGCCTGCGCGGACCCGATCCCGGCTTCGTCGTGACGCCACCACCGATCGGTCAGCCGTTCGGGGAGCCAGGGCATGCCGGGGGAGCCGAGAGGGGTGCCAGGCCGCAGGACGTCGACGAGGGCGGGACGTCGCGGATCTCGCTCCGCGTTCCCGAGCAGCTCAAGCCGCGCATCGAGGAGGCGGCCGGCCGAGACGGGCTCTCGGTCAACACCTGGCTCGTCCGCGCCGTCTCCGCGGCGCTCGAACCCGACGGCGGAGGCCGGCGCGCGGCCCCGCGGACCCTGCGAAGCCACAGCGGCTGGGTCCGCTAGCCACATCCAAGCCATGCCTTCCGGCAGCCAGGGCGCTCGCCGCACCCAAAGACAGCATCCAACGACAGCCGGAACGCCCGCCGAACCCATGAGGGGACCGTCATGCCAACGTTCGCCACCCCCGAGCCCATCTCCGTAATGATCGATCTCGCAGCCGCCAAAGTCCGGATCAACGCGAGCGATCGCACCGACACCGTCGTCGACGTACGCCCCGGCGACGAGTTCAGCGAGACCGACCGGCACGCCGCCGAGCAGATCCAGGTCGAGTACGCCGGCGGCCGGCTGCTCGTGAAGGCGGACAAGAACCGGCCCGCTCCGCCCTCCGGGTGGGGCGACTCGATCGACAAGCTGGTCGAGGCGCCCAGAACCTGGGCCCGTTCGCTGCTCGGCTGGGGCGGCTCGGTCGACGTGACGATCGACCTGCCGGCCGGCTCCCGCGTCGAAGCGAACGCGGCGGCGGATTTCCAGTGCAGGGGCCGCCTCGGCGAGGTGAAGTTCGCCGCCTCCTACGGCGACATCCGGCTTGAGGAGGCCGGCCGGCTGCAGTTGAAGACGGGGTCCGGTGACATCTCGGTGACCCGGTCGGTCGGGCACGCCGACATCACCAGTTCCAACGGCGACATCCGGATCGGCGAGATCGACGGCACGGCGGTGGTCAGGACCTCCAACGGCGACCTCAGGCTCGGCTCGGTCACCGGCGAGCTCCGGCTGAAGACCGCGTACGGCGACATCACCGTAGACCGCGCCCTGGCCGGAGTCGCCGCCAAGACCGCGTACGGCAGTGTCCGGATCGGCGAGGTGGTGTCCGGCGCGGTCGTCATGGAGACCGCCGGCGGCCGGCTCGAACTCGGGATCCGGGAGGGCACCGCCGCCTGGCTGGACGTGAGCTCGCAGTACGGCAGCGTGGACGTCTCCCTGGACGACTGCTCCGGCCCCGGCCAGTCCGACGAGACCGTCGAGGTGCGGGCCCACACCGCCTACGGCGACATCGTGATCCACCGTTCGTGAAACAGAACATCAAGAGGAGAAGATCTCATGCCCCCAGCGATCGTGGCCGAAGGCCTGGTCAAGAGATACGGCGATGTGGTCGCCCTGGACGGGATCGATCTGTCGGTCCCGGAAGGAACGGTGTTCGGATTACTCGGCCCGAACGGCGCCGGCAAGACGACGACAGTGCGGATCCTGACCACGCTGCTGAAGCCGGACGCCGGACATGCCACGGTCGCCGGATTGGACGTGGTGGCCGACGCGCAGCGGCTGCGCTCTCATATCGGGGCGTCCGGGCAGTACGCGGCGGTGGACGAGCACCTCACCGGCGCGGAGAACCTGGAGATGGTCGGCCGTCTCTACCACCTGGGCACCAAACGCAGCAAACAGCGCGCCAGAGAGCTGCTGGACCGCTTCGACCTGTCGGAGGCGGGTGACCGCCCGGTGCAGGGCTACTCCGGCGGCATGCGGCGCAGGCTCGACCTGGCCGGAGCGCTGGTGGCCGATCCGCCGGTGCTGTTCCTGGACGAGCCGACGACCGGCCTGGACCCCCGCGCCAGGGTGAGCCTGTGGGAGGTCATCGCCGACCTGGTCGCCGGCGGCACGACGGTCCTGCTCACCACCCAGTATCTGGAGGAGGCCGACCGGCTCGCCGACCGGATCGCGGTGGTCGACCACGGACGGGTCATCGCGCTCGGCACCGCCAACGAGCTCAAGGACCAGGTCGGCGGCGACCGGATCGAACTCTCGGTGACCAGTCACGCCGAGCTGGAGACCGTACACCGGGTCCTGGCGCCGCTGGCCGTCGCCGAGGTCTGGACCGACCCCACCGCCCTGCGCGTCACCATCCCGGTGGCGGGTGGCGCCGCCTCGCTCACCACCGCCCTGGGCCGCCTGGCCGCCGAGGGCGTCGCCGTACGCGACGCCGGGCTGCGGCGGCCGACCCTGGACGAGGTCTTCCTGAGCCTCACCGGCCACCAGGCCGCCACCGACGACACCAAGGAGACGGTCCGATGAACGCCCTTCAGATGGCGGTCGCCGACGGCATGACGATCAGCAAGCGCAACGCGCTCAAGATCAGGCGAGCCCCCGACCTGCTCGGCGGTGTGATCATCCTCCCGATCGTGTTCGTGCTGCTGTTCGCGTACGTGTTCGGCAGCATGATCGACCTGCCCGGCATCTCCTACCAGGAGTACCTGCTGCCGGGGATCTTCGTCCAGACGATCGTGACCAGCGCGCAGATCACCGGCTACACGCTCACCCAGGACCTGCAGAAGGGCATCTTCGACCGGTTCCGCACGCTGCCGATGGCGCCGACGGCGGTGCTGGTCGGGCAGACGCTCTGCGACATGCTCATGAACATCACGAGCATCGTCGTAATGGCGCTGGTGGGGCTGCTGGTCGGCTGGCGCGTCCACACGTCGCCGCTGGAGGCGGCCGGGGGGTTCCTGCTGCTGCTGTTCTTCTCGTACGCCTTCTCCTGGGTGACGGCGACGGTCGCGCTGGCCCTGCGCACGCCCGAGGTGTTCAACAACATCGCCACCCTCGTGTCATTCCCGCTGGTCTTCCTGTCCAACGCCTTCGTCGACAGCGCGCGGCTGCCCGGCCCGCTCAAGCCCGTCGCCGAATGGAACCCGGTCTCGACGTTCGTCCAGGCGGCGCGCGAGCTGTTCGGCAACACCACGCCGCTCAGGCCGGTGCCCGACGCGTGGCCGCTCCAGCACGCGGTGCCGGTGTCGGTGGGCTGGTCGGTGCTGATCCTGGTGGTGTTCGTCCCGCTGGCCACGCGCCTGTACAAGCGAGCGGTCAGCCAGTGACGCCCTGCCTTCGTCAGTCCTCGTGGGAGCGCGCGAACGTCAGTGTCTCGCCCCGGGCGCCGGCCATCCAGATGTCCTGGCAGGCGACGGCCATCTCCGCGAGCCCCTCGACGACGGTGCCGAAGACGTTGCCCGGCACCCAGCCCTGGTCACCGTTGAGCAGCAGGTTGTTGCGCCCGTAGAACAGCGCCAGATCGATGATGTGGGACAGGTCCTTGGGACCGCCGCCGCTCTCGTAGCCGTGCGAGGGAGTGGCGAGATCATTGGCGTCGAACGCGAAGTAACAGAGATCGCCGGGAATGGGCGTGACCGTGGTGTTCTCCTTCCCGGGCTCGACCCGCGCGAACGCCGGCACCAAGTTGTAGATCTCGTTACGGGCGTACTTCCCGTGGAAGACCTGACCGGACAGCGGCAGCGCGTCCCAGACGGCGGCCGCGGTGCGCGGCGCCTCGTCGTCGAGCAGCCGGGCGGTGCAGGAAACGCCGCGCGATTCCAGCGTGACCGTGATGTAGCGAGCCATGGGGAGTCTCCTCAATGGTTAGGGGCGGGCGAGCGGCGGCCGCGTGGAGGTCCAGTCGGTGGCCGCCTCATAGGAACGGGCGGCCCGCAGCACGAGCGCGTCGGCGTGCCGGGGGCCGACGATCTGCAGGCCGACGGGCAGCCCGGCGGAGGTGAATCCGCAGGGCACGCTCGCGGCGGGCTGCTGGGTCATGTTGAACGGGTACGTGTACGGGGTCCAGCTGGTCCAGTCCTCGGAGTGCCAGCCCTTCGGGGCGTCCATTCCCTTGGGGAACGCGGTGATCGGCAGGGTCGGCGTCAGCAGCAGGTCGTACGTCTGGTGGAAGCGCCCCATCCGTACCCCGAGGTCCATCCGCACCGCCGTGGCGTCGAGATAGTCCGCGGCGCTCGCGGCCAGGGCGCGCATGACGCCGCGGCGCAGCCCGGGGTCGACCCGCTCCAGGGCGCCGGGGCCATAGGCGTCGACGACCTTGGCCGCGCCGGTGAACCACAGGACGTGGAAGGCCTCGACGGGGTCGGCGAAGCCGGGATCGACCTCCTCGACCTCGGCCCCCGCCTCGGCCAGCACGGCCGCGGCGGTACGGACGGCGGCCTCGACCTCGGGGTCGTTGCGCACGTACCCGAGCGTGGGGGAGAACGCGACGCGCAGGCCGCGGACGCCGTCGTCGAGTCCGTCGCGGAACGAGGTCGCCGGGGTGGGCAGCGCCGACCAGTCGCGTGCGTCGAAACCGGTGAGTATGTCGAGCATCAGGGCGGTGTCGGTGACGGTGCGGGTCATGGGCCCGCCGTGTGACAGGGTGCCGAACGGGCTGGCGGGCCACATCGGGATGAGGCCGTACGTCGGTTTGATGGTGACCGTTCCGGTGAACGCGGCGGGGATGCGCACCGATCCGCCGCCGTCGGTGCCGACCGACCACGCCCCCATGCCCAGCGCGACCGCCGCCGCGCTGCCGCCGCTCGATCCGCCGGCGGTCAGCTCGGGGTTCCACGGATTTCCGGTGGCGCCGTGTCGCGGGGAGTCGGTGACGCCCTTCCACCCGAACTCGGGCGTGGTGGTCTTGCCCAGCAGCACGGCTCCGGTCTCGCGCAGCCGGGCCACGGCCGGGGCGTCCTCCGGCCACGGTCCCTGCTCGTCGATGAGGTTGGTGCCGCGCAGGGTCGGCCAGCCGCGGGTGTACAGGATGTCCTTGATCGAGGTTGGTACACCGTCGCCGGGTCCATGGGTGCGGCCCTCGCGCCAGCGGGCCTCGGACTCCTCCGCTGCGGACAGCGCGGCCTCGGCGTCGACCAGGACGAAGGCGTTCACGTCGTCGTTGGCGGCCTCGATCGCGGCGAGCGCGGCGCGGGTGGCCTCCACCGGGGACACGCTGCGGTCGCGGTAGCCGGCGATCAGTTCGGTGGCGCTCAGCCGGGTCAGGTCGGTCATCAGGGCTCCCTACTCGTCTACGGGACGCGGCTACGGGCGGCTCGGCTGCGCGTGGCTCGGTTGGGGGTGGGCGGGTACGAATCCGAGCCGCTTGTCGACGACGTTGACGAGCTCCTCGCCGTCGAGCCAGCGGACGGCGTTGTCGGTGAACTGCCGGGCCAGCGTGTCGAGCCAGCCGACGGTGTCACCGGACATGTGCGCGGACACGACCACGCCGGGCGCGCTCCACAGCGGATGGTTCGCCGGCAGCGGCTCGGTCGCGAACACGTCCAACGACGCCCCCGCGATCTGCCCGCCCGCCAGGGCCGCGACCAGGTCGTCCTCGACGACGCAGGGGCCGCGCCCGACGTTGATCAGGTGGGCGGTGGGCTTCATCGCGGCCAGTACGGTGGCGTCGATGAGCCCCCGGGTCGCCTCGGTCAGGGGCGCGACCATGATGACGTGGTCGGCCCAGCCGACGTGCGCGGCCAGTTCGCCGCTGGCGACTACGGTGCCGAAGTCGGGGTCGTCGGCCCGTGTTGTGCGGCCGGCCCCCCGTACGTCCATGCCGACGGCGCGGAGCAGCCGGGCGGTCTCGCGCCCGATGGCGCCGGTGCCCACGATCAACGCCGTGGTGCCGGCCACCGGCAGGGTCTCCCGGTGCTTCCACGAACGGGCGAGCTGCAGATCGTGGCTGCGGTGCAGGTCCTTGGCGAAGGCGAGCACCGAGCCGAGCACGAACTCGGCGATGGGCCGGTCGAAGACGCCACGTGCGTTGGTGACGATGACGTCGGAGTCGTTGAGCTCATCGAAGAGGAGCTTGTCCACGCCGGCCGCGGCCACGTGGATCCACCGCAGTGCCCCGGCGTGCTCCCAGATCTGGCGTACGGCGCTGGAGAAGAAGTCCCACAGGAAGAGGGCGTCCGCGTCCGCCACGGCGGCGGCCAGGCCGTCGGCGTCGCAGTAGCGGACTGTCGCACGCTCCTCGATGGCGCGCATGTGCGGGGGAGGCGGGCCCCCGGCCGCGCAGAGCACGGCGATGATCGGCTTGCCGTCGGATCCTGCCATGGGCGCCTCCCCGTTCGCTCGCCACCTGGGCCGCGGCCCAACGTAGGAGAGCTACGTATGATTGTCAACAATGCATCGATCCTGCATGATGGCGACACGGCTCCACACTCGCACGGGGCCGGCCCCCACGATCGCAGGAGACCTGTCCATGACCACGAACACGAGCACCGCACCGCCCGGACCGCCGGTCCAGACCGGCGTCGGCGTGATCGTCCCATACGACATGGCGCTGGATCGGGAGCTGTGGCGCTGGACGCCCGACGACGTGGCGCTGTTCTTCACCCGCACCTCGTTCTCACCGCTGCCGGTGACGGTGGAGATGGCGGAGCACGTCGGTGACGCCGAGGCCGTCAGCCGTTGCACCCGGGACCTGATCACGGTCTCGCCCGAGGTGTACGCCTACGGCTGTACGTCGGGCAGTTTCGTGCGCGGCGTACGGGGAGAGCGGCAACTGGTCGAGGCGATGTGCGCGGCCGGGGCCCCCGCGGCGGTCACGACGTCCGGCGCCCTGCTGGCGGCCCTGAGGCAGCTGGCCGCCGAGCGCGTGGCGATCGCCACCCCGTACGACCCGGACGTGACCGAGCGGCTGGGGCTGTTCCTGCGGGAGGCCGGCGTGGACGTCGTCGGCAGCTCCCACCTGGGGCTGAGCGCCGACATCTGGAAGGTCCCTTACGCGCGCACCGCCGAACTCGTCGCTCAGGCCGACCACGCCGAGGCCGACGCGATTGTGATCTCGTGCACCAATCTGCCGACCTATGACGTCATCGCCCCGCTTGAAGCGCGGCTCGGCAAGCCGGTGATCAGCGCGAACCAGGCGACCATGTGGGCGGCGCTGCGGGCCATCGGCCGCCGGGCGACAGGGCCGGGGCAGCGTCTCCTCGGTGACCACTGAAATGAGGTTTTGCTAGTGCAGCAGTCTTCCCTCGGCCCGGATGCCGCCGAGTACGCGCAACGGCTCGCCCGCGTACAGGAGGGCATGGAGGAGCGCTCGTTCGCCGCCCTGCTGGTGACCGATCCGGCGAACATGTACTACCTCACCGGCTATAACGCCTGGTCCTTCTATACACCGCAGTGTCTGGTGGTGCCGGCCAGTGGTCCGCCGGTGCTGTTCGCCCGCGCGATGGACGCCGCCGGCGCCGGTTTCACCGCCTGGCTGCCGCCAGAGCAGATCGAGGGCTACCCGGAGGAACTGGTCCACCGCCCGAAGGTGCACCCCTACGACTGGATCGACGAACGCGTCCGCGAACGCGGTCTGATCGAGCCCGGCCCGGACAGGTGCGTGGGAATCGAGGGCGACTCCGCGTTCTTCACGGCCCGCGGCTACCTCGCGCTGCGGGCGGGTCTCCCGCACGTCCGGCTCGAAGACAGCCAGGAGCTGGTCAACTGGGTGCGCGTGGTCAAGTCCGACCACGAGCTCGCCCAGCTGCGGATCGCCGGGTCGATCGCGCAGCAGGTCATGGAGGTGGCGCTGGCGGCCGTGGCCCCGGGGCGACGCCAGTGTGACGTCGTCGCCGAGATCGCCGCGGCTCAGGCGCGCGGCACGGCTGAGCACGGCGGCGACTACCCGGCGCTCGTGCCGATGCTGCCCACCGGCAAGGGAGCCGGTACCCCGCACCTGACCTGGACCGAGGAGGAGTTCCGCGTCGGTGAGGCCACGACGATCGAGCTCGCGGGCGTGTACCGGCGCTACCACGCGCCGCTGGCCCGCACCATCATGCTCGGTGAGCCGCCCCGCCGGCTCGCCGACACCGCGGCGATCGTCCGCGACGGCATGGCCGAGGTGCTGGCCACGCTCCGCCCCGGACGGACCGCCCACGAGATCCACGCCGCGTGGAACGCCGTCATCAGCGCGCACGGCCTGACCAAGGAATCCCGGATCGGCTACTCCATCGGTCTGGGATACCCGCCGGACTGGGGCGAGCGCACCATCAGCCTGCGGCCCGACGAGCACACCGTGCTCAAGGCCGGTATGTGCTTCCACGTCATCCTCGGCATGTGGATGGACGACTGGGGATACGAGCTGTCCGAACCCGTCGCGCTGACCGCCGACGGGGTCGAGCGGCTGACCGACCTCACCCAGAACCTCACGATCGGACGGTGAACACGATGACACGGACCGCCACGCAGGTGCCGCTCGCGGCACGGGCCGCAGGACTGGTCGGGTCGGTCATCGACTCGAGCACGTCGCTGCTGCAGAAGCAGTCGCACGACATCGTCCGCTTCGCGATGGGCAGCCCCGCCGCCGAAGCGGTCCCCACGCGGCTCCTGGCCGCGATCGGCGCCGCCGAACTGGGCTCGGCCCACGCCTACGACTACGCCGCGACCGAGGGCGACCCCCGGCTGCGCGAGGCGGTGCTCGGCATGCTGTCGGGCACCGGCGAGGCGACGACCCCCGACCGGCTGACCATCACCAGCGGCGGGATGCAGGGCATCGACCTGGCCTGCAAACTCTTCGTCGACCCCGGCGACCTGGTCGTCGTCGAGTCGCCGACCTACACCAACGGCAGCGCCACCGTCATGTCGTACGGCGGAGAGGTGCTCGAAGCGCCCGTCGACGACGACGGGCTGGTCGTCGAGGCCCTGCCGGAGCTCGTCGAGCGGGCCGGCCGCCTGCCGAAGGCGATCTACACGATCCCGAACTTCCAGAACCCCTCCGGCACCACCATGTCGCTCGCGCGGCGGCTCGCGCTCATCGAGCTGGCCCGCGCTTGGGGGGCGATCGTCATCGACGACGACCCGTACGGCTGGTTGCGCTTCGCCGGCGAGGACCTGCCCAGCCTGCGCGAGCTGGGTGAGGGGGGCGCGAACGTGTTCTCGGTGCGTACCTTCTCGAAGGTGCTGGCGCCGGGTCTGCGGGTGGGCTGGGTCGACGCGGCCCCCGAGCTCGGCCAGTTGCTGATCAACGCCAAACAGGCCATGGACACCTGCGCCAACCTGCCCGCGCAGCTCCTGGTGGCCCGGTTCCTGGAGGACGGTCACCTCACCGAGCACCTGAGCGGCCTGCGCGTGGAGTACCTGCGCCGCAAGATCGGGATGCAGCGGGCGCTCACCGAGCACCTCGGCGACATCGCGCGATGGACCAGCCCGGACGGCGGCTTCTTCCTGTGGGTGACGCTGCCGGAGGAGGTCGACGCGCAGGAGCTGTTCGAGGTGGGGCTGGCCGAAGGGGTCGCCTTCATCCCCGGCTCGGCCTTCTCGCCCGGCGGCCGATTCCGCAACGCCCTGCGGCTGTGCTTCGCGTCGACCACCCCGGAGCGCACCCTGGAGGGTGTACGCCGGTTGCGCCGCGCGATCGACCTGGTGACGACGGGGGCTCAGCGTGGCTGACCGGGAAGCGATCACCGCGGCCGAACAGGCGATCCTCGACCTGATCACGCTCGACGAGATCCGCGAGCTCGCGGTGGACCTGGTCCGGGCGGTGGGGCAGAACCCGCCCGGCGAGGAGGGGCCGACCGTGGACGTGCTTGCCGCCGCCTGCGAGGCGCGCGGCCTGGCGGTGACGGTCACCGAGGTGGAGCCCGGCCGGTCCAACGTGTCGGCGGTCCTCGCCGGGGGATCCGGGCCCGGGTTGCTGCTGCTCGGGCACACCGACGTGGTGCCCGTTGGCGACAACTGGACCGTGCCCCCCTTCGGCGGCCAGGTCCGCGACGGACGGCTGTTCGGGCGCGGCTCGGCGGACATGAAGGGCGGCCTTGCCGCGTGTGTGGTGGCGCTGTCCGCGCTGCGCCGGGCCGGTGTCGGCCTCACCGGTCCGGTCGAGCTGGCCGCCGTGGTCGACGAGGAGGAGACCGGCAAGGGCATCCGGGCCTACCTCGCCGACGGTGACCGTTCCGGCTTCGCCGGGTGCGTCGTGGCGGAGCCGACCGACCTGCAGACGATCATCGCGGCGCGCGGTGATTCGTACGTCGAGATCGCGGTCACCGGGCGGGCGGCCCACTCCGGCAAGCCCTCCGACGGGCTCAACGCCATCTACGGCGCCGCCGCGGTGGTGACCGAGCTCGAACGCTGGCACGGTGAGCTGTCGGACGCGCGGCACCCGCTGGTCGGGGCCGCCACGTGGAGCGTCGGTCAGATCGCCGGCGGCACCGGGACGTCCACCGTCCCGGCCGAGTGCCTGATCACCGCCGACCGGCGCCTGCTGCCCGATGAGAAGGGGGAGACCGTGCTGGCCGAGACGACCGGCCGGATCGAGGCCCTGCGCCTGGACGAGCGTGGGCTGGGCGTCGGGGTCAGCATGACGATGCAGATGCCCGGGTTCGAGACGGCGCCGGACGATCGGCTGGTCGCCACGGCCAGGCGGGCGGTGAGCGACGCCGGCGGGCCCGATCTGCCGCTGGCGGGATGGACCGCCGCGTGCGACGGCGGATTCATCGCCCGAGACGCGGGGGTTCCGGTGATCGTGCTCGGCCCCGGCTCGGTCGCCGAGCAGGCGCACCGGGCCGACGAGTCGGTCAGCCTCGAAGAGCTCCTGGTCGCGGCTCGCACCTACGCACTGTGCGCGATGCGGCTACTCACCGACTGAGCCGGGGCCGCCTTCGCGGGCGGCACCGGCGTCCAAGGCCGCCGCGAGTACCTGTGCCAGGTGTAGCGCGGTCCGGTCGGTGCCCTGACCGATCTGCGTACGGCAGCTGAAGCCGTCCGCGACGATCGCCGTCTCAGGGTCAGCCGCGCGTACGGCGGGTAGCAACACCCGCTCGCCGGCCGCCCGCGACACCTCATAATGACCCCGCTCGAACCCGAAATTTCCGGCGAGGCCGCAACAGCCGGAGTCCGGGGCCTCGGCATCGATGCCCGCCGCCCGCATCAGCGCGGAGTCCGCCTCGAAGCCCATGACCGAATGCTGGTGGCAGTGCCGCTGCACCAGTGCCTTCCCGCCCACGTCGGGCGGTCGCCAGTCCGGTGCGTACGCGGCCAGCAGTTCGGCCAGCGTGCGGGTGAGCCGCTTGGCTCGTTGGGCCCGCTCGTCACCGGGCAGCAGATCGACGGCCTCGTGCCGGAAGACGGCCGTGCAACTCGGCTCCAGCCCGACGACGGGCACACCCGCCCGCAGGTAGTCGTCGAGCAGACCGAGAGAGTGGCGCAGCACCCGCTTGGCGACCCCGAGCTGCCCGGTCGAGATCCAGGTCAGCCCGCAGCACACCTGGCCGCGCGGCAGCACCACCTCGAACCCCGCCGCCTCCAGCACCCGGACCGCGGCCCGGCCGACCTCGGGGGAGAGGTAGGTGGTGAAGGAGTCGGGCCACAGCACGACCTTGCCACGCGTGCCGCTGCTGCTGCTGGCGCCGGCCGGTCGGCTGCGCTGGCGGAACCACGCCGTCAACGGCTGGTCGGCGAAGCGCGGGATGGCCCGTTCGGGCGCGATCCCGCCGATCCGCTTGAGCAGGCCCGCGAGACCGGACGACGTCACCCGGTTGACCACCCTCGGCATGCGCCCCGCCAGGCGCGACCACAGCGGCAGCCAGCCCATCGAGTAGTGCGACAGCGGCCGGAGCCGATGCCGGTAGTGGTGGTACTGGAACTCGGCCTTGTAGGTGGCCATGTCGACGTTGACGGGGCAGTCGGACAGGCATCCCTTGCACGACAGGCACAGGTCGAGGGCGTCGCGGACCTCGGTGGAGCGCCACCCGTCGGTGATGACCTCACCCCGGAGCATCTCCCACAGCAGGTGGGCCCGGCCCCGCGTGGAGTGCTGTTCTTCGCGGGTGACCTGGTAGCTGGGGCACATCACACCGCCCGAGGACTCCCGGCACTTGCCCACCCCGACGCAGCGGCGCTGTGCCTGGGCGAAGCTGCCGGCGTCCTGCGGGTAGGCGAAGACCGTAAGCAAACGCTTGGGGTCGGCCGCTCCGGCATGCCGGATGTTCGCGTCGATCGGCGCGGGGTCGGCGATGATGTCCGGGTTCAGTGCCCCGGAGGGATCCCAGAGCTGCTTGACCTCGCGGAACAGGCCCATGATGTCGGTGCCGTACATGCGGGTCAGCAGTTCGGAACGCGCTCGTCCGTCGCCGTGTTCGCCGGAGACCGAGCCGCCCAGGCGTACGACGAGGTCGGTGGCCTGCTCGACGAACGAGCGGAAGGTGGCCAGACCGGCCCGGCTCATCAGGTCGAAGTCGATGCGCATGTGCATGCAACCCTCGCCGAAGTGCCCGTACGACGCGCCCGACAGGTCGTGGGCCGCCATCAGCTCGTCGAGCTCGCGCAGGTACGTCGCGAGCCGGTCCGGCGGGACCGCGGCGTCCTCCCAGCCGCCCCAGGCCTCCGCGCCGTCGGCCCGGCGGGTGGCGAGGCCGGTGCCGTCGCGCCGGCACCGCCACAGCACGCCCTGCGCCCGCGGGTCGGTGACCAGCGCCGACGTCGCGGGGATGCCCGCGCCGTCGAGGTCGGCGACGATCGCGCGGCCCGCGCGGGCGGCGTGCTCGGCGTCGTCGCCCGCTACCTCGATGAGCAGCCAGGCGCCGCCCTCCGGCAGGCCCGCCGCGACCGCGTCGTTCCTGACCTGGTCGGGCAGGCGCCGCACCAGCGCGTCATTGATCGATTCCATGGTCAGTGGCCGGTGGGGGAGCACGTGGGGCACGCATTCGGCGGCGCTGAACGAGTCGGGGAAGCCCAGCACCAGCAGGGCCTTGGCGGCGGGCAGCGGTACCAGGCCGACGGTCGCCCGCAGGGTGGTCGCCAGGGTGCCCTCGGTGCCACAGAGGAACCGGGCGACGTCGTAGCCGTGCTCGGGCAGCAGCCGGTCCAGCGCGTACCCGGAGATGCGGCGTTTGAGACCGGAGAAGCGCCGGCCGATCGCGAGGGCGTTCCGCTGGGCCAGCTCCTGCATCGCGCGGTGGAGCTCGCCTTCGCGGCCCGGCCGGGCGGCCAGCTCGGCCATCCGCCGCCGCGTGTCGGCATCGGCGGCCGGCACCGTGAGGTCCAGCCGGGAGCCGTCCGCGAGCAGTGCCTCAAGACCCATGAGGTTGTCCGCGGTGGTCCCCCAGGCCACCGAGTGGGCGCCGCAGGCGTTGTTGGCGATCATCCCGCCGAGGGTCGCCCGGCTGGCCGAGGAGGGATCGGCGCCGAAGGTGAGGCCATGGCGGGCCGCCGCCGCGGTCAGGTCGGTGAGTACGACACCCGGTTCGACCACGGCGGTGCGACTGGCGGGGTCGAGATCGAGGATCCGGTTGACGTGGCGGGAGACGTCGATGACCACGCCGCCGAGGGCGTTGCCGGCCATGGACGTACCGCCGCCGCGGACCACCACGGGCGCGCCCACCTCGGCCGCGATGCACACGGCGGCCACGAGGTCGTCGACGTCGGCGGGCACGACGACCAGGTCGGGCACCAGCCGGTAGTTGGAGGCGTCCGTGCTGTACAGGGCCTTGGTCCCGGGGTCGTGGCGGGCCGTCCCCCGCAGGACGGACGTCAGCCGCGTGGCCAGCGACTCGACGTCGAAAGCCGTCGAGTGGCGGGTCAATGGCTCAGGACGGCGTGCAGGAAGCTCTTGGTGCGATCTTCCTTCGGCGCCTTGAAGATCTCTCCGGGCGGACCCTGTTCGACCACGGAACCATGGTCGAACATCACGACGCGATCCGAGATCTCCTCGGCGAAGCGCATCTCGTGGGTCACCATGAGCATCGTCATGTCGGTGCTCACGGCGAGCTCCCGGATGACGTTGAGCACCTCGCCGATCAGCTCGGGGTCGAGGGCCGATGTGGGCTCGTCGAAGAGCATCACCTTGGGCCGCATCGCCAGCGCGCGGGCGATGGCCACCCGCTGCTGCTGCCCGCCGGACAGCTTCGGCGGCTTGTGGTCGAGGTGCTTCGACAGGCCCACCATCTCCAGCAGTTCGACCGAGCGCTGACGGGCCTCCTCCTTGTCCAGCTTGAGCACCCGGGTGGGCGCCTCGAGGACGTTCTCCAGGGCGGTCATGTGCGGGAAGAGGTTGAACTGCTGGAACACCATGCCGACGTGCCGGCGGGTCGCCCGCATCTGCTTGGTCTCCTTGGGCCGCGAGCCGGGCTTGACGTCCCACAGGGTTTCGCCGTTGACCGTCACGAGTCCCGTGTCGGGGGTCTCCAGGGTCATCAGGATCCGCAGGATCGTGGTCTTGCCCGATCCGGACGGCCCGATGATGGACACCTTCTCGCCCGACTTGACGTCGAAGTTCAGCGAGCGGAGCACCTCATTGTCGCCCCACCGCTTGCTGACGTCGTCGAAGGAGATCATGACCTCGCGGTCCGCCGCGGGCGTCGATTCGGGTACGGGGGCAGACTCGGTGTCAATGTGAGGGGGCAAGTCGACGCTCCAATCTCCGGACCATCTGAGAGGCCGGGTAGCTGACCAGGAGGAAGAGCAGACCCGCGATGGTCAGCGGCTCGAGGTAGCGGAAGTTGTTCGATCCGATCGCCTGAGCGTGGGCCAGCAGTTCGAACACGGTGATGGCCGACAGCACGGCCGAGTCCTTGAACATCTGGATGAGGTAGTTGCCCAGGATGGGGATCACCGACCGGACGGCCTGCGGAAGGACGATCCGGGTCCAGGTGGCACCGATGGGCAGATTGAGCGCCTTCGCCGCCTCCCACTGCCCGGGCGGCACGTCGTGGATTCCGGAGCGGTAGACCTCGGCCGTGTAGGCGCTGTAGTTGATGCCGATCACGACGATGCCGGTGGCCATCGGACTGAAGCTCAGGCCGTAGTTGGGCAGGATGAAGAACGCGCAGTACGCCTGGATCAGCAGCGGCGTCCCCCGGACGAACTGAACATAGAAGTCGAACAGCTTTGACAGGACCGGCAGGCGCGAGAACCGGATGACCGCGACCACCAGGCCGAGGAGCATCGCGATGACCGTGCCGGCGAGGGTGATCTGGACGGTCACCCACAGTCCCTGAAGCAGATCCGGCAGGATCGACAGCGCGAATTTGGAGTCCCAGATCATACGGGCATCCCTGCCTTCACGAGCGGACCCGGCTGATCCCGGCGCGACTTGGACTGGCGGTCCAGGGCGAATCGCCGCTCCAGCCACTTCATCAGCTGGGAGATCAGGGTCGAGAGCAAGAAGTACAGCACGAGGATCGTGAGGAACACGGCCGTCGTCTGCCCAGTGGTGTTGCGTACCATCTGCCCGCGGAAGGTGAGATCCGCGACCGTGACGAGCGAGACCAGCGAGGTGTTCTTCAGCAGATCGACCATCACGTTGCAGAACGGCGGCAACATGGCCGGGATGGACTGGGGTATCAGCACCCGCCGCATCCGCAGCGCCCGGCCCATTCCGAGGGCTATGCACGCCTCGTTCTGCCCGGCGGCGCGTGAGCTGATCGTGCCACGTACGATCTCGGCCCCGTAGGCCCCTTCGTTGAACCCCAGCGCCAGCACCGCCGCGGTGAGCGGGGCGAGCTGGAAGCCGAAGAAGGGCAGCGCGAAGAAGAACCAGAACATCTGGACCAGCAGAGAGGTGCCGCGGAAGACCTCGACGAAGACGCCGGCCGGCCACCGAAGCCACCAGTGCTGCGACAGGCGGGCGAGACCCGCCGTGAACGCCGTCACCACCGTGAGGATGGCGCCGAGAACGGTGACGAGCAGCGTGATGAGCAGCCCCTGCAGCAGCAGCGGCGCGTAGGTGATCACATCGGACATGGGTCGTCGATCTCCTGGGCCGTAGGGGTGAGGCTGGGGTGGCCCACTCGGGTCAGCCGGCGTTCTTGCACAGCTCGGCGGCTGTGACGCCCTTGGTGATCTGCGCGTCGAAGCCCCACTTGGTGAGGATCGCGGCGAACTCGCTGGTCGCCTTGAACGCGGCGAGCTCCTTGTTGTACTCGGCCAGGAACGTCTTGTCCGTGGGGCGGAAGGCCGCTCCGGACCCGGTCCGTGGCGCGTCACCCACCGGCTCGGTGACCTCGAAGTCCTTGTCCTTCTCCTGCAGGGCCTTCAGCGAGAGGGTCGGCAGGAAGAAGGCGTCGGCTCGTCCGGCCCGCAGCGCCTCGATGCCGCTGCGCCCGTCGTCCACCTTGACCAGCTGCCCGTCGGGCACCTTGGCCGTCTTGAGTATCCCGTCCTCGAACCCGCCGGGCAGCACCGCGATCTTCAGCTCCGCGTTCGCGAGCACGCCGGCGACGGTGGTGATCTTCTTCGGGTTGCCGGGCTTGACCCCGAAGGACTCCGTCGACACGATGACCGGCTCCGAATAGAGCACCTCGGCGCAGCGTGACTGCTTCATGAACAGGCCCGCCGCGATGGCGTCCCATCGGTTGGCCTTCAGGCCGGGGATCATCGACGCGTACGGAGTGATGACTCCCTGGACGTCGTTGATGCCCAGCCGCTTGCACACGGCCCGGAACACGTCCGGCTCGGCGCCCGTGACGTTTCCGTCCGCGGTGACCTGCGTGTACGGCGGCTCGTTCGCGATGCCCACGCGGAGAAAGCCTTGCTTTCGCCCGGTCGCGAGCAGGTCCTGGGTGGCGCTCGCGGAGCCGGGGATCTCGGTCCGGCTGCAGCCGGCCAGGAATCCGGTCAGCGGCGCGGCCATCGCGGCGGCGCCGAGGCCGCGAAGGAGGGCTCTCCGCGAGGGGTCGTAGGTCATGTCGACTCCGATATCGTCGCGGCCGTCCTGGGGGACAGCGTTGGGAAGCCGGGATTCGCCAGGTACGGCGCGAGGCCTCTTTGTTGCTGACCGAAGCTAATCAGCTGGTGTAGCATTGTCAACAATCTTATTGATCCCTCGGGATATTGGAACGCGCTCGAAACACTCGCGATACATGCTCTGCTCGGCATTACCGCTCAGCCGAAAGGTCATCCGTGAACGAAAAACTCCGTCATACGACCGTCGGTCTGCTGTACCCAGGCTTCGGCGCCGAGGACGATTTCCCCGCCCTCGAGCGACGGCTGGGCGGCGCCGTGCGCCTGCCGCTGGTGCACACGTCGGTCGGTGAGGACGCCCACCGGGTCGACGCGCTGCTGGACCTCGGCAGCCCCGAGCGCCTGGCCGAAGGCGCCCGGCAGCTGGTCGGTCACGCTCCGGACGCCGTGATGTGGGCGTGCACCTCGGGCAGCTTCGTCTTCGGCTGGGACGGCGCCCGCGAGCAGGTGGACGGGGTGGCGAAGATCATGGGGCTGCCCGTCTCATCGACCTCGATCGCCTTCGTCGAGGCGGTGCACGCGCTCGGCCTGAGCCGCGTCGCTGTCGCGGCGTCCTACCCGCAGGACGTCGCGACGCACTTCGTGGAATTCCTGCGGCGCGGCGGGGTCGAGGTCGCGGCGCTGGGCAGCCACGGCATCTTCACGGCGGCCGAGGTCGGCACCCTCGGCAAGGAGCAGGTGGCGGACATGGTGCGCTCCGGTGACGTCGACGATGCGGAGGCCGTGCTGGTCCCCGACACCGCGATGCACTCGCTGGCCTGGCTGGACGACCTCGAAAGCGCCGTCGGCAAGCCGGTCCTCACCGCCAACCAGGTCACGGTATGGGAAGGACTCCGGATCGGGGGAGGGAGCACGCGCCTCGACGGCATGGGTTCCCTCTTCCGCCGGTGACACGGACATGGCATCAGTTGATTCCCGCATCACGATGATGAACAATCCACAATCGACACGCACGCCGGGCTCTCCGCGCCGCACTGTCGCAGCCGAATCGGAGACCAGCATGACCACCCTGGGCAGGTTCATCGGACCCGTGGACCGCGAGTCCACGCCGAGCATCATCGCCCGCAAGCTCCGTGAGGCCATCGCCCACGGGGAGCTCCAGCCGGGCACCCAGCTGGGCGAGGCCGACCTGGCCCGCGAGCTCGGCGTGAGCCGTGGCCCGCTGCGGGAGGCCATGCAGCGCCTGACGCAGGAGGGGTTGCTGATCTCGATCCGCAACCGCGGTCTGTTCGTCATCGAGCTGACCGATGACGACGTCTACGACATCTACGTGGCACGCACCGCCGTCGAGCGCGCCGCCGCCGCCGAGATCTTCCGCCGCGATCCCGTCGACGCGGGTAAGCGACTGTCGGCGATCATCAAGAAGATGGAGAAGGCCTCCGACCGGCTGGACGGAGAGAAGATCGGCGCCGCGGACCTGGAGTTCCACGAGGAGCTCGTCCGGATGGCCCAGAGCCCTCGGCTGTCCCGTATGCACCACACGCTGCTGACCGAGACCCGCATGTGCGTGACCGCGCTGCAGGAGACCTACCCCGCGCCCGACGACCGCGTCCCCGAGCACAACGAGATCGCCGACGCGTTCATCGCCGGCGATGCCGAACTCGTTGACCGCCTGCTCATCGAGCACATGCGCGACGCGGTGGTCCGCCTCGGGTCGCGGGGAGCCGCCACCTAGCCTCGGGTGGCGGGGGCCGCCACCTGGCCTCGGGTGGCGGGGGCCGCCACCATGACCGGTCAGGCGAGGGCGATGCCGATGTACTTGGTCTCCAGGAACTCCTCGATACCGGTCGGCCCGCCCTCGCGGCCGAGCCCCGAGGCCTTGACTCCGCCGAACGGCGCGGCGGGGTTGGACACCACACCCTGGTTGATGCCGACCATGCCCGTCTCCAGCGCCTCCGCGACGCGCAGCGCGCGCGACAGGTCGTTGGTGAACAGGTAGTTGACCAGGCCGTACTCGGTGTCGTTGGCGGCCGCCACGACCTCTTCCTCGCTGGTGAACGGCGTCAGCGGCGCGACCGGGCCGAAGATCTCCTCGTGCCGCATCCGGGCCGACTCGGGCACGCCGGTCAGAACCGTCGGCGGGTAGAAGAAGCCGGGCTCGTTCCCGGTCTCTCCGCCGGTGAGCACCTTGGCGCCACGCTCGACGGCGTCGGTCACCAGTTGCTGGACCTTCCGCTGCGCGGCGGCGTCGATGAGCGGGCCGACGCGGACGCCGTCGTCGACACCGCGCCCGACGGGCAGGGCGGCCATCTTCTCGGCCAGTTTCGTACCGAAGGCGTCGATGACGTCGGTGTGGACGTACATGCGGTTCGCGGCGGTGCAGGCCTCGCCGGAGTTGCGCATCTTCGCGGCGATCGCCCCGTCGACGGCAGCGTCGAGGTCGGCGTCGGGGAAGACGATGAACGCGGCGTTGCCACCGAGCTCCATCGAGGTGCGCAGTACCTTGTCGGCGCACTGCTCGAGCAGCCGGCGGCCCACTGCGGTGGAACCGGTGAACGACAGCTTGCGCGCCACGCCGGAGCGGATCAGCGGCTCCATGACCGCGCCCGCGTTGTCCGTGGTCACGACATTGACCACGCCCTCGGGCACACCGGCTTCGGCCAGGATCTCGGCCAGGGCCAGCATGGACAGCGGGGTCTGCGCGGCCGGCTTGATGACACTGGTGCAGCCGGCGGCGATCGCGGGACCGATCTTGCGGGTGCCCATGGCCATGGGGAAGTTCCACGGCGTGATCAGCAGTGACGGCCCGACGGGCTGCTTGGTCACCAGGAAACGGGCGCCGCCGGCCGGTGCGACCTGGTAGCCGCCGTTGACGCGGACGGCCTCTTCGGCGAAGTGGCGGAAGAACTCCGCGGCGTAGGCGATCTCGCCTCGTGACTCCGCCAGGGGCTTGCCCATCTCCAGCGTCATGAGCAGGGCGAGGGCGTCAATGCGCTCGTGCAGCAGGTGAAAGGCGCGCATGAGCATGTCGGCCCGCGCCCGTGGCGGGGTGGCGGCGAACGCGGTCTGCGCCGCGGCGGCGGCTTCGAGGGCGGCCATCCCGTCTTCGGGCGACGCGTCTGCAACGGCGCACAGCACCTTGCCCGTGGAGGGATCCAGTACGTCGAAGGTGGCTCCTGACGACGCGTCAGTCCACTTGCCGTTGATGAAGAGCTGCTTCGGAGCCGCCTCGACGACTGAGCGCTCACGGGCCTGATCAGTCATTTCTCGTCCCTTCCGACAGAGGCCGCTGGGCGCCGGCGCCGCTCCGGGGGCTGACGCGGCCCGCGAGCCGTTGTAAGTTATCTACCAGTTTGATTGTCGACAATCTACCAGAGGGGTACTCGTGGCAGAACTCTCTTCGATCCTCAAGCAGGCAACCGGAGTCATCGCCGCCCGCGGCGAAGGCGTGCACCTCTACGACGAGGACGGCCGCCGCTATCTCGACTTCACCGCCGGCATCGGCGTCACCAGCACGGGGCACTGCCACCCGCGCGTGGTCGAGGCGGCCCAACGCCAGGTCGCGACCCTCATCCACGCCCAGTACACGACGGTCATGCACCGCCCGCTGCTCGACCTGGTCGACCGGCTCGGCGAGGTGCTGCCCACCGGCCTCGACCGCATGTTCTTCGCCAATTCCGGCTCCGAAGGGGTGGAGGCGGCCCTCCGCCTGGCCCGCCAGTCGACCGCCCGCCCGAACGTCGTCGTCTTCCACGGCGGCTTCCACGGCCGGACCGTCGCGGCCGCCTCGATGACCACCTCAGGAACCAAGTTCCGCGCCGGCTTCAGCCCCATCATGGGCGGCGTCGTCATCGCGCCCTTCCCGAACCCCACCCACTACGGATGGAGCGAGGAGGAAGCCACCGACTTCGCCCTGCGCGAGCTGGACTACCTCCTTCAGACCGTGACGACGCCGGCCGAGACCGCCGCCTTCTTCGTCGAGCCGGTGCTGGGGGAGGGCGGCTACGTGCCGGCCAACACCCGGTTCCTGGCCGGCCTGCGCGAGCGCGCCGACCGGCACGGGATCCTGCTGGTCCTCGACGAGGTGCAGACCGGTTGGGGGCGCACCGGCAAGTTCTGGGGCGGCGACCATTTCGCCGCCCGCGCCGACATCCTGATCACCGCCAAGGGCCTGGCCTCCGGGTTCCCGCTGTCGGCGATCGCCGCCCGCGCGGATCTCATGGGGAAGGCCTGGCCCGGATCGCAGGGCGGCACCTACGGCGCGAACGCGGTGGCCTGCGCCGCGGCCATCGCCACCCTCGACGTGATCCTGAGCGAAGGACTCGTCCAGAACTCGGCCGACCGCGGCGCCGAACTCCGCGCGGCGCTGCAGGACGTGGCGTCCCGGCACAAGAACATCACCGACGTACGCGGCCTGGGCCTGATGCTGGGCAACGAGTTCCGCGACGCGAACGGAGACCCGGACGGCGCCACCGCAGCCGCGGCCCAGCAGGAGGCCGCCAAGCGGGGCCTGCTGCTGCTGACCTGCGGCGCCTGGGGAGAGGTCGTCCGGTTCATCCCCGCGCTGGTCGTCAACTCCGAGCAGGTGAAGGAGGCCGGCGCGATCTGGGCGGAGGCGGTGACCGCGGTGACCGCCTGACCAGCGCTAACTGTGCCCGATGGACGCTGAACGGGTGCGTCACTGCGCCCGATGGACGCTGAAGTCGTCGAACGACACGGTGATGACACCGCCGCCGGCCTCCGGCACCCGCGCGACCACGCCCGCCTGACTGATCGAGCTGTCCGGCAGCGTCTGAGAGTCGACGACGTCGATCGTCTGGGTTCCGTCGATCCAGAGCGTCAGGTGGGTTCCGGTGCCGGACTGCCGGCAGGCGGCCTGGATGCGGACCTGCCGCCCGGCGGCCGGCGCCCCGGCCTGTACGGGAGGCGTCACGTCGAGATTGGTGCCCTGGGCGTTCCTGACGACGCGCGCGGTGCCGTCGAGGCCGAGCAGGAACGCGTACCCGTTGGGTACCTCTTCGTCCCATCGGCACAGGAGCCCGAAGCTCGCCCGGCCCGTCGAGCCCGCCCGCACCTCGGCCGTCGCGCCGATCAGCACGTCGCGTTCGACCGCGGCCGGCGAGGCCGGGTTCTTGGCCGGCACGGGGGAGAGGGCGGGGTTGTTCGGGTAGCCCTTGTCGGCAAAGAGGGAGTAGACACCGCGGTCGATCTCGTACCCGTGCACGGTCCGGTTGTCGCCTTCGGCAGTGGGGTTGAAGGTGTAGCCGTCCCAGTTGCCACGGTCGCTGAAGTCGTCGGCGTAGAGCAGCGGGCCGTTCGCCGGCGCCTCGTGCGAGCTGAACTTCGGCACGAGGATCACGCCCGCGACGAGCACCGCCGCCAGACCGGCCGCGACACCCAGGATCCACCGCCGTGACCGCGTCCTTCCCGGGGTGGTCTTCTGTATGGCGGCGCGCGACGTCGGGGGGATCGCGGTGGACGGATCCGGCCCCGCCGATAAGGGCGGCTGGGCGTCCGCCGAGGTGCGCGGGTCGCTGCCGGAGTGCTCGCGAAGCAAGTCGGCGGCGGTGGGCCGGCTCTGCGGGTCGCTCCCGGTGAGGTCGCGCAGCAGGTCGGCGGCGGTGGGCCGGGCGGCGGGGTCCTTGCTCAGGCAGGCCGCGAGCAGCGGGCGGAGGTCGCCGGGCACACCGGCCAGGTCGGGGTCGCGGGTGGAGATGGAGTACAGGAGCGCGGGAATCGTCGCGCCGCCGAAGGCTAGACGCCCCGTCGCCGCGAACGCCATCGTGCACGCCCAGCTGAACACGTCCGACGCCCGGCTGGGCGGTTGCCCGGCGAACTGCTCCGGGGCGATGTAGGCGGGGGTGCCCACCACGCCGGACTCGATGGTGGTGTGGTCCAGGGCGCGGGCGATGCCGAAGTCGATGACCACCGGACCCTCGGGACCGAGGATCACGTTGCCGGGCTTGAAGTCGCGGTGCACGATCCCAGCCCGGTGGATCGCGGTCAGAGCCGTCAGCGTGGCGACCGCCAGACGGTGCAGCCCGCTGCCGGTCCGCGGGCCGTCGGTGGCGACCGCCTCGGCCAGGGACCCGCCGGGGATGTACTCGCTGACGACGTAGGGGCGGCCGTGGACGTCCCCCACGCCCAGCACCCGCGCGGTGCAGAAGGGGGCGACCCGCCGGGCGGTGTCCGCCTCGCGCAGGAACCGCCGGCGGCTCTCGGCGTCCATCGAGGCGCTGTGGTGCAACACCTTGATCGCGACGCGGCCCGCCGACGGCGCCTCTCCGAGGTAGACCACCCCTTGCCCGCCCTGGCCGAGCACGCCGGTTAACCGGTAGTCGCCTATCCGCTCAGGCTCGTCCGGATCCAGGGGACGCGGGCCCACGGCCCACCTTCGATCATCTCGATGTCGTGGTGCGAAGAGCCAGGATAAGCAGTAACCCGGCCTCTAGAACAGGTCGTGCGCCGGCCAGGCGGCGACCGCCCGGTAGACGTCCCACATCATCGCGTCGAGGTCGACGCCGTTGCCGTTGGCCACCGCCGCCCAGCAGAACTCGTTCCCGGTACGCACGAGCACGGCCTCGGTGCCGGGCAGGTGTCCCGTGTGCCACCAGTTGTCGCTGGAGTTGACGGCCCAGCCGCAGGCGTATCCGGAGTTCGCCGCCGACGGCGTGGTCATCGTGCTGATCGTGTCCCTGCGCAGCAGGTCGGGCACCGTGGCGAACCCGTCGGCCCGCACCGCGAACCGCAGGAGGTCCGTGGGCGAGGCGAGCCAGCCGCCGTGGGAGTCCATCCGTCGTACGCGCATGCCGTACGGGTCGTCGGCGCCGTAGTAGACCACCTCGTCGGAGCGTCGCTCGGCGCGGGTGTCGCCGGCGAGGTGCATGTTGGTGATCCCGCTGGGCGCGAGCACGTTCTGGCGTATGTGATCGGCGTACGCCTGCCCGGTGACCTGTTCGATGACCCGGCCGAGCACGCAGTAGCCGAAGTTGGAGTACAGGTAGGTGGTGCCCGGGGTGTGCTGCAGGGGCCGGTTGTCGAGCACCCAGCCGATCAGCTGCGCGTGGTCCATGCCGGGGTTGGTGAACATCGGGTCGTTGCCGTCGTTGGTCCAGCCGCCGGCGGTGTGCTGAAGGAGGTGCTGGATGGTGATGGCCTCGATGCCCGTGCCGTACGGCTGGGTGCCGTAGCGGGTGCCGAGGACGCCGCCGGTGCCGAACACCCGTTGCCCGAGCCTCAGCCGCCCGGCCTCGACGAGCCGCATGATCGCGACCGACGTGACCGGCTTGGAGACGCTGGCGACGCGGAGCAGGTGCCGTTCGGTGAGCTGCTCGCCGGTCTCCCGGTTGGCCCGGCCGTACCCCCGGGCGAAGACGAGCGCGCCGCGGCGGGCGATCGCGAGCGAGATGCCCGCGACGCCGGCACTGGTCAGGTAGCGGTTGACGACCGCGTCGACGGGGGCGAAGTCGCCGGCGGCCGGTGCCTGGTTCCACCAGATCGCCGCGAACCGGGGCGTGCCACTGCCGTAACCGCTCACCCGCGCGGGCCGGAAGCCCTGGCTCTGGTGCGCGTCGAAGGCGAGCTGGTAGTCGGCGGAGCTGAGGCCGTGGCGGGCCGACCAGCGCGGGCCGGCGCCGCGTGCCCAGATCGCCGCGTACAGATCGGTGCCGCCCACGGTGTAGCCGCTGACGCGCATGGGGCGGTAGCCCTGACCGTTCAGCCGGTCGAATTCGGCTTGGTACTGGGCGGCGGTGAGGTTGTGGCGGGCCACCCATGGCGGGCCGCCGGTCTGCTCCCAGATGGCGGCGAACAGGGTCTGCCCGCCGACCTGGTAACCGTCCACCTGCACGGGGCGGTAGCCCTGGCCGGTCAATCGGTCGAATTCGGCTTGGTACTGGGCGGCGGTGAGGTTGTGGCGGGCCACCCATGGCGGGCCGCCGGTCTGCTCCCAGATGGCGGCGAACAGGGCCTGCCCGCCGACCTGGTAACCGACCACGTGCGCCGGGCGGTAGCCCTGGCCGTTCAGCCGGTCGAACTCGGCCTGGTACTGCGCCCCGGTGAGGCCGTGGCGCGCGACCAGCGGCGGTCCTGGCATGCGTTCCCAGATGGCCGCGTACAGGGCCTGCCCGCCCGCCTCATAGCCGTCCACGTGCGTGAGCCGGTAGCCCTGGCCGTTCAGCCGGTCGAACTCCGCCTGGTACTGCGCCGCGGTCAGGTTGTGCCGCGCCACCCAGGCGAACGGGCCAGCGGCTCGCGTCGTACCGGCGGCGAGGCGCTCGGCGAACCCCGCCGCCGGCACCATCCCGCCCCTGTCCAGGCCGATGAGCGCGCCCAGCGCGGCGCCCGCGTGCAGGACGGCGCGCCGGCTGTACGGCATCGATGGGTCGCCCATGTCGTCTCCCCCCAGAGTCGATCGATCACCTCGATCGTGGGAGCGGGGAGGGGGGAGGGCATGAGCACCCCCCTACTCAATTCGGCGACGCGGAGGCGCCTTCCACCGCGTACATGACCAGTGTGGTGAGCACGTCCTTGACCGAGTCGCGCTCGCGCACGTCGCACAGCACGATCGGGATGGTCTCGCTGAGCCCGAGCGCCCGCCGGACCTTGGCCGGGTCGTGGCGGCGGGCGCCGTCGAAGCAGTTCACGCAGACCACGAACGGGATGCCGCGCTGCTCGAAGTAGTCCACCGCCGGAAAGCAGTCCTGCAGGCGGCGGGTGTCGGCCAGCACGACGGCGCCGAGCGCGCCGACGGACAGCTCATCCCACATGAACCAGAACCGGTCCTGCCCGGGGGTGCCGAACAGGTACAGCCACAGCCCGTCGCGGATCGTGATGCGGCCGAAATCCAGCGCCACCGTGGTGGTGGTCTTGGACTCCACGCCCGAGGTGTCGTCCACCCCCATGCTCCGCTCGCTCAGCAGCTCCTCGGTGTGCAGCGGCCGGATCTCGCTGATCGTGCCGACCAAGGTCGTCTTGCCGACGCCGAAGCCGCCCGCGATGAGGATCTTGAGTGCCAAGGCCGAGGCGACCGAGGTCGCCCCCGGCTCAGAGGCTGCGTAGTCCATGCAGCACTTCCCTGTAGATGCGTTCGTCGATGGTCTGCGCCGCCGGACGCGGGCGTTCGATGGTGACCAGGCCCTCTCGCCGCAGGTCACTCAGGATCACCCGGGTGATGTTGAGCGGCAGCTTGAGGTGCGCCGCGACATCCGCCACGGGCGTGGGCCTGCGGCACACCGACAGCACGGTGTGATGCTCCGGGATCAGGTCCACGTGCGCGTGGGAGCCGCCGACCGTGGTGACGATGGCCACCAGGTCGAACGTCTCGCCCCGCGGGCGCGCCCTGCCGCCGGTCAGCCCGAACAGCCGGATCAGCGGCCCGGGATCCTCCCCGGTCACGGTCTGGCGCCGTTCCAGGCGGGTGCCGGTGCCGCTCCCCTCGGCTGGGAGGAGAGGTGCTCGCCGACCCGCTTGACCATGAGCGCCATCTCGTAGGTGACCATGCCCAGCTCGGCGTCGCCCGAGGCGATCACGGCCAGCCGGGCGCCCTGGCCGGCGGCGGTGACGAACAGGAAGCCACCCTCCATCTCGATGATCGTCTGACGTACGCCGCCCAGACCGAAGTGCCGTCCCGCGCCCATGGCGAGGCTGTGGCTGCCGGCGGAGATGGCGGACAGGTGCTCGGAGTCCTCCCGGGTCAGCTCCCGGGAGCCGCCCATGGCCAGCCCGTCGGCGGACAGCACGATGGCGTGCCGGATGCCGGGGACTCGCTGGGTGAGGTCGTCGAGCAGCCAGCTCAGTTCACTTCTGGGGTCGGGCATCGGGATGGTCGTCCTTTCGATTCCATACGTCTTGTCCCTGCTCCGTTTGGCTGCGGCCTTCCTGCCAGCCGCGCTGCATGGACGACATGAGCTGTGAGAGCTCCTCCGGCGAGCGCACCGAGACGGAGCTCCGGTCCGCGCGCTTGGCGGCACGTAGTTGCGGAGCCATATTCGCCTGCGGCACGCGCATCGGCAACCCGTCGAGGTCTTCGTCGGCATCCTGGGCCGGTACGGTGACGCTCCACTCGACGGACGGACCGGGGATGGAGGCGCCGGGCACCCGTCGCGTGACGGGGCCGGTCCTCGGCTCGGCGACGGACCCGCTACCGGCCTCGTTCGCTGAGGGGCTCACCGGTCCGTTCGCCGGGTCGATCACCGGTCCGTTCGCCGGGCCGGTTCCGGCCGGCGGGGTCTGCCTCGGCGATGCTGGGGTGGCCTCGAACCAGGCCACGCGCTCGGGCTCCGAGTCATCCACGGGCCAGTCCGGGAGGCCGCCCAGGCCGCCCGCGTCCCCGTCGGCGCCCGGGAACTCCCGGCCGTTCGCGGCCTCCGGCCCGCGGGCCGAGAAGGGCTCCGGGTCGAGGCTCGGGAAGGCATCCGAGGGGAAACTCGGGAAGGGGTCCGGAGCGACGCTGGGGAGTGGGTCCGGAGCGACGCTCGGGAAGGGGTCCGGAGCGTCGTTGGGCAAGGGCTCCGGGGCCACGGACACCACGCGGGGCCGGCCGTCGGCGGGCCCCGTGCCGAGCGCGCGCATGGGCCTGCCCGCGCGGCCCGTGGTGCGTTCCGCCGTGTGCGTCGCCGTCTGCGTCGCCGTGGTGACGGCCGGGGGCTCGGAGAGGGCGAGCAGGGCGGTGGGCAGCAGCACGATCGCCGTGGTCCCGTCGTACGGCGAGCGGCGCAGCGCGATCTTGATGCTGTGCCGGACCGCGAGCCTGGAGACCACGAACAGGCCGAGCCGGTCGCTGTCGGCCAGGTCGAACTCCGGCGGGTCGGCCAGCCGGGCGTTGAGCTCGTCGAGGGTGGCCTGGTTCAACCCCAGGCCCCGGTCCTCCACCTCGAGCGCGAAGCCGTTCGCCGCCGTCATGCTGCGGATGTGCACGGTCGTGTCGGGCGGGGAGAAGACGGCGGCGTTCTCCACCAGCTCGGCGATCAGGTGGATCACGTCGGTGACCGCGGCGCCGACCAGCATCGGGGCGTTCGGCATCGGCGCGATCGTGACGCGGGTGTAGTCCTCGACCTCCAGCACCGCGGCGCGTACGACGTCGAACAGCGACACGGGGTCGCGCCAGCGGCGCGCGGGGGCGGAGTCGGACAGGATGATCAGGTTCTCCGCGTGCCGCCGCATGCGGGTGGTCAGGTGGTCGAGCTTGAACAGGTCCTCCAGGACCTCCGGCTCCTCGATCCGGCGCTCCATGGTGTCGAGCAGCGCGAGCTGGCGGTGGAGCAGCGCCTGGTTGCGCCAGGCCAGGTTGAGGAAGACCTGGGCGACGCCCTTGCGCAGGGTCGCCTGGCCCACCGCGGCCTCGACCGCCGTGCGGCGTACGGCGGCGAACGCGTTCACCACGCGATCGACCTCGGCGGTGTGCGCCGGGTCCAGGCCGGGCGCCTCGGTGGCCGGATCCACGTCGTCGCCGCGGCGCAGCCGCTCGACCAGCCGGGGCAGCCGCTCCTCGGCCAGCTCCACCGCGGACGACTGCAGCCGCTTGAGCTCGGAGATCAGCGAACGGCCGAACCGGAAGGACAGCGCCACCGACCCGACGACCGCCAGCAGGCCCAGGACCAGGACCAGGCCGATCCGCCAGTAGGCTCCGGCCTTCAGATCCTCGGACTCGATCGAGGTGCGGCCCAGCTCCGTGTGCGTGTCCCGGTTGATCACGCTGAGGAGGGACTCGGCGTCGCTCTTCCACTCGGCCGGCTCCACCGGCGGTGATCCGTTGGTGTCCCACACGAACAGCCGGTCCTCCACCGCCTCCAGTCGCTTGTACGGGGCGCTGTCGACCAGCCTGTCGTAGCTCGCCTTCAGGGCGGGACCCGCGTCGCGCGCGGCGTTGGCGAAGAAGATCCTGCGGCTGGTCATCGCTTCGACGAACGAGGCCCGGTCGGTGGGGGTCATCTTGTGGTGCACGATCGTGTTGGTGAGCACGGCGTGCTCCCGGCCCAGGTACTCCGACGTGGCGCTGTAGGCCGCCATGCCACGCACCGCACGGGCGGAGGAGAGGCCGCTCAACGCGTCGCGGTCGCTGAACTGCCGGTAGGCGACGTCGATCAGGTCGTTGTACGCGTTGATGACCTTCAGCCGCGGGGACAACGCGCCGTCGTCCGCGGACGCGCGCAGCGACTGGAGGCCGTCGAGCGCCTTCACCAGCGCCTGCACCTCGGCCGGGGTCTCGCCTTCCGGCCCGACGTCAACGGATCCGATGACCTCGCGCAGGCGGTCGGCCTTGCTGTCGGTGATCGGCCGCTGCTCGGCCAGTGGCGCGTACGACCCGGTGCTGCGCGGTGCCGCCGCCGAAAGCTGGCGCTCCTGCTGTAACTCGATGATCAACTCCAGCACCGGCGACCCGATGGCCTCCCACCGGTCCTGCGTCTGGGAGATCGAGGAGATCTCGTCCACGCTGGAGTAGGCGATGAACCCCCACAGGGCGATCATGGAGACCAGCGGAAGCAGGAGGATCCTGAGCAGCTTGGTACGGATCGGCGGGGGCGAGCTCATCCATCATGTCCAATTCCGCGCGTGGTGTGCGCCGCTTAGCCGTCGTGAACTGGTGGTGGCCCCCCAGGTTGCCTGCCACGACTGGTACGTACGCCTGTGGTGCGTCCACTATGCCGATGGGGCACATGCACTTCAAGCTCCAGATGCGAAGAATACGGCCAAATGGCGTGTTGACAGCGTGTCAGCACACGGTTGGTGATCGTCACCGTTGGCTTTTCACCCACAGTGACGATCGCCGGACCAGCGCTGCCCGAAACTGTTGCGTGATCTCAACCTGGCACCATCCAGCCTCATGATCCGTCCCTTGCTCGCGGGCGCGTGCCTGGTGAGCGCGCTCCTCGGCTGCACCGCCGCCCCTGCCGTTGCCGGGCAGCGGTATCACGCCACCGAACTGCGTCCCGGCGACTGCATCGAGCCCATGCCCGAAAACGCCATGGTGACGGTGGTGCCTTGTTCGGTGCCGCATGCGGCGGAGTTCGCCACCACCTACGTCATTCCGAACGGCCCGTGGCCGGGCTCCGGCGAAGTGGTGGGGCTGGCCGCGATGGGGTGCGGGCCGAAGATGCGGTACGTGGAGTCGAGAATAGGTGAGGCCGGTGCGACCGTAATCGTTCCGACGGAGGCGGACTGGCCGAGGTACAGAACGGCGTATTGCCTGGCCGTCCCGTTCGACGGCGGGAAACTCGTCGGCCGCGTCATCAAGTAAAGGGACCTGTTTGAGTAACTGCTCAATAGCCGATAGTGAAAAAGCCGCCGATCACACCGCGATATTCGCCGGCCCACGGGAGAGGTCGAGCAGGAAGTAGTATCCGCCGCCGACCGTGAGCGTGTACCTGTCGAGCGTCTGCCCGGCCAGCCGGCGCTGGACCCCGGCGAACCCCTGCTCAAGATCGCCCTGGAAGGCCACGAACAGCATGCCCTGGTCCTCGGGGCCGTCATGGTAGGAGTAGCCCCGCCGGAGCATCCTGGGGGCGGCGACCCCTGAGGTGCCTGGGTTGGCGCGGCGGGTGTGGGCGTCCAGGGGAGTGATCCGGCCCTCCGGGTCGGCGTCGAACACGGGTCTGCCGGTGGAGTGGGTGCCGTCCAGCCAGGTCCCGTCGCGGCGGCGTCCCATGACCCGCTCCTGTACGGGCACGGGTTCGAGGTCCCAGAGCCGGGTGGCGAAACGGATGATGCGGACGACCTGGTAGCTGCCGCCCACCGCCCATCGCGGTTCGCCCGAGCCGGCCGCCACGCGGGCCACCTCCGCCGCGCCGGGGCTGCTCCGGTAGGAGGGGTTGCCGTGGCCCTCCATGAAACCGAACAGGTTGCGGGCCAGGGCCCGCCCTTCGCTCAGCTGGCCGCCCGCCCGGAAGCCCTGCTTCTCCCATCGGACTCGAACTCCGGGCGCGGCTCGCAGCAACGAGCCGCTCACCTGCCTGGCCAGCTCGGCGGTGCCGGCACTGACCTGAAGGAGCAGGTCGCCGTGGACCAGGGCGGGGTCGAGCACGTCTCCGACGAAGGCGGGCATCGGCGTCAGCGCGACGGGCCGAGCCGCCGCCAGGCCGGCCTTGTCGAACCACGACGCACCGAGGGCGATGGCCGCCTGTGTTCCGCCGCCGGGCTCGCGGGCCAGCCGGGCCAGCGCGTCGAGGGAGCGTACGGCATCGGCGCCGGACGGTACGTCGAGCGCGGTGAGGACGACGTGCGAAGCGGGGGGCAGGAGCACGGCGGGCAGCGGAGCGACGTCGGTGGCCTCGAACGCCGGCTCGTCGCCGGAGTCGGCGGCGGTCATCGCGCAGACGGCCGCGAGGCCGGCGAGGGCCATGGCGCCGCGCCGGGTGGTGACTCCGGGGTCGGTGGATGACGTCTGGGCTGCCGACCGGCGTGGTGTCACAGATTCTCCGTACTGTTCGACAGGACACAAAACATCAGGTTGCCGATCGGGTCAAGATCTGTTGCCGAACTGAGACGCTGTAAATAATCAGTCTTGTTTTCAGTGATCGTCCGGCTTAGTGTTCCCAATCGCCGAGTAAAGCCTATATAAAGCGGACAGTCGGGATAATTCCGACTTCCCTTGGGCATTGTCGCGGGGGAGTGCCATATGTCGGGTTTCGTCCGTGGAAAGCTCCTGGCGATACTGCTCGGGCTTAGTGTCGTCTTTTCGCCACTTCCCGTACTGGCTCAGAGCTCCCGAACCGTCTTACCCGCGGCACTTCCCGATCACGACCGGCCACCACCGGCGAGTGTCAAGGCCACGGCGGCCGTCGCGGACGCGGCGGGTCCCGCCGTCTACGCCTATGACGCGGCGGGCATGCTGACCGGCGTCACGCACCCCGGCGGCGAGGCCGCCAAGTACAGCTACGACCCGGCCGGCAACCTGACCGGCATCGAGCGGTACCCCGCGACGCAGCTCTCGGTGATGAGCGTCGTCCCGGTCGCCGGCCGGCCCGGATCGACCGTGCGCCTCTCCGGCACCGGCTTCTCCGCCACTCCGTCGGGCAACGCCGTCTCGTTCAACGGCGCCGCCGCCACCGTGACCGCCGCCACCGCCACCTCGCTCACGGTGACGGTGCCGGCGAGCGTGACCACCGGTGCGGTCGCCGTCACCGTCGGCGGCACCACCGCGCAGGCCGGGACGTTCACCGTGGCCGGTCCTGGACCCGCCCTCACCGCGGTCACTCCGCAGACCGGTCCGCCGACCACCGCGGTCACCATCACCGGATCCGGCTTCGCGAGCGCGCTGTCGGACAACATCGTCAGCATCAACGGGTTGCGCGCCGAGGTGACGGCGGCCACGGCCACGCAGCTGACGTTCGTGGTTCCCAACGGCGCGAGCTCCGGCAAGGTGCTGGTCGCGACCCCCGCCGGAGAGGCGACCTCAGCCGCGGACTTCATCGTCCCCCTGACCGCGGTGGACCCGGCCACCATCGAGAACACGACCCGCCTGCAGGTCGGCGGCGAGGCGCAGCCCGTCCTCATCTCCAGCGCGGGCAAGTCCGCGCTCGTCGTGTTCGACGCGCCGGCGTCAGGTGAGGTCGACGTCGGGCTGACGGGGAGCACGCTGGGCACGATCAACGCGACCGTCTACAACTACGCGGGCACGAGAATCCAGAACGTCACTGTCTCCAGCAGCAGTGGATCACTGCACCTCAGCGGTCTCGCCGAAGGGCGGACCTACCAGCTCCTGCTCGATCCGAGCACGGCGACGGCGACAGGTCAGGTCACGGTGACGCTGTCGTTCCCGGTGTCCGGCGGCCTGCTGTCGGCCACGGCCGCGGGATCGACCGCGACGATCGCCCGGCCGGGCCAGCGCGCGGTCTTCACCTTCGTCGGGGCCGCGGACGCCGCCGTGAGCGTGGGATTCACCGGTAGCACGATCGACAAGTACTGGAACGTCGACGTGGTGGGGCCGAACGGCACGGTGGTCGACAACTACAATTACTCCGCCGGCACGTCAGGTGACCTCGATCTTCCGAAGCTGCCGATATCCGGCATTTACCGGGTCGTCATCGATCCCGCCTCCGCCGCGACCGGCTCGGTCACGGCGACGCTGTCGTCCCCGGTGTCCGGCGGCCCGCTGTCGGCCACGGCCGCGGGATCGACCGCGACGATCGCCCGGCCGGGCCAGGACGTGGCGTTCACTTTCACCGGGGCCGCGGACGCCGCCGTGAGCCTGGGATTCACCGGCACCACGATCGACAAGTTGTGGATCGTCAACGTGACGGCCCCCGACGGCACGACGGTGGTCGACAGCCGGATCTTCGCCGCCGGCGCGTCGGGGGAGATCGACATTCCGAAGCTGCCGGCGTCCGGCACCTACCGGGTCGTCGTCGATGCCAACTTGGGCGGTACCGGCTCGATCACGGCGACGCTCTCCGTACCGGTGGCCAGTGGCGTGCTGTCGGCGACGGAGGCCGGGTCGGTCGTGACGATCGCCCGGCCGGGCCAGGACGCGGGATTGACCTTCGCGGGCACCGCCGACGCCGCGGTGAGCCTCGGTCTCACCGCGAACACCTTCGGCAAGACGATCTACCTGGACGTGGTGGCGCCGGACGGGACCGTCGTCGTGGACAACCAGTTCCTGTCCTCGACGACCTCCGGTGAGATCGACATCGCCAAGCTGCCGCAGACCGGCACCTACCAGGTGCTGATCGACCCGGACCAGGCGAGCACCGGCTCGGTCACGGTGACGCTGTCGAGCCCGGTGTCCGGCGGCCAGATCACGGCGACGGGCGCGGCCGCGGTGCTGCCGATCCCGCGGCCCGGTCAGGACGCCATCCTCACCTTCGCCGGGACGGCGGACCGCCCCGTGAGCCTGGGGCTGACGGCGAACACGCTGACCAAGTCGGCGTACGTCAACGTGCTGGCGCCGGACGGCACGGTCACGGTGAAGAACTTCTACGTGTCCGCCGCGGCCGCCGACGAGATCGACATCGAGAAACTTCCGCAGACCGGTACGTACCGGGTGGTGATCGATCCCAATGACGCGGCCACCGGCTCGATCACGGCCACGCTGTCCGAGCCGCTCACCGGGACGCTGACGCCCACCGGCGCCGGGGTGACGTCGGCGCTCTCGCGCGCCGGTCAGGACGCGGTCCTGACCTTCGCCGGGACGGCGGACCGCGCCGTGAGCCTGGGGTTGACGGCGAACACGCTGGCCAAGGCCGTGTACGTCAACGTGCTGGCGCCGGACGGCACGGTCACGGTGAAGAACTTCTACGTCTCGGCTGCGGCGGCTGACGAGATCGACATCGTCAAACTTCCGCAGACCGGTACGTACCGAGTGGTGATCGACCCCACCCAGGCGGTCACCGGCTCGATCACGGCCACGCTGTCCGAGCCGCTCACCGGGACGCTGACGCCCACCGGCGCCGGAGTGGCGGCGGCGATCTCGCGCGCCGGTCAGGACGCGGTCCTGACCTTCGCCGGGACGGCGGACGGCGCCGTCGGCATCGGCCTCACCCCCAACACCGTCAACCAGCCGATGTACGTCAACGTGCTGGCGCCGGACGGCACGGTCGTGGTGAAGAACACCTATATCTCGGCCGCGACGGCCGACGAGATCGACATTGCCAAACTCCCGCAGACCGGGACGTACCAGGTTGTGATCGACCCGACGAAGGCGGGAACGGGGTCGGTCACGGCCACGCTCTCCAACCGGATCGCGGCCGGCTCGCTCACCCTGGGCGGCGCCGTCGTCAACGCCACGATCGCCCGCGCCGGGCAGGACGCGGCCTACACCTTCACCGGCACCGCCGCCCAGAAGGTCAAGCTCGCCGTCACCGGGGTGCCGAGCTTCACCGGGCCGATCTACGTGGCCGTCATCAAGCCTGATGGGACCCAGCTCAGCAACACCTACATGTCCGCCAACACGACCGTCAACGTCGCGGACCTTCCCGCGGCCGGGACGTACACGGTCGTGGTCGACCCGACCAAGGGCCTGACCGGGCAGGTCGGCCTCGCGCTCGCCACCAGGACCACGCTCGCGCCGCCGGCGCCCGCCGCCACGGACGCGACCTCGGGTCCGGCCGCCTCGCCGTCCCCGACCCCGTCGGCCACCCCGGCGATCCGGCCCGCCACCTTCGCCGGTGAGACACCGTACGGCGAGGGGGACTGGAAGCCCGACAAGGGCAACCTGCAAGGCGTCGACTGGAACATCCGGCGGGCCGAGCCCGCGACGATCGAGCCGGCGCTGGCTTCCACCGGGGTCACGGCACTGTCCGGCGTGATCCGGACGATCGACGGCAAGCCGCTGCCGAAGGTCGCGCTGACCGTCGGCCGGGTCAAGGGGACCACCGACGGCAAGGGCCGCTTCCTGCTCACCGGTCTGCCCGCCGGAACCTCGACGCTCGACGTCGACGGTGCCGCGGCCAGCACGAAGGGCCACCGCTACGGCTTCTACTCGGTCAAGGTGGACCTGGCCGCCGGGCGGACCACCGTGCTCCCGTACACCATCTGGATGCAGCGGCTCGACACCCAGTACATGGTGAAGTTCGACTCGCCGGCCACCAAGGAGGTCGTGCTCACCACGCCGAAGATCCCCGGCCTGGAGGTGCGCATCCCGGCGGGGTCGGTGATCCGCGACAAGTTCGGCAAGGTCATCACCGAGCTGGGCATCACGCCGATCCCGATCGACCGGCCGCCCTTCCCGCTGCCGCCGAACGGCATCGTGCCCGTCTACTTCACCGTGCAGCCCGGCGGCACCTTCGTCTTCCCCGACGGCGCCCGCGTCGTCTACCCGAACTACACCAAGCTGCCGCCGGGCCAGACCGTGGACTTCTGGAACTACGACCCGGAGCGGCAGGGCTGGCACGTCTACGGTCACGGCAAGGTGAGTGCCGACGCGACGCAGGTCGTACCGGATCCCGGCACCAAGGTGTGGTCGTTCTACGGTGGGATGTTCAACACCGCGTCGCTGCCGAAGTGGCTGCAGGGCTGGTTCAAGGACGTCTGGGACTGGATCAACGGCGACCCGGTGCAGCTGTCCACCGGTCAGCTCATGGACTCGCGCACCGACCTCGCCGTCGACGACGTGCTGCCGATCGAGGTCACCCGCACGCTCTACCAGGGCGACACCGCCAACCGTGACTTCGGGATCGGGCAGATCGGGGCCTACAACGCCTTCCTGCACTCGGAGCAGCAGTACCAGGAGGTCGACCTCTACATCCCGGGCGGCGCGATCATCCACTACGTCCGGACCTCTCCAGGAACGGGCTTCGGAGACGCGGTCTTCGCCGCCGTGAACACTCCCGGCGAGTACCGAGGCTCGACCATCAGACGCGACAACACGCGCGACGGCTGGGAACTGTGGCGGCGCGACGGCATGCGGTACTACTTCCCGCAGTACCAGCCGCTGGCGGAGATCAGGGACCGCAACGACAACACGATCACCTTGACCCGCGACGGCCAGCTCAACCTCGTCCAGATCACCTCGCCCAACGGCAAGTGGATCAAGCTGGCGTACAACGCGAACAACCGGGTCACCGGCCTGCGGGACAACATCGGCCGCACGGTGGGCTACACGTACAACACCGGTGGCAGGCTGGAGACGGTCACCGACACCGGCGGCAAGGTCATGAGGTACACCTACGACTCCGCCGGCCGCATGTTCACCGCGACCGACACCCGGGGCATCACCTACCTGACCAACGAGTACGACGCCGCGGGCCGCGTGGCCAAGCAGACGCTGACGGACGGGCAGATCTACACGTTCGACTACGTCACCGACACCGCCGGGAAGATCACCGAGACCCGGGTCACCCAGCCGAACGGCGCGGTGCAACGGATCACCTTCAACGCGGCCGGCGCGGCGACCAGCCAGACCGAGGCGTACGGCACGCCCGAGGCGAGCACGACGACCTTCACCCGCGGCAGCGGCCAGCGGATCGACTCGATGACCGACTCCACGGGCCGGACCACGTCCATGTCCTACGACGGCGAAGGCCGGCTCACCCAGTCCACCCGGCTGTCGGGCACCCCGGCCGAGGCGAAGGGCGTGAAGACCGTCTACGGCGGGCCCTTCGACCTGCCCTCGGCCGTCACCGACGAGCTGGGCAAGACCACCACGTACGAGTACGACGACAAGGGCAACCTCCTCACCGAGACCGACCCGCTGGGCCGGGTCAGCAAGACCCGCTACAACTCCGCGGGCCAGGTGCTCACCGTCACCGACGCGGCCGGCAAGGTCACCACCAACACCTACAGCCTCGGCGACCTGAAGACCTCCACCGATCCGACAGGCCGCGTCTCCCGCTTCTTCACCGACAACGCCGGCCGGATCACCCAGACCACCGACCCGGCCGGAGCCGTCTCGACGATCGCCTATGACGCCCGCAACCAGATCGGCTCCGTGACGGACCCGCTGGGCCGGACGTTCGCCTTCGGCTACGACGAGAACGGCAACCGCACCAAGCTCACCGATCCGCGCAACAACTCGATGTCCTGGGAGTACGACGCCTCGGACCGGGTCACCAAGGTCACCGACCCGCTCGGCAGATCGACGATCACGACCTACGACAAGGCCGGGCAGGTCGCCACCACGACCAGCCGCAACGGCAAGCTCACCAAGTTCGCCTACGACGCCCTCGGCCGGACCAAGCAGGTCGACTACGGCGTCAGCGGCACCACCGCCGAATCGACCGTGGTCTTCACCTACGACGAGGCCGACCGGCTCAAGCGCATCGCGGACACGGCCGCCGGCGGCGACACGGTCTTCACCTACGACGACCTCGACCGGGTCACCCGGGTCACGCGCCCGGCCGGGCAGGTCGACTACGGGTACGACGCGGCGGACCAGCGGACCAGCGTCACCGTCCTCGGCCGGGCGCCCGTCACCTACGACTACGACGACACCGGCGCGGTCAAGCGGATCGCCCGCGGAAACGTGGCCGTGGCCCCGCACTACGACGACGCGGGCCGGGAGGACCGCCTCGACCTGCCCGGGGGCTGGAGCCAGCACTACGGCTACGACGACGCGGGCCGGGTCACCGGGATCACCTACCGCCACGGTACGACCGACAAGGGCGGCCTGGCCTACGGCTACGACCCGCTCGGCCAGATCGCCGACGTCACCGGCTCGTTCGCCAAGGTCGCGCTGCCGGCGGCGGTCAGCGGGATGGTCTACGACGCGGCCAACCGGCTGACCAGCCGTTCGGGGCAGACGCTGTCGTACGACCCCGACGGCAACCTCACCGGCGACGGCACCACCACCTACGACTGGAACGCCCGAGGCCAGCTCAAGGGCCTCAGCCGGGCCGGCCTGACCGCCGGGTTCCGTTACGACGCCGAGGGGCAGCGGGACCGCCGCACGGTCAACGGCACCGTGACCGGCTACCTGGCCGGCGGGGACAACCCCATCGCCGAGACCGACGCGTCGGGGAACGTCACGGCCGAGCTGATGTCCGGCGCGATCGACCAGTGGTTCGGCCGCACCAGCGGGGCCGGGACCCAGACCTATCTCACCGATCTCCAGGGCAGCACGCTGGCGCTCGGCGCCGACGACGGCAGCCTGAAGACGGCCTACTCCTACGACCCCAACGGCGGCACGACGGCCACCGGTGATCCGGGCGGCAACGGGTTCACGTACACCGGCCGCGAGGACGACGGCACCGGCCTGCTGTTCTACCGCGCCCGCTACTACAGCCCGACGCTCGGCCGGTTCATCAGCGAGGACCCGGTCGGCGTCGACGGCGGGGCCAACCTCTACGGTTACGCGGCCGGCGACCCGGTCAACGCGACCGACCCGAGCGGCAACAGCCCGATGCTGGCCGCCTGCCTGGGCGGCGCGCTGTT
Organism: Nonomuraea sp. NPDC049141; assembly: GCF_040648415.1. Taxonomy (NCBI): domain Bacteria; kingdom Bacillati; phylum Actinomycetota; class Actinomycetes; order Streptosporangiales; family Streptosporangiaceae; genus Nonomuraea; species Nonomuraea sp. NPDC049141. The sequence goes on from NZ_JBEZDR010000003.1 coordinate 500,627, forward strand.
CGGCGGCGGCCTGGAGTACCTGACCCAGCGGCTGTCCGGCCGCAAGGTCGAGTGGGGCAGCGTCGGCGCGCAGGCGCTGCTCGGCTGCGGGCTCGGGATGTTCGGCAAGGCGTTCCAGTTCGGCAAGGTCGCGCAGTGCGTGGGCAACAGCTTCACCGGCGACACCCCGGTCCTCATGGCGGACGGGACACGCAAGCCGATCAGCGAGGTGCGGGTCGGCGAGCTGGTCATGGTGACCGATCCGGCGACCGGGGCCACCCGCGGCGAGCCCGTCACCGCGCTCATCCAGGGCCTCGGGTCGAAGAGCCTCGTCGAGCTGACCGTGAACCTGGACGGAGAACGGGGCACGGTCACCGCGACCGACGGGCACCCGTTCTGGGTCCCGGACCGCCGCGAATGGGTCGAGGCCGGCGACCTCGTCCCCGGCACGTGGCTGCGGACCTCCGCCGGCACCTATGTGCAGGTCAGCGCGGTCCGCAAGCTCTTCAGATGGGACCGCGTCTACAACCTCACGGTCGGCGGGACGCACACGTTCTATGTGGCCGCCGGCGCGGCGAACCTGCTGGTCCACAACGGCGCCTGCCCGAAGGCGTCCTGGCTCGGCAAGGCCAACTTCACCAGCCAGAAGACGATGAGCAAGAAGTTCGACGCGCACGCCGCCGACTTCGGCATCAAGGGCACCCGCAACAAGGCCTCGATGCAGGCGTTCGAGAAGGCCATGCGGGACCACATGGCCGCGCCGGGAACCAAGATCTACCGGTTCAACTACCGGGGACAGGGCACGGCGGTCGGCTTCATCGATCCCAGTACGGGCAAGATGGTGATGCTCCACGCGGACGGGTCGTTCTGGTCCGCCTGGAACCTCGGAAGCAAGCAGCTCGCGGGCATCATAGACAAGGGTTACCTGTATTGACGGCAGGCGGAGGCGACCCCGCGACGAGTGGGGAGCTGGCCGAGGCGCTCCTCGACGGCCCCCACCGGTTCGGCGGCCGGTGGCTGGACGAGGGCGCCAAGGCGGTGGTGCCGGTGCCCGCGTCCTGGCCGCCGGACGAACGGCTCGCGGGCCGGGTCTCCGCCGGCGCCCGGGCGTCCGGCGTGGACCACGTCCTCGCCGGGCGGGTCGGCGCGCGGCATGCCGCCGAAGGCGTCCTTGAGCTGCGGGTGCCGCTGGCCGGGCTGCCCCGGTCCGACAGCGGCCTCCTGCTCGCCCTTCCCGGGCTGTCCGGCGCCGTCCTCGTCACGGGGCAGGGATACGCGCTGGTCGCGGGGGACGCCCGGTTCGTCCGGGCGTGCCTGGACACCGGGATCGACGAGGCCAGGGTGAGGTTCGCCAGATACGCGAAAAGGCTGGCCGGCTCGCGGCCGGAGCTGGCGACGATCGCCGCGCGGTTCCCTCCGCGACATCCGTCGGCGTCCACGCCGGCCGAGGTCGCTCCGGGCACCGGGGTGGCCGAGCAACTGGCTCTTATGAGGGCACTGGCGTGCGGCGACCTGCCCGCCGCATCCTTCGCGCCGGCCTGGCTGGCCGCCCGCCGACGCTCCCTTGAGGAGGGAGATCGGGTCCGTGACGGCCTGGAACGGGCACTGCTGGACGTCTTCTACGCCCTGGAGGACTACACGGCCGACCCGGACCTTCGCGAGCCCGGCGACCTCTCCGACGAGGAGCTGACCGCCCGGGTCCGCGAGTCCCTCGCCGGCCTCGCCCCGCCTGAAGCCGCCCCGTCGTGAGGCCGCCCCGTCGTGAGGCCGCTCCGTCGTGAGGCCGCCCCGTCGTGAGGCCGCTCCGTCGTGAGGCCGCCCCGTCGTGAGGCCGCTCCGCCCCGGAGCCGCGATGATGGACGATCACCCGAGCCACCGCCGACCTCCTCCGAGGGCTTGCGCCAGCGGCCGACCTTCATTGAGATGGATTCACGTAAGGTCGCGTGCGCGGCGAAAGTGAACCGGTAAATTCAGGGGCGGCCGTATGAAGCGACCCACGATCGACGACATCGCCCGCAGGGCCGGTGTCTCGAAGGGTGCGGTGTCGTTCGCGTTGAACGGCCGTCCCGGCGTCTCCAGCGCGACCCGCCGCCGCATCCAGGCCATCGCCGCCGAGCTGGGCTGGCAGCCGAACAGCCTGGCGCGGGCCCTGTCCGACGGGCGGCCCGACGTGCTGGGTCTCGTGGTGGACCGGCCGGCGCGCACGCTGGGGCTGGAGCCGTTCTTCATGCAGCTGATCTCCGGCATCGAGGCCACGCTGTCGGCGGCGTCCGTCGGACTGCTGCTGCAGATGACCGAGGACCCCGAGCACGAAATCGCGATTTATCGGAAATGGTGGGCGCAGCACCGGGTGGCCGGGGTGTTCGTCGTCGATCTGAGGGCCGAGGACGCCAGGATCGCCGTGCTGGAGGAGCTGAAGCTGCCCGCCGTGGTGATCGGCGGACCGGAGGGGACGGGGCGGCTGCCCGCCGTCTGGAGCGACGACGCCGGCGCGATCGGCGTCGTGATGGAGCACCTGGCCGCGCTGGGGCACCGCAGGATCGCCAGGGTCGCGGGGCAGGAGGAGCTCAGGCACACCCGCGTCAGGACCGGCGCGATGCGGGAGGCGGCCGCCAGGCTGGGGGTGGCGGCCGTCACCGTGTACGCCGACTACAGCGGCGAGAGCGCCGAGCGGATCACCCTCGACCTGCTGCGCGGGCCAGGGCGGCCGACCGCCATCGTGTACGACAACGATGTGATGGCCGTGGCGGGCACCGCCGCCGCTCGCGAGGCGGGGATCTCGGTGCCCGCCGAGCTGTCCGTCGTGGCCTGGGACGACTCCGCCCTGTGCCTGCTGTCCCGGCCCCACCTGACGGCGGTGAGCAGGGACATCGCCGCGTTCGGCGCCCAGGCCGCCAGGTCGCTGCTCGACCTGGTCGAGGGCCGCGAGGTCGGCGACTCGCGGCAGGCCGAGCCGCGCCTGGTGGACAGGGGGAGCACCGCCCCCTGCGCTGACCCGGTTCAGTAACCGAGCGGAAATCTCACCGACTAATCATTGCAACTAAACGGGTTTAGTGATGGCATGTCAGCCAATCCCCGCTGCTCAAGCCCGGAGGGTTGATGACATCGTTCCGCCCCCTGCATGAATCCTGGACCGTCCGCTCGGCGAGCGGCGACGTGCGGGCTCCGGCCACGGTCCCCGGTTGCGTGCACACCGACCTGCTCGCCGCCGGGCTGATCCCGGATCCCTACCTCGACGACAACGAGAACCGCGTGGACTGGGTGGGCCGTACCGAGTGGCGTTACGAGACGGAGTTCTCGTGGGACGGCACCGAGCACGAGCACACCGACCTGGTCTGCGAAGGGCTCGACACCGTGGCCGAGATCGAGCTCAACGGCGTTCTCGTGGGCGAGACCGCCAATATGCACCGCTCCTACAGGTTCGATGTCCGCCAGGCGTTGCGTGTCGGAAGTAACCGGCTGGCGATCACGTTCCGGCCGGCGCGGGAGTACGCCGAGCGGCTGAAGGACGAGCTCGGCGACCGGCCGAGCACCTACACGGAGCCCTTCAACTTCATCAGGAAGATGGCCTGCGACTTCGGCTGGGACTGGGGGCCGACGCTGGTCACGGCCGGCATCTGGCGGCCGATCGGGCTGCACGAGTGGACCGGTGCCCGGCTGGCCGCCGTGCGGCCGGTGGTGAGCGTCGCCGACGGTGTCGCCCGGGTCGCCGTGCACGTCGAGGTCGAGCGGGCCGTACAGGAGAACCTGCTGATCACCGCCAGTGTCTGCGGCAGGTCTGTTATGGGAGCGCTCCCAGAGGACAAAGCGCTGCTTGAGCTCGAAATCTCCCAACCGGAGCTGTGGTGGCCTCGGGGGTACGGCGCGCAGCCGCTGCACGAGCTGACCGTGACGCTCGGAGACGACCTCGATGCGTGGCAGTCGAAGATCGGGTTCCGGACCGTCGAGCTGGACACGGCGGACGGCGCCTTCACGATCGAGGTCAACGGCCGCCCGATCTTCGCCAAGGGCGTCAACTGGATCCCCGACGACTGCTTCCCGGCCAGGATCGACCGCGCCCGCTACGCCGAGCGGCTCGCGCAGGCGTGCGAGGCCGGCGTCAACCTGATGCGCGTCTGGGGCGGCGGGCTCTACGAGAGCGACGACTTCTACGACCTGTGCGACGAGCTGGGGCTGCTGGTCTGGCAGGACTTCGCGTTCGCCTGCGCCGCCTATCCGGAGGAGGAGCCGCTGCGTTCGGAGGTCGAGGCCGAGGCCCGCGAGAACGTCACCCGCCTCATGCCGCATCCGAGCCTGGCCCTGTGGTGCGGCAACAACGAGAACATCTGGGGCCTGTTCGACTGGGGCTGGCGCGCGAAGCTGGCCGGGCGGAGCTGGGGCGGGGGCTACTACCTCGACCTGCTGCCCGGCATCGTGGCCGAGCTCGACCCGGGCAGGCCGTACTGGCCGGGCAGCCCGTACTCGGGGTCGATGGACCTGCATCCCAACGACCCTGACCACCACAACATTCATATCTGGGATGTCTGGAACGAACGCGACTACACGGCCTACCGCGAATACCGGCCCCGGTTCGTCTCGGAGTTCGGCTTCCAGGGGCCCGCCACGTACGCGACCATCAGGCGGGCCATCGGCGACGAGCCGCTCACGCCCGACTCGCCCGGCATGCGGCACCACCAGAAGGCGATCGACGGCGAGCTCAAACTGGCCGCCGGGCTCAAGCCGCACTTCCCGCCGCCCACGAGCTTCGCCGAGTGGCACTACCTGACGCAGGTCAACCAGGCCAGGGCGATCCAGCTCGGCGTGGAGCACTTCAGGTCCCTGTGGCCGCACTGCGCGGGCACGATCGTGTGGCAGCTCAACGACTGCTGGCCGGTCACGTCGTGGTCCGCGATCGACGGCGACGGGCGCAGGAAGCCGCTGTTCCACGCGCTGCGCCGGGCTTACGCCGAGCGGCTGCTGACCATGCAGCCGCGCGATGGCGGCCTGGCCCTGGTGGCCGTCAACGACACCGACGAGCCGTGGGTGAGCACGGCGGTGGCCGCGCGGCTCGGCGTGGACGGCGTTGAGCTCCAGGCCGAGAGCTTCGACATCGAGGTGCCGCCGCGCGGCGCGGTCACCGTGCCCCTAGGCGTGGGCGAACCGGCCGACCCCGCCAGAGAGCTGGTCGCGGTGCGCGCGGGGGAGCGCCGGGCGCTGTGGTTCTTCCTGCCGGACAAGGATCTCGACCTGCCCGAGGGGCGGTGCACGGTGACGGTCGAGGGGCTTGACGTCACGGTTGACGCTCACACGCTGGTCCGGGACCTGGCGATCTTCCCCGACCGGGTCCACCCCGACGCCGAGGTGGACGACCAGCTCATCACGCTGCTGCCCGGCGAGAGCCATCGGTTCCGGCTGAATCGCGACATCGGAATGAGTGTGCCGATCACCTGGGTGAATGCCCATACCCCCCACATGGAGATGTAGATGAGAGTCAAGCAGATCATGGCAGGCGCCGCGCTTGCCGTACTCACCGCCTGTTCGGGCGGCGGGGTGCCGCTGACCGCCGGCAGCACCGCGCCCAGCTCCGCGTCGGCCCCGGGCGGCGCCGCCAAGGACGTGATGGTGAACGTCGCCGCCGCGACCGGCCAGTTCACCGAGAACTTCAACCCACTGGTCCAGGGCGTCCCCAACCTCATGGGCACGTGGGGGATGATCTACGAGCCGCTGATGTTCTTCAACCAGTCCAAGTCCGGCGACGTCCAGCCGCTGCTGGCCACCAAGTACGAGTTCGGCGACGACGGCAGGTCGCTCACCTTCACCCTGCGCGAGGGCGTGAAGTGGAGTGACGGCAAGCCGTTCACCGCCGAGGACGTGGCGTTCAACTTCCTCTACCGCCGGGACAAGAAGGACCTGAACGCGGCCGGCACCAACATCAAGGACGCGCAGGTCCTCAGTCCCACCCAAGTGAAGATCACCTTCACCGAGCGGATGTACACCAAGCTCTCGGACGTCGCGGGCGCCCCCACCTACATGGTGCCCAAGCACATCTGGGAGAAGATCGACAAGCCGAGCAAGGAGACCAACCCCAAGCCGGTCGGCACGGGGCCGTTCATGGTGGGCGAGTTCACACCGCAGAGCTACACCTTCCTCAAGAACCCGCTGCACTGGGACACCGGCAAGCCCAAGATCGCTGGGCTGCGGTTCTGGACGTACAACAACAACGACGCCTCCATGCAGGCGCTGGTCGCCGGGCAGCTCGACTGGGCCGGGATGTTCATGCCCGAGCCGGACAAGCAGTTCGTGGCCAAGGACCCGCAGCACAACCAGTACAAGAACGAGGCCCACCTCTACATCACCAACCTGATCCCGAACCTCACCAAGGCGCCGCTGAACGACCTGGCCGTACGCCAGGCCGTCAACGTCGCGCTCGACCGCGACAAGATCATCGACCTGGCGTTCGCCGGGCTCGGCAAGCCGGTCAGCCCGCTGGGCCTGGTGCTGCCGCTCTTCCAGGACTACGTCTCGCCGAAGTACGCCTCGCTGAAGCTCGAGTACAACCAGGACAAGGCCCGCCAGCTCCTTGAGGCGGCCGGCTACACCAAGGGCGGCGACGGCTACTACGCCAAGGACGGCAAGCGCCTGTCCATCACCTGCCACCTGGTGACCGGCTGGACCGACTACATCTCCGCCGCCCAGGTCATGAAGCAGCAGCTCAAGGAGGTCGGCATCGAGTTCAAGGCGAAGGAGGTCTCCTTCAACGCCTTCGTCGACATCCAGCAGAAGGGCGACTTCCAGGCGATGCTGTGGAACGCCTGGGGCGGCCCCCTCCCGTTCCAGATGTACAACAACATCCTCAACAGCAAGAGCGTGCCCCCGGCCAACCAGAACATGGCCCGCTACAAGAACCCGGCCGTGGACGAGGCGCTGGAGCTCGTCGCCAACACCCCGCCGGAGCAGGCGGACACGATCAAGCAGGCCCTCTACGCCATCCAGGACGCGGTCGTGGCCGACCTGCCCTACATCCCGCTGCAGCAGTCCAGCTCCCTGGCGGAGTTCCGGACCACCAACGTCACCGGGTGGCCCACCGAGCAGAACCCGTACGCGCTCGGCCTGCCGTTCTCCCACCCCGACAACGGCATCGTGGCCAAGAACCTCCAGCCGGCGCAGTAATCACATGGGATATCTCTGGCGCAAGCTCGGGTTCTACGCGGTGGCGCTGTGGGCGGCACTGACGATCAACTTCCTCATCCCGCGCCTCATCAGGGGCAACCCGGTCGACATCATCCTGGCGCGCTTCCAGACCAGGCAACCGCCGCCACCGGAGTTCCGCAGGACCCTGGAGGTCATGTTCGGGGTCAACGACGACCCGCTGTGGATCCAGTACCTCGCCTACCTGCGCCACCTGGCCACCGGCGACCTGGGCACCTCCGTCACCTACTACCCGGCCCCGGTGACCACCGTGATCGGCCAGGCGATCCCCTGGACGCTCGGGCTGGTCTCGATCTCGCTGCTGATCACGATGGCGCTGGGCGTCGGGCTGGGCATGGTGGCCGGGTGGCGGCGGGGGAGCTGGCTGGACAATCTCATCCCGTCCACGACGTTCCTGGCCGCGATCCCGTACTTCTGGCTGGCGCTGCTCCTGCTCTTCCTCCTGGGCGGGGGGCTCGGCTGGTTCCCGCTCAACGGCGCCTACGACTACGCCCACGTGCGCATGGGCCTCACCGGCGAGTTCATCGGCAGTGTGCTCTACCACGGTGTGCTGCCCGCGCTCACGCTGGTGATCTCCGGGGTCGCGGGGTGGCTGCTGGGCATGCGCAACATGATGGTCTCGACCATGGCCGAGGACTACGTGGTCATGGCGCGGGCGAAGGGGCTGCGCCCGCGCCGGGTGATGATCGCGTACGCGGCCCGCAACGCCGTGCTGCCCAGCGTGACCGGGTTCGCGATCACGCTCGGCTTCTTCGTCGGCGGCCAGGTCGCCACCGAGGTGGTCTTCTCCTACCCCGGCGTGGGCTTCGCGCTGCTGCAGGCCGTCGGCAGCGCCGACTACCCGCTCATGCAGGGCCTCTTCCTCATGATCTCGGCGGCCGTGCTGGCCGCCAACCTCCTGGTCGATCTGCTGTACGGGCTGATCGACCCCCGAGTGCGGAAGGCGGGCTGAGGCCGTGACCGTCGTTGTAAGCCTGGCCGCTCCCCGGGACCGGCTGCTCGGCCTGCCGAGATCGGGCAAGCTCGTCACCGGCCTGGCGATCGTCGGCTTCTTCGCCCTGCTCGCCGTCATCGGGCCCCTGCTGGTCGGCGACCCCGAGGCCCTGGTGGCCGGACGGCTCGACTCGCCGTCGGCGCAGCTCTGGCTCGGCTCGACCGACACCGGGCAGAGCGTGCTGGCCCAGCTGCTGCACGCCACACGCGGGTCGATGCTGATCGGCCTGGTCGCCGGGGTGCTGGCCACGGCGGCCTCGCTGATCGTCGGCGTCGTCGGCGGGTATGTCGGCGGCTGGCTGGACGAGGCGTTCTCCCTGCTCAGCAACGTCACGCTGGTCATCCCCACGCTGCCGCTGCTGATCGTGGTCGCCGACTACGTCGAGGACAGCGGCCCGGTCACCTACGCACTGATCATCTCCCTGATCAGCTGGGCGGGCCCGTCGCGGGTCATCCGGTCGCAGGTCATGTCGCTGCGTAACCGCGACTACGTGGACGCGGCCCGGGTGAGCGGCGAGCCGGGCTGGCGGATCATGATTTTTCACATCCTGCCGAACCTCACCCCCGTCATCGCCTCCGGGTTCGTCTGGGCGGTGATCGGGGCCATCCTCACCGAGTCGGGACTGTCCGCGCTCGGCCTGGGTGGCGGCTCCGTCACGTCCTGGGGAGGGATGCTCTACTTCGCCCAGAACGGCTCCGCGCTCTCCCTGGGCGCCTGGTGGTGGTTCGTTCCGCCGGGGCTGTGCATCGCCGCGCTCGGCACCGGACTCTCGCTGATCAACTTCAGCATCGACGAACTGATGAACCCGCGACTGCGAAAGGCGGCCGCATGAACGACACCGTTCTGTCCGTACGCAACCTGAGCGTGGCCTACGGACAGACCCGCGCGGTCCGCGACATCAGCTTCGAGCTGGGCCGGGGCCAGGTCCTCGGCATCGCGGGCGAGAGCGGCTGCGGCAAGTCGACGCTGGCGTACGCGATCAACCGGCTGCTGCAGCCACCCGGCAGGACCACCGCCGGCGAGGTGGTCTTCCACCCCCAGGACGGCGACCCGATCGACGTGCTCGCCCTGGACGGGGAGGCGCTGCGGCGCTTCCGCTGGCGGCGGGTGGCCATGGTGTTTCAGAGCGCCATGAACGCGCTCAATCCCGTGCTCAGCGTCCGGCGCCAGCTCCACGACGTGTTCACCACCCACGAGCCGTCGATGTCCAAGCGCGAGCGGGAGGAGCGCTCCCGCGAACTGCTGAAGCTGGTCGGCATCGACCCTGGACGCATCGGCTCCTACCCGCACGAACTGTCGGGGGGCATGCGCCAGCGGGTGCTGATCGCGATGGCGATGGCGCTCAACCCCGACGTGGTCGTCCTGGACGAGCCCACCACGGCGCTGGACGTGGTGGTGCAGCGCGACATCCTGGAGGAGATCGACCGGCTGCGGGAGATGTTCGGCTTCGCCGTCGTCTTCATCACCCACGATCTGTCGCTGCTGCTGGAGATCAGCGACCAGCTCGCGATCATGTACGGCGGCCGCATCGTCGAGTACGGCACCAGCAAGGACACCCTCCTCCAGCCCCGCCACCCCTACACGGTGGGCCTGCTCAACTCCTTCCCCAGCCTGCGCGGCGAACGCCAGGCGCTGCACGGCATCCCCGGCAGCCCGCCCGACCTGTCGAAGGAGGTGACGGGCTGCTCGTTCGCCCCCCGCTGCCCGTACGCGTTCGAGGGCTGCCACAAGTACGAGCCCGAGCTCGACTCGATCCAGGACTCCTTCGTGGCCTGCCTGCAGTACGACCGCAGGCTGCACCCCGCCCGCCCCGACCGGCGCCTGCTGGAACGCCGCTTCGAGTACGAGGTGACCCCGTGACGCCGATGACGGTCAGCCACCTGAGCAAGACCTTCAAACTGAACCGGAAGGAGCGCCTCAGGGCGGTCGACGACGTCTCCTTCGAGCTGCGCTCCGGCGAGACCACCGCGCTGGTGGGGGAGAGCGGCAGCGGCAAGTCCACGATCGCCCGCATGCTGGCCAGGCTCGTCACGCCCACCTCCGGCGAGATCCTGCTGGCGACCTCGAACTACCGCAAAGACGTACAGATGGTCTTCCAGGACCCGTTCGCGTCGCTCAATCCGGCCCACACGATCGGCTACCACCTGCGCCGCCCCCTGGAGATCCACAAGACGCCGGGCACGGCCGAGGAGCTTCTGGAACGGGTCAACCTGCCCGCCGCGTTCGCCCGCAGATATCCGCACGAGCTGTCCGGCGGCCAGCGGCAGCGGGTGGCGATCGCCCGGGCGCTGGCCCCGCGCCCCAAGGTGCTGCTGGCCGACGAGCCGGTCTCGATGCTGGACGTGTCGATCAGGCTGGAGATACTCAACCTGATCGACCGGCTCAAGAGCGAGGAGGACCTGGCCGTCCTCTACGTCACGCACGACCTGGCCACCGCCCGGCACTTCGCCCGCGACATCATGGTCATGTACCGGGGGCAGATCGTCGAACGCGGCCCGGCCGACGACGTCATCCTCACGCCGGAGCACCCGTACACCCGGCTGCTGGCCGAGGCCGCCCCCGACCCCTGGGCGGCGCACGAGGGCGAGCGGCCACCCCGGCAGGAGCGCAGGAACGGGCCACCCCTCGCAGGCGGGTGCCTGTTCCGCAACCGTTGCCCGTACGCCACCGACGCGTGCGGCGGCGAGGTTCCTGTGTACGGAGAGGAGCACCTCGTCCGCTGTGTCCTGCGCGCTCCGGACCGGACGGCGATGGAACGGGATGGAACGCCCTCCTAGCAGAGAAGGGGAGACCGAGGGAGAGTTCACGATGGCGAAGTTCATGGATGTGCACAGCGGGTTCGTGGGCGTCACCGAGGAGCAGCTGCGCGAGGCTCACGAGCGCGACCTCGCGGTCGAAGGTGAGGAGGGCGTGCACTTCGAGCGCGCCTGGCTCGACCCCGAGTCCGGCAAGGTGTTCTGCCTGTCGTCCGGACCGTCGAAGGAAGCGGTGCAGCGGGTGCACGAGAAGGCTGGACACCCCACCTCGGAGATCTACGAGCTGCCGATCGAGGTGGACTGACCACGCCCCTTACCGGTGGCACCTGAACCCGGGTGCCGCCGGAGCCGTACCTCTTGCCGAAGTCCTGTTGCGTTCAGGTCTCAGGAGGACCCCGGCGTCTTTCCAGATGGGCGGGCGATGGCACACGGCACCAAGCACGGCGACGCGGTGGACAGGAGAACCGGCGACGACCCCCGGTGGGTCGGCGGCCATCGCATCATCCGCCGGCTCGGCGAGGGTGGGATGGGCATCGTCTACCTCGCGGAGGGCCGTGCGCGGAGACCGGTGGCGATCAAGGTCATCCACCGGCACCTCGCGGGTGACCCGGAGTTCCGCCGCCGGTTCCGCCGCGAGGTCGCGACCGCGCGGCGGGTCGCCCGCTTCTCCACGGCTCCCGTGCTCGAGGCCGATGTGGACGGTGAGACGGCGTACGTCGTGACCGAGTACGTGCCGGGGCCGACGCTGTACCGCGCGGTCATGGAGCGGGGCCCGATGTCGGGCTCGGCGCTTGAGGGGCTCGCCATGAGCACGGCGGTCGCGCTGGGGGCGATCCACGCGTCGGGCGTCGTCCACCGGGACCTCAAACCGTCGAACGTGCTGCTGTCCCCTGTGGGCCCGAAGGTCATCGACTTCGGCCTGGCCTTCTCGGCCGACTCCACCACGCTCTCCGTCACCGCGATGGGCACGCCGGCGTACATGTCTCCGGAACAGGCCCGCGGGTCGGCGACGCCCGCCTCCGACGTCTTCTCGTGGGGCGGTGTGGTGGTCTTCGCGGCCTGCGGTCAGCCGCCTTTCGGCACCGGAGCGAGTCACGGGGTCCTGTACCGGGTGATCCACGACGACCCCGTCCTCCCTCAGTTGGACGGCGTCCTCGGCGACCTGGTGCGGCGTGCGCTGAGCAAGGACCCGACGGCCCGCCCGACGGCCGCGGAGATCGTGGACGCCCTCGCCGGGGGCACAACGGAACGCCTTCCACCCCCCTCCGTCCCGCCTCGGGCCGAGGACACTCCGCCCGAGGTGCGCGGGGCCGACCCCTTGGGCGCCTTGGCTGGGGACGCTGCGCCCGCCTTTGTGCCGACTCGGGCCGGGGGTACTCCGCCTGAGGCGCGTGAGTCCGAGCCCCCGCGTGCTTCGTCCGGAGCGGCCGGGAGCAAGATCTCTCGCACCGATTCCAGGGGTCAGCCGACCGCTCCCGAGCCGGGTCGCGTCGCCGTGCCGGGCAGGGGTCGGCGACGACGTCGGGCCACGTCCAGGCGTTGGGTGTGGGCCGGCGCCGCGCTCGCCCTGGCGGCGGGCACCATCCTCGCCATCCAGGCGACCGCCGACCGCGGCCTTCCGGGCCAGTCCACGCGGACCCCCGGGACCTCCGCCGTCGCGGCGGACGCCGGGACGCGCCGGCGGAAGCTCCCCGGCGAGAACCCGCTGCGCGCCGACGGCGTACGGTTCTACACGCAGCCGGACACCGAAGCGGCCCGGCAGGCCCGGACCTGGTCGGCCCAGGGCAGGACGGCCGACGCCGCTCTCATGCGCGCCATGTCGGAGGTGCCCCAGGCCATCTGGCTCGCCGGCGGCTCGCCCGCCGACGTCTCCCGTACGGTGCGTGAGATCGTCACCCAGGCGGACCGGCAGCGGACCGTTCCGGTGTTCGTCACCAACAACATCCCGGGACGTGACTGCTGGAACGGCGGCGCCCCGAACACCGAGACCTACCGGGCATGGATCGACGCCGTGGCCGAGGGCATCGGGAACCGGCCCGCGGTCGTCGCCCTGGAGCCCAGTGGCCTGGCGCGGATACCCGGCGGCCCGGAGTGCCCGCGGGGCGGGGAGGCCGCCGCCGTCCAGCGGTACGGCGATCTGTCCTACGCCGTGGAGACCCTCACGGGCCTGGCCGACACCGCCGTCTATCTCGACGGCGGGCTGGCGGGGTGGCCCGGGTTCACGCAGATCGCCGACCGGCTGGTCAACGCGGGGGCGGCCCGCGCGGATGGCTTCTATGTCAACATCGTCGGCTACCGTCCGACCGATCGCTCGCTCGCCTACGCCGCGAAGCTGTCCAGGTGCGTCCTCCTGAGAACGGCGTCGCGTACGGCCTCGTGCGCCGACGCGGCTCTCGCCGCCGTACCGGACGACACGCCCGGCCTGCCGCACTTCGTCGTCGACACCAGCCGGAACGGTACGGGCGAGTGGCAGCCACCTGCCGGGCGGTTCCCGGTGCCGGACGAATGGTGCAACCCTCCGGGCAGGGGCACCGGGGCACGGCCGACCGCCGGCACCGGGCGGCCGCTGGCCGACGCGCTGCTGTGGCTCAACAGCCCGGGATTCTCCAACGGCCAGTGCACCCGCGGCACCCCGGGACCGGCGGACCCGGCGTACGGCATCGTCACCCCGGCCGCCGGCCAGTGGTGGCCCGACCAGGCACTGGACAGAGCGCGGAACGCGGCTCCACCACTGACGCCCGCGACCCCCTAGCCGCGGCCACACCACCCGCGTCACCCCGCGACTCCCTGGCCGCGGCCACTCGACGGTCACGCCACCCGCGTCACCCCGCGACGGACGGCACCAGGTGCCGGTTGTGCACCAGCCAGATGGCCCGCTCCAGGTCGGGAGTGAGATAGCGGTCCTCGTCCAGTGGCGTGATGTACCCCCTGAGCTCCGCCAGCAGGGTCCGCGTGCCGGCGCCGAGCGGCAAGCCCGCCATCTTCTGCGCGATGAGGTCGATTCCCTGAGCGGACATCAGGTACTGGACCGCCAGCACGATCTCCAGCCGGTCGAGGTTCTCGTGCAGGTGCCGGACCGAGGCCATCGCCATCGTGTTGTGATCCTCCTGCCCGTCCTTCACCGGCCGGGACAGGGTGCCCGCGGGTGTGGCCCTGGCCTGCATCTCCGGGATCAGCGCGGCGGCCACCGTCTGCACCTGCACCATTCCGGAGTTCAGGCCGACCGTCCCACCGGCGAGGTTGGCCGGCAGGTCGTAGCTCCACCTGGGGGACAGCAGCCGCCCCGACAGCTCCTGCGACAGCACCCCGAGGTCGGTGATCTCCGCGTTCACGGTGTCGGCGAGATGCCCCATGACGGAGCCGTCCCAGTTGCCGCCCATCACGAACTCGTACCCCGGCCCCTGATCGCGCTTGAAGATCAGCGGGTTGGAGGTCGAAGCGTTGGCCTCCCGTACCAGGGTCCGGCGCGTGTCGGCGAGCACGTGCCGCAGCCCGGCCATGATGTGCGGCGCCGCCCGCACCGACACCGCGTCCTGGACGCGCGGGTGGTAGTTCGCCGGATCGAGGCGCTTGCGGCCCTCCTCCGTCATCCAGCCCGAGCCCGCCACCATCGCGCGCAGCCGCGCGGCGATCGCGTTCTGCTCGGGGATGCGGCGTTCTTGGTGGGTACGCGCGTCCAGCGATCCCTGTTCGGCCCTGGTCGCCTCCATGAACAGCGCGAAAGCGCCCTCTGCCTGGTCGGCGAGTACGGTGGCCCGGTGTACGGCGTCCATCAGCGTGGCGGCCAGGACGGTGCTGCCGCTGATGATCGGCAGCGCTTCCCCGGCCTGCAAGGTGAAGCCGGCGGCCAGCCCGGCCTTCGGCAGCAGCTCGGAGGCGGGTCCCTCCTCACCCCGGTAGCGCACCGGCGCGTCCTCGCCGATCGCCGCCAGTCCCGCCGCCGCCTGCGGCTGCAGGTCTCCGGTGCCCAGCGAGCCGATCTGCGGCATTCGCGGTAGGACCCCGGCGTTGACCATGGCCAGCAGTCGCTGGGGCACCTCGGGGCGTACGCCGACCGTGCCTCTGGCCATCTGGTTCGCCTTGAGGATCAGGGCCAGCCTGACCACGTTGTCGGGCAGCGGCTCACCGACGCCCGCGGCGTGGGAGCGCAGCACGTTGCGCTGGAACTGCTCCGCCTGCTCGGGCGTCAGCGGACGGTCCTTCAGCGGCCCGAGCGCCTGGTTCCACCCGTACACCCGCTGGTCGTCCAGGGCCGCCAGCGCGCCGGCTCGCGTCTCGTTCATGTTCGCCCACGCCTGCGCCGCGAGCCGCGCGACGACGGGACGGCCTTCGAGGATCGCGAAGGAGTCCCGGAGGGAGAGCGAATCGCCGTCCAGCACCAGGTCCAGCACCGGCGGCGCCGTCGCTGCCAAGGGCGGTTCAGGCTCGGCGACGGCCTGCCCTGGCACGCACAGGGCGGCGAGCAGGCCCATGCCGGCGGCTATTCGTCCTACTTGGGTGATCAAGGTGTCTCCCGGAGCGTCACGAAGATCAATGCCGCTCCGTTATAAGCATCGGACGGAGGAGAACCAGAGAGGGCTCAACACCGGGAGACGAGTGCTCGACCAGCCCTATGACCGGCGCTTACCTCAAGGTGCTGCCAGCAACGAGACGAGATCGTCCCAGCGGGAGACGAGCAACCCCAGAACGGCGCCGAAGACGCCGACGATCGCGGTGAGGAACGGGTCGAAGGGGCCGTTCACCAACGATCCGGCCAGCCCGAGCAGGGCGATCACCACGAGAAGAACGTTGCGGACCACGTGCGGTACGCCCAACGGCGTCTGGGAGGCGCCGAAGCAGCGGCAGGTGACGGACTTCCCCCGCCGGACGACCAGGCCGACCGCGACGGTGAGACACCCGAGCAGCCCGGCGGCGATGATGAACGCCACGGATCCGGCCCAGCGGAGCGGAACGGCGGCCAGCACGATGACCGCACCCTCGGCCGCCGCCGTGGCCACCGCCACCGCCACGACCTGCGAGTCGCCGACCACCGCCATCGCTCTGGTCGACTCGACGAATTCGCCCCAGGCCCGGCGGCTCGAAATCTTGCTCACCAGGGCGAGCGCGAACATCGTGAGCAGCAGCAGTCTGCTCGCCACGTCGACGTACTGCATGATCACAACCTAGCCACGGTGGGGCGAACGCGGCAAGAGCGCTGCTTACCGCGTACTGCGTACCGGTGCCATAACGGTTGGTTACCCTCGAAGATCTGCAAGCAGGGAGAAACCGTCGTGCTGATTCGGCTGCTCGGAACCATCGAGGTGGAGCGTTCGGGCCAGACCCGGCCCGTACGGCCGCCGCAGGTCGCGCTCGCACTCGCCGCGCTGGCCTGGGAGGTTCGCCGGGTCGTGTCCGTCGAGACGCTCCTCGCCCGGGTCTGGGGCGAGCAGGTTCCGCCCGGCGCGCGGCGCACCCTGTACACGATCATCACCCGCATCCGTCGTGACGTACTGGCGGGTGACGGCGCCGTCGTCCATCGGCTCGGGGGTTATCTGCTCGACGTGGACGAGTCCGCGGTGGACGTGTCGCGGTTCCGGAGTCTCGCTTACCAGGCGATGGCCGAGCCGGATCCGGCGCCGTTGCTGGGTGATGCTCTCGCGTTGTGGCGCGGCGACCCGCTGACGGGGTTGCCCGGTGAATGGGCCGAGCGGGCCCGCCACCGTCTGCGCGACGAACGTAAAGAGAGCATGCTGCGGTGGGCGCGGACGATGACCGGTCGTGACGCCGCGGCCGCGGTGGCGGCACTGTCGCCGCTGGCCGATGAGTACCCGCTGGACGAGCTCCTGGCGGCCGCGCTGATCGAGGCGCTGCACGCGTGGGGGCGGACCGCCGACGCGCTGGCGCACTTCGCGCAGGTACGCCGGACGCTCGCCGACGAGCTGGGCGTCGAGCCGGGTACGGAGCTGCGGCGGGTCCATCGGACGCTGCTGCGGTCCGGCGACGCGGCCGAGACCGGACAGGTGGTCCCAGCCCAGCTACCGGTCGATCTGAGGGGCTTCGTCGGACGGGCGCCTGAGCTGGAACGACTGGCCGCGATCGCGACCGGCGACCGGCCGGAGACCGCGGCGGTCTGCGCGATCTCGGGACCGCCCGGCGTGGGCAAGTCGTCGCTCGCGCTGCGCTGGGCGCACCTGAATCGCGACCGCTTCCCCGACGGGCAGCTGTACGCCGATCTCAGCACGGTCGACCCGGCCGACGCGGCCATGGTCCTGCCCCGGTTCCTCAGCGCGCTCGCGGTCCCGGAAGCCCAGGTGCCCTCGGGCGCCGAGGCCCGGATCGGGCTCTACCGCAGCATGCTGGCCTCCCGGCGGGTCCTCGTCGTCCTGGACGACGCCCGCGGCGCCGAACAGGTACGCCCGCTGCTGGCCACCGCGCCGGGGTGCCTGACGCTGATCACCAGCCGATCCGAGCTGTCCGGCCTCGCGGTCACCGCGGGTGCCTCCCTGGTGTGCCTGGACGTCCTGCCCGATGAAGACGCCTACCGCCTCCTGGCGGCGAGGCTGGGCGAGCCACGGCTGGCGGCGGAGCCCGAAGCCGCCGAGCTGATCATCCGCCGGTGCGGCCGGCTGCCGCTGGCCCTGGCGATCGTCGCGGCGCAGCTGGTGCGGCGGACCGATCTGCCGCTGGCGGAGGTCGCCGCCGACCTCGCGCGGGCCGACGCGGATCTGGAGCCGTTCGCCCACAGCGACCCGGCGGTGGACCTGCGCGGAGTGTTCGGGCGCTCGTATCGGGACCTGCCCGAGCCCGCGATCCGGCTGTTCCGGCGCCTCGGGCGACACCCCGGGCCGCACCTGCCGCTCGCGGCGGCGGCGAGCCTGGCCGCTCTGCCGATGGACCGCACCCGGGAACTGGCCGCACAGCTCGACCGCGCCAACCTGGTCGGCCTCCGCGCACCCGGCCGCCTGCGGCTGCACGACCTGCTGCGCGTGTACGCGCTGGAGCAGGAGCGAACCGCCGACAGCCGGACGGTACGGCGTGCGGCCACGCGGCGACTGCTGGACTACTACCTGCATTCGGCGTGCGCCGCGAGCGAGATCTGTTACCCGCACCGCGAGAAGCTGAAGCTGGAACCGCGGGCGCGAGGCGCCGTGCTGGAGCCCTTCGCCGGGCAGGCGGAGGCCCTGCGCTGGTACGCCGACGAGTCGGTGGCGCTACCGGGGTTGCTGGCGGAGGCGACCGCGGCCGGGCTGGACCGGCACGCGTGGCAGCTGGCGTGGGCGTTCGCCGAGTTCATGCAGCGCCGCGGTCCATGGGAGCAGATCCTGCACGTTCAGGGGGTGGCGTTGGAGGCGACCAGGCGGCTCGGCGACCGGGCGGCCCAGGCCCGCTGCCACAACAGCATCGCCCGCGCCCATGTCAGGCTCGGCCGCGACCTGGAGGCGGTCGAGCACTTCCATCAGGCGCTCGAGCTGTATCAGGACCTGGACGAGCCGGTTCTGGAGGCGCACGTCCACCTGGGCCTGACCGTCTCGCTGAACCGGGTGCGACCCAGCGAGGTGCTGGAGCACACGCTGCGCGCGCAGGAGCTGTTCCGGCAGGGCGGCGACGTCATCGGTGAGGCGCGGGCGTTGAACAACACGGGCTGGTGGCGAGCCCAGGTCGGCGAGTACGACCAGGCGCTGGCCGACTGCCGCCGGGCGCAGCGCATCCTGGCCGAGTTCGGATACGCCCAGGGCGAGGGGCACGCCTGGGACAGCATCGCCACCGTGCTGGAGGCCAAAGGTGACTTCGCGCAGGCGGTGGCGGCGTACGAGCGGGCGGTGGAGTTGCTGCGCGGCTGCGACGACCTGCACCCGGCCGCCGAGACGCTGGTCCGGCTGGGCGAGACGCACCTGCTGGCGGGTGACACCGCGGCCGCGCTCGACGCCTGGAAGCGGGCGGCGGAGTGCTACGACGCTCTCGGCGACGCCAAGGCCGGCAAGGTGCGCGACCGCATCGCCGCCGCCGACCAGCCCGACGGCCAGGACTCCGACCAGCGGGGATAGGCCGTTAAGAAATCATTGAGAAATCGCTCAACCCTCCGGTGCAGGCTGCGACGTGCGGCAGCGGGACGGCGGCAGGTTGGCCGTACCCGGCCGCTCCGGGCGGGACTCGGCCCGCCCGGGATCGCTTATTGGGAGGTTCCATGCGCGTCGTGACCAGAATGGCCGATCGGCTCCTTGAGCTCATCGCCCCGCACACCGTGGCCCGGGCTACCGACTGCGGCTATGAGTGCTGCAAGTTCCCGGCGTTCACCGCGAAGTACTGCTGCTACTACCCGAACGGCCACGTGTCGTGCGGCGGCTGCAAGAGCTCCATCGCCTGCTCGTAACCGCTGGACCAGATGGCAGTTTCACGGTGCCCGGCGGTGGTCGGCCGCGGCCGGGCACACCCTCATGAGCTTTCGACACGGAGATGTCCTGTGCCTTACCTGATCGCCATCGTGGCCCTTGTCGGCATCCTTTGCCTGGTGGACCTGCTGCTGACCCTCGGCGTGGTCCGGCGGATCCGGGAGCAGACGAAGCTGATCGACGCGCTGTACGAAGTCGTCGGCACGGGCGCCCTGGCCGGAGCGGGCGGCGGCGGAGGACTGGCCGTCGGTGAGGTCGTCGGCGATTTCGACGCGACGACCATGGACGGAACCGGCGTGACGCGGGACCTGCTGGCTGAGGGGACGGTCGTCACGTTCCTGTCGCCCGACTGCAAGGGCTGCCACGAGCAGCTTCCCGAGCTGGCCTCCTGGGCGGCGGGCCAGGACCGGTCACGGGTGCTGGCCGTGGTCGACGACCGGTCGGGTGATCCCGAGCAGCTCGTCACGACCTTGTCACCCGTTGCGCAGGTGATCACCGGGGATGCGTTCTCGCAGGTCGCGGGCGCGTTCCAGGTTCAGTCGTTCCCGAGCTTCTTCCAGGTGGCCGCGGGCGGCAGGCTGCTCGCGACGGCGTCCCGGATCTCTCGGCTGCCGGCCGGGTCGCCGGCGTGACCAGCCGCGGTCCGGAGACGTCACCGACGCCCCGGGTCCTGGCGGGATGCGCGGTACGCGCCGCCGGGATGGTGTGGCGCTCGGCGCCGGTCCACCTGCTCGGATACCTGGCGGTCACGCTCGTGGGCGCCGCCACCCCGATCGCCCTGGCCTGGCTGACGAAGGCCGTGCTGGACGGCCTGGCGCAGGGCCGGACCACCATCCTGCTCGGCCTGGCGGTGACGATCGCCGCCGTGACGACGGCCGCGGTGGCGGCCACGCACGCGGCGCAGTACCTGCGCGCCGAGGTGGACCGCCGAACCGCGCTGCGTTCCAAGGACGAACTGTTCGCGGCGGTGACCCACTTCACGGGACTGGCCCCGTTCGAGAGCCCCGCCTTCCTCGACCGGCTGCGTCTGGCCCAGCAGAGCGCGACCAACCCGGGCAGGCTGGTGGACACCGCGGCCTCCGCCGCACGCAGCGCGATGACCGTCGCCGGGTTCGTCGGCTCCCTGGCGCTGATCAGTCCCGCCTTCACCGTCCTGGTCCTGCTGTCGGCCGTACCGGCGCTGTTCATCGAGCTGCGGCTGTCCCGGCAGCGGGTCGCGATGCTGTGGCGGATCGGGCCGGCCGAACGCCGGGAGCTGTTCTACGCCCAGCTGATGTCGACCGCGGACGCCGCCAAGGAGATCCGCCTCTTCGACCTCGGCGCCTTCCTGCGCCTGCGCATGCTGGCCGAGCTGCGGACCGCCAACGCCGCGCGCCGCCGGATGGACCGGCGGGAGTTCTTCGTCCAGGCGAGCCTGTCGGCCACGTCGGCGATCGTGGCCGGGGCGGGGCTGGTCTGGACGATCCTCGCGGCGGGCCGTGGGCAGCTCAGCGTGGGTGACGTGTCGATGTTCGTGGCGGCCGTCGCCGGTGTGCAGTCCGCGCTGAACGTCATGGTGTCGGCCGGTGTGATGGCCTACGAACAGTTGCTGACGTTCCACCATCACGTCACCATCGTGACCGCGGGCCCCGACCTGCCGGCGCCGCTCCGGCCGGCGCCGCTCGCACCACTGCGCCGGGGCATCGAGCTGCGCGACGTCTGGTTCAGGTACGGCGAGGATCATCCCTGGGTACTGCGCGGTGTCGACCTGTTCATCCCGCACGGCCGTACGGTCGCGCTCGTCGGCCGTAACGGCGGCGGCAAGAGCACGCTGGTGAAGTTGTTGTGCCGGTTCTACGACCCGACCCGCGGCGCGATCCTGTGGGACGGCGTGGACCTCCGCGACGTGGCGCCGGAGACGCTGCGCGCCCGGATCGGCGCGGTCTTCCAGGACTTCGTGACGTACGAGCTGACCGCGGCCGACAACATCGCCCTGGGCGACCAGGCCGCCACCCAGGACCAGGCGCGGGTCGAGCGGGCGGCGCAGGACGCCGGCGTCCACGACACCGTCGCGGCTCTGCCGTACGGCTATCGCACGCTGCTGAGCCGTGGATTCACCCTGGACGAGGAGGGTGAGGAGGCGGAGGGCGTGCTGCTGTCCGGCGGGCAGTGGCAGCGGGTTGCGCTCGCGCGGGCGTTCCTGCGCCGTGACCGGGACCTGATGATCCTCGACGAGCCCAGCTCGGGCCTCGATCCCGAAGCCGAGTACGAGGTGCACAGCCGGCTCGCGAGCCTGCGGTCCGGGCGTACCAGCGTGGTGATCTCCCATCGGCTCGGCGCGGTTCGTGCCGCCGACCGGATCGTGGTGCTGGCCGACGGCGTCGTCACCGAGGAGGGCACGCACGCCGAACTGCTGGCGGACGGCGGCACGTACGCGCGGCTGTTCACCCGGCAGGCCACCGGTTACCGGGACGAGGTCCACCCGACCGGAGCGGCGCGATGATCGGCGCGATCGCCGTGCTCGTCACCGTCGCCGGTGTGCTCGCCGTCGTCCGGCTGCGCAGGCGGTACATGGTGGTGACCGTCCGTGGGGAGAGCATGCTGCCGACGTATCGTCCGGGCGAGCGCCTGGTCCTTCGGCGGACGCCACCCCGTTCACTGCGCACCGGGCAGGTCGTGGTGCTCACGGAGCCGGGTCACACCCAGCCGGACGCGCCCATGAGCGGGCCACACCTGATCATCAAGCGAGTCGCGGCCCTACCCGGTGACCCGATACCGAGGGACACCGTGCCCGCGCTGCGAACCGCGCCAGGAACCCGCGTGCCGGCCGGCCACCTGATCGTGCTGGGGGACAACGCGGACCACTCACATGACTCTCGCCATTCCGGCTATCTGACGACGGACCGCTTGCTCGGCGTGGTGCTGCGCAAGGTCGGGTAGCCGCGTCGCCCCGCGCCCCGCCGCCGAGAGGCTGCTGGAGCCGGTTCTGGGGTGGCTGCTGCGGCGGGCGGTCCGTGCCGACATCCGCCGGCTGGCCGGCCTGTGCCGCTGATCGGGTGCCCGGGTACGGGATGATGTCCGGGAGTCGCCGGAACTTGACGGGAGCCATGCATGCGGATCGGTGTCGTCTTTCCTCAGACCGAGATCGGCGCGGACGCGGGCGCCGTACGCGCCTACGGGCAGCGGGTCGAGGAGCTCGGGTTCCGGCACGTGATGGCCTTCGACCACGTCGTCGGCGCCGACCCGGCGGTCCACCGGGGCTGGGACGGCCCCTATGACGTGCGGACCACGTTCCACGAGCCGATGGTCCTGTTCGGATACCTCGCCGCGCTGACCTCGCTGGAGCTCGTCACCGGCATCATCATCCTGCCCCAGCGGCAGACGGCCCTGGTGGCCAAGCAGGCGGCGGAGGTCGACCTGCTGACCACCGGCCGGTTCCGGCTGGGCGTGGGACTGGGCTGGAACCGGGTCGAGTACGAAGCCCTCGGCCAGGACTTCACCACCCGGGGCAAGCGCGTCGAGGAGCAGGTGGAGTTGATGCGCCGGCTGTGGACCGAGCCCTCGGTCACGTTCGAGGGCACCTTCGACCGGGTGACGGGAGCGGGGCTGGCGCCCCTGCCCGTGCAGCGGCCGATCCCCGTCTGGTTCGGCGGGCAGTCGCCCGCGGCGTACCGCCGTGCCGGACGCCTGGCCGACGGGTGGTTCCCGCAGATGTCTCCGGGCCCTCAGCTCGATGAGGCCAAGGCCATGGTCGAGGAGGCCGCCTCGCAGGCGGGGCGCGACCCGGCCGCACTCGGGATGGAAGGCCGGGTCCGCTGGGACGGCAGTGCGGACGAACTGCACAAGTCAGTCCACCGGTGGCGGGAGTCCGGAGCCACGCACGTGGCCATCGACACCATGCGGGCGGGACTGCGCTCGGTCGACGAGCACCTCGCCGCTCTGGAGACCGCCGCCGCCGTGCTCGAACCAGGGAGAGGCTAGGAAGGCTGCCGGGCCACCCGTACACCGACCAGCAGCAACAGCCCGACGGCGGCCAGGATCCCGACGGCGATGACCGGCACCAGGGCCTGGTAGCCCATCCCGCCGGCCACCAGGCCGAACAGCGGCGGACCGAGCAGCGATCCGAGGCTGCCCGCCTGGGCGACCACGCCGTTGCCGACGTCGGCGTGGTCAAGACGCGCCAGCACCAGCGGGAGAGCGGCGAAGACGAGGGCGCCGAGGAACCCGTTCTCCATCGAGACGACCCCCGCGCCGGCCTGCACGGCTGCCACCGAGCCGGGGCCGCCGTACATCAGCCAGGCCGCCGGTACGGTCAGCACCCCGACCAGCCCCAGGACGCCGACCGGCGTGCCCCGGCGGAGCAGCACGCCCACGACCAGCCCGCCGAACACGCTGAGCAGCGAGATCACCGAGGTCACGGCGCCGGCGGCGGTGGCCGAGCGGCCGTGCTGCTCGATGAGGAGCGTGGGCAGCAGGACGATCACCGGAATGGTCACCAACGCGGCCAGGCAGAAGGCCGCGGCGAGCACCGCCGGCCACACCAGCGCCCCAGCGCGGGGGACCGGCCCGGCCGCCGGCTGCCGCCCGGCCCCGCGCGGCAGCCGTACCCAGACCACCAGCGCCATCACGAACGTCAGACCGGCGAGCAGCCCGATCCAGCCGCGCCAGCCCAGGGCGGAGCCCATCGCGCCCCCCGCGAGCGTGCTCGCGCCGATTCCCATCGGGACGAACGTGGCCCAGAACGACAGCGCCATGCCGCGATCCCGCTCGCGGGCCAGCCGGAGGATCAGCGCGGGGCAGGAGATGGTGACCAGCAGGTAGCCGATGCCCTCGACGCCCCGGACGGCCAGCAACCAGGCGAAGTCACCGGTGGCCACGCTGACCGCGCTCGCCGCCGCGATCAGGATCAGGCCGGTGACCAGCGACCGCTCCGCGCCGAAGCGGCGGACCAGATAACCGGCGGGCAGGCCGACGGCGGCGCCCACGCCGACGACCGCCGAGATCACCCAGCCCAGTCGCGACAGCGACAGCCCGAGCTCGGCCGCCACCACCGGCCCCACCGAGGCGAACTTGCCGAGGCTCATCGCCGCGACGACCCCGCCGAGGTAGACGATGACGATCGTCAGCCACGGCGAGCGCGGCGGGGCTGCTAATGTGCCGGGCGTTTGCTGGGGGTCCATGAGTCTCCTTCGCACAGTTCCGGGGCGCACTGCCGGATTCGATCATTGCCGTGCTGTCTGTGCCGTTCAAGCGGAGCCGAGTCGTCGCCTGGCGTACGTCTACCGTTGGGGTAAATTTCCACCTACCGCCGCGCGTCGATCCCAAAGTGATCATTCATGCGCAAGTCAGCTCTCGCCTTACTCTTCGCGGTGGTCACGACCGCCTCGGCCG
Source organism: Nonomuraea sp. NPDC049141 (assembly GCF_040648415.1). Classification (NCBI taxonomy): domain Bacteria; kingdom Bacillati; phylum Actinomycetota; class Actinomycetes; order Streptosporangiales; family Streptosporangiaceae; genus Nonomuraea; species Nonomuraea sp. NPDC049141. The sequence goes on from NZ_JBEZDR010000003.1 coordinate 525,283, forward strand.
CGGTCACCATGGCCATTCCCGCGACTGCCAACACCTTCGGCTTCTACGCCTGGCACCCCACCTGGTGCTGCCCCAAGACGGACAACCGCGACGTCTACTGGAACGCCTCCACCCTCACCACCAACATGCTGTACGCGGCCGACTACGGCATGGCCAACCTGGACTACCAGACCGATCTGCGCATCGGAGGCTACGACAGCACCGCCGGCACCCACACCGTGCGTCCGGGTGCTGGCCCAGATAGGCGGCGAATACACCTGTGACCGGGCCGAGCTCCGCTTCGACCTGGCCGACATGACGAACACGACCGTCCGCAGGAAGACCGCCTGCCACGAGATCGGGCACAGCATCGGACTGGGCCACACGAACCTCATGCATGAAGGCCGGCACGTCCACCACCGCCACCTACAGCAGCCACGACCGCTCGCACATCAACGGAGCGTGGTGACCATGCGCCTCGCTGGCCGACGTCACCCCCGGCGCCTCGGACTCGGCCGCCTTCAAGGCCGCCGCCGCCCTCGTCCAGGGCACGATCGTGGACATCGAGCCGGGCATCGCGTTCGCCTCCGACGACTCCGACGGCTCCTCCGCGATCGTCGCCTACGACAGCGAGGATGCCGCCATCCGGTACGCCAGTCTGGTCGTGCGCGTGGACAAGGTCCTGGCCGGGCAGCTCGGCCAAGGTTATGCCGACGGGAAGATCAGACTGCAGGTCGAGCATCCCGCCACCTCGACACTGGCCGAGCTCAAGGACTCCATCGGCACGGCCGGCACGGGCCTCATGTACGTCCACAACCTGGCCGCGCGCCGGCAGCTCATCGGCCGCCCGGTCACCGACCCCGCGCAATACGTACCCGAGGACGAGACCGAGCCGACTCCCACGTCCACCTGCGACGACGACCTCTGCCCCCAGCCCACGGGCAAGCCGGACGCGACGGCCACCTCCGTGCCCGCAGGAGAGCCGGAGACCGCCCCCACGGCGACTGCCACGCCCACTGCGGGTACGGCGCCGACCCTGTCCGCCCTGCGCACCAGGCTGGTGGCGAGCTCCTGCGCCGAAGGCACGGCGGCCGACTCGTCGGCGTGCTGACCTCCTCCGCGTGCTGATCTCGCCCTCAGCGAGGGCATGAGCCGTTCACGAGCACCTGACGCGCGATCGCCGGTCAGTCCGTGCGGTCGCGCTGGGCGGCGTACAGGTCGGTGACGCGGGGCGGGGTGCCCTGTTGGACGAGGAGGCTCTCCAGGTCGCCGGTGAAGTCCGGGGTGAGCTCGCTGGCAGTGCCGTCGGTGCCCTGGATGCCGACGGTCACGCTGCGGGGGGCCACGTCGGCGATCGTCAGGGCGTACGCGCTGCCGCCGGTGACCCGGACGTTCCAGTGCGCGATCCGGGCCCCGAACAGCGGGCCGGACGCGGCCGAGCCGCCGACGCGGCCGTTGTTCACCAGGGTGATGTTGGTCCGGGCGTTCTCGTACGGCAGCGCCCGGTGGGTGTCGAAGGTGCCCTCGGCCATCCGGCCGCGCCGCCAGACGTTGCCCGAGGACAGGCCCTCCACATTGAGGCCGTGGTGGACGGCGCCGGAGGGCACCGGCACGGTGAACGCCTCGATCTCGAAGTCGTCGACGAGGTTGTCATGCGACTGCATCCGGCAGGCGAAGCTGTGGTGAGCGGACCGGCCGCCCACGGTGACCTTGGAGAGGGTGGTCGACTTGGCGGAGGTGAAGCCGAAGCCGAGGTCGCAGTTCTCCACGCGTACCTCGCTCGCCCAGCAGTCGTGCACGGCCTGGAAGCACACACCGTTCGAGCCGGGATGTCTGTTGTGCGCGGTCATCGCGACCAGTTCGTTGCGGACGGTCAGCTGCTCGACGCCGCTGTCGTGGACGGTCGGTCCGATCGCGCGCAGCCGCGCCGGCCAGCCGGGACGCAGGTCGTACTTGAGCGGCTGGGCCAGGACGACCAGCCGGTCGCCGAGGATCGCCTCGATGCGGACGGGCCACTGGAGCGTGGCGTACTGAACGTACTGGCCGCCGGAGCCGGTGACGAGTTGCGGCGCCCGGCGCGGCCAGTCGTAGGAGGAGGACCGGGCGCCGGGGATGTCGCCGGCCAGATGCGTCAGCAAGCTCGCGTCCGGCGGGTTGTCGCATTCGAGCACCACCATGTCGCCCGCGCGCAGCCGGCTGGTGCCGGAGATCGGGAGCGTCCACTGGCCACGGGAGGCGGCGCCGGCCTCCGCGAGGGTGTCTCCCAGCAGCCAGCCCTCGGTGCCGGCGAAGTCCTCGGCCTCCGACCGGGCCCGCCGCTCGGCCGCCATGAACCAGATCTGCCCGCCGGTCCACGACCAGCGGCTGTTGCCGTTGGACTGCCGGGCCGGCCGGTAACCGTCGTCCAGCGTCCGGCTGAAACGCAGCACGGTGGCGTCGCGCCCGGCACCGCGCAGGACGACGTTGGACCAGTGCACGAAGACCGGCGACGACAGCAGATAGGTGCCGCGGGGCACCAGCACCACGCCGCCGCCCCGCTCCCCGGCCGCGCGCAGCGCCGCGTTGAACGCCGGTGCGCAGTCCGTCGTCCCGTCCGCGCGGGCGCCGTGGTCGGTCACCCGGGTCACCACGTCCAGGCGCGGCGGACGGCTGCCCAGGCGGTAGCCCGCGCGGGATATGTCGGGTATCAGGGGGTGGGATCCGGGCGCCTGCGCCCACTGGTCCAGCAGCGCGGTGGACGCGTCCAAAGGGCGGCCCGTCGCCGCACGGGCGGGTTCGGCCCCCGCCACGGCGCCGCTCGCGAGCGCGGGCGCGGCGATGGCCGCCACCGCGCCCCCGACGAGCGATCGGCGGCTCAGCTTGGCGAGGTCCTGACGCATGGCACTCCTCAAAGATGGGATCTTTTGACTGTGATCCCATAGAAGGCTAGGGCTGTCAATGGCCTTGTGCGGGCGACCTTCGGTCATACATCGGATGTATTTCCGAAAAGCTTGTCTCGTCCTTGTCTGGCCGTTCTGTAAGGATGTTCGGTCTTGTGACCCATTTGCTCCTATCTCGTAACAGATGAGCAGAATCATTTGATCGTTTGCTTTCTCTTCAGCCCCTCCATGCGCACCGTTCACGGGTGCGCTCGAAAGTGTTCGCCGCAAGGGCACGTAAGGAAAGAAGGGACTGCACCTGATGCGGTCAGCAGCACATAAATCACGGGGTGGTTTAGGGCGCCGATGGCGGCTCGCCGCGATCGGCACGGTCGTGGCCCTGCTCATGAGCAGTCTCGTCACCTCGGCGTACGCCGATCCCGACCCGGCGCAGCAAGAGCGGGGACGGCCCAGCCCGACGCCCACCACCTCCCAGAGCCCGTCGACCCCTCCGACGCTCACCCCCGTCAGCGGTTCCTACCTTGAGGGCAAGGTGAAGGTCGCGGCGGTCCCGTCCACGGCCGGTGACAGCGTCACGAAACTCGACATCGACGGCACCGCGCTCGACGCCACCCGTACCGTGGGCGTCTCCAAGCTCAGCTTCGACGTCGGCTCGAACTCCACGGAGGCGCAGTACCACAGCTACGTGCTCGTCAACGGCGCTCACCGCACCGACATCGGCGACTACGTGAACACCCGGGCCACCATCGACATCCCCAACGAGCAGCTCGTCAAGGGCGAGAACACCGTCGAGATCGTGGTCGGGACGGTCCAGTCCTCGTGCGGCGTCAACTACGACGACTTCGTGCTGTCCGACGTGGGTCTCGCGCTGCTCGGTGAGGTCGCCGACGGCGAGGACAACCCCTACACCCTCTCCTTCGGCGACGGCAGTTGCGGTACGAACACCTCGCTGCTGAAGCGCGCCACGCTCAAGTTCTTCGTCCAGTCCGACCCGCAGGGCACCACCGGCCTCGCCACGGACGTGGACACGACCAAGCTGGCCAACGGTGAGCACACCATCACCGCCACGACCGCGGCCGGCGCGAAGGTCAAGAACACCGTGAGCGTGAACAACGCCCCGGCCGGCGCGCCGCGCCTGCTGCCCACGGACGGCACGCTCGTGGCGGGCACCAAATCGGTCTTCGCCACCGTCCCGGCCGGCGCCGGGGACGGGGTCAAGTCCCTCACCGTCGACGGCGCCGAGCCCGTCACGAAGGCCACGCTCGGCAACGGCGCCGCGCAGCTCAGCTTCGACGTGGGCGCGGACTCGATCGACGACAAGTTCGACAACTTCCTGCTCGTCAACGGCAAGCGCATCGACCTGGGCGGCTCCTGGGTGAGCCGGCGGGTGACCATCGCGGTCCCGGCCCGGTTCCTGGTGCCCGGCGACAACGTGATCAAGGTGGTCACCGGAGACTTCAAGGAGACCTGCGGCAACAACCGCGACGACTTCGTCATCGCCAACCTCGCCCTCGCCCTGGACGGCGGCACCGTGACCGGCCAGGACATCAAGCCGTCGTACGAGATGGGCGACGGCACCTGCGGCAGCAGCCAGACCGCGCTGCGCGAGGCCGAGCTGCGCTACAAGATCGACGCTCCGCCGGTGCACGTCATGGAGACGCTCGGCTCGGGCAACGCGACGCTCAGCTTCAACGTGGGCACCAACTCGATCGAGGCGCGCTACCAGAACTACGTGCTCGTCAACGGCCAGAAGGTCGTGCTCGACGGTGACTTCGTCAGCCGCCGCGTCGACTTCACGATCCCGAACGAGTTCCTGGTGCCCGGCTGGAACACGATCGACTTCGTGGCCGGCACCTTCCCGACGTCGTGCGGCAACAACCGCGACGACTTCGCGATCTCCAACATCGCCCTCACCCCGGCGGCGGGCACGGCGGCCGGTCAGATGCTCAAGACCTCGTACGGCATGGGCGACGGCAACTGCGGCGACACCGTGAACCCGCTGACCGAGATCGACCTCGAATTCCTCGTGGACGCCCCGGCCCGCGGCCTGCGCGCCGACCTCGACACCACCGCCATCAAGGACGGCAAGCACACGCTGTCCGCGACGTCGGCGGCGGGCGAGGTCGCCACACGGCTCCTGGTCACCGACAACTCGGCGCCGAAGGTCGGCAAGAGCGTCCCGGCCGCGAACGAGAAGATCTCCGCCTCGGTCGTGCTGGACGTCAAGCTCGAGGACGCCTCGGGCGTGGTGTCCGGGCCGGACGTCAAGCTCGACGGCCAGCCGATCGAGCTGGGCGCCAAGGTGGGACCGGGCCTTCGAGCCGGCAAGCACACGCTGGCCGTGACCGGGGCCGACGGGCTCGGCAACACCGCGACCCGCGAGATCGTGTTCGAGTCCGCGGGCATCCCGGACGTACCCGCCGAGCTGACCCCGGCACTGGGGGCCGTCGATGTGTCCGATCCCGTCAAGCTCTCGGCGAAGGTCGCCGAGCCGGATGGCGGCAAGGTGACGGCGACGTTCTCGCAGGCCGAGATCCTCACTCCGAACGAGGTGTACCAGGGTACGGCCAAGTCCCTCCCCACGACCTTGCAGGTTCCGGGTGAGAAGCGCGTCAAGGCCGACGGGCTCGACCCGGCCGACGGCAAGACGCTCGACGCGCTCGCCGGCCAGGACATCACCTATCAGCGGTACGACGTCAAGGTGGAGGGGCACGTGGAAGCCCCGGTCCTGCGCTGGGAGGGCGCCATCGACCCCGAGCGTCTGGTGTCGCTGCGGGTGTGGAACACCAAGGACAAGGCGTGGGACCTCCTGACGAGCGCCCGCGGCGCAGCCCAGGGCAAGACCGCCCTGACGGCCGTGGTCGACGAGAAGTACATCGACAAGCGGCAGGTGCACGTCCTGGTGACGGGTGAGGACCCGTTCGCCGACGACGTCGATCCCGGTGACCCGAACCACTTCGACGACCCCGCCTCGTACGACTTCTCGATCGTCCACTACACCGACACCCAGTACATCTCCGAGGGCGCGGTGGAGCAGGAGACGCCCGAGGAACGCGCGGTGTGGGAGTCCGCCTACTCCGGCGTCGTCGACTGGATCAAGGCGAACAAGGACCAGCGCAAGATCTCCTACGTCGCGCACACCGGCGACATCATCGAGAACAACATCCGCAAGCCCGCCGACGAGGCCACACAGAAGCAGATCACCGGCGAGTTCGAGGTGTCGTCGAAGCAGCAGCGCGTGCTGGACGAGGCCAACATCCCGAACGGCGTGATCGCCGGCAACCACGACAACCAGTCGGGCACCGAGGAGGGGCCGGAGGCGATCTACAACAAGTACTACGGCCCCAGCCGTTACCAGGACGCCTCACAGGGCTGGCAGCACGCCAAGTACGGCGGCCCGTGGAAGGAGGGCGACAACCAGAACCACTACGACCTGTTCTCCGCCGGCGGGCTGGACTTCGTCGTGGTCGGTCTGTCGTTCGGCGTGACGAGGGAGGAGGCCGAATGGGCCGACTCCATCTTCAAGAAGTTCCCCGACCGCAACGGCATCCTGCTCTCGCACGACTACCTTGTGCCGAGCACCAACCCCGACGGGCGCGGCGCCGGATTCTCCGCACCCGACGGCTCGATGCTGTACAAGACGGTGGTCGAGAAGAACCCGAACGTCTTCCTCATCCTCGCCGGTCACGAGCACGGCGTGGGCACCAACGTGAAGCCGAAGGTCGGCCAGGTCGGCAACGGCGTCGTCGAGCTGCTGGCGGACTACCAGTTCTACACGGTCTCGGCCGACCGGCTCGGGCTCACCGAGATCGGCGGGTACAAGCCGGACGACCAGCTCCAGTTCGGTGCGAGCTTCTTCCGGCTGCTGCAGTTCAACGTCAAGCGGGCGGAGCTGAGCATTGACGCCTACTCTCCGCTGCTCAACGACTTCGGCGCCACCGAGTTCGATCCGCTGCGCCGCTACAACGGCCGCGAGGACAACATGGTGCTGCCGGTCGACCTCACCTCCCGCACGACGAGCTTCCAGACCGACTCCCTGGCGCTCTACAAGCCCAGCCGGATCATCGGCAAGAGCACGGTCACCTCGGGCCAGGTCGCCTCGGTCACCTGGAACCGCCTCAAGGACGACACGGCCTACGCCTGGTTCGTCGTGGCGCGTTCCGCCGGCGGCGGTGTGACCGCCTCCGAGCCGAGCGTCTTCGTCACGAAGGACGAGCACGGCCGCCCCGGCAAGTGGGACGCCGACTCGCCGATGTACCACTGGTTCAACAACCGCTGAGCCGGCGCCGCCCCGGACCTCGGTCCGGGGCGGCCTCCACCCCGATCTGGAGACTAGACATGCGCTGGCTGTCCGCGGTGCTCCTCGCCGCCATCCTCGGCGGCGTGCTGACGGATCTGGTGCTTCCCGCTCCGGCGGCGGCGCACGACGTCACCACCACCGCCCAGGCCGAGGTGACCGGCACGGGCACGAACGTCAAGGTCGTCCTCGACCTCGAGTACGACCTGCTGATGAAGTCGGCCTGGCTCTACGCCGAGGCCTACGACGCGAAGGAACGGACCGAGCAGCTCCGCCAGCTCAAGATCAACCGAGACGCCGTGACCACATACGTCACGGGCCGCTTCGCCGTGGCGTACGGCGACAAACCGTGCGCGCCCACGCCGGTGGGCGACGCGGACGTGCGCCCGCGCGGCAAGGTGGCCTTCGCCGTGGTCACCCTCACCTACGCCTGCCGGGGCGAGAGCGGGGGAGCCCACGCGATCTCCAGCGCGCTCTTCCCCGACTCGGAGTCCTTCGTCCACAGCACGAAGACCATCGTCCGCTACGACCTCGACGGGGAGAAGGGCTCCGCCGTCCTGGACGCCACAGCCCCCACGGTGCGGGTCGGCGAGCACAAGGCGTCCAGCCAGATCGGCGAGTTCTTCCTGCTCGGCGCCGAACATCTGCTGTTCGGCCTCGACCACGTCCTCTTCCTGCTCGCCCTGCTCATCGGCGCGCGCCGCCTGCGCGATGTCATCGTCACCGCCTCCGCCTTCACCGCCGCCCACAGCATCACGTTCCTCCTGGCGGCGATGGGCATCGTGGACGTTCCCAGCGCGATCGTCGAGCCGATCATCGCGGGCTCGATCATCGTCGTGGCGCTCGCCAACCTGCTCGGCCGTGCGGAAGACCGGCTGGGCAAGTGGCGCCTGCCCATCGTCTTCGCCTTCGGCCTGGTGCACGGGCTCGGCTTCGCCGGCGCGCTCGACATCGACCAGGGCGGCTCGTGGGAGCTGCTCCTGTCACTGCTGAGCTTCAACCTCGGCATCGAGGCCGCCCAGCTCGCGATCATCGCCGTGCTCTTCCCGCTGCTGGTGCTCCTGCGCCGCACCTCCGCCGCCCGCTGGGCGCTGGCCGCGATGTCGGTCCCCATCGTGGCGGTCAGCCTGTACTGGTTCGTCGAGCGAATCCCCCTGCCACTCTGACGGATGGGCCGCCTTTATCGAGCTCGGCTTCACCACAGGTGTTCGTCAGCTTGCTGTAGAGCCTGGATAAATGCTCAAGCCGATATTCGGCGCTGTGTCATATAAAGGCATATGCGCAGGCAGTCATCCCTATGTGCGCGCTCTCTACATCGTACGGCCGATAATGTCGAAGCGGCCGAAGCGCGATTTTCGGCAAGCCTTCCGCGCCGCGCCGACGCCATGGAAGACGCCTTTCCGTGTCGCATTGTGGCGCCCCGCATAATCCGCTCCCCGCTGGGCCCGTCGGTCGTGCGCCCCCGCCGCAGCCAGGTCAGACTCTCGACTGAGGGCCTCGCCTGATCAACAATGACCCCAGGAGCCATCGATCGACCCACTGATCACAGGAGGGAGCGCGATTTGGCGGCGGTGTTCTTCGGCATCTTGGGGCCGGTATGCGTTCGCCTGGACGGTCGGCAATCCATCGAGCTGAGCGGCAAGCCGAGCGTGGTCCTGGCCAGCCTGCTGCTCAATGTCAACACCACGGTGTCCAGGGACCGGCTGATCGCCGCGCTGTGGGAGAACGCTCCCCACTCCGCGGTCTCCAACCTTCAGACCTACGTCGCCCGGCTGAGAAAGGCGTTGCCGGCGGGCGCCCGCCTCCTCACCAAAGGATCCGGCTACCTGCTGCAAGCCGGTGCGGACGAGGTCGACCTGCTCATCTTCGACCAGGAGGTGCGACAGGCTCGGCTGGAGGCCGAGAGGGGCGAGGCCGGGGCCGCGGCTGAGCGGTTCGAGCGGGCGCTGGCGCTGTGGCGCGGCCAGCCCGCCGAGGGCACTCCCCTGGGGGGCGACCTGCTCGCCCGCGTCGCCGAGGTGGAGGAGCGCCGCACGGAGACACTGCTCGACTACGCGGAGGTGAAACTCGTCCTCGGCGCCCACAAAGAGATCATCGACGATCTCCACCACCTGCTGGCTGAGCAGCCCTTACGGGAGAAGGCCTGGTATCTGCTCATGCTGGCACACGCGCGCGCGGGGCAGCGGGACAAGGCGCTCGACACCTACCGGCGCGCCCGCGACGTGCTTGTGGAGGAGCTCGGCGTCGAACCGAGCAAGGACCTGCAAGACCTGCAGTCCATGATCCTTGGCGGCGGCCTGCCGCCCGTCGTGCCCGAACCGCGGGCGAGGGGCATCTGCCAGCTGCCTCCGGACATCGCCGACTTCGTCGGCAGGCAAGGAGAGCTGGCCACGGCGCTCGAGACGCTCGGCCCGGCCCGCCAGCGGGCGACGACCTCCGAGCCGGCGGGGGCCGAGCCCGCGCGGATCCCGCCGACGCTGACGGTGCCCCTCTGCGTCATCTCCGGCCAAGGGGGCGTGGGTAAGACCGCCCTGGCCATCCACATCGCCCACCACGCCCGGCACGACTTTCCCGACGGGCAGTTGTACATCAACCTGCGCGGCGGGGAGAACCGCCCCACAGACCCGGAGGAGGCGCTGGGCCGGTTCCTGCGCGCGCTCGAGGTCGACAGCGCCACCGTCCCCGCGGGACTGGACCAGCGGGCGGAGCTGTACCGCGGCAAGCTGGCGAACGGGCGCTACCTGGTGGTGCTGGACGACGCGGCGGACGAGGGCCAGCTCTACCCGCTGCTGCCCGGCACGCCGGGGTGCGCGGTCCTCATCACCAGCAGGCACCGGCTGACGGGGCTGCCCGCGGCGCGCATGATCGATCTGCCGATGATGCCCTCCGGCGAGGCGCTCGAACTCCTGCGGCACCTCATCGGCGCCGATCGGGCCGCCGAAGCGTCCGGCGACGCCGACACGCTCGTCCAGTTGTGCGGTGGCCTGCCCCTTGCCGTACGCATCGCCGGAGCCAAGCTCGCCGCCCGCCCGCACTGGGGCCTGGACCAGCTGGTCACCAGGCTGAGCGACACGCGCAGCCGCCTGCGCCAGCTCTCCCACGGCTCCCAGGCGGTGCGGGCCAGCCTCGCCGTGGGCTATCAGGGCCTGACCTCTCCGGCGCGACGGCTGTTCCGCCTGCTCGGGCTGCTGGAAGCGCAGGACTTCGCCGCCTGGACGGCCGCCGCCCTGCTCGACATGCCGCACGCCGAGGCCGAGGATCTGATCGAGCAACTGGTCGACGTCCGCCTCCTCGACGTCGCGGGTCACGACCCGTCCGGGCAGGCGCGGTTCCGCTTCCACGACCTGACGCGTGCGTACGCGCGAGAATGCGCCGAGGCCGAGGAGTCCGACAACGAACGGATCGCCGCGCTGCGACGTGCTTTGAGCGCCTGGCTCGCCCTGACCCGCCAGGCGCACGTCCGGCTGTGCGGCGGCCACTACCGCCTGCCGTACGGCCGCAGCCCGCTCTGGTCGCCTGACCCGGAGATCGTCGAACGCCATGTACGCGACCCGCTCGCCTGGGTGGAAGCCGAGCGGGCGGGCATCGTCACCGCGGTCGGCCAGAGCGCGGCGCTGGGAGCGGACGAACTCTGCTGGGAACTCGCCTCCAGCGCCATGCACCTCTTCGAGACCCGCAGCTTCTACGACGAATGGCGCGCGACGCACGAGACGGCCCTGCTCTGCGCCCGGACCTCGGGCAACGTACGGGGCCAGGCGACCGTACTCAACGGCCTGGCGGGACTGTTCCTCGCCCGCGACGACATGCAGCGCAGTGGCGAGGCGCTGGAGGAGGCCCTCGGGCTGTTCGAGAAGGCCGAGGACCGGCACGGCCATGCCCTGGTCCTGGTCAACCTGGCCGAGCTCCATCGTCTAGAAGGCCGCTACGCCCAGGCCTTGGAGGTGTACGAGCAGGCGACGGAAGGCGTGGCGCGGGCCGGCGACCACGGCACGGAGATCGCCATCATGCGGGGCATCGGCCACATCCACTTCAACCAGGGGCGCTACGACCTCGCCGGCCCGTACCTCCGGCGGGCGGTACGGCTGGCCGACGACACCGGCGACGTCCGTTCGCGGGAGTTCGCCAGGATCATTCTCGGCGAGATCGAGCTCGCACGAGGCGATTCCGCCGCCGCGGAGGCCGGTTTCAGCCAGGCGATGTCCTACTTCGACACGCTCGGCTTCCCCAGAGGGACCGCGTACGCGACTCTGGGGCTGGCGTCGGCCAGACTTGCCCAGCACGACCTCGTCGACGCGGAACGTCTTCTGCAGCGGGCCCTGGCCATCTACGACAACGTCGGAGAGAGCCTGGGCCGGGCCCGCGTCCTGTTCGCCCGGGCCGAGCTCCGGCGCCTGCAGGGCCGATTCGACGAGGCCGTCGCGACGTTGACGGAGGTCATAGAGATCTGCCAGGCCATCCCCGCCCCACGCCGCCACGGCCTCGCCCTGCGCGCCCTCGGTGACGTGCACCGCGAGGCCGGAGACCTGCCCGCGGCCGTGGACGCCTGGCGGCGCTCGCTCGCGATCCTGGAGGCCACCTCCTCATCGGAGGTCGGACAGGTGGCCGCCTTGATCAAGCAACACCTGCTCTGACCCGGATGCGCCGTGTGGGAATCACACCGGCAGTGGTGACAAACGGCATCTATGGGACGTCGCTCCCAGCTCATACCGTCGAGACATGTCCATCAGACGCCTCCTCGCCGCTCTCGCCACAGCGCTGCTGGCGGCACCCTTACTCGCGACGCCCGCGCACGCGGACGGCTCGCACGACTGTTTCTTCGGTGAGCGGAGCCAGGACGGAGCCGAGTATGCCCTGACCGCCTGGGGCTGCAGCGGCTCGGGCTACTTCGACGTGACGGTCACCATCCGGTCGGGCGCCGCGGCGGGCGGGCACACGTGCCGCACGGCTCTTCCGTGGAACAGCAGCCTGTCGGCCACCGGCTGCCAACCTTCGTAACCCCGAGGCCCTCGCGGACGTAGGGTGCAGATCAGCAACCAGCCGTCGTCCTTCGCGAGATGGAAGCCCGCATGACCGTCACCCCCGCGCACCTGAGCGCCTTCGCGAGCCGCGCCGAGGCGCTCGCCGCCGAGGTCCGGGCGCTCTGCGACAGCGCCCCGATCGGATCGCCGGAACGCGACCCCCTTGTGGCGGCCGGGCAGGCCGCGAACTGGCTGGCCCGAGGCGCCGAGGATCTGGAGCGCGCGGCCGAGGACCTGGCCAGGCTCCAGACCCAGCCGTGCGGCCTGCCGTGGGGCATCTGCCCCGAGCACGGCAACACCCTCTCCTCCACGGCCGGCGTCTCCACGTGCCGGGTGTGCCGGCGCACCTGGAACCACGACCGGCGCGGCCGGCCGTGCCAGGAGCCGGTGGCGTGGAAGGTGATCGACCGGGCCGGGACGGAGACGAGGATGTGCGACGGGCACGTCCTCGGAGCCCGCGCGGCCGCCGCGGGTGCGACCTTCCTACGCCTCGACGAAGGCGGCGCGGAGCCACGGGCCCAAAGTATGTGATCGTGTTGTCGGGGATCACCCCCGGTGTGAAGATCAGAGAATGCCCCGACCAAGAACGGTTCTCCCCTTACTTGCCGTCGCCGCCTCCACGCTGCTGATCAGCGGAAACGCCGAGGCGGCGGCGGATCCGCCGTTACCCTCGGCCATCTTCCGCGCCACGCACAACAGCTACTCGGGCAACGTCGACGGCGCCAAGAACTCGATCACCTACCAGCTCGACCACGGCATCCGCTTCATCGAACTCGACATACACGACAACGGTTACGCCACCTCGCACGACTACGCCATCGGCCATGACTCGCCCGGCAACCAGGTGGACCACACCGGAAACCCCGCGTCGAACCTCCTGCGCGACTGGCTCAGCGTGATCAACACCTGGTCCGCGCAGCATCCCGCCGCCGCACCGATCGTCGTCGCGCTCGATGTCAAGGACAACCTGACCGACAACCCCTCCTTCGCCGCCGGCGAGCCGGCCGCGCTCAACCAGGAACTCACCTCCGCCTTCGGCTCCCGGCTGTTGCAGGCCAAGGACTACCCGGCGAGTCCGCCGACGGTCGACACGCTGCGCGGCCGGGTGCTCGCGGTGATCTCCGGCAACGGCGAGACCCGCACCCAGTACAAGCGTGACGTCGGCGCCAACCCGGCCGTCGCGATCAACGGCCGCGGCCAGGTCGTGGAGGTGCACGACTCGGGCTCCGGCGCGCTCTGGTACTGGACCGGCACGTACGGTGCCGACGGCCGCGTGACGTGGTTACGCCACGGCAAGTACGACAACGGCGTCACACCGGCCGTCACCCTGAACGACAACGGCGACCTGGTCGAGGTCCACCAGTCCCAGAGCGCGACCACGCTGTGGTACCGCGTCGGCCACCTCGGTGCCGACGGCGAGATCACCTGGTCGTCCAGCCATCAGTACGACAACGGCGTCCTGCCGACGGTCAGGTTCACCGACGCGGCCGGCACCCAGTTGCGCGAGATACACCGCAGCCAGAGCAACTCCCAGAACTGGAACTGGAACGGCGTGCTCAACGCCGGCGCGGGGACGGTCTCGTGGAGCGGCAACGCCAAGACCTCCGACGCCCGCTACGACAAGACCACCTCGACCAGTGGCACGTCGCGCGTACACGTGTGGACCGGCGCCGACGGCCCCACCTCGGCCCAGACCCTGCGGCTGGACACCGACCGGTCCAACGGCGACCGCATCCGCTACCAGCAGGTCGCCTTCGACGAGTACCAGCAAGGCGACAGCGCGGAGCTCCAGCAGGGCGCGCTGTTCTACGCGGCGCCCGCCACCGAGTCCTCGTTCATCACCGCGGCACGACAGGCGGGTCGGCTCGTACGCGGCTGGGACTTCGATTCGGCGAGCGACGCCACCACCCCGCCGGCCAACTATCCGGCCACCAACCGCCCCTACGAGACCTGGTATCAGAACCTGCTCACCCAGTCCGGAGCCATCGAGTAATCAAGGTGGTTTGAACCCCGCAAGGAAGGCAGCCGTACCAGGCCAGAGAGAACTGAAAGGGTAATCATGAACATGCGCCCCCTCGTTATCCCTGGCCTGACCGCCGCCCTCACCCTGGTCGCCACCTCGCTCAGCCCCATCGCCGCGCAGGCCAGCACCCCCATCTACCTGGCCGCGTCGCTCAAGGGCGCGAACGAGGTGCCGGCCGCGGGAATGAAGGTAGGTGACGTGGACGGCAACGCCCTCGCGGTGTTCCGGATCCATGGCAACCGGGTCGACTACGCCGTCCGGTGGCAGAAGGTGGACGCGCCCAGCGGGTTCCACATCCACAAGGGCAAGCAGGGCGAGAACGGCGACGTCAGGGTCCCGTTCTTCGGCGAGGCGATGCCCGCCTCGCTCCACGCGGTCAAGGGCACGGTCCTGGTCAAGGACCTCAACCTGCTCGGCCGCATCGTCAACAACCCCGGCAACTGGTACGCCAACCTGCACAACGCCGAGTTCGGCGGCGGCGCGGTACGGGCTCAGCTGTACCGGATCCGCCCGGTGGAGCTGGAGTCGGTGCTGTCGCACGGGTTCGGCACCACGCTCACCGCGCGGGCCAACGGGCGTCAGGAGGTCCCGGCGCCCGGCATGAAGGTCGGTGACCACAACGGGTTCGCCGGCTGGCTGGTGCAGCCGGAGGGCAACCGGGTGTGGTTCGCCTCCTCATGGGGGGATATCGAGCCGCCGATCGGCTCGCACATCCACCGCGCCCCGAAGGGCAAGAACGGGCCGGTGGTCGTGCCCTTCTTCGCCGCCGAAAAGGGCCTGCCGCCCAGCGTCAACGGCGTCGCCGGCAGCGTGACCACCTCTACCGCGGTGGCCCAGCGCATCTGGAAGAACCCGAAGAACTGGTACGTGAACCTGCACACCGCCAAGTTCCCCGGCGGCGCGATCCGCGGCCAGCTCTACAAGGGCGACTGGTAGGAAAGCGATTCGGCAAGCCAGCCTCATGACCCGGAAAGGAGCCGGGTCGATCCAGGGCGGATCACGACAAGGCTGAAAACCTCCCGGTGGGGGTTAGCGACCCGCTATCCGATCACCACACGGAGGTGCGCCATGACGATTACCGCCAATCTCGACAAGCTGCTCGACAAGGCATTCGAGGAGTACGCCCTGGACAAGCTTCCTACCGCCCCGGTCAGCGCGCTCGCCGGTGTGAGCGACGCTGACGCCGAGTCGCTGGCCAAGGCGTTCAACATCAAGACCATCGGCGATCTCGGCCGCAACAAGTACTTCCGCGCCGCGGTGGCCATCGTCAACCTGGTCGAGGTCAGCAAATAGCGGCGCTTCGCGAAGACGCCCCGTCCACCTTCGAAGGGGACGGGGCGTCTCTCGCATAGCCGTCAGGTCGAGGGCACGTCGATCCTCTTGCTGGAGGTCGCCCCGATGACTTCGATGCCCCGGTAGCCGAGGATGCCGTCGAGCGGCAGCGACGCCGTGTACGGCGTGGTGACCGGCAGGCCGATGCCGCCGGGGAGTCTGCCGGTCACTTCGATGCCCCAGTAGTCGGGCCGGTGGACGTAACGCAGCGGCACCAGCTCGACCCGCATGTTGAGATAGGGCTTCTCGCCACGGACGACCAGGATGAACGTGTTGGGGATGATCCCGGGTATGACCCGCGCCTCTTCGAAATCGATGAGACGCGTCGACGACGGCCCGGGTGGCTCGCTGAGGGTCTGCGGCTTGGTGAGCTCGGCGGCGGCTGGGGTGGTCAGGCAGATGGCGAGCGCGACGCCCATGGTGGCGGTGGTGAGAGTGGCGATGAGACGCTTCACGGAACCTCCTACTACTCTACGCAGCCTTTCCACTACGCATAGTAATCAGCGAGGATGTGGAGCGCCAGCACCATGGACAGGCAGCGGCCCCCCGGACTACCCAAGCCGGGGGGCCTGTCTTGTGCCGCCATGTAAGGCGCCAGCGGCGTTTAAGAGGGCGGATCAGTCCTGACGACGTGCGCTCTGCCATTGAGCAACCGCCGCATGAAGAGCGGCGGGCCGGATTCGAACCGGCATCTCAACAATCACAGTCCATCCTCGGTTGATCTGGCGCCGACGGCGATGCTGAGCCTGGAGCGAGAATCTGAGTCTGATCGGCTGCCTCTGCCAACTGGGCTACCGCGGCTCGTACCGCGGGGAGGATTCGAACCTCCGCTGGGGCCGTTCGTCAGTTTCAATCTGAGCTTCAGCTTCGCGCTTTCGCGCACCCCGCGCTCAACGGGGAGTCTCTAGGTTAGGCGAACAGGTAACGGAACACCGCGTCGCCGACCTCCTGGTCCTCGACGGCAGTCGCGTTGGCCTCTTCGCGGGCGTACTTCACCGCGTCCTGAAGCTTCTGCACGCGGGCCAGCAGTTCGTTCACGCGGCGGCCCGGCAGCGCGCCGGAGAAGGTGGTCTTCGTCCAGTAGCCGACCACGACGTCCTCGGTGAACACCTGGACCTGCGCCGGATGCTTGTCCGTCGCCTCGGCCAGGACATGGTTGCGCGGCACCTTCTTGGTGCGGGTCGTCTTGACCGGCTCGGTGCGCCACGTCTCGGCGTTGTCGTCGAACGTCCACGTCTCGGCCGAGTCGAGCGTCGGCAGCTTCGAGATGAACGTGTGCAGGTCGACGAGCTGCTTCTCCAGGAACAGCAGGTACGTGACCGGCACCCCCGAGACGATCGTCCGGCCGTCGACGACCACGTCGGCCTTGGCGAGCGCGTTCGTCCAGTCCTTCGTCGCGGTCACGTCGAACAGCCTGGTCAGTGCCGCGGCCACGTCGGCGATGACCTGCTCGGTCTTCACCTGCACGCGCGTCGACTCCGGCGGCAGTTGCTCGCCCTCGTCGTCGATCGGCTGGTAGGTACGCGAGAGGCCGGACAGGAGCGGCGCCTTCTGGACGGTGTGGTAGGCGTCGGACACCGCACGCTGCGTGCTGGCCTTGACGCCCTTCTCGACCGCGAGGATCTGGTTGAGCTTGGTCACGGTCATGACCTTAGGTGGTGGCGTGGCGCGTTACACCCGATTTTCGCCGCTTGAGCTTCCAGACGGAAATCAGTACACCGGCTGGGATTGCCGACACCCGAAACCGAGAACTTCGCCCACGAGATCGTATTCACCGCCGTTCTCGTGAGGGCGGCGCCACGTGAAGGGGAGTTCGACCATGCCCAAATACCTGATTCAGGCGAGCTATTCGGTGGACGGCATCAAGGGGGTGCTTCGCGATGGCGGCACCGCACGATGCCGGGTGGTGGAGCGCATGCTGGAGAGCGTCGGCGGCCGGGTCGAGCAGATGTACTTCGCCTTCGGCGAGAACGACGTCTACATCATCGGGGACCTGCCCAACAACGCGGCCTCGGCCGCCATAGGCCTCGCGGTGACGGCGGCCGGAGGAGCACGGACGAAGACGGTCGTCCTGCTGACCCCGGAGGAGATCGACGAGGCGGCGCGGCAGGAGGTGGACTACCGAGCCCCGGGCGCATGACGGCGCCGACGCCGCTGACCAGGACTTGACGCATTCCTTACCTGGCAGGTGTGTACCCGGATCTAGCCTTGAACTGGAAGGGGCACGCCATGATCATCAATATCGTGCTCGGGCTGATCGTCATGCTGACGGTCTTGCTGGCGGTCAGCAGCATCAGGATCGTCAACCAGGTAGAGCGCGGTGTGGTCTTCCGCTTCGGCAGGGTTCAGCGGGAGGTCCGCCAGCCAGGGTTCACCCTCCTCATTCCGGTCGTGGATCGCATGAGGAAGGTGAACGTACAGATCGTCACGATGCCGGTGCCCACGCAGGAGGGCATCACCCGTGACAACGTCTCCGTCCAGGTCGACGCCGTCGCCTACTTCCGGGTCGAGGAGCCGCTGCGGGCGGCCATCGCGGTGCAGGACTACCTGTTCGCGATCGAGCAGGTGGCGCAGACCTCACTGCGCTCGATCATCGGCAAGAGCGATCTCGACGACCTGCTCTCCAACCGTGAGGAGCTGAACAGGGGCCTCGCGCTGATGATCGACAGCCCCGCGCTCGGCTGGGGCATCCACATGGACCGCGTGGAGATCAAGGATGTCCATCTGCCCGAGGGCATGAAGCGGTCCATCGCCCGCCAGGCGGAGGCCGAGCGCGAGCGCAGGGCCCGGGTGATCACCGCGGACGGGGAGTTCCAGGCCTCGCGGAAGCTCGCCGACGCGGCGGCCATCATGACCGAGGCCCCCGGCGCGCTTCAGCTACGGCTGCTGCAGACCGTCGTGGAGGTGGCCGCCGAGAAGACCTCCACCCTGGTCATGCCGCTGCCCGTGGAGTTGCTGCGCTTCTTCGAGCGCTCCGCGACAAGCGCCCCGGCAGCGGGGGCTGTCAGTTCCGCGGAGCCGAAGGCCGAAGAGCGGCCGGCCGTGACGGACTCCGCCACGCCCGAGCTGACCCCGCCAGAGCCTTCCTTCGAACGAGCCGCCGCCGACTCGCCCGCGAAGAACGGCGCCGCGCGTTCCGCATAGACCACACGCTCTGTTACCGGAGGTGCACGGTCGGCCGATGCAGGCTGACCCGCACGTGGACCCCTGCTGTCCAGCGGCCGGAACGATTCCTCGGTAAATACAGGGCATCTGGCGGATCCCGATCACAGACCTACCGATTACCCATAAGATGCGGTCAAAGGTGAGGAAGGGTGTGGCGTGACCGAGCGTGAGCGACCTCCGGGGAAGATCGATCCGACTGTCCCCACCGTCGCCCGAATGTACGACTATTTCCTGGGCGGGAAGGACAACTTCCCCGCCGACCGCGAGGCCGCCGAGAAGATCGTCGAGCTGAGCAGCCAGGGCGGCGCGAACGTACGGGAAATGGCCCGGGCGAACCGCGACTTCCTGGTCCGCGCGGTGGAGGCGGCGGCCAGGGCCGGCGTGCGGCAGTTCCTCGACATCGGCACCGGCCTGCCCACGCAGGACAACGTGCACCAGGTCGCGCACCGGATCATCCCCGACGCCAAGGTCGTCTACTCGGACAACGACTCGATCGTGCTGGTCCACGCCCGGGCGCTGCTGGCCGACAACCCCGACACGGTGATCATCGACGGCGACGCGCACGACCCCAAGGGGCTCCTGACCGCCGCCGCCCAGCACCTCGACTTCAGTCAGCCCGTGGCGGTGCTGGTCGTGGCGCTGTTCCACTACTTCAGCGACGACGACGAGGTGGCCGGCATCGTCCAGGCCCTGCGCGAGCCGCTGGTGCCGGGGAGTCAGCTGATCATCACCCACGCGTACGTGGAGAAGGGCCAGAGCATCCCCGACCGGAGGAGCGAGACCGAGGACGTCTACCGGCGTACGACCTCCGGCGCGCTGCACCTGCGGGACTACGAGATGGTGCGCACGTACTTCGACGGGCTGGAGCTGCTCGAACCCGGCCTCGTACCGGTGCAGAACTGGCGCAACGACGACCCGTTCATCGTCCCCGGGATGGAGAAGGGCGGCATCCTGGGCGGCGTCGGCCGCGTCCCTTAGCCTGCGGACCCGCCGAGCCCCCGCCGACCCGTTCGAGATGTCCAGGCACTTGCCGCTGTTGAGGTTCCGGTAGGTGCACGGCCCGGCCCATGAGCTCCTGAGCTGTACCCGTCCTTCGTGACCAGTTGATTGCCCAGCGATCGCCGCACCGAACCGTTATGCCGTCGTGATCAAGGCATGTCACGATCAAGGCATTCGAACTGGTTGTCGAGAAGGGGAAGACTCTGTGGGTTTATCGACTCTGCTCGTAAGGCTGGTGGCCATCGTCGCCGTGGCGTCCGGTGTCCTCGCCTCAGAAGCGCAGGCGGTTCCGCGACCAGCTCTCTCCAACGCCGTCTCTGTGGCGGATGACGCGCAGAACGCCGTGGGCAAACTCACCCTCGCCTTCGAGCGGACCACCGCGTCGAAGTGTCCGGTGACCATCAAGGTCCACGGCTTCTTCGAAGGGCTGCCCGAAGGCGCTCAGACCATCAGGTACCGCCTCGTCGGCACCGAGGAGTGGAAGACCGTCGAGGTGCCGGCCGGCCACGGTGGCGTCTACACGACCGTGCTGGAGACGCTCGACTGGGAGTACGACTGGGAGTCGGCCAAGACCTCGATCCAGATCGAGATCGACCAGCCGGACCCGCTGACGTCCAACGTCATCTACTACTTCAAGTGCGGCAACCCCGTCGGTGACCCCACGTTCGGCGTCGCCGAGGAGGACATCTCCAGGACCGCCATGGGCGGCCCGCTGGCGGAGCTGATCGCCGACGGGCAACTGGAGTCGGTCAAGTCCCTGTCCGGCGCGCAGGCCGCCCTGGTCAGCAGGCGGGCGATCCGCTGGGACCTGCCGGTGGGTCCCATCGACTTCGGCGAAGTCTGGAACGTGCAACCCGCCGGACTGGCCATCAACGTCTACGCGATGACCGGCGCACAGCTCAAGACGCTGCTCGGCCACGCGAGCCCGACGGCCGGCGTGCTGACCCCTTCGGCCTCAATCCGCTACACGCTGACCGGCGGGGTGGTCACCGAGCTCACGCTGAACGGCGCTCAGGTCGCCGACGACCAGGTCCTCAGGATCGCCGCGAACTACAACCTGGCGGCCGGCCAGGAGGGGTTCCCGGCCTGGAACTGGAGTACGAACGTGTACACCGCCGGGCCGGACGACACAGGGGCCCTGGCGACGTACCTCGTCGCGCACTCGCCGATCCACGCGCCGCAGGGCGACCGCGTCACCCTCAACTGAGGACAGGCCGGGCGGGCGCCGTCCCGCCCGGCCCAGAGGGAGACCTTAAGAGATCCGTAAGCAGGTGCTGCGACGCTTTAGGCACATCAGAACGGCGGGGCCGGACGGCCCCCGCGCCTTACCGAGGAGCAGCATCATGCGAAAGATCGCCGCAAGCCTGTTCATCTCGCTCGACGGGGTTGTCGAGAACCCGGCGGAGTGGCACTTTCCGTACTTCAACGATGAGATGGGCGCCGCCGTGGGGGCGCAGATGTCCGACACCCTGCTCCTGGGGCGCAAGACCTATGACAGCTTCGCCGGAGCGTGGCCGGAGCGGGAAGCCGCGGGCGGCGAGGACGCCGACTTCGCGAAGACGCTCGGCGACGCGCGGAAGATCGTCGTGTCCCGCCAGCCCCTGGAGTTCACCTGGCGGAACTCCGAACTCCTGCCGGGCGACCTGGTCGAGGCCGTGAGCGCGCTGAAGAAGGAGCCGGGCGGCCCCATCGCCGTGAGCGGCTCGATCTCGGTGGTCCGCGAGCTGCTGGCCACGGGTCTGCTGGACGAACTGCACCTGCTGGTGCACCCCATCGCCATCCGCAAGGGCGAGCGGCTGTTCGACCAGGGGGAGAACCCGGTCCCGCTGGAGCTGATCAAGTCCGAGACGTTCACGACAGGCGTGCTGTACCTGGTCTACAAGCCCGCGGGCGGGACGAGCTCGTAGTTCGGGATCGTGGGCTTCAGCCGCTGGTACTCCTGCTCGTCCGCGGCCGCCGCCGCGGCTTCGGGGATCTCGACGCGGCCGAGATAGGGGCCCTGCAGGCAGTGGTCACACCAGAAGTGGGCGTCACCGATGAGCAGGTGGGGGATCCGGAGCCGGTACACCAGGCGGAGGCAGGCTCGCCCGCAGTTCGGGCAATGCCCGGAGATCGGTCCGGGCAGCTCGTCACGGGCCCGCACATAGGCCTGAAGCCAGCTCTCCCATCGGAGTGCCTCGTCCTGAGTGTTCGACAATGGGCCACCTCGGTCGTCTCCCGGCTCTACGTACATATACCGCGATCGATGCCCGGGCGGCTCGCCGAACGAGCCGCCCGACCCCATGAGTCACCGGTTACGCGGATGGTTGTCCCACCAATCGTCCTCGAAGGCATAGGCCCGGTCTTCGTACGGGTCCGCCTCTTCGTTGGTCGTCGGGTAGGGGAGGCCCCCGCGCAGCTCCTCCACGTGGAACCGCTCGTGGGCGAGGGTGCGGGCCAGCAGTTCCTCGCTGCGGAAGGCCGCTCGCCGCAGCTTGACCGTCTGATCGGGATAGGTCACCCCGGCCTGCCCGTCGATGCTCTTGTCGATCCTGATGCGCAGGTCGTCGATCCGGATGTCCCAGGTCTGGGCCACCCGCCGGACCGTGTCCATGTTCATCGGGAGCTTCTCGCTCCAGTGCGGCTTTCTGGCATCCCTGGCGCGGGCCAGCTTGACGGAGTCACCGCCGACGAACAGCCCCCGCGCGCCCGCACCATCGTCGCCGCCATACCCCGCGTCCTCCAGGGGCAGCCCTTCCTCGGAGGAGCAGGCGGCGCCGGCGCCCGTCACGCCACGGCAGGGGTTCAGCTGCACCGTCGGATCCGGCGGGACGCCCGGGCCCGGATCAACGCGGCAGTCCTGCATCGCGTCCGCGCCGAACACCCCTGAGCATTGGCCGATGACGTGCGGGGCCGGGTCGAGGCCGCCGTTGGGCTGCCCGTCGCCCGCTCCGGCCTCGATCGGCGTGAAGGCCACGCCGACCTTGTCCAGGATCTTGTCGATGGCGTTGTCGACCCGGTGATTGAGCCCCTTGTCGAGCGCGTCGGCCAGCGAGATGCCCGCCGGGCCGGGGAGCTGGTCATGGTCGATCGGGCCCGGCCTGGTCGCGCGCGTCTTCGCGGCGATGTCGGCGAGCTCCTGGGGCGTGGGCGGCGGAGGCGGCGGCGGGTCCGCCTTGGGCGGGGTCTTCGTGCCCTTGCCGGGCGTGGTGCCGGGGTCGCCGTCGCCGGGCGTGCCGTCGGACTTGCCCTTGCCGGGCGAGGAGCCGCCCGGGTAGTCGATGGACGGTCCGCTGCCGTCCGGCCAGCCCTTCCACCAGTTGTTCTGCCACCACTTCCCAGCCAGGTAGCCCAGGCCGCCGGCGACGCCGACCGCCGCGAGGCAGCCGAGCCAGAGCGGACCGCAGAACCGTGAGCCGCGCGCGGCCGCGCCGGCCGCCCCGCCACCGGTGAGGACGAAGTCGGCCGCGGTCAGGATCGGCTTGGCGATGTCGATCTTGACGACCTTGATCACGTTCTTGGCGGTGCCGCAGACGAAGGCGGGGCAGCCGAAGTGGCCGGTCGGGTCGACCCGGTTGAGCGGGTCGCCGTCCGCGTAGGTGAAGCGGTTGCCCTTCACCGACGGCATCGGATCCACCTCGAGCGTGTCCCTGCTGGGGAACGCGCCGGTTCCGGGGTCGTACCAGCGGGCGGCCATGTTGACCTTGCCGCTGGTCGGGTCCGTCCAGCCGCCCTGGTAGCCGACGCCGCGCTTGGTGCCCGCGCTGGCGACGACCTTCCCGTACGGGTCGTAGGCCACCGAATCGGTCAGCACACCCGCGCCGGTGAAGGTGGCGGTGAGGTCGCCGTGCCGGTCGGTGTAGGCGTACAGGCCCGCGACGGAGACGACGTTGCCCGCCGGATCCCTGCCGTAGAGCTCGGTACCCGCCGCGGCCGGGGTGTTGCCCAGGCCGGAGTAGCTGAACGTGCGGCCCGCGGTGGAGGCGAGCCGGTCCAGCCCGTCGTAGGAGTAGGTCGTGGCACCGTCGCTGATCATCCGGTCGAACGCGTCGTAGCTCGTCGCGCTCGCGCTCCCGCCGGTCGGCGTCCTGGATCTCAGGGTGCCGCGCGCCGAGTAGGCGTAGCCGGCCGACCCGTCGGAGACGAGCTGGTTGCGCGCGTCGTAGACGGCGGCGGCCGTTCCCGCCTTGGTCCGGTTGCCCGCGTCGTCGTACTCGTAGGCGACCGAGTTCCACGACGTCAGCCGGCCCGCCAGGTCGTAGCCGTAGGTGTTGGCCGCGGCGCCCGCCGTTCCGGTCGTGGTCTTGCTGGTGAGCCGGTCGGCGTCGTCGTAGCCGTAGGCGATGGCGGCCAGCACCGCGCCCGCGTTGTTCTTGAGCGTGTCGGCGGTGGGCCGGTGCGACGCGTCGTAGTCGAAGGAACGCTTGGCGCCGCCGTAGTCCACGGCCTTGAGCTGGTTCATCGAGTCGTAGGAGTAGGTCGAGGTCCCGCCGGTGAGCGGGTCACGGACCGTGGTGAGGCGGCTCCCCGCGTCGTAGTCGTAGGTGGCCGTGCCCGCCTTGTCGGTGCGGGTCTTCATACGGCCGTCCGCGTCGTAGGTGAAGGACGCCGTGCCGGACGGCCCCGCCGTGCTGACGAGATGATCGCGATCGTCGTAGCCGAAGGTGTCGCCCCCGGCCGACGTCTGCCGGCCCACGGCGTCGTAGCCGAAGCTGTGGGCGGTCGTCGCGGTCTCGGCGCCCGCGCCGGTCTCCGCGGTGAGCTGGTTCAGCGCGTCGAAGGTACGGGCGACGGTGACCCCACCCGGCTTTTTGACCTGGACGGGGCGACCGGCCGCGTCGTAGTCGGTGATCGTCTGGCGGTCGGCGACGGCTGGGTAGGCCGTGGTCGCCGGGACGAGCATCGTCACCGGGAGGTTCCACGGGTTGTAGCCGTACGTGGTCGCGTTACCGTTGCCGTCGGTGAAGCGGGTGGTGTTGCCGACCGCGTCGTAGCCGAATGTCGTGTTGACGGTGTGCGTCGACGTGGTCTTCTCGTGCTGGCCGGTCAGCCGGTTCAGCGCGTCGTAGTCGTAGGTGGTGACCCCGCCCCCGGCCTTGTTGACGGTGACCGGGTTGCTCCCCGCGTCGTAGCCGATCGTCATCGGCCGTAGCTGCTTGCCCGACGCGTCGAGATCGGCCATCGCGGTCGCCCGGCCGGCACCGTCGAAGGTGACCGTGCTGCTGGTGCCGTCCGGGTTGGAGACCTTGGTCACCCGGCCGGCGTGGTCACGGGTGTACCAGTGGCCCTGGTTGAGCGGGTCGACGTCGACCACGACCTCGCCCGCCGCGTTGTAGCCGAACTGGCTGCGCGCGCCCGACGGCGTGGCGACGTAGGTCAGGTTCCCCGCGTCGTCGTAGTCGTAGGCGGTGGTGTACCCGGCCGCGGTGGGTGTGCGGTCGACGGCGGTTTCGGAGATCCGGCGGCCCAGGTCGTCGTACGTCGCCCCGGTGAGCCGTCCCGCCTGGTCCCGGGTCCAGAGCCATTCCCCGGCCACGTCGAAGCCCGAGCGCGACTGCTTGCCCGCCGCGTCGGTCGTGGCGACCACGTTGCCCAGTTGGTCGTAGGTGTAGGTGTCGCCGTGGCCGAGCGCGTCCACGGAGCTCGTCACGCGGCCCAGCGCGTCGTACGTCGCGGTGGACCCCGCGGCCACCGTGGCACCGGTGCCGACCTGCTGGTAGGAGGGCAGGGTGACGTTGAGCGGCCGGCTCATGGCGTCGTAGGCGAACGTGGTCCGGTAGCCCTCGGCGTCCTCGCTCGTCACGACGTCGCCGAAGCTGTTGTAGCCGGCCCGCGTCTGCGGCCTGACGTTGAACGGCGTGCTGCCCAGGTGCTCGACGGCCACCGTCGGCGCCTTGGTCATGGTGAGCCGGCCCGCCTCGTCGTGGGTGTAGTCGGTCACCGCGCCACGGGGGTCGGTCATCGTCCGAGGCAGGCCCCGCTGGTCCCTGGTCCAGGACGTGGTGAGCCATTTGTCGCCGTCCCAGACCTTCTGGGCCAGGGGCCGGCCCAGCGCGTCGAGGTCGAACGCGGTCCAGGTGTAGCCGCTGTCCTGCGCCTGGACCAGGGAGACCACGTGGTCGTCATCGTCGTAGCCGTACGTGGTCTTGCGCTTCAGGCCGGCGGGGTCCAGCAGAGCCGCCGTGGTCCGGTTGGCGGCGTCCACGGTGTAGGCGGTCGTGCTCTTGCCGTTGCCGGTGACGCTCTGGATGAGGTTGCCCGCGCTGTCGTAGGTGTTCTGCTGGAGCGGGATGTCCCGGGTGGATCCGTCGGCGTTGCGGAAGCCCTCGGCCCAGACCGATTCGAGCAGGTTGTCGTCGTAGTAGTGGTTGCGGGTGGTACGGCCCATGGCGTCGGTGACCGTGGCCAGGCGTCCGGCCGGGTCGTAGGCGCGGGATTCGAGGACCAGCTCCTTGGGGGAGTCGCTGTTCAGCGGGTCGCTCACCCAGTTGGCGAGGCTGGTGGTCAGCAGCAGTCCGGTCGGTCCGTAGACGCTCCGATAATCGGCGCCGGTGGCGTCCACGGTGCGGTTGAGGTTGCCGTAGACGTCGTACCCGTAGGTGGTGGTGTTACCGGCGGCGTCCTTGACGGACGAGACGCGGGCGGCGGAGTCGTAGGTGTAGGTGGTGGTGCGGGTGGGGTCCTTGCCGGTGGGGTCCATCCGGTCGACCTGGGTGACGTTGCCGTCGACGTCGTAGGTGTAGATGACCCACGGGAGGTGCTTGACGCCGCTGATCACGTCCGTGGTCTGGGGGCCGACGGTGGCGGTGAGGTGGTTGAGGGCGTCGTAGCCCATCGAGGTGGTGACGCCGTTCGGGAACGTGTCGGAGACCTGGGACACGGCGGTGGGCCGGCCGGCGCTGTCGTAGTCGTACTTCGTGGTGAGCCCCGCCGGGTCCACCATCTGGGCGAGGTCGCCGTTCTGGCGGTAGGAGAACCGGGTGGTCTTGCCGCCGGAGGTGGTCACGGAGGCGAGCAGCGAGTCCGGGACGGTGCCGCCGTCCACGGCGGCCTCGGTGCCGTCGGTGTAGGCGTACTTGGTGGTGCGGCCGGTGGCGGATCCGCCCACGGGAGGTGTGGTGACGCTGAGCAGGTCGCCGGAGATGTCGTAGGTGTAGCTGGTGCGGTGGTCCGTGTCGGCCGTGCTGGTGGCCCGGGCGTCGAACGTGCCGGTGAGCTTGTCGTTGCGGGGGTTCAGCGGGTTGCCGGTGTCCAGGTAGTAGGTGAAGTAGGAGGTCTGGCAGGAGCGCGGTCCCCGGCAGGTCACCTTCATGACCGGGTTGCCCCGGTCGTCGTTGAAGAGCTGGGTGGTGTGCCCGTCCGGGTCGGTCACCGAGGCCAGGTTGCCGTTGAGGTCGTAGCCGTAGCGGGTGGTGCCGCCTGTCGCGTCGTACAGCGAGGTCGGGCGGCCGCCGTGCCGGGGGTCGAAGGTGTAGACCATCGCCTTGCCGCCTGGGTCGGCGGCGAGCACGGTGGTGGCGGGGATGCCGAACGTCGCGACGTCGTTGTAGTGCGTCTGGATCGCGTCCGTGTGCAGGCTGTTCCAGTAGAGCGCCACCTCGTCGATGGTGCCGGTGAAGTGACCCAGGGTGTCCGAGGGCTTGGCGGGCCAGTTGCCCGCGATGAAGCCGGCGCCGACGTAGACATGATCCTGCGCGACCGTGGACACCGGCCCCTTGGACCTGGTCCCGACCACGGCACCGTCCAGCCAGAGCCACTGGGTGCCGCCCGAGGCCGTCAGGGCGACGTGGTGCCAGCTCGCGTCGGTCACGGCGGTGCTGGTGGTGATCGGCGCGACCGCGGCGCCGTCCCAGAACTGGCCGCGCAGCTTGCCGTCCGTCCCGATGTACAGCGCGGGCGTGTAGTTCGCCTGCGGCCCGGCCGGGTCGGTGATGGCCTGGGCCTGGTAGGCGAGCAGGACACCGGGCTTGGCGGTCTTGAACCACAGCTCGGCCGACAGGTCGCCGCCGCCCTTGATCTCGCCGTCGGGGAGCTCCAGGTAGGAGCTGGTGCCGTTGAACCCGGCGGCCGTGTCGCCGCCGGTGGCCAGGACGATGGGCGCGCTCTGGTTCAGGGTGACGTTGTGGTAGGTCGCGTCGGTGTCACGTCCGTCGCCGTAGGCCGCGCTGGCCGCCCGCGTGCCGGAGTACTCGGCGAGGCGGTAGTACTCGCGCGGCCGGGCGCTCAGCACCGCGTTGGGGTAGTACTCGGTGGAGCCCTGCGTCTGGGCGGGGTACACCCGCCAGAGCCCGCCGTTGGCGTCGGTCACCGAGGCGACGCGGTCGCTCTGGGCGTCGTAGGCGAGCGTGGCCTGCAGCTTGCCCGAGGGCAGCTTGACCGTCTCCAGCACGCCCGTGTACTGCCCGGCCTTGTACTGGGCGGTGACGGCCGTGGGGCCGAGCGGGTGGGTGTAGAAGGCGGGGTCGTCGATCTGGCCGGTGAAGTGGCCGCGCGTGTCGGCGGGCGCGGCGGGGCACCAGCCCGAGGTGTTGATGTAGCCCGCTCCGACGCTGGCGTTCGGCAGGCGGGTCGGCACGATCTGCTTGGACCGGTCGTCGACGATCGTCCCGTCCACGTACAGGCCCTGCCAGGTGCCGCTCGAGGTCAGCACCACGTGGTGCCAGGCCCCGTCGTTCACCGCCGTGGTCGAGCTCATCGATCCGCAGCTGCCGTCGTCGGACAGCTGGCCGTGCAGCTTCCCGTCGGTCCCGACGTAGAGCATCGGCAGGAAGCCCCAGGGGAGCGGGCCCCGTGAGTCCTCCAGCGTGTTCATCTGGGCGCCGTACAGCACGCCGGCCTTGGTGGTCTTGAACCACATCCCGACCGCCGCGTAGGTGGTGTCGTCGGTGATGTTGTACGGCATGCGCAGGTACGAGCTCGTGCCGTTGAACGTCGCTGAGCCGTCCGTGGCCCCGGCCGGGGCGCCCGCCGCTCCGTAGGCCAGGTTGACCGCCTCCGCGTCGTCCTGGCCGATGAACTCGTGGGTCTCGTTGGTCGCGCCCTGGTGGAGCCGGTAGTACATCGCGGGGGCGGCGTCCACGACGGCCGTCCGGTAGTGCGACACCATTTTGTAGGTGTATTTCGTGCAGGCCGTCGTCGTCCCCGGCGGGCAGACCTGGGCGAGCAGGCCGTAACCGTAGCCGTAGGTCCACGCGGGCGCTCCCTGGGCGGGATCGGTGGCGACCGAGGTCACCACCCCGCTGTTCCAGGTGAAGTAGAGGCCGCGGCCGCTGAGCTTGTTCACGACCTTGGCGAGGGTGCCGTCGCCGTTGTAGGTGAGGAACTCGCCGTGCAGGTCGTCGTCGTAGATCGCGGTCAACCGGCCGCTCGGGTCGAACACGTACGCGCCGCCGGACTTGTCGCGCAGGAACCAGGCCGCGTCGGTCTTCACCAGGCTCACCGACCGGCCCTCGGGCGGCGCGAACGTGCCGTCGGGGTTGCGGCCGAAGCGCGCCTGCCGCCCATCGGGGTAGGTGACGACGACGTTGCCCGTCCAGTCCGCGTCGGTGACGATCTTCATGTCGTACGCGGTGGTCCAGCCCACGCCGAACATCCCCGTGCGGGAGTTCAGGCTGCTGTACGAGCGGGTGATCGTCAGCGCGGGACCGGCGGTGGTCAGGCTGGCGTCCGTGGTGGTGGCCGCGTACTGGCCGGTCAGCGGGTCGACGCCCTTGACGGCGGCCGTGCCCGCGCTGTCGGAGACATGGGAGGAGACCAGGGGCTGCGGCACGACCGTGCTGAACGTGCTCCACCCCGTCGCCGGGCTGGAGGTCTTGCCGTCGGTGACCAGGGCCTGCCACACGTACCGCTCGCCCCACTTGAGCTTGCCCTGCGGCACCGTCCAGCTCGCGCTCTGCTCACCGGTGTTGGAGTCGCCCTTGACCAGGCCGGCCGCGGGGCACGTGTTGGTGTCGGAGAGCAGGCAGACGTTGAAGATGAAGTTCAGCGAGCCGCCGGGCCACTCGTCCTGATCATGGCCGGTGACCGTGAACTCCGGCGTCAGCGTGGACTCCACGTACCCGCTGCCCGGCCACATCGAGTCGATCTGGGGCGGGATGTTGACCACGGTCAGGCTGACGCACCAGACGGGCACACCCCAGTCGGAGAAGAACTGCCCGTTCGCCACCATGTCCCAGCAGATCTGGTAGGAGCCCGGGTTGAGCGAGTCGATCGTGGCGCTCACCTTCGCCGAGCCGTTGTTGGCGATCGTGGCGGGCAGGCTCGCGGCCGCGGTGGAGCTGCCCACGAAGGTGCCGCCGGTGGTGTACAGCTTGTAGCCCAGCTTGACCGAGCCGGGGGACCAGGAGTTCATCCCATTGTTGATCACCGTGACGGGGAGCTTGCCGGCGGTGGTGGCCGTCACCGGCGGGTCGATCGTGGCGTCGGAGCCGATCACGTAGAGCGCCCGCCAGGGGCTGTAATCCACCTGGAGGTACGGCGGGTTGGCCGAGTTGGCGCTGGCGAACTCCTTGAAGCTGTCGGCGGTCAGCGCCAGGCCGTTGTTACCCGCGCCGTTGGCCCAGTCCGACAGGGCGGACAGGCCCGCGCTGTTGATCCCGATCCACGCCCAGCCGGCGCCGCCGCAGGTGACGCCGCCGCTGAAGCTGGCCGAGCCCCAGGTGCCGCCGAGGGTCACGCCGGGATAGGAGGCGATCGTGCCGACGTTCCAGCTGCTGGTGATCTCCTTCACCGTGACCGGGTTGGCCGAGCAGGAGTTCGACAGGGTGTTGTAGAGGAAGAGCGCGGCGCCGGTCACGTAGGCGTGCGGGATCTGGGAGGCGAGGTTGAAGTTGATGTAGGAGTTGTTGCGCTTGGTGCCGTCCTGGGAGCCGACCAGGAGCTGGTCGCTGCCGGAGTGGTTGGCGCCGGAGTGGTTGTCGACGTAGGTGTCGGAGGCGGCGCCGCTGGTGGTGCGTACGTAGGAGGAAGGGTCGATGACCACCGGGAACGCGCGCTTCTCGGCGTGCAGCCACTTCTCGTCGGCGCTGACCCGCAGGACGTTGCCGACGAGGGCGTAATGGACCGCGTCGGAGCGGGCGCCCGCGGCGTCGCGCATGAATCCGGCGGGGACGGTGATGCGGACGGCGCCATGCTCGTCGACGAACTCCACACCCTGCGGCGAGCTGCGCGGCGTCAGACCCTTGGCCTGGAAGGGGAAGTCCCAGGGGCCCGTCGCGGCCTGGCGCGAGGTCAGGACGAGCGACTCCTTGATCCCGTTCCAGGTGGCCTCGACCTCGACGTCGGTCCCCGGCAGCACCTCGCTGTATTTCGCGATATTTCCAGAAATATTGGCTTTGGTGCTTTTTGCTCCTTGGAGGGCGAAGGACAGGCTGTGCCCCTCGTCCAAGGTGATCGACTGGAGCCTGGAGTCGGCGGCGTCGTCGGCCACCTCGACTCCGACGTCGTTGGCCGCCTGCCGCCAGCGCCCGGCCGCGCCGGTCAGGTTGAGGTCGATGTCCTTCCACTCGCCGGTGGCCGTCTGATATCGCACCGGCCTGGAGTAGGTGCGTACGGTGTAGGTCTGATCAGGGTTCTGGAAGACCTTCGACGTCGCGTCGCCCAGCCTGGGCACCACCTGGCTCTGCTTGGCGTCGAACCCGTGAACTTCCCCGTTGCCCGGCTTGCCGGTCGCCGCGCCCACCCGCTGTGGTTTGTTGGACAGCCGGGAGACAGGCTTGGGCGTCTTCGGGGCCTCCTGGGGCACGGTCCCCTTGGGCGGCTTGGCGGCGGCCCGCTTCGCCGGCTCGGTCCGCGCCTGGGTCGCGTCCGCCGCCACCTGGTGGGCACGGTTCGCCGCCGAGCCGAGCCGCTGCTCGGGAAGCGTGGGCTCCTTGGGAGCCGCTGAGGCTCCCTGAGCTGCGACGCTGATGACAAGGGTGCTCACTGTCAGTGCAGCGCAAAGACGGGTAGCCCAACGGTTCCTCATGCAGACCTCCGGCGGCGACCGTAATCGCCACCTGTCCGCCCCACATCTGTACGGGGGACGTGGATCTAGGTCGTCCGAACCTTCCCGGTTAGGTATGAGATCCACTACAAGTCCGGTACTCTCGCCTCGTGCTGCACGGGCGCATCGCGGAGCAGGCCAGGATCATGCGACTTCTCGCTGGTGAGAGCGGCGCCCTGATGGTGCGCGGGGAAGCCGGGGCGGGCAAGAGCGCGTTGCTCGCCTTCGCCGCCGAGATCGCGAGTGATCAAATCGTACTCCGCGCCTCCGGTACCCCCGAGGAGTCTCACCTCCCGTACGGCGGCCTGCACATGCTGCTGGCGACCACCCGCCCGCGCTGGAAACACCTGCCCGCCCAGCAGCGCGACGTCCTCGACCACCTGGGCGAGCCGGAACCGCGTGGCCCCGATGCCTGGCCGTACCTTCCGGTCTGGAACCTCCTGCGTCACCTGGCGGGGCGAGGGCCCGTGCTCTGCCTGATCGACGACGCGCACTGGCTGGACCGGGAGAGCCTGGCGGTCCTGTCCTTCTGCGTCCGCCGCCTCGCTGCCGCGCGCGTGGTGATCCTGGTGGCCGGCGAGGGCGACCTGCCCGCGCTGCGGGGGATCGACGAGCTGGACCTGCCCGGTGTCGACCGGCAGGCGGCGCTGGACATCGTCGCCGAGCGCAGGCCGGGCATCGTCCCGCAGGTGCGTGAGCGGATCGTCGGTGACGCCCGCGGCAATCCGCTGTCCCTGTGCGAGCTGGCCGCGGGGCTCAGCCCCGCGCAGGTCGAGGGCGGGCTGTCGCCGCTGGGCCTCTATACCGGCTGGCCCGGGCGTTCGCGCCGGGCCGATCAGTTGTACGGCGAGCGCTTACGCGCCCTGCCCGAGCGGACCCGCTTCCTCCTCCTGCTGGCCGCCACCGACCCCGCGGCCTCCCTGCCCGAACTGCTCGCCGCCACCAAGGCGATTCCGGCCTCGCACTCCGAGTCTTTCGCGGCCGCCGAGGCGATCCCGGCATCCCACTTCGAGTCTTTCGCCGCCACGAGGGCGATTCCGGCCTCGCATTCCGAGCTCTTCGCTGCCGCCGGAGCGACCCCGGCTGATCTGGAGCCCGCCGAGACCGCCCAGCTCGTCGAGGTGCGGCGGGCCGGGCTCACCCCTCGCCACCTGCTGATCCTGGTCGCCGCCTACCAGTCCGCGCCGGTCTCGGCCCGCATCGCCGCGCACCGGGCCCTGGCCGAGGTGTCGCCCGAGCGGCGAGTCTGGCATCTCGCCGCCGCTGCCG
Organism: Nonomuraea sp. NPDC049141; assembly: GCF_040648415.1. Classification (NCBI taxonomy): domain Bacteria; kingdom Bacillati; phylum Actinomycetota; class Actinomycetes; order Streptosporangiales; family Streptosporangiaceae; genus Nonomuraea; species Nonomuraea sp. NPDC049141. The sequence goes on from NZ_JBEZDR010000003.1 coordinate 558,206, forward strand.
TACTGGGGCCGGACGAGGAGATCGCGCGCGAGCTGGCGGCCATCGGGACGTCGTCGGCGCTGGAACGCGCGGCCGAACTGACCGCCGACCCCCAGCCGCGCGCCCGGCGCTATGCGGCCGCCGCGGTCGCCGCGTGCGACGCCGGCCAGCTCCGCCGCGCGACGGACCTGGCGACCCGCGCGAGCGAGCTGAGCGCCGAACCCTCGACGCTGGCCTCGGCCGCCCGCGTGCTGGCCACCGTGGAGTCCGAGATCGGCTCGCCGACCAAGGCCGCGCAGATGCTGCTCGACGCGGCGGCCAGGATCGGCGACGACGACCACGCCATGGCCATCGTGATGATCGCCGACGCGATCCGGCTGTTCGGCTACAGCGGCGACGAGGGGCTCGCCGCCCAGATCGCCGCCGCCGTCTGGGCGTCCAGCAGCGCGGTCGAGGGCCAGGCGTCCGGCAGCGCGGTCGAAGGTCGGGCGTCCGGCGGCACGGTCGAAGGTCGGGCGTCCGGCAGCGCGGTCGAGGATCCGGCGGGTCCGGTGCCGGACACGGCACCGGCGGCTTCGCGAGCCCCTTCGCAGGTCGCGCGGTCAGGAGCCCAGCCCTCATGGTCGGCTCCGCTGGCCCGATCGTTGCCCACGCTGGCGAAGATCATGGCCGGTGACCCGTTCAGCGGCTTCGCCGCCATCGGCGAGCTGGTCGAGCAGACGCCCGCGTTGGCCACCCAGCAAGCCATAACCGCCACCTCTTTGGGGCTGATGGCCGCCGACGCCGGCTCGGCGCTGCGGCTGACCTCCACGCTTGTGACCGACTGCCGCCACCAGGACCTGCTGGGGCTCCTGCCGTACGCCCTGCAACTCCAGGCCCAGGCCCTCCTGCTGAGCGGCCGCAAGGCCGAAGCGCTCAGGCAGGCCACCGAGGGGCTGAAGCTCGCCGGTGACCTCGGCCAGACCCACCGGGTCGGGCACCTGAGCGGCCTGGTCGCGCTGATCGCCGCGTTGAGCGGCGACGAGAAGCGCTGCCGGGCCTACGCCGAGTCGAGCCTGGCCTACTGCGCCGACCACGACGCGCCGGCCAGCGCGGCGCTGGCCACCTGGGCGCTCGGCCTGCTGGAGCTGGGGCGGGGCCGGGCGGGCGCCGCCGTGGACCACCTCGCGCGCGTGGTCGCCGGCCCCGCGCACCACCCGGTGGTGGCGGTCCACTGCGCGGCCGACCTGGTCGACGCGGCCGTCCAGGCCGACCTGCCTGGCGCCGCCGTCGAGCCGCTCGCCCTGCTGGAGCGATGGGCGGGCGACACGCGCCAGCGCTGGGTGGGCGCGGTGGCGCTGCGGTGCCGGGCGCTGGTCGCGCCGGACGGCGAGGCGGAGCCGCTCTTCACCGGCGCGCTCGATCTGCACGGCCCGTCCCCGGCCTCCTCCTTCCAGCGGGCCAGGACCGAGCTCGCGTACGGGCAGTGGCTCCGCCGGATCAGGCGCAGGTCCGAGGCCCGCTCTCATCTGCGGGCCGCGCGGGCCGCGTTCGAGCAGCTCGGCAGCACCCCCTGGGCGGAGCGCGCCGCGGCCGAGCTGAGCGCGACGGGGGAGGCGAGCCCGGCGGAGCCGCTGCCGGAGGCGCTGCGCGGGCTGACGCCGCAGGAGCGGCACGTGGTGTCCCTCGCCGCGCAGGGGTCGTCCAACCGGGACATCGCCGCCAAGCTCTTCCTCAGCCCGCGGACCGTCGGCTACCACCTCTACCGTGCCTTCCCCAAGCTGGGCATCACCTCCCGAACCGAGCTGGCGGACTTGCTGCGGCAAGTCGGCACCGGTTTCGGGACGGTCACGCCGGCGTAGGCCCTCCAAGAGAAAGGCGGTCTCGTGACGCAGCTTGTCATCGAAGGCCCTGGCATGTCGGTGACCCTCGATCCGGGCCGTTCGTACCGGCTGGGCCGCGACCCGGGGGCGGACATCGTCGTCAGCGCCGAGCGCGTCTCGCGTACGCACGCCGTGCTGCGGTTCGAGGGCGGACAGTGGATCCTGGAGGATGCGGGCAGCAGCAACGGCACGTACGAGAACGGCCACCGCGTCCAGCGGGTCGTCGTCGGACCGGGAACCAGGATCCACCTCGGAGACCCGGCGGAGGGCGAACTCATCGGCTTCCGCGCTCCGGAACTGCCGGCGACGCCCACAGTCCGCTTCCCGCGCACCGGGCAGTGGCGTCAGCCGGCCGCCGTCAGGAACGTCGGCGGCGCGCAGGTCGTGCGCATCGGCCGGGCGCCGGACAACGACATGGTCGTCACCGATCTGCGGGTGTCCCGGCGACATGCCGAGCTCCGGATCACCGGCGGCGTCCACGAGATCGTCGACGTGGGCAGCGGCATGGGCACCTATGTCAACGGCCGGCGCGTGCGGCGCGCCCAGATCTCCCCGGACGATCTCATCGGCATCGGGCCGTCGACGTTCCAGCTCGTGGGCGACACGCTCATGGAGTACGCCGACACGGGCGAGGTCTGCCTCCAGGCGCACGACCTCACCGTCACCGTGGGAGGCGGCAAGGTGCTCCTGGACCATGTGTCGTTCCCGGTGGGCGAGAAGTGCCTGCTGGCGATCGTCGGCCCCAGCGGCTCGGGCAAGTCCACCCTGCTGCGCGCACTCACCGGGTTGCGCCCGGCCGACCAGGGCGTCGTCACCTACGACGGACGCGATCTCTACCGCGACTACGCCGAACTGCGCTCGCGGGTTGGCCTCGTGCCGCAGGACGACATCCTGCACAGCCAGCTCACCGTGCGCCGCGCCCTCATCTACGCCGCGGAGCTGCGCTTCCCCGACGACACCCGGCAGCACGAGCGGAAGGCGCGGGTCGACGAGGTGCTGCGGCAGCTCGGGCTGGACAACCGCAAGGACAACCGCATCTCCTCGCTGTCCGGCGGACAGCGCAAGCGCGTCAGCGTCGCCCTGGAGCTGCTGACCAAGCCGTCCCTGCTGTTCCTCGACGAGCCGACCTCCGGCCTGGACCCGGGGCTGGACAAGTCGGTGATGCAGATGCTGCGGGGCCTGGCCGACGACGGCCGTACCGTCGCCGTCGTCACGCACAGCGTCGCCAATCTGGACATCTGCGACCGGCTCCTGGTGATGGCGCCGGGCGGGAAGATCGCCTACTTCGGGCCGCCTGACGAGGCGCTGCCGTTCCTCGGCTTCACCGACTGGGCGGATGTGTTCCTGGCGTTCGACGACCAGGCCAGGGACTGGGCCGGCGAGTACGCGCGATCTCCGCTGCACCGGAAGTACATCGCGGCCGACCTGATCGCGCCGGTCTCGGCGCGGCCCTCCGCGCAGCGGGAGATCCCGCCGAAACCGCAGAGCTGGCCGGAGCAGCTCAGCACGCTGGTGCGCCGCTACTGCCGGAGCATCGTGGCGGACCGGCTGTTCCTCGGCATCACCATCGCCCTGCCGATCATCATGGGCCTGCTGGCCCGCGTCGTCCCGACCGGCGACCTGAAGGGACCTCCGAACAGCAACGGCAACGCGGCGAACCTGCTGCTGATCCTGTGCATCGGCGGCTGCCTGACCGGCGCCGCGAACGCGGTGCGCGAACTGGTCAAGGAACGCGCCATCTACCAGCGAGAACGGGCGGTCGGGCTGTCCAGATCGGCCTATCTCTGCTCCAAGCTGCTCGTGCTCGGCCTGATCACCGTGGCACAGGGCATCGTGCTGACCTACGTGGCGATGCTGAACGTCGAAACGTACGACAAGGGGGTGTTCACCGCGCCGTTGACCGAGCTGTCGCTCGCCGTCGCGCTGCTGTCGTTCACCGCGATGACCGTGGGCCTGCTCATCTCCGCGCTGGCCAAGACCAGCGAGATGACCATGCCGCTGCTCGTCCTCGTCACACTGATCCAGCTCGTCTTCTGCGGGGCGCTGGTACACCTGGACGGCAAGCCGGTGATGGAGCAGATCTCCTGGCTCGTACCGGCTCGCTGGGCGCTGGCCGCGCTGGCGGGCACGCTCGACGTGGGCCAGCTCATCCCGCACGTCCAGGATCCGCCGGACCCCTTGTGGAGCCAGGACTTCGGCACCTGGTTCCTGGACATGAGCGTCCTGGCCATCCTCGCGATCGTCTTCGCCTTCCTGGTGGCCCGCATGCTGCGCCGACACGAGCCGGCGGTGATGCGCGGCAAGTGACCGGTACTTCCGGACAATCCGCGCTCACCGATGGTTGACGTGACGGTCGAGATCGACTAAACGGGTGTCATGATCCGTAGAGCATGGTTACCACTGGCGGTGGCGGCGAGTTGCCTGGTGGCGTTCGCGCCGCCCGCGTCCGCGGAGCCGGACGAGCCCACGACGGCCGCGGCCCCGACCACGAACGGGGCCCGGCCGCCGAAGGTGACCAAGGGCCCGTGCCAGTACACCGAGACGCCCGACGACCCCGCCGTGCGCGAGGTGCCGCTGCCGCCCGACCCGCGCCGCACGCCCACCCGGCCCGTCTCCGCCGTGCTGAAGACGAACCACGGCGACATCGGGATCACCCTCGACCCGGTCAAGGCGCCGTGCACCGTGCAGAGCTTCGTCCACCTGATCCGGCACCGGTTCTACGACGTGACCTCCTGCCATCGGCTGACCGCCTACGACCGGTTGAAGGTGCTGCAGTGCGGCGACCCCAGCTTCACCGGCGAGGGTGGGCCTGGCTACCGGTACAAGGACGAGCTGCCCACCGACCTGCCGCCGTGGCCGGGGGATCCGACGGGGGAGCGGAAGACGTACGCGCGCGGTGTGCTGGCCATGGCGAACGCGGGGCCGGACACGAACGGGAGCCAGTTCTTCCTGGTGTACGGGGATTCAGGGCTGCGGCCGGGCTACACCATCTTCGGCACCGTGGACGCCGCCGGGCTGGCCGTGCTGGACCGGATCGCCGCGGGTGGCATCCAGCCGACACCCGGGGATCCGGCGCCGCCGGTGGACGGCAAGCCGGTGCTGCCGGCGAACATCGAGCGGGCCCGCGTCTGCCGCTAGCTGGATCCGGCCGCGGAGGTCCACGGCCGGATCCAGTACAGCTCCTCCCAGAACGTCGACAGGATCACTGCAACCCCAGGTGAATCAGGGCAGAGCCTCCCAGTCCCCGAACGGACTGTCGGCTCCCGGCGCCGATTGCTTGCGGGCATGAACAACGCCATCGGTGCCGATGGCGAACATCACGGCAGCCCCACTCGCATCAAGAGTGGCCGCAGGGTAATCGACAATGGTTCCGCTGAGGTCGGCCCACGCGCCATAACCGCTGCCGTTCGCGGTCAACTGCTTGGTCATGCTGACCCCGGTCCCGGCGTTGCGCTCGAACATCAGGATCCGCGCGTCCGGACCAGCCGGTGTGGTGACGAGAGCGGGCTCACCAACCCCCGCGTGTCCCCCGATCACAGCAGGCGTGGTGCTCCAGGGGCCACCGGCGACGAGCTGGTAGCTGACGACCATCTCAGCGGTGCCGGCGCGGCGGTAGGCCACGTGGAGACGCCCGTCCTGGGACAGAGCGATCGAGGGCGGGCTGGCCGGGGTCATCGACGGGACGGTGGTGGCGAAAGTGAAACTGCCATTGGGTGTGGACTGATACCAGCGCAGCAGTCGAGTCCTGGAACTGGCGAACACCTCAATGAGACCCAGTGGCGTGGTAACGGCGGTGAGGCCGTCCTGCACGTCAGTGCCGCCCCGGTTCTGCCACGCGCCCCAGCCGCCGTTGGCCGCGGTCTGGACGCGGCTGCTGACCCCGCCGTTGCCGTTCTTGACGAACAGCTGCATCCGGCCGTTGGCGTTGGAGGCGACCACGGGCAGGCCGATCTGTTCTTGGATCTCCCAGTCCGTGTGGGGATTGCCAAGGTCGGTCCAGCTCCCTGTCCAGGCGCCATTGGCCGCGGTCTGGGACATGGTGACGATGTGGTGGTCGGTCATTCGCCTGGCGAAGATCGCCAGGCGGCCGTCGGCCTGCTTGCCCACGCTGATCGCGGGCGCCAGGGCGCCGCCCGCGCCGGCCAGCACGTGCGGGCCGTCCCACGCTCCCAGCAGGGTCTGCCCGTAGGTGTTCACCACACCGTTGCGCACCACGAAGATCTGGGGTCGGCCATCAGCGTTCCGGCCCGCCCAATGGGTTCCCCTGGCCCAGCGGTAGTACATCCGGGTAGGCCACACGTTCGGGTCGAACGCGTGGTCGTATTGGATGTAGTGATCGATGATCGCGCTCTTGCGGGCGCTGATCGCGGTCGTCAGGTTCATCGGCGCGTCGGCGATGTTGTAGTCGCGGTAGTTCACCAGCAGAATCGGCAAGCCTGACGCCTGGGCCGCGTCCCCGGCCAACCGTCCCGCGGCCACATGGTCGCCGTGGCCCGGGTCGTAGCGGTTGTCGACGATGGGGTCTTGGGCGCGCAGCACGTTGGGCTGGTAGTGGTTCATCAACCCCGCCAGGACGGCGATCACGTCAGCGCGCTCGTACGTGTACGACTCGCTCACCAGGCCGTCCTCGGGGATGATCGTGTGATCGACGAAGTCGTCCACCCAGTTGAACCAGCCGATCTCGTTGTCCCGCATGTTCATGAACACCAGCTGGATCTGCGGATGGTCCGTGAGCGTGTACCGCTCGACCTGCCGATTCGCGATCGTCCAGGCCACCCCGGTCCACTCCTCCTGGGCGGCCGGATTCACGTCCGGCACCCCCGTCATCCGGGCGTAGGCGTCCAGCATGCCGCGCTGCCGATTACGGGCCCGCTGCTCGTCGGTATCACCGTCTCCAGTGACCTGCCCCGCGGTCAGGAAGACCGTGACGTTCGCCGCCCCCGACTGGATCGAGTCGTCGATATCGGGGTTCATGAACAAGATGTCGTCGTCCTCATGCGCCACAATCTGCATGAACGCGCCGGGTGCGATGGTGGGCGTGGCGACGGCCACTCCACCCATCGGCACCACCACGACAAGCGCTGCGAGCGCGGCTAACAGCCGCATCCATAATGACGTAGTCCTGCCTTCGCGCATGTGCTTCCCCCCACGCGGGCCGTACCGAACAAAAGATTTTCGTGGCCCAAAGTCGAATAGTGAATAGTCTGCAACCCGGGGGCAAGGGGAAGCCTGATAACAACTGCGTAACACACTTCAAAAGGAAGATCATTTAACAGGCGAGATGGCTCTGGCCTGGGAATATGTGCTGGCGAGGTTGCAGCTCGATCGCTCCGGTGGCCTTCGGCGTGAACGAACAGGTACGCCTGGCGTATTGCTTTTGCGATTGGATGAATGGTGAGTATAAAATAGAAATAAAATTCACGAGGGAAGCGATCTGTCGAAGAATTTTCCCACCATTGGGCTCATCGCCTGCTCGACCCGGTGAATCCATTCCGCTGTTGATGTGAATTTGACGGCCGGTCAGAAATCCGACGACATCCGCGACTGGTCAGGTCCCCTACGCTCTCGCCTCCTCGGGGCTCAGGGTGCCCGCATCATTTGACGTCGCCGGCCTCGGTGCCCGCGCCTTCCGGCTGTACTCGACGAGTCGGGCGTTCAGTATGCGCGACCGGAGGTTGTTGACCAGCGTGGCCGTGACCAGGCAGTCGGCGACGACCACGATCCAGCCGAGCCGCAGGCCGGGGTCGATGCCGTCAGTGTCGCCGCGTCGAGTCATTTTCGACCGCGACAAGGCGAAAGCCCGGAACATATCCGCTGAAGCTGGGCTTCCACCTGTTGTCAGGACACTTGGCGATTATCAGGATGATGTCCCTCATGCCCGCCAGAGTTCCGGCAGCCGCGCGGTCGAGCTCGCACGTGCTAAGGCAGCTTGGGTGGCTCGACGCCAGAATCTGGAAATCCCGCGGAGCACTTGTTCGTGGCCGTGCAAAAGGTTGTACGTGTTGTCGCTCATGGTCAAGACTGCCTCCTAGGTGGGCGAAATCGTATGCCTGCATCGTGATGCGATAGTCTCGGCTGGATGTCTAAAGACCGGTCGGCCAGGCGGTCAGTGCCTACCATGCGGGACATCGCCGCTGTGGCTGCCGTCTCGCAGAGCACCGTGTCCCGTGTCCTCAGTGGCGCGCCCACCGCCGTGCCCATCGCGGAGGAGACTCGCCAGCGGGTGCTGCGGACCGCCCGGGAGCTGGGCTATCGGCCCAACCCGCTGGCTCGCGGGCTGCGCGGCGCCTCGACGAACCTCATCGGTGCGGTGGTGCGCGACTTCAGCGATCTCTTCTTCGCCGGGGCGATCGAGGCGCTCGTGGTCGAGTCGATGGCGCACGGCTACAACGTTGTTCTGGGCCACGTGCCGGGCCGGGCGGGCGATGAGGCGCTCTCGCTGACCACCGTGCTGGAGACCCGGCACACCGATGCGGTGGTGCTGCTCGGTGACATGCAGCAGCATCCGCGGTTCCTTGCCGACCTGCGCAACTCGATCGTGCCGGTGGTCGCGCTCTGGCCGGGCACGAGCCCGCACGAGTTCCCGACCGTTGACGCCGACGACCGGGCCGGCATCCGGGCCGGCCTGCGCCATCTGGTGTCACTGGGACACAAGAGGATCGCCTACATCAACGCTGAGCTTCCCAATGAATATCGGGCGCGGGAGGATGCCTACCTCGATTTCATGCGTGATCGATTCGGCGCCGTGCCGCCGGGCTATGCCGAGCGCAGCCCCAGCACCTTGGCCGGCGGCGATGCCGCGCTGCGGCGCCTGATGGACCGGCCCGACCCGCCCACGGCGATCGCCGCCTCGACCGATGTGGTGGCCGTGGGCGTGCTGCACGCCGCGCACAGCTTGGGCGTGACAGTGCCGGATTGCCTGTCGGTCGTCGGCTTCGACGACATCGTCATCGCGGCGCATACCGTGCCGGCCCTGACCACCGTGCGGATGCCGATATCGGAGATCGTCGGCTACGCCGTTACGCAGGCGGTCAGGCTGGCCCGGGAACCGGCCGACGCCCAGCGCCTGCCGGCTCTTGAGATTTTCCAGCCGGAATTGATAGTGCGGGACTCGACCGCACCTCCTGCGCTGAGCTGAAACCGATCATGCCAACGCTTATTTGACGGCTCCGCTCATCAGACGGGGGCTCGCCCCGTCGACGAGGGCGGCTTCGACCACGTCCGTCGGTACGGCTTGGATCGCGGCGACGAAAAGGATCATCCCGAAGCCGATCACCTTCCAGACCACGGAGGCGCTGATCGCGAAGTTGGAGACGCCGGCGTCCACGCCCAGCCACAGCACGGGCTTGTCGATGATCCCCAGATCGAGCAGCGCCCGGTTCACCAGACCGAAATCGGTGCTGAAAAGCCAGTACCAGAGCAGGCTCGACACTCCGAGACCGATCACGACCGGGATGAAGACCACCGTCCGGGTGACCCGGCGCAGGGCGGTGTTCCTGGCGGTGAGCAGTGCCAGCAGATAGCCGCCAATGATGAGGAATGGAGTTATTAGCGCGGTGTAGAGCAGGGCGAAGGCTCCTCCTGGCCGCAGGCGGTGGCTGCGAGCAACGGCACCGCCGCGGCCGCCCGGACAGGCCGCCTGGGATGGGTCCTCATGTGCCAGGCTCCTCTCTTCGGAGTGGACCGGTGTTGACACGACCCCCTGCTGATGGGAACGTAACCATGAATACGATTGCATTAAATCGTTTTCATTTTGTGATTCGGGAGTCACCGGCTCACTGGTGGAGCCAGGTGTGGTCATATTGCGCCTCCCCTCTGGCGGCCTCTCAGTTCTGCGCATTGCTGTAGCACCACGCAATTCCCACGCTTGCCGGGCGGACTGTTAACGCAACCACGGCCATTCGTCAGGTGACATATGACCCGCAGCATTCTGGGGCGCCTGGGGTTCGCGACTTACCGACGATGACGGAGATCAGCGCAGCTGAAGGGAGATCGTCCATGCCCAGTAGCGCCCGCATCCGAAACAGACTCGCCACCACCGTCAGGGTCGTCCTCGTGGCCGTTCTCGCCCTGGGAATGAGCCTGGCGGCCGTGCCCCCGGCGCAGGCCGCCGGCGGCGGGCCGAGCATCACCAAGAAGCGGTTCGGGATCCTGCCCAACGGCAAGAAGATCGACATCTACACACTGCGGAACTCCAACGGGATGCGGGTGAAGATCCTCACCTACGGCGGCATTCTTCAGTCGATCGAGGTCCCCGACAGCGGGGGCAAGTTCGCCGACGTGACGCTCGGATTCGACAACCTGTCCGACTACGTGAAGAAGAGCCCGTACTTCGGGTCCATCACCGGCCGGTACGCCAACCGCGTCGCCAAGGGGCGGTTCACCCTGGACGGCAAGACGTACCGGCTGGCCACCAACGACGGCCCCAACCACCTGCATGGCGGCAACAAGGGTTTCGACAAGCAGGTCTGGCAGGCCCACCCGGTCAAGCGGCACAACAGCGTGGGGCTCGTGCTGACCTACACCAGCCCGAACGGTGAGGAGGGCTACCCGGGGACGCTGCGTACCAAGGTCGTCTACACGTTGACCGACGACAACCAGCTCCGGATGGACTACCGAGCCACCACCAGCAGGCCCACGATCGTCAACCTCACCAACCACGCGTACTTCAACCTGCGCGGTGAGGGCAACGGCACGATCCTCGGCCACGAGCTGCAGATCAACGCCTCCCGCTACACGCCGGTCGACAAGACGCTCATCCCCACCGGAAAGATCGCCCGGCTGGGCGGGACACCGCTGGACTTCCGCCGGCCCACCGCCATCGGCGACCGCATCGACAGCGAGAACCAGCAGATCGTGCGAGGCGGCGGGTACGACCACAACTACGTCCTCCAGAGCCACGGGCGGGGCCTCAAACTGGCCGCCAGGGTCGTCGAGCCGGACAGCGGGCGCGTGCTCGAGGTCATCACCGACCAGCCGGGCCTGCAGTTCTACTCGGGCAACTTCCTGGACGGCACGCTGCGCGGCACCAGCGGCCGCCTCTACCCGAAGCGGTCCGGCTTCGCTCTGGAGTCGCAGCACTTCCCGGACTCGCCCAACCACGAGAACTTCCCCTCGACCGTCCTGCGGCCGGGCGAGGTCTACCGGACCACGACGATCTACGCGTTCTCCACGGTGTGACAACTGCGTGAAATCCCCCGCCGATCTCATGAGGCAGGATCATGAAAGACATCCATCCGAAGGTCGAGGAGGCCCTCGACACACTCAACCTGAACCGGGTCGCGCGCCGTCGCCTCCTGTCCGGGGCGGGCCTGGTCAGCGCCTCGGCCGCCGCGGCCGCGCTGCTCAGCGCGTGCACCAGTGACTCGGGCGGGAACAGGCCCGCCGCCTCAGGCGGCACCGCGGCGGCGGCCGGGGCCGGGGACTTCCCGTCCACGCCCAAGTGGAAGTTCGTCTTCGTCTGCCACGTCACCACCAACCCGTTCTTCACCCCCACCCAGTACGGCGCCCAGGACGCGTGCGCGCTGCTCGGCACCGAGTTCCAATGGACCGGGTCGAAGGACTCGATCGTGGCCGAGATGGTCAACGCGACCAACACCGCCATCTCGGCCAAGGCCGATGGGCTGGGGGTGGCGGTCGTGGACAAGGCGGCCTTCAAGGAGCCGGTGAACCGTGCCCTGGACGCGGGTATCCCGGTGGTGTCCTACAACGCCGACGGCGCCCGTGACGACAAGGGGACCAGCCGGCTGGCGTACATCGGGCAGGGGCTCTACGAATCCGGCTACGCCCTGGGCCAGCGGGCCCTTCAGCAGGTGGACTCCGGCGACGTGGTGGGGTTCATCGCCACCCCGGGCGCCCTGAACATCCAGCCCAGGATCGACGGCGCCGCCCAGGCGGTCAAGGACTCGGGCAAGGCGATCACGTTCCAGTCGGTCGGGACGAACGCCGACATCACCAAGGGGCTGTCGATCATCGACGCGTATGCCCAGGGGCACCCCAACCTGGCCGGGATGCTCGCCGTCGACGCCGGATCGACGCAGTCGATCGGGCAGGTCGTCAAGAAGTACAACATGCGATCGAAGAAGCTCAAGGTGGCCGGCGGCTTCGACCTGGTGCCCGAGACGCTGACGGCCATCAAGAACGGCGATCTGGACTACACCATCGACCAGCAGCCGTACCTGCAGGGATTCCTGCCGGTGCTCTACCTCTACCTGTACAAGCTCTCCGGCGGGCTGCTGTTCCCGTCGGAGACCAACACCGGTCTGCTCTTCGTGACCAAGGACACCGTGGGGCCGTACCAGACCACCAAAACCCGCTTCGAGGGCTCGGACACCGCCCAGAAGCTGGTCGAACGGTCCGGCGCCATCGCTCACGCCTCCTAGAGGCGTTGATCGGGAGTTGAGACGTACGGCTTGCGTCCGGGGAACGCGCGGGGCGCAAGTCGTACACCCAGCCAATCCATGTGGAGGAGGGCGAGGTGCCCGACATCAGCGATGGTATCCGCGAGTCGCCGGCGCCCGCGGAGGTGGCCGGACGGCCCGCGGGGAACGGGGCGCGGCGCGGCGCGAACCGGATCCTGCTGCGGATCAGGGACGAGTTCCTGCGGCGGCGCGAGGCGAGCGTGCTGGTCGTGGCGCTGGCACTGGGGGCCTACTTCGCCTCGGCCTCCGAGGCGTTCCTGACCGGCGACAACATGGTCAACATCACCCAGGCGGCCGCGCCGAGCGCCATCGTCGCCTGCGGCATCGTGCTGCTGCTGGTCAGCGGCGAGATCGATCTGTCGGTCGGGGTGGTGGCGGCGCTGGCGCCGTTCATGATGCACTACGCGATCGACTACTGGGGGGTTCCAGGTGTCCCGGCGATTCTGCTCGCCCTGCTGACCGGGACGGTTATCGGGCTGGGGAACGGGTTGGTCACGGTCGTGCTGAAAGTGCCCTCGTTCATCACCACGCTGGGCACCTTCTACCTGGTGACCGGGATCGTGCTGACCACGTCCGGCGCCTATCCGGCCGAGATTCCCGCGTCGGTGGACAACCGGATCGGGCAGTGGCTGGGGGCGGCCAACTGGGCGCATCTCGTGTGGGCTCTGGTGATCGTGGCGTTCTTCCACGTGCTGTTCACGCGTACGCGGTGGGGGCTGCACACGATCGCCGTGGGCGGGAACCTGCTGGGGGCGCAGGAGGCGGGCGTCCGAACAGGGCGCATCAAGGTCGGAAATTTCATGATTGCGGGCACTTTGGGGGCTCTTGCCGGGATATTGGAAGCCTTCCGGATTCACACGATCGACCCCAACCTCGGTGGCGGCACCGGCCTGATGTTCACCGCGGTCTCGGCGGCGGTCATCGGCGGCACGGCCCTGGCCGGCGGCTCCGGGACGATCATCGGCGGTGCCCTGGGAGCGCTGGTGCTGGCCGAGCTCCAGAACGGCTTCAACCTGATCGGCATCTCCGCCAACCCGTATTTCCTGATCCTCGGCGGCGCCATCCTCCTGGCGATGATCGCCAACGTGTACCTGAGCCGACTGAGAAGGGCGGGCAAGACGACGTGACCTCTCCGAACGCCGACTCCACTGGTGCCGTCGACGTCCTGCGCGTGGAGCACGTCTCCAAGCGCTTCGGCACGGTGACCGCGCTGCGCGACGTCAACATCCACCTGACCAGGGGCGAGGTACTCGGCCTGATCGGCGACAACGGCGCCGGCAAGTCCACCCTCATGAAGATCATCTGCGGCTTCCACCAGCCCGACGCCGGCCGCATCCTGCTCGACGGCGAGGAGGTGTCCTTCAAATCCGTCGACCACGCCCGCTCACTCGGCATCGACACCGTCTACCAGGACCTGGCGTTGATCAACGAACTGAGCGTCTACCACAACATGTTCCTCAACCGCGAGCCGGTGATCTTCGGCTGTCTGCTGAACAACCGCAAAATGCGCAGCCTGGCTCGCGAACACCTCAACGACATGGGCGTCAACATCCCGTCGGTGGATGTGGAAGTAGCCAAACTGTCGGGCGGTCAACGCCAGGCCATCGCCGTAGCCCGCTCCGTCTACTCCCGCTCCAAGATCCTCCTGCTGGACGAGCCGCTGGCCGCGATGGGTGCGAAAGAGGGCGTTCAGATCCTCGACCTGGTCCGCGATCTCAAATCCCGCGGCGAAGTCTCCATAATGATCATCGCCCACAACTACGCCCAGGTCCTGGAGGTCTGCGACCGGGTCAACCTCCTCCAGCACGGCAGCATCACCTTCGACAAACCCACCGCCCGGACCTCCGTGAAGGAACTCACCGACCTGGTTGTGGAGGAATACCGCGCCGCTCGCACCGGGGTTCGGTCCGGCCCCACCCCTTGAGAGCGGGGCGAGGCGGTTCCGGTCATTCGCCGCCCAGATCGAGCAGGACCTTCGACGCCACGGCGCGATCGCCGGCCAGGTCGAACGCTTCGACCGCCCGGGCCAGCGGGAGGGTGTGGCTGATCACCGGCTGGACGTCCAAGCCCGCGGCCAGCAGCGACAGCGCGTCGTCGAATTCGTGATCGAAGCGGAAGGCACCCCGCATGGTGATCTCCCGGGTGACCACCACGTTGCCGAGGAACCCGGTCTCGCCAGGTGGGAGCAGGCCGAGCAGGACGACCGTGCCGCCGCGGCGTACCCGCTGGACGCAGGTGCCGAGGCCCGCCCCGGAGCCGGACGCCTCGATGGCGACGTCGACGTCGTCCGGCCACGCCGGGTCGTCGGGCTGGCCGGCCCGGACGGTGGCTGTGGCGCCGACCCTCCTGGCGATGTCCAGGGGCGCGTCCAGCAGATCGCTGACGGTCACCTCGGCGGCGCCCGCGTGCCGCAACGCGGCGACCACCAGGGCGCCGATGGGACCGGCGCCCGTGACCAGCACGCGCTTCCCGGCCACCTCCCCGGCGCGGCGGACCGCGTGCAGAGCGACGGACAGCGGCTCGGCCAGCACGGCCCGGCGCGGGTCGAGCCCGGCAGGCAGCGCTCGTACCTGATCGGCGGGTACGATCAGCCGCTGGGCGAAACCACCCTGGACGTGCGGCATCCGGGCGGCGCTGCCGAGGTAGCGGGCCTGACCGCACACGTTCCGCCGGCCGCCCGCGCACTCCGGGCACGCGCCGCACGGGGTGGCCGGGTGGATCGCCACCGGTGTGCCGGCGGCCGGGCCGTCCGTACCGGGGCCGAGCGCGTGGACCCGGCCGACGACCTCGTGGCCGAGCACCAGGGGCTCGCGGACCTGGAAGTCACCGACCGAGCCGCGATGGTAATAGTGCAGGTCCGAGCCGCAGATGCCGCCGAGGGTCGCGGCCACGAGCACCTCCCCGGAGCGGGGAAGACCGGGATCCCACTCCTCGACCCGGAGATCGCCCGCCTTGTGGACGACGCAGGCACGCATATGTGCTCCCTCACAGAACGGACAGCATTCCGCCGTCGACGTACAACACTTGCCCGCTGACGAAGTCGGACGCGGGTGACGCCAGGAAGATCAAGGCACCGATCAGGTCGGAGACCTGGCCCCACCGGCTGGCCGGGGTGCGCCCCCGCACCCATGCGCTGAACTCCTCGTCCGCGACGAGCGCCTCGGTGAGTTCGGTCGCGAAATATCCCGGTCCCAGGCCGTTGACCTGGATGCCTGACGGGCCGAGGTCCGCGCACATGCCCTTGGTCAGCAGCTTCAGCCCGCCCTTGGTGGCCGCGTAGGGGGCGATGCCGGGCCGTACCGTCTCGCTCTGCACCGAGCAGATGTTGATGATCTTGCCGCGGCGGCGCGGGACCATCCGGCGGGCGACCTCCCGGCCCATCAGGAAGGCGCTGGTGAGGTTGGTGCCGATCAGCCGGTGCCAGTCCTCGTCGGGGAAGTCCACCAGCGGCGCGCGGTGTTGCGTCCCGGTGTTGTTGACCAGGATGTCGATCGGTCCCACCTCGTCCTCGATCGCGGCGACATTGGCGGCCACGGCCGCGGAGTCGGTCACGTCGAAGGCTCGGGCGAAGACCTTTCCGGCCGGAGCCAGTTCGGCGTGGGTCCGCGCGAGGACCGCCTCGTCACGGCCGTTGAGCACCACTGTGCACCCGGCCTCCAGCAGCCCTTGGGCCAGCGCACGGCCGATGCCCCGGCTGGAGCCGGTGATCAGCGCGATGCGTCCCTCGATGTCGAACAATGGGCTGCTTGTCACGCTGGTACCGCTTTCATCCACTTGTCGGGCCGTGAGAACGCTAGTCAGAGCTCATCGGGTTTGACCAATACCTAGTGTGTGTGACGTCATCGGCCACCCGAATTCTTGCCGAATTCGAGGATCAGCTCGTGAAAGAGATCGTGTACCGCGAGGGCGGGCTCCGACAGCGGTTGATGGTGGGACGTGCACAGCGAGAGCTTGACCTCGATCGTGGGGTTGACGATCCGCCGCACCACCAGATTCCGTACGTCGAGGATGGCCTGCGCCGCCGACCAGGGCAGCACCGTGGCACCCAGACCGGCGCTGATGGCGCTGGCCAGGGTCAGCACCGACTCGATCTCGCCGACGACCTTCGGTTCGAGTGAGGCATGGCGGAAGGCGGCGTCCACGACCTGGCGGATGGTGTGAATGCGGCTCGGCAGCAGCAGGCCCACATCGGCCAGCTCCGCGATGGAGACGTCGTCCGTCTCTGACGCCAGGCCGGTGCCCGGGGCGGCGACCAGGTAGAGGTCCTCGGTACGCATCGGCTCGAACTGGACGCCGCGGATGGGACCGGCGTCGTAGATGAACGCCATGTCCATGCGGCCCGTCATGATCGCTTCGCTGATGACGCCGCCGAAGTTCTCGTTGATGTGCAGCAGGATGTCGGGGTAGCGCTCCCGCACGGCCCGCAGCAGCGGCAGGGCCAGTGCCGCGCCCGTGCTGTACGGAGCCAGCCCGACCGAGACGCCTCCGGCGGGCGCCCGGCCGGATACGTCGATCGCCGCCTGCGCGTGTTCGAGCTGGCGCAGGATCAGCTGGGCGTGGCGGTAGAGGGCGCGTCCGGCCTCGGTCGGCGCCACCCCGCGCTTGCTCCTGATCAGCAGTTGCTGCTTGAACTGGCTCTCCAGCATGGAGATCTGCTGGCTCAGCGCGGGCTGCGCGATATGCAGGATGTCGGCGGCGCGCGTGATGCTCCCGGCGTCGACGACCTTGACGAACGAGTAGAGACGCCTGGTGTCCATCGGCTACCTCCAGCCTTTGCCAGGGGCTCATCGTACGGGCCGGGCACAGAGCCGGAGCAGGTGCGCGGTCATAGCGGGGACCTATCACGTCACACGCAATGTGTATTTGATGTGCCCATCTCCCCGGATTACGGTCACCCAAACGGTAATTCGGGCCTGACCGGCAACCCCCGGCGGGATCTTCGCAGCCGAGCTCAATCGCGCTTCGCGCCCCTTCTGACCTCTTGAGCGGAGGACGACATGGCACACACGGTCGATCTGGTGGCCGATCTCGGTGAGGGATTCGGCGCCTACACCATGG
The DNA here is from genome assembly GCF_040648415.1 of Nonomuraea sp. NPDC049141. Lineage (NCBI taxonomy): Bacteria > Bacillati > Actinomycetota > Actinomycetes > Streptosporangiales > Streptosporangiaceae > Nonomuraea > Nonomuraea sp. NPDC049141. The sequence goes on from NZ_JBEZDR010000003.1 coordinate 575,526, forward strand.
GTGACGACGAGGCGCTGCTGGATGTCCTCACCTCGGCCAACGTCGCGTGCGGCTTCCACGCGGGCGACCCGCGGATCATGGACGCCACCGTACGCCACTGCGTCGAACGCGGTGTCGCCGTCGGCGCGCACCCCAGCTTTCCCGACCTGGTCGGGTTCGGCCGCCGCGCGATGGAGCTGGCACCGGACGAGGTCCGTACCGATGTGCTGTACCAGGTGGGAGCTCTGCAGGCGTTCGCCGCCGCGCACGGCACCCGCGTACACCACGTGGCACCGCACGGCCGGCTCGGCAACCTGGTCGCGACCAGGCAGGACTACGCGGCCGCCGTGGCCGACGCGGTCGCCTCCCTCGACCCCTCGCTGATCGTCCTGGCGCAGGACGGGGAGCTCGCCGACGCCGCCCGCGCCCGTGGCCTGCGGGTCGGCATCGTCGGGATCGCCGACCGGGCCTACCTCGACGACGGCACCCTGGTGCCGAGGAGCGAACCCGGCGCGGTCATCCATGACGAGCGAGAGATCAGTGAGCGGACGGTCCGGCTGGTGACCGAAGGCGCGATCCGCAGCGTCGGCGGCCGGGACATCCCCGTCCATTGCGACACCGTCCTGCTGCACAGCGACACCCCCGGCGCCATCGCGCTCGCCCACCTCATCCGCAAGGAACTCATCGCGGCGGGCGTGACGATCGCCCCGCTGGCCGACGTGCTCGACGCCAGGTACGGCGGCTGAGATGGACCACGGCATCCACATCGCGGACTGCGGTGACTCGGCCGTCGTGGTCAAGGCCACCGGCGGCGGTGCCTGGCGGGTCGTGCACGCCCTGGCCGACGCGATCGAGGCGGTCCGGCTCCACGGGGTGCACGGCGTCGTCCCCACCTACGACTCGTTGCTCGTCGAGTTCGACTGCTCCGCCACGGATCACGACACGGTTCACCGCGCCCTGCGGGGCGCGGCCGGTCGGCTCGCCGAGAGCCCGGCTTTGGTGCCCTCGCCCAGGCGGTTCACGGTCCCGGTGGTGTACGGCGGTGAGTACGGACCCGACCTGCCCGTGGTGGCGGAGCAGCTGGGGCTGACCGAGCGGGAGGTCGTCGACCTGCACACCGCCCGGGACCTGATGGTGCGCTGCCTCGGCGCACCGGTGGGAGCCCCGATGATGGACGGCCCCGCGTTCCCGAAACCGGTCCCGAGGCTGGCCTCTCCGCGTACCAGCGTCCCGCCCGGGTCGATCGCCGTCGCGGGCAGGCAGGCCGTGATCTGCCCCATGCGTTCACCGGGCGGGTGGCCGCTGCTGGGGCGCACCCCGCTGCGTGTCCTCGATCTCGACTCCGAGCCGCTGACTCCGTACCGGCCCGGTGACATCTTCCGGTTCGTATCGATCACTCCCGAGGAGTGGTCCGACCACGACGGCGCGATGCTCGCGGCTGAGGCGGTGGCCCGTGGCTGACACGCTCACTGTCCACCGCGCCGGACTCTCGGTGGTGCAGGACCTCGGGCGGCTCGGCCGCTCCCGCTACGGCCTGCCGGTCAACGGCGCTCTGGACCAGTACTCCGCCCGCGTCGCCAACGTTCTGACCGGCAACGACGAAGGTGCGCCACTGCTGGAGATCACGGCACTGGGCTTCGCCTGCACGCCCTCGGCCGAGGTGCTCATCGCGGTGACCGGCGCTCCCGCCGAGATCACCGTCGATGACGTTCCGCGTCCCCGGTGGGAACCGGTCGTGGTCCGGGCGGGCGAAACGATCCGCGTCACGCGCATCAGGCAGGGTCTGCGCGTCTACCTCGCCGTGCACGGCTCGGTGGAGTCGCCGTCCCTGCTGGGCAGTTGCGCTCCCGACACGATCCTCGGGTTCGGGCGCACGCTGCGGGACGGCGATCAGCTCGCCATTCGTACGCCCTTTCCGCCGGTCGATCACCCGTTCTCCGACATTCCGCTGTTCCGGTTGAACGCTTCCGTACCGCGCTTCGGCGAACCGTGGACGATCGACGTCACCGACGGCCCGGACCTGGCGGAGTTCGGTGACACCGCGGAGCGGCTGTTCCGGTCGCAGTTCACCGTCACCCCCCAGAGCAACCACATCGGCCTGCGGATGCGCGGCGAGGTGCCGCGCCGGACGGCGACCGGCGAGGTGCTCTCCCGTGGCGTGCCCGTCGGCGCGGTCGAGGTGCCGGCCGGGGACGAACTGCTCGTCCTGCACCGCGGCCGTGGCGTCACCGCCGGCTATCCCGTCCTCGCGGTCGTCACCTCGACCGGCCTGTCCGCACTGGGGCAGGCCCGCCCCGGTCAGTCCGTCCGGTTCCGGCGCCGGACGGTGGCCGAGGCCGTGGCCGCGTACCGGTCACAACGCGCCGACATAGACTCCCTGCGCACTCGCGTACGCACGGTGTTCGACGCACTCACCCCCCACCCAGTAAGCGAGTGAAGGAGACAGCCATGGCCACCGTGGCCGCACAACCGACACCCAACACCGTCGATCCGAAAACCGCCCGTAAGGTCACCCTGGCGGGGTGCATCGGGATCTTCGCCGAGCTCTACGACAACGGCATCTTCGGCTTCATGGCCGGCACTCTGGGCACCGTCTTCTTCCCGGACTCGGCCAACGCCATCCAGCTCGTCTTCCTCGGGTATGCCGTCTCGTTCTTCTTCCGGCCCCTCGGCGGCATCATCTGCGGTCACCTCGGCGACCGCATCGGACGGCAGCGGATGCTCGTCTTCGTCATCCTGCTGATCAGCGTCGCGACGGCGGCCATCGGCCTGCTGCCGACCTACGCGAGCGTCGGCATCGCGGCACCCGCCCTGCTCATCCTGATGCGCGTCATGCAGGGCTTCTCGGTCGGTGGCGAGGCGTCCGGCGCGATGAGCTTCCTCGCCGAGCACGCGCCCGAGGGCAAGCGCGGCCTCTACACCAGCTACGCCCAGATCGCCTCCTTCCTCTCCCTGCTCACCGGCACGCTGATCGCCGCCGCCCTGACCAGCGGCCTCGGCCCGGACCGCATGGAGGCGTACGGCTGGCGGATCCCGTTCCTGCTGGCCATCCCGCTCGGTATCACCGGCATCTACATCCGCAAGCGCATCAGCGACACCCCGAACTTCACCCGTCTCCAGGAGAGCGGCAACCTGGCGAAGAACCCGCTGAAGGAGGCCTTCTCCTCCGCCGAGCACCGCCGCGCGATGCTGCTCGCCCTGTTCATCCCGCTGATGAATGGCTCCGGTTACTACGTGCTGTTCACCTACATGCCGACGTTCATGAACGCCCAGCTGCACTTCAGCAAGGTGCAGGCCCTGCTCGTCACCGCGACCAGCCTGGTGGCCATCTGCGTCGCCATCCCCTACATGGGCCGGCTGTCCGACCGGGTCGGGCGCAAGCGGGTCCTCGCGGGTGCCGCCATCGCCATGGCGATCGCCGGGATCCCCTGCTATCTGCTCATCGGCACCGGCAGCATGCCGCTCGCCATCCTGGGCGCGTGCGTCATGGCGATCATCTTCGCGGGCCACACGGGCGTCATCCACATCCTGCTCGTCGAACTCTTCCCGACCCGGGTGCGCTACTCCGCCTACGGGCTCGGGTACAACGTCTCGGCCGCGCTCTTCGGCGGCACCGCGCCGCTGCTGATGACGTTCCTCATCGCCAAGACCGGCAACACCGGCATGCCCGCCTTCTACGCGGTCCTCACCGCGCTCGGCACGCTCATCGCCGTGTCCCGGGTGAAGGACAGGGCACACCAGCCGCTGCGCGACGCGTAGCACCCCACCGCACCACTCATCCTCACGCGGAGAGATTCACATGCCCTTCTCGGACTACAAGACCGCTCTGGTGACCGGCGCCTCCACCGGAATCGGGGCGGTGGTCGTCGAGCGCCTGGCGAAGCGGGGGCTCGACGTCCACGCCGTGGCCCGCGACGCCGAGCGGCTCGGCGACCTGGCCCGGCGTACGGGATGCACGCCGCACGCCGTCGACATCACGGACACCGCCGCACTGACCGAGGCTCTGCGGGGGATCGACGTCGACGTCCTCGTCAACAACGCGGGGGTCTCCCGCCCAGGGAACATCCTGTCGGCCGACGAGTTCGCCATCGACGAGCAGGTGGCGGTCAACATCCAGGCGGTGCTGCACCTCGTACGCCTGATCATGCCGGGCATGGTGGAACGCGATCTCGGCCACATCATCAACATCAGCTCGATCGCCGCCGTCTACAACTTCGGCGGCAACACGATCTACCACGCCACGAAGGCGGCCGTGCACACCCTGTCCCGTCAGCTCCGCGTCGACGGGTACGGCCGCCGGATCCGGGTCACCGAGATCTGCCCCGGCCGGGTGGAGACGGAGATCTTCGGCCGGCTGCTCGGCGACATGGAAGCGGCCCAGCGCCTGTACTACGACGGGTACGAGTCGCTCAAGCCGGAGGACATCGCCGACGCGATCGACTACGCCATCGGCTCGCCCCGCCATGTGAACATCGGGCACCTGGAGATCATGCCGACCTTCCAGGTGCCCGGCGGCCTCAACTTCGAAAGGCGGGCCGACTGACATGGCACTGGCGCAGCGGGTGAACCGCATCAAACCCTCGCCCAGCACGGCCGCGGCCCAGCGCGTACGCGAACTCAAGGCGCTGGGCCACAAGATCCTCGACCTCACGGTGGGCGAGCCCGACTTCGACACCCCCGACCACGTCAAGGCCGCCGCGATCGAGGCGATCGCGCGGGGCGAGACCAAGTACACCCCCGTCAACGGAACCCCGCAGCTCAGGGCGGCCATCGCCGACAAGCTCGCCCGGCGGCACGGACTGCGCTACCCCACCGACCGGATCACCGTGGGCGGCGGCGCGAAGCAGATCATCTTCCTCGCCCTGGCGGCCACGCTGGACGCGGGGGACGAGGTCATCGTCCCGGCACCGTACTGGGTCTCCTACCCGGACATGGTCCTGGCCAACGACGGCACACCCGTCGTGGTCCCATGTCCGGAGGCCGACGGCTTCAAGCTGACGCCGCGACGGCTGGAATCCGCGATCACCGACGCGACCCGCTGGGTCATCCTCAACGCCCCGAACAACCCCACGGGCGCCGCCTACACCACGGACGAACTCCGCGCACTCGCCGACGTGCTGCTCGCCCACCCGCACGTCATGGTGCTGACCGACGAGATCTACGACGAGATCACGTATGAGCCGGAGCTGCCCAGCACCCTGGCCGCGGTCGAACCGCGCCTGGCGGACCAGGTGTTCCTCACGAACGGCGTCTCCAAGACGTATGCCATGACCGGCTGGCGGATCGGCTACGGGGTGGGTCCGGCGGAGCTGGTCGGGGCGGTCAACAAGCTGCAGTCGCAGATCTCCTCGTGCCCCTCGTCGATCAGCCAGGCGGCCGCCACCGCCGCGCTCACCGGCGACCAGAGCTTCATCGGCGACTGCGTCGCCGTCTACCGGGCCCGGCGGGACGAGACGGTCAAGATTCTGACCGGCGTCCCCGGCCTGACCTGCACCGCGCCGAGCGGCGGCTTCTACGTGCTCGTGGGATGCGCCGCGCTGCTCGGCGGCCGGACCCCGGCCGGCGAAGAGATCCGTACGGACGAGGAGTTCGCCCGCTATCTGCTGGAGTCGCAGCAGGTGGCGGTGATCCACGGATCCGCCTACGGAGCGCCAGGCTACTTCCGCGTCTCCTTCGCGACGTCGAGCTCCGTCCTGACCAAGGGCTGCGAGCGCATCGCCCGCGCCTGCGCCGACCTTTCCTGACCTTGGAGTAGGAGACTCATGCTGCGTGTCAACACGAAGTTCGACCGCCCCGATCCGGAGCTGGTCGAGCGGCTGAGCGCGTATTCGTCGGCCACCATTCACGAGGCGCAGGGCCGGCTCGGCGCCCTGAGCTCCACGATCAAGCCGGTCGACGACGCCATGTCGCTGTGCGGACCCGCCTTCACCGTGCGCTGCGCCCCCCGGGACAACATCATGCTCCAGGTCGCCATCGCGCACGCTCAGCCCGGCGATGTCGTCGTGGTGTCCGCCGGCGAATACGCGGAGGCCGGCTCCTTCGGCGACGTACTGGCCAACGCCTGCGTGGCCAAGGGCCTGGGCGGGCTGATCACCGACACGGGCGTCCGCGACACCCGGGAACTGCGCGAACTCGGCTTCCCGGTGTTCTCCTTCAGCGTCTCCATCAAGGGCACGGTCAAGGAGACCGTCGGTCCCATGGCGGAGCCCGTGCTGATCGGCGGCGAGATCGTCCGTCCTGGCGACGTGGTGCGAGGTGACGCCGACGGCGTCGTGGTCGTCCGGCGCGAAGACGTGGGCGAAGTGGTGCGGAAGTCGCAGGAGCGCGTCGACGCCGAGGCCGGGTACATCGCCGCCTACCGTGCCGGAAAGAGCGTCATCGAGGTCAGCGACCTCGCCGCCGTCCTCGAAGCGAAGGGACTGGTCATCGACGATTAGGATCTTTTCGTATGTTATTTGCCCGACTGTCGGAAAGGCCGCAATGATCCACCCCCTCAGTCGGCGGTCCGCTCTGCTGGGTGCCGCGGCCGTGGCCGGCCTGGCCGTGTGGGAGAGACCGGCAGAGGCGGCCGGCGCCGCCGCGTTCGACGCCGCGCGTGAACGGTGGGTGAGCCTGCTGGCCGGCGGGTCGTACGACGCCGCCTACCCCGACAAGACGCGGGCGGTCGAGGGCTCGGCCAACGCGGTGCTGCGCAAGCTGAAGCCCACCCCCGGCCGCCCGAGCCTGTGGCCCGACCTGCCGCTCGACGACCCCCGGACGGGCAACTTCAACCGCGCCTACAACCGCATGCGCACGCTGGCGCTGGGCTGGGCCACGCCGGGCACTGTCATGCACCGGGACGGTCAGGTCGCCGAGACCGCGGTCATGGCGCTGGACTTCCTGTACGAGCACGCCTACCACGAGGGGCTCAAGCGGCGGGACAGCAACTGGTACTGGTGGGAGATCGGCGTCCCCCGCGCGCTGACCGACACCTGCGCCCTGCTGTACGACGGCCTGCCCAAGGACCACCTGGAGCGCTGGCTGCGCCCCCTGCACCGCTGGTGCCCCGACCCGGAGCGCCGCGTCAGCCACCCAGGCGTCGTCGAGACCGGCGCCAACCGGGCGGGCAAGGCCACGGCGGTGGCGATCCGCGGATTACTCACCCACGACGCACGCCTGATCAAGCGGGCCCGGAACGCGGTCTCCGACCTGCTGCGGCCGACCAGGGGCCCAGGCGACGGCTTCTACCGTGACGGGTCGTTCATCCAGCACGACGTGTACGCCTACACCGGCAGCTACGGCGTGGACTACCTGGAGAGCGTGGCCAAGCTGATCGCCGTGCTCGCGAGGTCACCGTGGGAGATCACCGGAATCGGGAACGTCTACGACATCGTGGATCGCTCGTTCGTGCCGTTCATCTTCGACGGGCTGATGATGGACTGCGTACGCGGCCGGCAGATCTCGGTGCAGGGCCACCGTGACTACCACTCGGGGCAGAAGGCGGTCGAGTCCATCCTCACCTTGCTGGAGACGGCGCCCGAGCGCCATGCCCGGCGCTGGCGACCGATGGTGAAGGGCTGGCTCATCCGCAACCAGGTCGGCCCCGTCGGCACGCTCGCACCACTGGCGAGCATCGCGGGGGCCAAGGCCCTGCTGGAGGACCCGTCGGTGCCGGTCGGCCCGCGCATGACGGGCACGTACGTCTTCGCCGACATGGACCGCGTCGTGCACCGCCGTCCCACCTGGGCCTGCGCGATCGCGATGAGCTCGGAGCGCATCGGCGCGGCCGAGGCCATGAACCAGGAGAACCTGCACGGCTGGTACACCGGTGACGGCATGACCTATCTCTACACCGGCGATCTCACCCACTGGAACGATGAGCTGTGGCCCACGATCGACCCGTACCGGCTGCCGGGCACGACGGTCGACACCCGCGGACGCGCCGATCTCCCGTACGGCAAGCGCCGCCTGCCACCCACCCCGTGGGCGGGCGGTGTGGCACTCGACGGCGAGTACGGCGTGGCGGCCATGAAGCTGATCGCCGACGGCTCCTCGTTACGGGCCAAGAAGGCGTGGTTCCTCCTCGATGACGCGGTGATCGCGCTCGGCGCCGGCATCGCCGCCTCCGATGGCCGCCGCATCGAGACCATCGTGGAGAACCGCAACACCCACGACCGGCATCCGCCGCTGACCCGGGGCGACGGCTGGATCCACCTGTCCGGTGCGGCCGGTTACGCGCTGCTCGACGGCGCCGACGCGAAGGTGATCCGCGAGCAGCGCACCGGCCGCTGGCGGGACATCGACAAGGGCGCCACCACCGGAGGCGACCAGACCCCCGTCACCAGGCACTACACGACGATCGTCATCGACCACGGCGTCGATCCGCGCAAGGCGCGCTATGCCTATGCCGTGCTGCCCGACGCCTCCATCGCGCAGACCGCGGCTTACGGCGGGCGGGTCGAGGTCCTCGCCAACTCCCGAGTGGTCCAGGCCATTTCCCGCGACGACCTGCTCGCCGCCGTCTTCTGGCGCGCGGGGACCGTCGAGACCGCCTACGGACCGCTCACCGCCGACGGCCCTTGCACGCTGCTGGTCCGCCGCGACCACAAGGGGGTACGGCTCGCGGTCTCCGACCCGTCCAGGACCGCCGACGAGGTGAAGATCAAACTGCCCTGGCCGGTGAAATCAATCAAGGAGAGCGACCGCGGCGTGCGTAAGTCCAAGCGCGCGATCAAGGTGGAGGTCGGCGGCAGCCGCGGCCACGCCCGCACGGCGGTGGTGCGCGTCTGAACCTCCGAGGGTGCTTCAGCGCTTGGACGGTGCCAGATGGGCGCGCTCTCCCTGCGCGCCGAACAGGGTGAGCAGCTCCGCGGGCTGGTTGTCGGCGCTGCCGATCCAGTGCGGTACGCGGGTGTCGAACTCCGCGGCCTCGCCGGCGCCGAGCCGGAACTCCTGCTCGCCGAGCACGAACCTGACATGTCCGTTGAGGACGTAGAACCACTCGTATCCCTCGTGGGTCCGCATGCGCATCGCCGGCGCTCGGCCGGTGGGTGGATAGATCACCTTGTAGGCCTGGATGCCACCGGCCCGCCTGGTCAGCGGCACCATCACCAGCCCGGCTCGCCGCACTGGCCGCAGGTGGATGCGCGGGTCGCCGGTGGGCGGCGCCGCGACGAGATCATCGAGCGGGACGCCGTGCGCCCGGGCCAGCGGCAGGAGCTGCTCCAGCGTGGGGCGGAGCTTGCCGTTCTCGAGACGGGACAAGGTGCTCGCCGTGAGGCCGGTCTCGGTTGCCAGCGCCGCCAGCGTGGCGCTCCGCGCCCGGCGCAGGGCACGCAGCCGCGGCCCGACTCCGGCCAGGACATCTTCTTTGGGGTGATCCATGCCCCCGATAATGCGGATCCGCAACTTTTCTTGCAAGGGGGAAACCGCGGCGGCGATGCTCTTCGTACATCACCGGCGTCGAAGGGACAACGCAGATGGATTCCGCCCGACTACCCACCGAGGACGCCGAACTGTTCTGGGAACGGCACTACAGCACCCGGCGTACCTGGGACGCACACGTGAACGCGCTGCTCGCCGAGACCGCCGCTCCACTGAGTCCCGGCGCCGCCCTGGATCTGGGCTGCGGCGCCGGCGGCGACGCCATCTGGCTCGCCCGGCGAGGCTGGCACGTCACGGCGGTGGACATCTCCACCACCGCCGTCGAACGGGTGCGGGAACGCGCCCGTGAACTCGGCGTCGCGGACCGGGTCGCCACCGAACAGCACGATCTGGCCCGAACCTTCCCGGACGGAGAGTTCGATCTCGTCTCCGCCCAGTACTTCCAGACCCCGTTCCCGCTGCTCCGCGGCCGAGTCCTGCGCACCGCCGCACGGGCCCTGCGCCCCGGCGGTCTGCTGCTGATCGTCGACCACGGCTCCACCGCGCCCTGGTCGTGGAACCAGGACCCCAACATCCACTACCCCACACCCACCGAGATCGCCGCCGAACTCGATCTCGACCCCGCGCACTGGCCCGTCCTGCGCGCCGACATGCCCCGCCGCCAGGCCACCGGACCCGCTGGTGAGACCGCGACGGTCATCGACAACATCCTGCTCATCCAGCGAACCGCCGGACCGGAGTGACCCGATGCCAGAGAACCCATCCAGGACGAGGGCGAAGGACACCACGCCTCCGCGGACCGGCGCCGACGAGAAGGCCACCCTGCGGGGCTTCCTCGACTATCTGCGGAACTCGATCGCGGACAAGGTCACGGGCGTGCCGGAACCGCAGGTCCGAACGGGCGGCGTGCCCTCGGGCACCAACCTTCTCGGACTGCTCAAGCATCTGGCGTACGTCGAACGGTTCTACTTCCTCGGTGAGGACGCCGGCGACTGGGGCGCGACCATGCGGCCGTCCGCCGAGGACACCATCGACGGCGTGCTCGCCGACTACCGGAAGACCGTCGAGCGAGCGAACCAGGTCATCGACGCCTGCCCAGACCTGACCCTGCCCGCCCCGCGACCCTCGCGCCCAGGTCCGGCACCATCGATGCGCTGGGTCCTGGTGCACATGATCGAGGAGACCGGCCGGCACGCCGGCCACGCCGACATCCTTCGCGAGCGGATCGACGGATCCACCGGCCGCTGACAAGCCGGCCGATCTCCGGTCGCCGATCTACTCGACGAGTTTTCCGACGGTCGAGACCTCGCGCATGAGCGCCGCGATCTCGCCGGGAATCGGCGGGATGGCCTCCTTCTCCACCGATCCGGGACCGGACCACACGAGGTTGACCTGCAGCGCGGGGTCGAGCTCGGGATAGTCGGAGCGGTTGTGGCAGCCGCGGGTCTCGCGACGCTCCAGTGCGGTCTCGATCGTCGCCCGGGCGGCCAGCGCCGCGGACTTCAGGTCGAAGGCGTGGGCCAGGTCCTGGAAACCGGCGAGGTCCGGGTGCACGCCGACGTCGGCGATGCGCGCCCGTACCGCGGTGAGTTCGGCGAGGCCTTTGCGCAGGCCGCTCTCGTCGCGCACCACGCCGGCGTACTCGGTCATGATGTCGCGGAGGGAGCGCTGCAGTGAGCGCACGTTCTCGGGGCCGTCGGCGGCGAGGAGTTCGTCCACCTCCGCCCGCGCCGCGTCGAGTGCCTCGGCCGAGCGGCGCTGGGCGTCGAGGGCCGCGGAATACTCGGCCGCCGCCTGTCCGACGATGCGGCCGAAGACGAGCAGTTCGATGAGGGAGTTGCCGCCGAGGCGGTTGGCGCCGTGCAGGCCGCTGGCCGCCTCTCCGATCGCGTAAAGGCCGTCGACGCCCGTGCTGTGGTCCTCCGGCCGCACCCAGACTCCGCCCATCGAGTAGTGCGCTGTCGGGGCGATCTCGATCGGCTCCTTGGTGATGTCGAGCATCTGCAGTTCCAGGAGCGTCTGGTACACCCGCGGCAACCGCGTCATGATCGTCTCGCGCGGCAGGTGGGACACGTCCAGCCAGACGCCGCCGTTCGGAGTGCCGCGGCCTTCTTTGATCTCGGTGTAGGCGGCCAGTGAGACGCGGTCGCGCGTGGACAACTCCATCCGTTCAGGGTCGTACCGTGACATGAAGCGCTCGCCGAGCTGGTTGCGCAGGATTCCGCCCTCGCCCCGGGCCGCTTCGGACACCAGGGTGCCCGCCGCGTTCTCGGGTGCGATGAGACCGGACGGGTGGAACTGCACCAGCTCGGCGTCGCGGATGCGACAGCCGGCCAGGACGGCGAGGCGGAAGGAGTCGCCGGTGTTCTCGTCACGCCGGGAGGAGGTACGCCGCCAGATCCGGGTGTGGCCGCCGGCGGCCAGGATCACCGCGTCGGCATGGATGACATAGCGGCTGCCGTCGGTCAGGTCGAACCCGTACGCGCCGAAGACCGCGTTGTCGCGGACGAGGAGGCGCGTGATGTACACGGTGTCGAGGATGGGGACCTCCAGTTGCGCCGCCCGGTTGATCAGGGTGCGCTGGATCTCCAGCCCGGTGTAGTCGCCGGCGAAGGCGGTGCGCCGGTAGGTGTGGGCGCCGAAGAAGCGCTGCGAGATCCGCCCGTCCTGCTCGCGGGCGAACGGCATGCCCCAGCGCTGGAGGTCTTCGATACCCTGCGCGGCCCCCTCGGCGACAATTCGCACCGTCTGCGGGTTGGCCAGGAGGTAGCTCTCTTTGAGGGTGTCCGCCGCGTGCTGTTGCCAGCTGTCCTCGGGGTCCATCGTGGCGAGCGCCGCATTGATGCCACCGGCCGCGAGCGAGGTGTGCGCGTCCGCCTTCGGCCGCTTGCCCACGGCGAGGACGTCGACGCCGCGCTCGGCGAGTTCGATGGCGGCTCGCAGCCCGGCTCCTCCCGTGCCGATGACCAGGACTGATGTTGCGATCCGGTGCTCTGGCGCGTGCATGGTGCTCCTCTGACCACGTCGAAGAAAACGATTCCTGAAACAAGACCGGGTAGCGGTGTGGTTTGTGACTCGATGTCCGCGTATCCCGTCGGGAACGGCGCTCTACCTTGCGGGGGTCCCGGGCCATGACAACGCGCTTCCGGTGCGGCCCCCAGTGGCCGCGCCCCAGATCGTGACCGCGACCAGCACGACGCAGCCGGCCGCGATCAGCGCGACCACGGCGGCCACCCCGATCCAGGGCGCCGCGAGCGGGAGCAGCAGGACGACTGTGGCGCAGCTCAGAGCAGCGGCGGGAAAGATGACGGGCTCCGCGGCGACCAGCGCGTGGACCGCCCACAGCAGAGCGAGACACACCCCGACCGGGATGGCTACCGCGTAGCCGAGCGCCAGAGGTGATGCCGCGACGTCGTGCCCGGTCTGCTCCACCGCCACTTCGAGCCCGGCGCCCAGCGCCGCCAGGGCCGCGAAGATGCCATAGTGGCCGTACCCCCACAGGTACGACCGATGACGGCGGTCACTGAGACCTTCCCCCGCCTCCACGAGGAAGTACAGCCACCAAAGGGCGAACAACAGGACGAGACCGGAGCCGGCGATCACGAGGAAGGGACCGCTGATCTCACCCGCTTCGAGCGCTCCCTCGACTCCTCTGCTCGCGGCCAGGACACTCTCACCGAGCAGAATGATCGTGAACAGGCCGTAACGCTCGGCGATGTGATGCGGATGCCAGTTGGTGGCCCTGGCCCGCTCCGCCCACCGGGGCACCGCGAGTTCCCCGATGACCAGGCAGAGGAAGAACGGCAGCTGGAAGGCCGAGGGCAGGATGCCTGCCTCCACGAGGACCAGCCACAGCACCCAGCCCAGCTGCGCGATGCTGATGCCGGCGGCGTAGCGCAGTGCGGTGCGGCGGCGCGCCGGGTCTTCGATACCGGCCCGCAACCACTGGGTGACGAGCCCGACCCTCATGATCAGGTAGCCCAGGGCGATGAACCTGTAATCGGAGTGCCCGGCCGCGGCGGGCACACCGGCGGCGAGCACCAGCACACCGGCCATCTGCACCATGGTCAGCAGCCGGTAGGCGACATCGTCGGTGTCGTAGGACGAGGCGAACCAGGTGAAGTTCATCCACGCCCACCAGATCGCGAAGAACACCTGCAAGAACGGGACCAGCCCGGCCAGGCCATGACCATCGGCGATGCCGTGCGCGAGCTGCGCGGTGACGGCCGCGACCGCGACCACGAAGGTGAGGTCGAACAGGAGCTCCAGCGGGCTGGAGACGCGATGCGGCTCATCGATGGCACGAGCGCTCATCCGGACCCGGATCCGGATGGTGCTGCTGGCTGGTGGCAAGGTCCCGCTCCTGTCGCTCCGTGAGTCCCTCCTGCCTGAAGACAGGGCAGCACGCCGATTTGTGACAACGCGCCGCAGGTCGCCGTCCCCGTGCACCGGCCAGGGATATGACCGGGCGTTCTACGGGCGCGATCGGCACCCGAGCCGGGCGAGGGTGGCTATGTCACTGAGCCGGGCCTGGAGAACGAGGAGCCGGTCCCGGCGGTCCAGGCCACCGTGAGGGGGAAGATCGTCATGCGCTCGTGCAGCGTCGATGTCGTGTCGGAATCAGGCTCGTCGGCGGCGGACTTCGAAAACCTCCGTTCTCGACTGTTCGGGATCGCGTACCAGCTGCTGGGTCGTGCGGCCGACGCCGAGGACGTCGTTCAGGACGTGTGGGTCCGCTGGCAGGGCGCGGACCGGGCGCGGGTCCAGAATCGGGTCGCGTTCCTCGTGACCGTCACGACGCGGCTGGCGCTCAACGCGGCGACCTCGGCCCGCGCTCGTCGCGAGGTCAGTGTCGGGGGATGGCCACCGAAGCGTGATCTCGCATCCCTCGACCCAGTGCTGGAAGCAGAACGCGGCGAGGGGGTCGAGCTCGCGGTACAGCTCCTGATGGAACGGCTGTCCCCCGTCGAACGCGCCGTTTACGTGCTTCGCGAGGCGTTCGACTATCCGTTCCGCGAGATCGCCGAAGTACTCGAGCTCAGCGAGGCCAACGCGCGGCAACTGGCGCGCCGGGCGCGCAAGCATCTCGCCGAACGACCGCGCAACCCGGTCGATCCAGCGGAGCGAGATGGGCTGTTCGACGCCTTTCTCGGTGCGGCGCGAGCCGGCGACATGGCGCGTCTCATCGACCTGCTCGCCAAGGGCCATCTTTCGATCCGCCCCCAACGGGGATGGGCCACCTAGGCGAATTGTCCGGACCGTCCCCTCGCAGGGCATAATTGGGCTGACCCTAATCGACCAGGGTCTGTCCCACTTGACCTGCATGGTGGTGGTGAATGTCGAGCAGCGCTCCTCGGCGCGGTCTGCGTGGCAGGCGTGGCGAGTGTGAAGCGCTGGATCGGTTGGTCGCGAGCGCCAAGGCGGGTCAGAGTCAGGTACTGGTGCTGCGCGGCGAGGCGGGAGTCGGCAAGTCCGCCTTGGTGGAGTACCTGGTGGGGAGCGCTAAGGGATACCAGATCCTGCGGGCTGCCGGTGTCGAGTCCGAGATGGAGCTGGCGTTCGCCGGGTTGCACCAGCTGTGCGGGCCGAAGATGGGGCAGCTCGATCGTCTCCCCGGCCCGCAGCGTGATGCCTTGGCCATCGCGTTCGGCCTGAGCGCGGGGAGCGCTCCGGACCGTTTCCTGGTCGGGTTGGCGGTGCTCAGCCTGCTGGCCGAGGCGGCGGAGGAGCAGCCGCTCCTCTGCGTGGTGGACGACGCTCAGTGGCTCGATCGGGTCTCCGCGCAGACGCTGGCCTTCGTCGCGCGCCGGCTGCTCGCGGAGCGGGTGGCGGTGGTGTTCGCCGCGCGTGCGTCGCCGCTCGGTCAGGGCGATGATCAGTTGCTGGGGCTGCCGGAGCTCGTGATCCGGGGCCTGCGCGACGACGATGCGCGCGCGCTCCTGGATTCGGTGGTCCCCGGGCGGCTGGACGAGCGGGTCAGGGACCGAATCGTCGCCGAGACCCGCGGTAATCCGCTGGCCCTGCTGGAGTTGCCGCGGGGGTTGACGGCGGCGGAGTTGGCCGGTGGGTTCGGGCGTCCTGACGCGCGGCCCCTGGCGAGTCAGATCGAGCAGAGCTTCCTGCGGCGTATCGGGTCGCTTCCGGGTGCGACGCAACGGCTCCTGCTGGCGGCGGCCGCCGAGCCGGTGGGGGACGTGTCGTTGCTGAGGCGGGTGGCCGAGCGGCTCGACATCGGGGCGGACGCCGCGGCGGTGGCCCAGGCGGCGGGGCTGATCGAGTTCGGCACACCGGTGCGGTTCCGTCATCCGCTGGTACGTTCGGCCGCTTATCGCGCGGCGGATCCTGGAGAGCGCCAGGACGTCCATCGTGCGCTGGCCGAGGCAACCGATCCCGCGTCCGACCCGGATCGCCGAGCCTGGCATCGCGCCCACGCGGCGGTCGAACCCGACGAGGCCGTGGCCGGCGAACTGGAGCGCTCAGCCGACCGGGCCCAGGCGCGCGGCGGTATCGCGGCGGCGGCCGCGTTCCTGAAGCGGGCGACCGAGCTGACGCCTGATCCGGCCAGACGCGGAGCGAGGGCGGTGGCCGCGGCGCAGGCCACCTTCGAGGCCGGCGCCCCGGATGCGGCGCTCGAGCTCCTCGCCGCCGCGGAGATGGGTCCGTTGGACGAGCTCCGGCGCGGGCGGCTGGCCCGGCTCCGCGCCCAGATCGTCTTCGCGCGCAGACGCGGCGGCGATGCTCTGCCGCTCCTGCTCGACGCGGCCGGCCGACTGGAACGGGTCGACGACGGGCAGGCGCGTGAGGCGTACCTCGAAGCGGTCGGAGCGGCGATCTTCGCCGGCCGCCTCAACGGACGCGGCGGAGTGCGGCAGGTGGCCGAGGCCGCCCGTGCCGCACCACGGGGACCGCGACCACCACGGCCGGCGGACGTACTTCTCGATGGCCTGGCGACGTGGTTCGCCGAGGGCTACGTCGAGGGTGCGCCGCTGTTGAAGCGCGCTCTGCGGGCGTTCCGGCGGGACGCCGGACGCAACGGGGACGACATCATGCGCTGGCTCTGGCTGACCTGGCTGGTCGCCGCCGACATGTGGGACGACGAGACATGGCATGAACTGACCACGCACGCGGTCCGGACGGCTCGCGAGGCCGGCGCGCTCAATTTCCTTCCCCTGGCCCTCACCTACCGCGCTTCCGTGCACGTGCACGCCGGAGAGTTCGACGTGGCCTCGGCATTGATCGAGGAGTCCGACGCGATCACGGAGGCGACCCGCAACTCGCCGCTCGGTTACTCTTCGCTCCTGCTCGTCGCCTGGCGTGGCGAGGATGCCCAGGCGGCGGCGCTGATCCAGGCCAACGCCCGAGACGCGGCCTCCTGGGGTGAGGGGCGAGCGATCGGTTTGGGCGCCTACCTGATCGCGGTGCTGAACAACGGCCTCGGTCAGTACCAGGCCGCCCTGGCCAGCGCGGAACGGGCGTGTGAGCACGAGGATCTGGGAGTCTACGGTTTCGCCCTCGTCGAGCTCGTCGAGGCGGCCGCCCGCTGCGATGTCCCCGAGGCGGCCGAGGCTGCCCTGCGACAGATCGAGCAACGAGCCGGCGCCGGCGGCACGGACTGGGCACTCGGCGTTCTGGCCCGATCGAGAGCGCTGCTCAGCGAGGGCCGGGCCGCCGACGTGCTCTACCGCGAGGCCATCGAGCACCTCAAACGCAGCCGGATCGCCGTTCACCTCGCTCGCACCCACCTGGTGTACGGCGAGTGGCTTCGCCGCGAGAACCGGCGCCTCGACGCGCGCGAACAACTGCGAACCGCCTATGAGATGCTGCACCGTTTCGGCGCCCATGCCTTCGCCGAGCGCGCCCGTCGCGAACTCCTCGCCACCGGCGAGTCGGTGCGCCAGCGCGCGGTCGAGCTCCGTCAGGACCTCACAGCGCAGGAAGCCCAGATCGCCCGGCTCGCCGCCGACGGAAAGACGAACTCCGAGATCGGCGCCGAGCTGTTCATCAGCCCTCGCACGGTCGAATGGCACCTGGGCAAGGTGTTCACCAAGCTCGACGTCAACTCGCGGAACAAGCTCCGCAGAGTGCTGGCCGGCGCCTGACGGGCGGGTCAAACGATGCCTTCGGTTGCCCCAGCTCGGCCGGCAGCTCGGAGTCGAGCGCGGCCATGCTGGTGACGGCATCTCAAGATCGTCCTTGCCGTTGGGCGGCGGACGGCTGCTATCGTGTGGAAAGTTCGTGATCAGAGCTAGGAGACCAGACATGGCAGGCGACGACGACATCTCCGGGTGAGACCGGAGGTTGACCGGCCCCGGCGGGCGCTCATGATCGCCGCCGATGTGGCCTCGGTCGTCGTTCCCCGAATCCCTGTCCCTTTGCCGGGCGGCTTCGGCGCGCCCCGGATCACGTACGTACGAGGTATCTCGCATGTCCGATGCGTTCATCATCTGTGCCAACCTGTCCTTCTCCTGGCCTGACGACACCCCCGTCTTCAGCGAGCTCTCCTTCACCGTGGGCGCCGGCCGTACGGGCCTGGTCGCCCCGAACGGCGCGGGCAAGAGCACGCTGCTCAAGCTGATCGCCGGCGAGTACCAGCCCGGCGGCGGCAGTGTGTCCGTCGACGGCGCGCTCGGCTACCTGCCGCAGAGCCTGCCGCTGGCCGGCGACCTGACCGTGGCCGAGGTCCTGGGCATCGCTCCCGTGATCGCCGCGCTGGACGCCATCGAGTCCGGGGACGCGAGCGAGGAGCACTTCACCACCATCGGCAACGACTGGGACATCGAGGAGCGCACCCGGGCTCAGCTCGACCGGCTCGGGCTCGGCGACCTCGAGTTCGCGCGCACGCTGTGTACGCTGAGCGGGGGACAGGTCGTCTCGCTCGGCCTGGCCGCGCAGCTCCTCAAACGGCCCGGCGTCCTGCTGCTCGACGAGCCGACGAACAACCTCGACCTCGACGCGCGCCGCGGCCTCTACGACGTGCTCGGCGACTGGAACGGCTGCCTGCTCGTGGTCAGTCACGACCGGGCCCTGCTCGACCGCATGGACCGCATCGCCGAGCTGGACCGGGGCGAGGTCCGCTTCTACGGCGGCGACTTCACCGCGTACGAGGAGGCCGTACGCACCGAGCAGGAGGCCGCCCAGCGGAACGTGCGCAGCGCCGAGCAGGAGCTCAAGCGCGAGAAGCGGGAGCTGCAGCAGGCTCGTGAGCGGGCCGAGCGCCGGGCGAGCAACGCCGCGCGCAACCTCAAGAACGCCGGCCTGCCGCGGATCTTCGCCGGGAACATGAAACGCGGCGCCCAGGAGTCCGCCGGCCGGGCGGGTCAGACGCACGCCGCACGCGTCGGCGATGCCAGGGCCCGGCTCGACGAGGCGGAGCGCGCCCTGCGTGACGACCAGAAGATCGTGCTGAACCTGCCCGGGACCAACGTCCCCGCCGGGCGCACGGTCTTCCTCGGCGAACACCTGCGGGCCCGCGACCTGTTCGCCGAGCCGGGCCTCGACCTGACGATCCGCGGACCCGAGCGCATCGCGCTGACCGGCCCCAACGGCGCGGGCAAGTCCACCCTGCTCCGCCTGATCAGCGGCGACCTGGAGCCCGACGACGGCACGACCAGGCGGGCCGGCGGCCGGGTGGCCTACCTGTCGCAGCGGCTGGACCTGCTCGACGTCGGGCGCACCGTGGCGGAGAACCTGGCCGCGTTCGCCCCCGGCATGCCGGCGGCGGAGCGGATGAACCTGCTGGCCCGCTTCCTCTTCCGGGGCACCCGCGCCCACCTGCCTGTCGGGGTGCTGTCGGGCGGCGAACGGTTGCGCGCCACGCTCGCCTGCGCGCTGTGCGCCGAGCCGGCGCCTCAGCTTCTGCTGCTCGACGAGCCCACCAACAACCTCGACCTGGTCAGCGTGGGGCAGTTGGAGAGCGCGCTCGGCGCGTACGAGGGGGCGTTCGTGGTGGTCAGCCACGACGAGCGGTTCCTCGCGGAGATCAAGGTGGACCGCCGGCTGGAGCTGTCCGGCGGGCGGCTGCTGGAGACCGGAGGCCTCGCCGGTGAGTGACGCGCACCGACACCGTCAAGACGGCCGAGGAGGCCGCCGTCTTCGGCGGCACGGCCGGGAAGCCCTATGACCCCTGCTACCACCTGGCCTGCGACACCTACGACAACGTCAACACGACCCTCCTCGACCAGTTCGCGGACGGCGCCGCCTACGCGACCGAGACGTTCGCCAGGAGCGTGCCGACGATGAGGACCGGCAACGCGGCAACCCCTGCCACCAAGAAGGCCACCAGAACCGGCGAGGGCCACACCCCCGCCAGCTGATGCCAGGTCAGCCCGGGGGGTCTCCCCCCGGGCTGGACGATCCCACCGCGATCGACCGTGCCCCGGAAACGGCGAGACCGAGAGCGTGATCAGGGTGGCGGCTGCGGCCGTCGTGGGGTCAGCGGGCGGCGAAGTCCTGCGTCCAGTAGAGCTGTCCCTGCGCGTCCTTGGCCGCGCCCACCCCGATGAGGGTGTACGAGCAGTTCATGATGTTCTGCCGGTGGCCGTCGCTGTTCATCCAGGTCCGGACCACCTCAGCGGCCGACCGCTGGCCCATGGCGATGTTCTCGGCCCAGGCCGAGCCGGTGAAGCCGGCTGCGCGCATGCGGTCGACCATGTCGCGGCCGTCCTGAGAGTCGTGGTCGAAGTAGTCTTTCTTCGCCATGTCGGCCGAGTGCCCGAACGCGGCCTTGCGCAGCCGCGCGTCGTGCTTGAGCGGGTCGCAGCCACCCTTGGCCCGCTCGGCGTTGGTCAGCCGGACGACCTCGTTCTCCAGCGCCGTGCCGACGGACGTGACGGACGCCTTCCTCTCAGGAGTCGACGGCGTCTCCGTCTTCCGCGTCGTGGGGGCGGGCGTGACGCACGTCAGCCGTACGGCGTTGGACCTGGCTGTGCCGCCCCGGTAGTCGGTGGCGACCGCGTAGTACGTACCCGGTTTGCAGGGCAGTCGCAGAGCGATGCGGCTCTTCCTGGTGGCGCCGCTCTTGACGACCGGATCGGCGCCGGGGACGGCGCGCTTGACCTGGATGCGCAGCAGCGCGGGGTGCACACAGCCACGGCGGGCGGCCGAGGTCCGGATCCTGAGCGCGGAGATGTCCGGCCTGACCACGCTCACCCGGCACTCGTCCGATTCAGGGGCCGGCCGTCGAACCGGCGCTCCGGTCTGTGCGGGCGTCGAGGCCGACGCGGTCACCTCGGGCACCGCTCCGGCCGCTCCGCCCGGCGGCTGATCGGCGGACGGGGTGCAGGCGGCGAGGCTGGCGACGGCGGCGAGTACTCCCAGGGGTCTACGCATGGGTTCCTTCAGTGGCGGGGGAGACTGGTGGTCCCGCATTCTGCCGCCCCATTACTGGACTTGTCACGCAAAACTGGACATTTCACCCTGTGATTAATGTCAACCAAGCGCCCCGAGAGGCGTCCATGACGCTTTCGGCGTCCTGTGTACGAGGTGCCCTATGACCCCTGCTACCACCTGGCCTGTGACACGTACGACAACGTCAACACGACCCTCCTCGACCAGCTCGCGGACGGCGCCGCCTACGCGACCGAGACGTTCGCCAAGAGCGTGCCGACGATGAGGACCGGCAACGCGGCAACCCCTGCCACCAAGAAGGCCACCAGAACCGGCGAGGGCCACACCCCCGCCAGCTGATGCCAGGCCAGCCCGGGGTCTCCCCCCGGGCTGGACGATCCCACCGCGATCGACCGTGCCCCGGAAACGGCGAGACCGAGAGCTTCCCCAGGAGCAACGCGACGGGACCCCCTTCCCGGAGTCTCCGGCCCGGTCTACGCGCGTGTCCCGTTCGGAAGCTCGGTTATGCGTCTCTGCTCGGCGCGCAATGCGGTGCCCTCAGGACCGGGGACATGGTCCAGGGTCGTGGATGACCGGGGTCAGTGAATTTCGACTGCCACCAGGTCGCCGGTCAGCCGTCCCCGCGCGGCGGCGTCTGCGCGGACGATGGTCTCCTCCATGCTCTGCCGCGCCGCGATCAGTTTGAGCTTTGTTGAAGTCTCAGGCGGCCTGGACCCTCTTTTGTAGAGTCAACTCTAGTTATCGTACGGCCCGTTTGAGGGAGGGCTATGCGAGTCGAGTTCCGGCTGTTGGGCGAAGTTTGCGCGCGGGTGGACGGCAAGCCGGTCGATGTCGGGCCGACGCGGCAGCGGTATGTGCTGACAGCGCTGCTGGTGGAGGCGAATCACCCGGTCTCCATGGATCGACTCGCCGAGCGGGTCTGGGGCGAGGACCGGCCGCCGCAGGCCGCGGGTACGTTGCGCAGCTATCTGTCGCGGTTGCGGGCCGCGGTGCCGGTGGTCGAGGAGTGGGGCATCCGGCGTCGTTCCGGCGGCTATCTGCTTGAGGTCGACGAGGCGGCCGTGGATCTGCATCTGTTCCACCGGCTACTGGCGCAGGCGCGGGGCGGCCGGGACGGCGTGGAGCCGGTAGGACTGTACGAGCGGGCGCTGGCGTTGTGGCGCGGCGAGGCGTTCGCTGACCTGGACACCCCCTGGTTGACGGCGCTGCGGCACACGCTGCAGGCCGAGCGGTTCGCCGCGCAGCTCGACTGTCAGGACCTCCGGCTCCGGCGGGGCGAGGACGCCACGTTGCTCGCCGACCTCGCGGCGCTGGCGGCGGTGCATCCGCTGGACGAACGGCTGGCCGGTCAGCTCATGATCGCGCTGTATCGTAGCGGTCGCCAAGCCGACGCTTTGGCGTGCTACACGCGGATCCGGCGCGGGTTGGCCGAGGCCCTGGGGACCGACCCCGGCGCTACCCTCCAGCGGCTCCATCAGCAGATTCTGAGCGCCGATCCCGCGCTCGCCCCGGTCCGAGTGCCCGCGACGGCCGACGTAGGCGCGGCATCGCGCACGCCATCGATGGCGCGCGACGTCGCCTCGGTGCCGCGCACACCGCCGACGCCGGTGGACGTGGCCCTGGTGCCGCGGACATTGCCGGCGGCGCCGCCGCTTTTCGTCGGCCGCGCCCGGGAGTTGGCCGAGCTCGATGACGCGCTGAACGTTCAGCTGACAACGGGCACGGTGCGAATCGTCGCGGTCGGCGGCTGCGGGGGCATCGGCAAGACCTGGCTCGCGCTGCATTGGGCGCACCGGAACGCGGACGCGTTCGCCGACGGGCAGTTGTACGTGAACCTGCGTGGCTTCGACCCCTGCGACGCGCCGATGTCGGCGGTGGTGGCGGTGCGAACCTTGCTGGGCGCCCTGGGCGTCGATCCGGCGGCGATCCCGCCGACGCTGGACGCGCAGGTCGCGCTGTACCGCAGTCTGGTGTCGGGCAGGCGCATGCTGATCGTTTTGGACAATGCCCGCGACACGACGCAGGTGGCGCCCCTGTTGCCGGGGAACCCGCCCTGCTTCGTGCTGGTGACCAGCCGCCACGAGTTGGCCGGCCTGATGGCCGGTCACGGTGCCTGCCCGATCACGTTGCCTCCTCTCGGTCAGGTCGAGGCGCGACGGCTGTTCACCCGGCATGTGGGCAGCCGGCGGGCCGCGGCCGAGCCTGCGGCGGTGGCCGGCCTGCTGGAGCTGTGCGCGGGGCTGCCGCTCGCGCTGAGCATCATCGCGGCCCGGGCGAAGATTCGCCCGGACTTCCCGCTGCGGGCCCTGGCCGAGAACCTGGGCAGGGACTCGGCCCGGCTGGACGCACTGGACGCGGGAGAGCCGGCCGCCGACCTCAAGGCGGTATTTTCCTGGTCGTATCGCACCTTGTCCGCGCCGGCGGCCAGACTGTTTCGATTATTGGGCATACACCCCGGACCAGACGCCGATGAGGAGGCGGCGGCCAGCATGGCCGCCCTGGACCGTGCTCAGGCGCGACGGCTGTTGACCGAGCTGACGCGGGCGCACCTGCTCATCGAGCACCGGCCGCGACGCTACACCTTCCATGACCTGCTGCGCGCCTACGCCGCGGAGCAGGCCCTCGCGCGCGATACGCAGGCCGTCCGGCGTGCCGGGTCGCATCGCGTACTGGATCATTATGTGCAGACCGCGCACGCCGCCATGCTGCTGCTGTATCCGCACCGCCATCCGATCACCTTGTCCGCGCCCCGTGAGGGAGTGCGTCCGACGGTCCTGACGGATCCGCAGCAGGCGATGGCCTGGTTCACCGCCGAGCACGCGGTGCTGATCGCGGCCGTGCGCCAGGCCGCCGACCTGGGATTCGGCACCCTCACCTGGCAGCTGGCCTGGGCCTTGGTCACCTATTTCGACCATCAAGGACACTGGCCGGAACTTCTCTCCACCCAGCAGACCGCGCTGGCCGCCGCGCAGCGGCTCGGGGATCGGCTCGGCCAGGCCCACGCCCACGAAGGGCTCGTACGCGTCTACACCCGGCTGGGCCGCCATGACAAGGTCCGCGCCCACGTCGAGCAGACGCTCACCCTGTTCGGCGCGCTTGGTGATCGGGTCGGCCTGGCCAACGCCCACCGCGGCGTCGCCTCGCTCCTGGAGACCCACCAGGGTTATCAAGAGGCGCTCGGCCATGCCGAACAGGCCCGCGAACTCTACCAGCAAGCCGGCCATCGAGCCGGACTCGCGCACGCGCTCAACGCGATCGGCTGGTACCACACCCTGCTGGGCCACCACGATCAGGCCCTGATCCACTGCCAGCGAGCCCTCGACCTGCACCGCGAACTCGGCCATCAGCATGGTCAGGCCACCACCTGGGACAGCCTCGGACACGCGCACCTGCACCTCGGCCATCACGCCCAAGCCGCCGCCTGTTACGAGCAGGCCCTGAACCTGTTCCGCGAGGTCGCCGACCGCTACAACGAGGCCGCCACCCTCGTACGCCTCGGCGACGCCCACCACGCCGCCGGCCACGACCAGCCGGCCGGCCACGCCTGGCGGTGCGCGCTGGAGATCTTCGACCAGCTCGGCCACGCCGACGCCGACCGGATCCGCCCCAAGATCCACGATCACCTGGATCGGTAGCGCCGACGGCGCAGTGAACGAGTCCAGCACCTGCGACGAACCCACGACGATCTCACAACGCCGGCCAGGCATGTCGGGCCCGTGCGAGCTCAGCCTCGTGCCCGCGGTAGTGGATCTCGTCACTCCTGTGCCGGTACTGGCAGCGGGCGGGATCGCCGTTGGACGCGGGGTGGCGGCGACTCTCGTGCTGGGCGCAGGACCGTTCGAGCGGAGCGGGCGCAGCCCTACGACGGCGTCGCCTTCGCGCGGGTCGCCCCACACCTGGCGGGTGCGGGGCGACTCCCTGCTCCTCCCGCTTTTACGGGTTGGATCTTGGTTGCTCAGTTCATCAGCTGGCTGGGACGCGGCCATTCCGTCCCGATGGCGAAGTCGCCACCGTCGGCAGGAATCGTCCGCCGTCGGACGTCGTCACGAACACGTCGCCCGCGCTTCCCCGGGTGAAGGAGACCACGTCGGCCTTGCCGTCGCCGTTGAAGTCGCCCACGCCCGGCACCTGGTCGCCACTGGCGAAGCCGTCATGCCACTTCCAGGCGTTCTGGACGAACCTCCCACCGTCGGACAGCGACACGTACACGTCGGCGGCGCTCCCGCCGGTGACCGTCACGATGTCGTCGCGCCCGTCGCCGTCGAAATCGCCCACGGCGGGGGTCTCGTTCCCGACGGCGAAGTTCTGGTGCCAGAGCCAGCCGTCCTGCCGGAACACGCTCCCGCTGGACAGCGCCACGTACACATCGGCTCTGTCACCCCGCGTGAACGTGGCGATGTCGTCGCGGCCGTCGCCGTCGAAGTCGCCGGTCAGCGGGATCTCGGTGCCGAGCCCGAAGTGGTCGTGCCACTTGCGGGAGCCGGCGAACCCGGACCCCGTGGACAGCGCCACCCACACGTCACCGGAGTCGCCCCTGGTGAACGTGGCGATGTCGTCGCGGCCGTCGCCGTCGAAGTCGCCGGTCAGCGGGATCTCGGTGCCGGCGCACAACGCGGTCAGCGTGCTCATCAGCAGCACCAGCGCCTTGAAATGCTGTGCCATCAGAGGGTGATCTCGCCGGGGAGGCCGAAGAAGTCGTGCCATTTGGTGCCGGTGCTGAATGAGGTGGTGTTGGAGATTCCGACGTAGACGTCGTTGGTCTTTCCGAGGGTGAAGGTGACGATGTCGTCTTTTCCGTCGCCGTTGTAGTCGCCGGTGTAGGGGAATTCGCCGGGCAGGACGAAGTGGTCGTTCCATTTGGTTCCGGGGCCGAAGCCGGTGCCGGTGGACAGGGCTACGTAGGCGTCGTCGGCGGTGGCGTTGTGGGTGAAGGTGGCGATGTCGTCTTTTCCGTCGCCGTTGAAGTCGCCGACCGCCGGGATCTCGCCGGTGGGGGCGAACCAGTCATGCCATTTCGCCGACGTGCCGAATTTGGTGCCGTCCGACAGGGCGACGTAGACGTCGGCCGCCGCGCCGTGGGTGAAGGTGACGATGTCGTCTTTCCCGTCACCGTTGAAATCACCGGTCAGTGGCGTCTCACCACCGATGGAGAAGTAGTCGTGCCACTTCACCGACGTGCCGGCGAAACCGCTGCCGGTGGACAGGGCCACGTAGACATCGCCGCTCGCGTTGTGGGTGAAGGTGACGATGTCCTCCTTACCGTCACCATTGAAATCGGCGGGCGAACCACCAAGCATCAACGAGCCACCACCACCACCGCCGCAGTTGCCGCTCGTGTGACGGCGCGTCTGGCCGTCGTAGTTCATCGCCACGCCATCGACGATGACCGGCTGGTTCACGCCGTCGGCCTCCTGCTCGTAATGCAGGTGCGGGCCGGTGGAATTGCCGGTCGTACCGACCTTGCCGAGTTCCTGGCCCGCGTTGACCCACGCCCCCCTGGACACCGTGATCCGGTCCAGGTGGGCGACCAGGCTCGTCCAGCCGCCGCCGTGATCGACACGGACGTAGTTGCCGTACCCCGGATCTCCGGTCACGGTGTCGATCACCGTACCCGGCGCCGACGCCAGGGCCGGGGTGCCCAGGTCGCCGCTGCCCGCGATGTTGAAGTCGATCGCGTTGGCGACCTCGCCGGAGTGGTGGTAGTAGTCCCGCACCTGGCCGCACGGCCACGGCGCGCGGAAATCGGGGCGGGGGCCGGCGGCTAAGGCCGGTTGAGCGACGACGACGCTCGTCGCGATCGCCGCCACGGCCGTGAGCAGCGTCACGAACCCTTTTCTCATCTGATCTCCTCTTGTTGGAAAGTATTTTCACCGGAGGTCGCAAAAGGCCCAGTTGATGGAGTGGAGCATGCTGCGTCACACCTGCACGTGAAATAGTGAGAACCACCGCGTCGTCATGTGGGCATTCGCGCGGGCTTCGTTCTTCGCCATTCTTTTTCCGGCCGCTCCCCGATTCACGTGGAGGTAGACGGCGTCAGAGCCGCCGTAGCACGATGCCGAGAACTCGGTCCGCGGCGATGTAACCGAGGTGCCGCGAGTCGGTCGAGTGGACCGCGTTGTCGCCCATCACCACGAGTTGGCTGGGCGGCACGCGCTCCTCGCGCACCTCTCTCAATGCGGGTACCTGTTCGCGGGGTACTGGATCACCGGGCACCGCGATGACTCGCTTGAGGATCCATCCACCTGGGCGTCCGGTCGTCGCCGACTGCCGGCCGGCGAACACCACGCATTGTCCAGCGCGTATCGCGGTGTTCCGGCGCAGCAGCAGGCGATCCCCGGGCCGGTAGGTGGGGCTCATGCTCTCGCCCCGCACAGTGATCACCGCGTACCGTCGGCGTAACCAGAGAGCCCCGGTCGCGAGCAGCAGACAGAGCAGCACAGGGAGGGCCGTAGTGATCATGGGCCCGCGGTCCTGGTGCATCCGGAGGCAGACGATGGCTCATTTGCGTCGGCGTAGCCGGCGGCTTGGAGGGTGAACAGGTGGGTGTAGGCGCCGTCCACCGCCATGAGTTCGCTGTGAGTGCCCTGTTCGATGATTACCCCGTCGGCGAGTACGGCGATGTGATCCGCGTCCCGGATGGTGCCGAGCCGGTGGGAGATCAGCAGACTCGTGCGGCCCGCCCGGAGCTTCCGGAGCCGGGTGTGCACCTCATGCTCAGCCTCGGCGTCCAGGCCGGCGCTCGGTTCATCCAGGATGACCAGGTCACGGTCTCTTCTCAGGAAGGCTCTGGCCAGTGCCACCCGCTGCCACTGGCCGCCAGAGAGCGCCACTCCGGCCTGTGGTTCGTCTGATTCGGATTGGCTGCGGAAGGCTCTGGTCAGCAGGGTGTCGTAGCCGCGGGGCAGCGCGGCGAGGGTGTCGTGCACCCCTGCCTCCCGGGCGGCCAGTTCGATCCGATCGTGGTCGTCGAGCGCGGGCAGATCGCCGACCGCGATGTTGTCGCTCGCGCTGAACTCGTAGGCCATGAAGTCCTGGAACACCGCCCCCAGCCGGGCCCGCAGCTCGTCGACCGGCACGTCGCGGATGTCCACGCCGTCCCACCGGATCTCACCGCGGGTCGGGTCATAGAAGCGGCACAGCAGCTTCACGATCGTGCTCTTGCCTCCGCCGTTGCGTCCCACCACCGCGACCGTCGCCCCGTGGGGCAGGAACAGGTTTACGCCGCGCAGGACCCATGGGTGCTCGTCGGCGTAGCGGAACCACACGTCGCGCAGCTCGATACCGCGGCGCAGTGCTGGAAGCTCGCGGAGTCGCGCCGGGACCCGCAAGTCAGGCCCGGCGGTCACCACCGCGTGGTAGTGCCGGAACAGCAGCATCTGCTGACGCAGACCGGCGGTCGCGCCGACCAGTCCGGCCGCTGCCGCCTGCACCCCGCCGGTGGCCGCGACGAACATCGAGACGTCACCGACGGACAGGGTGCCCCGCCCAGCGGACATGATCACCCAGACCAGGCCGCCGCCCGCGACGAGGCCGGCGAGCGCGATCAATCCACCTTGCCGCAGCAGCTCGCTGCGGTCCATCCGACGGCGGGCGGCATTCCCTCGCCGCACCTCGTCGAGCATCCGCTCGCGCAGAAAAGCACCGAGCCCCAGCAGCCGGATCTCCTTGGCGGCCTGCACGGTGCCGAGCAGCCCCGCGTAGAACAGTTCACGGCGCTGAACCGGGCTGATATTCCACATCATCGCGGTACGTTGCCGGGCCAGCCGCAGCTCGACGACGAATGCGGGAACGGTCGCGGTCAGCACCACCACGGTGAACCACGGGCTGATGACGGCCAGCGAACCGAGGAAACCCAGCAGCGTCAGCACACTCCGGACGACAAGGAACGTCGAGTCGACCAGCTGACCCGAACTCGTCACGCTCATGTCGGCCATCCGCAGCCGGTCCAGGAACGTCGGGTCCTCGAACCGCCCGATGCCGTCGAACCGTTCGACGGCGGCGTACAAGCTGTCCTTGGCGCGCAGCCCGACGCGGCGGTCCAGCTCCGCGCGCAGGAACTGGCCGAGCTGGGGGCTGAGCGCGCCGACCATCCCCCACACCGCGATACCACTCGCCAGCCCAACGAGTACGCCGAGCGGACCGCGCGACACCAGCTGGTCCAGCGCCGACCTCGTCAGCCAGGCCACGGTGACCGAAGAGAGCGCGACCGCCACGCTCACCGCCAGGTACGCCACGATGTGCAGGGGGGCCGACCGCCAGATCAGCGTGGCCATCCGAGACACGGTGGTCACACCAGTGCCGGCAGCCGGGAGAAGTCTGGCGCCGTCGCGACCACCACGCCGTCGGTGACCACGCAAGCCGCGGGAAACGCGCTCACCCCGAACGCTTCGCATACCGGCCCGCCGGCCGGGTCGCGCACCACCCTGGCCACGTTCGTCAACGCCGCGACGAGATCAGCGCCGTCGGAAGCGGTCGTATCGATCACGACCAGCACCCGCTCCCGGTCGCGTTCGCCGGCCCATACCGCCAGGCTCGGCAGTTGGGCGCGGCAGGTCGTGCACTCCGAGGAGAGGAACACCACTGCCGTGGTGCCGGTAAGCAGGTCGGTCGACACCGGGTC
Organism: Nonomuraea sp. NPDC049141; assembly: GCF_040648415.1. Classification (NCBI taxonomy): domain Bacteria; kingdom Bacillati; phylum Actinomycetota; class Actinomycetes; order Streptosporangiales; family Streptosporangiaceae; genus Nonomuraea; species Nonomuraea sp. NPDC049141. Next base: position 604,834 of record NZ_JBEZDR010000003.1, read on the forward strand.
ACCGTCCACGGTGGAGGCGGTGAACTCGCCGACCGCCGCGCCGACGACGGGAATATCGGTCGCGGCGCCGCCGCCGTATCGCATGAGGTTGGTCAGTGTCTCGGTGTGGTCTCGCAGCCGCCGGATCACACCGAAAGTCAGCAGCAGGTTCAGCAGACACAGCGCGCCGACCAGGGTCACCGCTGCAGCCAATACAACCATCGGTTCCGCCTTGTTGAGGAAGGGGGTACGAACAAGCCGATCACGTCGTCGAAGCGGATCACCAGCAGGGCGAGAACACCGGCAGCCGCGCCTGCGACGACCAGGCCGGCCGCGTCGGCGGGATGGGAGTTCCCGCCGACGAGTGCGAGCACCGCCACGGCCGCGAGCAGACTGTTGCGGACCAGGTGCCGAATGCCGAGCGGCGCCCGCGAAACCCCGAAGCAGCGGCACGCGGTACGCTCGCCCCGACGCAACGCGGCCGCGATACCGGCACCGAACCCGGCCAGCAGGATCATCGCCAAGCCGAGCCCGCCCGGTCGCCATCCGGGAACGGAGAGCAGCACCGGAACCGCCGCCTCAAGGACGACCACGACAGCACTGACCGTCATGCTCAATGCGCGCCACCGCGACGGGAGCAGGTTGCGCGTGGTGGCGACGAACTCTGTGAACGCCACCCGGCCGCGCAACTTGCTCACCGCGGAGATCGCGAAGACCACCCCGAGCAACCAGTGGCCGGCGAAGCTCAGATATGTCATGGCACCGCGATGACGCCTAGCGAGAGCACCACAGCGTCATTAACACTTGTCGATGTAGCGGGTGTAGCACGCGGTGCACCCTGTGCCGTGCAGCGGGTCGACCTGCCGTGTGCCGCGATAGGCCACCCAGTTCGCTCCGAACACGCAGCAGTTTTCCCAGACACAGACGACCGCGTCAGCGGTCTTGTGCGGGACGATGCGCGCGAGCATCCGGTCGCTGAGGTGTCCGATCCCACTTCTGACTTTTGTCATCATGGTGTTACTGCCTCTCTTTCACGTTGATCACAGAAATCGTTGAGAGCTCGTCGGTGTAGATGTTCGGACGGGAGTTGTCGTGGCGATATCGCGCCGACAATTCGATAGTCTCCGGAGGTCGTTGCGAACTCGTTGTTGGATCGTTGCGCACCTGGTCAGGCCAGGTTCGCAGGCGACGTTCGGTGACCACTCGCGGCGACAGAACCTCGGCATGTTGCTTCCAAGAAATGGAAGTGAGTTTCTTTCCCGTGGCGGGGGCGCATAAATGGGCCGCCGTCTGGCCACATAATAGGATGCAGGAAAGCGTCCATATTCCAGGCGATCCGCCCGAACGGCTACACGTTGTCCGTGTCCCAGGGCAAAGGGCTGACTCCGGAGCCGGCCATGGTCTCGGCGGACATGGAGGGCGTCGAGATGTGGCATGCCGAGCGGGTGGGAAACGGGGAGCGGGTCACGACGGTCGGCGAGACGGAACCGTATCCCGAGGTGGCCCGCGCCGCAGCCGAACTTTGTCCGCACGGGCCGTCGCACGGAGGCCCAAGCCGAACGATGATGAGCAGACCTTCTGACTTGATCTTCTGTTGCTCATCACTGGGGTCTGAGTTGACGAAGGCCGCCTGAACGACCTACCGCGATACACGATCCGTACGCACGAGCGACCACCGAGCAACCAGGGGTCAGAGGCAGTGGAAACCGAGAAACCCCAGGTCGAACGCGGCATTAGAAAGTAGGGCGGGTGGGACTTGAACCCACGACCCACGGATTATGAGTCCGATGCTCTGACCGGCTGAGCTACCGCCCCTTGCAAACATGCATCCTTCCACACCTGAGCCACCATGCCAGCATAGATCGTCCTCGTTCACTCAGCGCGTACGCCAACGGCACTGATCGGCCGGTAGCGTCGGTGGCATGGCGGTCAGGCTGATCTACGAGACGCATTCCCTCACGGTCGACAACGAGACGGGCATCGCCACCGGCTGGTTGCCGGGGGAGTTGTCCCAGGCCGGGCGGGAGTTGGCCGTGGAGTTGGGGGTGCGGCGGCGGGACGTGGATGTGGTGTACGCCTCTGATCTGCGGCGGGCGGTGCAGACGGCGGAGGTGGCGTTCGGCGACGAACAGACAATTCGGCTGGACTCCAGGTTGCGGGAGTGCGACTACGGGATCTACAACGGGCGGCCGGTCAGTGAGGTGGCGAGGTTGCGGCGGCGGTTCGTCGAGGTGCCGTGGCCAGGGGGGCAGAGCTATCGGCAGGTGGTGGCCGAGACGGCCGCGTTCCTTGAGGAGGTGATGGAGAAGTGGCAGGGGTGTTCGGTGCTGGTCATCTCGCACTCGGCCAATCGGTGGGCGCTGCAGAACCTGCTCCAGGGGGCGGAGTTGGCGGAGCTGGTCGATGCTCCGTTCGCGTGGCAGCCGGGGTGGGAGTACACCCTGGCCTAGCCGCTCGGGACCGGGAAGCGGGAGAGGGGAGCGGTTGGATGCGCTCCCCGGCCCTGTCCGTGCGCTAGGGAGTGGTGCCGAATCCGGTGTTCCGCACCAGCCAGTCCTGGTAGACGGGGCTTCGCCGTACCACCTCGGCGTGTGTCTGTTTGGCCTGTTCCATGACCCAGGTGGCGTCGGGGGCGGCGGGGTGGTGGCCGAGGAGTTGCCGCCAGCGCAGCGGCGCGCCGGCGAGCGGGATCATGGCCAGGCCGGGGGCGGCCTGGTGGGTGGCCTGGCAGAGCACCACGGCCCGGCCGACCCGCGCGAGGTGCGTGCAGGTCGCCACGTCGGTTTCGTAGATCGTTCCAGGGGTGAAGCCGGCGCGGGCGCAGGCCGTGGCGAAGCAGTCGGCGAAGCAGCCGTCGCCGGGGGTGACGGCCCAGCTTTCCGGGGCGAGTTCGGACAGTTCCAGCTCCTTCTCGCCGGCCAGCGGGTGGGTGTCGGCGACCAGGGTGAAGACCGGGTCGTAGCTGATCGTCTCCCAGCGCAGCGAGCCCATGGGCGTGCCGCCGTCGCCGCAGGCGCCGGTCAGCACGTAGTCGAGCCGGCCGAGCTCGGCCATGGAGGTGAGCTCGCCGGCCGACCATGAGGTGTACGTGCTCACCGTCCGTTCCGCGGCGAGCCGGTCGACGAGGCCGCCGAGTATCGGCCCGTTGGTGGCGCCGATGCGGAAGCCGGGGGAGGGGGCGTGAGCGAACCGTACGGCCTCATCCTGCAGTTCCTTGGCCGCCGGGAGGAGCACCCGGGCCCGGGCGAGCACCAGCTCGCCGAGCCGGGTGGGCCGGGCGCCGTGCCTGTCGCGCTCGAACAGGGTGCCGCCGAGCACCCTCTCGATGCGTTTGAGCTGTGCGGTGAGGGCCGGTTGCGCCAGCCCGAGCAGGGACGCGGCCTTGCTCACACTTCCCGCGTCCGCGACCGCGCGAACGATCCTGAGGTGCCTGAGCTCAAGGTCCATAACGGGAAGGTAAGGCGGTCATCTCCTTCCGACAATGCCCTTATGTCATGAAATGTGACAGATATTGTCGGGTGTCTTCTGGGGTAGGGGGTAGGCCATGACGACGATGGGAATCGATCCAGCGCAACTCGAGGACGACGACCTGCTGCGTGAGCTGCGGCAACTGCACGCGACACGTACCGACGCCCTGCTGCACGGCTCGGCCGCCGCGTTCGCCCGCCACACCTCGCGGACCAACGAACTGGAGACCGAGTATCTGCGCCGCTACCCGGAACGCGACGTCGACCCGGGCAGGCTCAGAGACGGGGCGAGGCGGCGCTGATGGCCGGAGAACACGACGTGCAGGCACTGTCCGACGTCGACATCCACGTGTACGAGGCGCTCGCCTCGCAGGCGGTCGAGTCCGGCGGCGCGGAGCTTCCGGCGCTCGTCCGCGCGACCGGCCTGGAGGAGGACGAGGTACGCCGGAGCCTGGCGATGCTGGTCGAGCAGGGGTACGTGGTGCCGAAAGGAGGGGGGTTCGGCCTGGGCGCCCATACGTTCGGGCTCGATTACTGAAAGTTTCACGACCGGGACAGGGGCGGCGGGCCATCGGGCCGGCCGCCCCCGGGCGTCAGACGCGCTTGACGCGGGCCCAGATCACGAAGGCGCCGCCGAAGACCGCCATGGCCAGCCCGGTCCACAGGTTGACCGCCGCCCCCACCACCCCGGCGACGATGAGGATCACCCCGTAGATCAGGAACAGCCCGCCGATCACCATTCTGATGTCACTCACAGGATCACTCCGTACAGCGCGGCGGCTATGACGATCGCGCCCGTCCCGAGGATCACGGGCGAGCGGTACCACTTCTTGTCACCGGCCAGGGCGTCGTCCGACAGGTCGGCCGCGCTGAGGCCGTACACCAGCCCGCGTAGTTCCTCCTCGGGCTTGGCCGTGGTCACCAGGGTGACCAGCACCGAGACGATCACGTCGACGACGAAGGCCACGCCCGCGCCCCAGAAGCTGGCGTTCAGCTCGGTGCCGAAGTCCAGGATCCCGGCCTTGTACGAGATGTACGAGGCGAACCCGGACCCGATCCCCGCGAGCAGGCCCCAGAAGCCGGCCCACGGCGTCATCCGTTTCCAGAACAGCCCGACGATGAAGGTCGCGAACAGCGGCGCGTTGAAGAACGAGAACAGCGCCTGCAGGTAGTTCATGATGTTGGAGTAGCCGGCCGCGATGAACGCGGTGCCGACGCCCAGCGCGACGCCCGCGACGGTGGCGATCCTGCCGACCCGCAGGTAGTAGTCGTCCGGGCGGTCCTTGGCCAGGTGCGCCTGCCAGATGTCGTTGGTGAACACCGTGTTGAACCCGCTGATGTTGGCCGCCATCCCGGCCATGAACGAGGCCAGCAGCCCGGTCACCGCCACCCCGAGCACCCCGTTGGGCAGCAGGCTCCCCATGAGCAGCGGGATCGCGTTGTTGTAGGCCTGGCCCTTACCTAAGTCCTTGAACAGGACAAGAGCGATCAACCCTGGCAACACGGTCACCAGCGGGATGAACAGCTTCGGGTAGGCCGCGATGATCGGGGTGAGCCGGGCGGCGTTGGTGTTCCTTGCGGATAAGGCCCGCTGCACCTCGGCGAAGTTCGTGGTCCAGTAGCCGAAGGACAGGATGAAGCCCAGGCCGAACACGATGCCGAGCCAGTGGGCCTCCATCGGGTTCTTGCCCGCGGTGTCGGCCCAGGTGTGCAGCCCGGCCTCGCCGAGCGCGCTCTGCCGTACCTTGTCGAACAGCCCGGAGACGCCGCCCACCTGGTTCAGCCCGAGGATGGTCAGCGGGATCAGCCCGGCCAGGATGACGAAGAACTGCAGGACCTCGTTGTAGATCGCCGACGACAGCCCGCCGAGCGTGATGTACGACAGCACGATCACCGCCGCCACCACCACCGACACCGGCAGCGGCCAGCCCAGCAGGGCCTCCATGACCAGCGCGAGCGCGTAGAGGTTGACCCCGGCGATGAGGATCTGGGCCACGGCGAAGGAGATCGCGTTCAGCAGCTGGGTGGCGCCGTTGAAGCGGCGCCCCAGGAACTCGGGGACGCTGCGTACCTTCGAGCGGTAGTAGAACGGCATCATCACGATGCCGAGGAACACCATCGCCGGCACGGCGCCGATCCAGTAGTAGTGCACGGTCATGGCGCCGTACTGGGCGCCGTTGGCGGCCATTCCCAGGATCTCGATCGCACCCAGGTTGGCCGAGACGAAGGCCAGACCGGTGATCCACGGCGGGAGTCCACGGCCGGCCAGGAAGAAGTCGAGGCTCGAACTGATCCGTCGCTTCGCGGCGAACCCGATGCCGAGCACGGTCGCGAAGTAGATCGCGATGAGCGCGTAGTCGAGGAGGTTCACATCAAGGCGCACGGCGTTCGTTACTACCCCGATAGATCGGATTATGCCGGAGATTGCGGCCCCGGTTTCCCGGCGTACTGTCGAAGCGTGGATGTCGCAGACCTGACCCCGGCGCAGGCGCGGGAGCGCTTCCGCGCGGGCGAGCGGGTGCCGACCGCGGGCTGGTGCGCCGGGTGGACGCAGGCCAACCTGATCGCCGTGCCCAGGGAGCTGGGGTACGAGCTGCTGCTGTTCGCGCACCGGAACGCGCAGGCGTGCCCGGTGCTGGACGTGGGGGAGCCGGGGGCGTGGTCCACCGCGCTGTTCCCCGGCGATCTGCGTACCGATCTGCCCGGGTACCGCCTCTATCGCGACGGTCAGGCCGTCGCCGACCTCGACGACGTGGTCGCCGAGTGGCGTGACGATCTCGTGGCTTTCCTCATCGGCTGCAGCTTCACCTTCGAGCAGGCGCTGCTGCGGGCCGGGGTGCCGATCAGGCACCTGGACATGGGGACGAACGTGCCGATGTACCGGACGAACGTGGCGTGCCAGCCGTCCGGCACGCTGTCCGGCCCGCTCGTCGTGTCGATGCGGCCGGTCCCGTCGGCGCTGGTGGACGTCGCGATCGAGGTCACCCGCCGCTATCCGCAGGTGCACGGGGGGCCCGTGCACGTGGGCGACCCGGCCGCGATCGGGATCGCCGACCTCGGCCGTCCCGACTTCGGCGATCCTGTGGAGGTGCGGCCCGGCGAGGTGCCGCTGTTCTGGGCGTGCGGCGTGACGCCGCAGGCGGTGATCATGGCCAGCGGCGTCGACTTCGCCATCGGCCATCTGCCGGGTCACATGGCGATCATCGACGCGCGTGACGACGATTATCGAGTGCCTTAAGTGGATATCGGCCGAGTTTGCGGCGGCAGGCCCGCCGCCGTGAGCTGCGCGCCGACCGGCGGCGCGCCACGCCGGTTGTCGATCTCCAGGTACGGTACGGCCGGCGGCTCGGACACCCGGATCGCCGCCAGGTAGGCGTCGAACGCCGCCAGCTTGCCCGCGTCCTTCTCGAACCCCCTGGCCACCAGGCGCTCGCGCAGGGTCGGCCCGTCGGAGCGGACCCAGATCAGCCTGATCGGGGGACCACCCAGCTCATCGGCCCACCTGTCCCACAGCTCCGCCGAGTGCACCTGCGTGGTGAACGGGCCGTCGAGCAGCACCGGGCAGCCGTGCTCGCGGATCTGCCTGGCCGTCCTGGTGAGGCCCGCGTACTCGTGCACCTTGATGTGCTCGTCGTACCACGGGCCCTCGCGCTCGCCGTGGTGGCGGCCGTACCCCTGGAGGATCTCGGCGGCGAAGCCGCCGTACACGGTGTCCTTGTCGAGCAGGGCGGGGGGTGGGTCGAGGCGGGCGAGCAGTTCCGCCGCGACGGTGGACTTGCCGGCGCCGGGCGGCCCGCTGATGACCCATAGCGTGCTCATGTGATCAGTCTCGCGTACGCGGATTTGCGTAGGCGGGTGCCGCTCCTCGGCGGACGACCTCCGGCGGGGGCGCCGACAGACTCGGCTCATGCTGACCGTGCTGTTCAGGGCGTTCCGGGTGCCGGATCTCCGTAAGAAGTTGCTGTTCACGCTGGCCGTCATCGGGCTGTTCCGGTTGGGGCAGATCATGCCGTCGCCGGGGGTGGACGTCGTGGCGGTCCAGCAGTGCCTGGGGACGGCGCGCGGCGGGTTGTTCGACATGGTTCAGCTGCTCAGCGGGGGCGCGATGCTGAAGCTGTCGGTCTTCGCGCTGGGCGTCATGCCGTACATCACCGCCAGCATCGTGATGCAGCTGCTGGCCGTCGTCGTGCCGCGACTCGAAACGCTCAGGAAGGAGGGGCAGTCGGGGCAGGCGAAGATCATCCAGTACACGCGGTACCTGACCGTGGGGCTGGCGGTGCTCAACGCCACCACGGTCGTCGCGCTGGCGCGCGGCGGGCAGCTGCTGCCGGGGTGCGCGCGGCCGCTGCTGCGCGACGAGAGCCTGCTGGGCGTCGCGGTGGTGGTGTTCACCATGGTCGCGGGCACCAGCATGGTGATGTGGCTGGGTGAGCTGGTGACCGACCGGGGGATCGGGAACGGGATGTCGATCCTGATGTTCACCCAGGTCGTGGCCTACTTCCCGTCGTACATGTCGACCATCTTCATGCTCAGCCCGTTCGCCTTCGTGGTGATGCTGGTGACCGGGGTGTTCCTGGTGGCGGCCGTGGTGTTCATGGAGCAGGCGCAGCGGCGCATCCCTGTGCAGTACGCCAAGCGGGCGGTGGGGCGGCGCGTGTACGGCGGGACCAGCACCTACATTCCGCTGAAGGTCAACCAGGCGGGCATCGCGCCGGTCATCTTCGCCACGTCGCTGCTGTACCTGCCGACGCTGCTCGCTCCGATGCTGGGTGACGAGGTCGGCGGGTGGCTGTCGCGGAACCTCACCGGTGGAACGCACCCGCTCTACATGATCGGATTTTTCCTGCTGATCGTGGGATTCGCGTACTTCTACGTGTCGATCACCTTCAATCCCGTCGAGGTGGCGGACAACATGAAGCGGTACAGCGGGTTCGTGCCCGGCTTGCGCCCGGGCAAGCCGACCTCGCGGTACCTGGCGTACGTGCTGTCGCGGCTGACCGCGCCCGGCGCCGTCTACCTGGGGGTGCTGGCGCTGCTGCCGCTGCTGGCCTTCGCGATCCTGCGGGATCCGGGTACGCAGCAGAACTTCCCGTTCGGGGGCACCAGCATCCTGATCATGGTGGGGGTGGGGCTCGACACGGTGAAACAGATCGAGGCACAGCTCCAGCAGCGCAACTACGAGGGCTTCCTCAGATAGTCACGTCGGTACGGCCAGCCCCGCTCTCATGGCGAACACCACCAACTGGGCGCGGTCGCGGGCGCGCAGCTTGACCATGGCCCGGCTGACGTGCGTACGGACGGTGTCGGGGCTGATCACCAGCTCCTTGGCGATCTCCTCGTTGGACCTGCCGGTGGCCACCCAGGCGACGAGTTCGCGTTCGCGGGGCGTGAGGGTCTCAAGACCCTCGACCGGCTCGGTGCCGTGCCGGCCGAACAGGCCGATGACCTTCCTGGTGATCGCGGGCGACAGCAGCGCCTCGCCCGCGGCCACCACCCGCACCGCGCCGGCCAGCTCGTCCGGGGCACTGTCCTTGAGCAGGAACCCGCTGGCGCCGGCCTGCAGCGCGGCGAAGACGTACTCGTCCACCGCGAACGTGGTCACCACCACGATCCTGGTACCGCTCAGCTCACGATCACCGGCGATGGCCCGCAGCGTCGCCAGGCCGTCCATGCCGGGCATGCGGATGTCGAGCAGCAGCACGTCCGGCCGGGTGCGGCGGATGAGCTGGAGCGCCGCCGCGCCGTCGGCCGCCTCACCGACGCACTCCAGCCCCGGCTCCCGCTCCAGCAGCGCCCTGAGCCCCATCCGCACGACGGCCTGATCATCGGCGACGGCCACCCGGATCACCGGGCTGACTGCCTGTTCGGCCGACGAGTCGGGTTCGGCGGGGGGTGGAGGAGCGGAGTAGGGCCCGGTCACGTCAGGTCTGCCGGGGAGTCGACGCTGTTCAGACGATCTGACGCGTCCTGGTGATCTACGGCGCCCTGGAGTGTGGCGCTTTGGGATGCGGCGCGCTGGGGCGTGGTGCTCTCGGGGAACGTGGCGAGGACCTGGAAGCCGCCGCCGTCCCGCGGGCCCGCGGTGAAGTGGCCGCCCGCCGCGGTCACCCTGGCCCGCATCCCGGCCAGCCCCCGGCCCTCGGCCGTCCCTGACCAGCCACGCCCGTCGGCCGAATCCGACCGGCCGCGCCCGTCGGCATCACCCGACCGGCCGACGCCACGGTCGGCGATCTCCAGGACGAGCCCGGCCGGGTCGCCGGACAGCCGTACGAGCGCTCTGGTCGGGCCGGCGTGGCGCAGCACGTTGGTGAGCGACTCGCGCACCACCCCGTACACGGTCGCGCTGAGGTGAGCGGGCACGGCGGCATCGGCGGGCTCCACGTCCACCGGCAGCCCCGCGGCCCGGACCCCGTCGATCAGGCTCGGCAGATCGTGGGCACCGTTGCCAAGGCCGTGGGTGCTGTCGCGCGGGTCGAGGCGGTCGAGCGCCGCGCGTAGCTGGGTGAGCGCCGTCGTGCTGGTCTCCTTGATCGCCAGCAGCGAGGCACGCGCCTGCTCGGGGTCGTCGTCGAGCGTGATGAGCGCGAGCCCGGCCTGCATGGCGATGGCCGCCAGCCCGTGCCCGGCGGCATCGTGCACCTCCCCGGCGATCCGCGCCCGCTCAACGGCGAGCACATCCGCCGCCGCCCACCCGCTCGCCTGGTTCGCGCCTTCTTCGTACGGCCAGGAGGTCGCGTCTCTCTCGTAGGGCGACGAGGTCGCGTCTCCCTCGTACAGCCAGGAGATGGCCGGAGCCGAGATGCCCTCGTCAAGCGCGCGGACCCCAGCCCCGTCGCAGGGTGCCCCGCCAGTCGTCGGTGGCACGACTTGTCCGTGGCACGGCCGACCGACAGCCACGTCCTCCTCGTGGAGCGGCTGTACGGCGGTGGCGGTGTCGTCGTGGAGCGACTGGATGGCGGTGGGGGCGTCTTTGCGGAGCGACCAGACGGCGGTGGGGGCGTCGTCATGGAGCGGCCAGACGGTGGAAACGGCGGCGCCGTCGTCGCAGGGCGCCCACCCGGGCTCGGCTGCCTGGCCCCCGTCACCCGGTGCGTCGTCACGGGAGGCACGGACCGTCCGGGGCGCCGGAGCGACGCTGTGGGCCGGGATGCCCCAGGCCATGGCGGGTGTCGCACCCCCGAGCGTGCCACCCCGTAAGACGTCGACGCTCGCGAGCACGCCGCCCCGTACGGCGTCGGAGGAGACGGCCGGTGGCGGTTCGGCCTCCGCGGCGGCGGCGGCAGCGGCCGCGCGAGCCTGGGCCAGGCCGCTGAACGACCACGGGACGGCCAGCCAACCGGCCCAGGCCAGCATGACCACGACCGGGATGTCACCCAGCCGGGCCATCCGGGACAGCGCTTTGAACGGCCTACGACGGCCACCACCGCTGTGCGTGTGCTCGGTCACCGTCCCCCCACCTGGCCAGGCTGGCTCAGCCCCTAATCCTAGCCAGTTTCAGGCCTTCCGGTTGGCGGGCGGACCGCCCAGGCCCCACGAGATGATCTTGTTGGGGGTGATCCGGATCAGCTCGGCGCTGAAGCCGGGGAACGGCGGCTGCTGGTCGGCGAGCGCCTGCGCCGTTCCCCTGATCTCGACCCCGCGTACCACCCACGGGTCGGTGGAGGCCAGCTCGTCCACGACGAAGGCGACCGTGCTGCCCGCCGCGATGTTCCGATATTTCTTGGACTTGCCGAGATTGTGGCCGCCGATCGTGATCGCGCCTGCTTCGGCGTCCACGAAAAAGCCGACGGGGCTGTTCTGTACCTGCCCCTCGGGCGAGATCGTGGCCAGCCGGCCGAGCCGCTGGGTGGCGAGGTAGTCCAGCTCTTCCTGGGTGAATGTCATGAGAGGAGAGTGCTACCTCAAGCGCGGTTCAGGTCAAGCTGATCCGCTGGTGAGCCAGCGCAGCGGGTTGGCGCGGGTGACCAGGTCGATCGTGTCCTCGCCGACCCCCGACTCGCGCAGGCGCGGCAGCAGCGTGTGGAAGAGGTGGGCGTAGCCGGGCCCGCCGTACCGGTTGACCTGCGCGATCCGGCTCACGCCGGTGCTGAGCAGGAGGCGGTCGGCGTGGCCATCCTCGATGAGGTCGAGCGCGATCCTGGCCGACTGGTCCGGGCCGGAGCCGAGCGAGCCCAGGCTGACGTACGCGCCGGCCTCGGCGATCTTGCGGGCGATGACCGGGTCGGCGCCCGCGTAGCCGATGCTCACCCGGGCGCCGGGCAGGCCCTCGCCAAGGAGGATCTCCAGCATGGCCAGCCCGTTGTGCCCGTACGTGGCGACGGGCAGGCGCGAGGCCAGCGCGGCGCGGGCGGCGGCGATCAGGCCGCGTTCCTCGGCCGCGGTGGGCTCGGTGCCGCAGCAGCCGACCTGGCCGATCACGCCGGGGAACACGCCGACGCCGTCGAGACCGTCGGAGATCTCGCTCATCAGCCGTTTCGTGAGCGTCTCGACGTCCGCGTCAGGAGAACCGGTGAACGGTCCGGCGAACAGGCCGGTCGAGGCGATCACCGGGACCCGGCTGCCGACCGCGATCCGGGCCAGGGCGGCGGCGTCGCGGCCCATGCCCAGGCAGGTGAGGTCGACGACCAAACCGAGCTGGTCGGATTGGCGCAGCTCGAGGAGCTCGGCGGTGACGGTCTGATCCTCGTCGAGCCAGCGGTAGGGGTCGGAGTCGATGCCGACCGCCCAGCGCATGTCGGTGCGCAGGTGCTCACGGGATAGGACAGGACCGTCGATGGCGGTCGCGAGAACGGGACCGGTGACGGTACGAAGCAGGGCCTCGGGCATAGGAGACGTTAACCGATTTTTGCCCGAAGTCGCCGATAGAAGCACGAAATTTTACGTTTGTGGTGGTTTGTGGATAGGGCGGGTTGTGGGCTTGATATGGGAGCCTATAACGGGTTCTGGGGCCGTATCCTTGGGGGCACATCGACCGTGCGGGGGAGTACGTTGCCGATCCAGGACTCCGAGACCGGAGACGCCGACGCGATCAAGGACGAGTCGGCCGACCGTTCCAGCATGCCCGAGCGCCGTTCGGGCATCCACGGCTGGCTGGACGGCGTCCGGTCCACCCGCGCCGGCCGGCTCACGCTGAAGATCGTCATCGGCACCATCGGCGCGATCATGGTGGCGGGCGGGCTGATCATGGTGCCGTTCCCCGGTCCGGGCTGGCTGATCGTGTTCGCGGGACTGGCCGTGCTGGCCACCGAGTTCCACTGGGCGCGCCGGGCGCTGGAGTTCGGCAAGCGAGTGCTGCACGACTGGACCGAATGGTACAAGCGGCAGGGCTGGCTGATCCGCGTCATCGTGCTCATCGTGACCGTGGCCGCGGCGGCCGTGATCGTCTATTTCGGGCTCAGGACGCTGGGAATCGATCTCATCGAACTGGCTCGGCGCATTATCTAGATCGGGTCGTTATCGCTGCCGGAAACGGCGCCGTGCGCGGCCTATCCTGCGGGCGTGATCGCCCACATCGCCGTCGCCCTGTCGCTCACCCTGCTCGCTCCGATCGCCGAGCCCCCGGCAGCCGCCGAGCTCCCAGCGGTCGCGAAGCTCCCGGCCGCCGAGCTCTCCACCGCCCAGGCGGACACACTGCCCCTCCCCGGCGTCAGTGTGAAATATCTGGAAAAAGCGGGTGATCCCGTACGGCTCAGCACCTACGGCCTGGGCACCAAGAGCACCTACCTCAGGGCCAGGACCGGCAACACATTCGCCCAGCAGCCGACCCTGTCGGAGGCGGCGGTCTCGCCCGACGCCGCCACGGTCGCCGGCGTCCCGAAGTCCTACCGAGCCGGCTACGACTCCCTGCTCCTCACCGACCGCGCGAGCGGCAAGGGCAAGCGGGTGCGCACGGTCAAGAAACCGCTGGCCGCCTCGTACATCTCCTGGTCGCGCGACAGCAAGCGGGTGGCGCTCACCGTCGAGCAGAAGGTCGGCGGGAAGTGGCGCGCCGTCGGCTTCACCGTCGTCGACGTGGTGACGGGCACCGCGCGCACGGTCCGTCCCGCCGGGCTCGACGGGGCAGCGGACTTCTGGTGGAGCCCCGGCGGCGACCTCGTCGCCAGGTTCGGTGACGGCCTGCGGACCTACCGGGTCAGTGACGGCGCGACGCTACGCACGTTCGCGGGCGTCGGGCTGCCGACCGGCCCGGAGGACGCCTATTCGCCGTCGGGCAGCCGCCTGACCACGTGGTGCCCGTCACGCTTCAAGGAGCAGCTCTGCCTGGTGAACCCGGCCACCGGCAAGATCGCGAGCCGGGTGGCCGTCAGTCCGGAGATGCTGTTCGGCTGGTGGGACGAGAGCCATGTCATCGCGGTCATGGCCCATCAGGGCGCCTACCGGTTGTCGGTGGTCGACCTGACGGGCAAGGTGACCCGGGTGCTGGCCGCCATCCCGTCCCAGACGTGGAAGGCGAACCTCTGGCTTACCTTCCGTCGGGGCTAGAGGTAGAGGCCGGTGCCGTGGTCGGTCTCCTGGGTGGCGACGGCGTGCAGATCGCGCTCGCGCATGACGAGGTAGACCTGCGAGTGCAGCTCCACCTCGAACTGGTCCTCCGGGTTGAGCAGCACCTTGTCGCCCACCTTGACCGCGCGCACGTTCGAGCCGACCCCGCAGACCTCGCCCCAGGCCAGCCGGTTGGCCATCTTGACCGTCGCGGGGATGACGATCCCGGAGCCGCTGCGCCGCTCCTCGGTCTCTTGCTCCAGCCGGATCATCACCCGGTCGTTCAGCATCTGTATCTCGAACTTGGGTGCTACCACGCGCCCAGTTTACGGTCAGCCGGGCCCCCGCTGCCCGGCAACTGGGCCGTCAGGGCAGCGTGAGCTCGGCGAAGACGGCCCGGTGGTCGGTGCGCTCCAGCCGCTCGACCGTGAACGCGCGCACCCCCATCCCGGCGGAGGCCAGCACGTGGTCGATCACCACGCCGGGAGCCCGCCCGCCCTTGGGCCAGTACGTCGCGGTGAGCCCCCGCCCGGTGACGTCCGCCGCGTCGCGGTAGCCGGCGGCCAGCAGGTCGCGCATCGGTACGTGGTCGAGCGTGGCGTTGAAGTCACCCGCGAGCACCCGCGTGACCCCGCCGCCGCGCGGCAGGGCGACCAGCCCCTGCCGCCAGCAGAGCGTCGGCCCGACGTACTGGGGCGCGCACGGGTGCACGGACACCACCTCGATCTTCGTCCCGCCCGGCGCCGTGAGCACCGCTCTGGCCTGCCCGAACGCGCCGAACTGGATGGCCGGCCCCGCCGTGAGCGGATAGAGCGAGTAGACGCCGGAACCGCCCACGCCGGGCAGCGCGCGGACCACGGCCTGCGGCAACACCTTGCGCAGCCCCGCCTGCTCCAGGGCCGCCGCGGCCTTCGGCGTGAGCTCCTGCAGCGTCAGCACGTCCGGCCGGAGCCTGGTGACCAGCTCCATCAGCCCTGCCGGGTCACCCGAGCCCACCATCAGGTTGGCCGCCAGCACCCGCAGCGTGCGCCCTCCCGCGACCGGCTCGCCGCTGCCGCTGCCGCTGCCGCTGCCGGTCGCGGTGGCGACCTCGGCGTCGGCGTCGGAGAACCAGCGAGGCAGTACGGCCAGCGCCAGCGCCGCCACGGTGACGAGCGCGACCGCTCCCGCCACCCGCCGCCGCAGCGCTCCGGCCAGGACGAGCCCAAGCACGGACGCCGCCGCCGCGTACGGCGTGTACGCCACGATCGGCACCCATGGCCACAACCCGTCGTACGGGCTCCACCGCAGCGCCGCCCATACCGCGAACGGAGCCACCACCAACCACACCAAAGCGCTTCGCACACGCACCTCCTCCCTTGTATTGCCACGAATAACTACCTGAGTTCACGTCATGAGATCGTGTGCTTCATGCGCGACGCGGAAGCCAGGGTCCTCCAGGCCATCGACGACACCGAGACCGTGAATCTGCTGGCCGAGACCGTCAGAGTGCCCAGCGTGACCGGGACCGACGCCGAATCCGACCTGCAGCACCGCCTCGCCCGCGTGCTCACCGAGGCGGATCTGGACGTGGACGTCTGGAAACTGGACCTCGACGCCCTCGGCCGCCGCACGGGCTTCCCCGGCACCGAGGCCCCCAGGACCGAGGGCTACGGCGTGGTGGCCGTGACCGGCGGCGAAGGCATCCCGGCACTGGCGCTGCAGGGGCACGTCGACGTGGTGCCCATCGGCGACCCGGCCAAGTGGGCGGGCAACGACCCGTTCGCCGCCCGGATCACCGGCGACACCCTGCACGGCCGCGGCGCCTGCGACATGAAGGCCGGGCTGGTGGCCAACCTCGCCGTCGTCCGCGCGCTCAAGAAGGCCGGCGTACGGCTGGCCAGGCCGCTCGCCGTGCACTGCGTGATCAGCGAGGAGGACGGCGGCCTCGGCGCGTTCGCCACGCTGGCCAGGGGCCACACGGCGGAGGCGGCGGTCATCACCGAGCCGACCGGCGGCGCCGTCATCACGGCCAACGCGGGGGCGCTGACGTTCCGGCTGGAGGTGGCCGGCCGGGCCGCGCACGGGGCCACCCGGTACGAGGGGGTCAACGCGGTCGAGGTGTTCTGGCCGGTGTTCGAGGCGATCCGGCGCCTGGAGGCCGAGCGCAACCGTGACGTGCCGGCCCTGTTCGACGGGAACGCGATGCCGTACCCGATCGAGATCGGCACCGTGCGGGCGGGTGACTGGGCGAGCAGCGTGCCCGACCTGCTCGTCGCGGAGGGCCGGATGGGGGTCAGGCTCGGCGAGGACCCGGCGGCGGCGCGGGCCGCGTTCGAGGCGGCGGTGCTGGCGGTCGCGCACCCGTGGCTGCGCGACCACCCGCCGGCGATCACCTGGCCGGGCGGGCAGTTCGCCAGCGGACGGCTGCCCGAGGCGCACCCGCTGCTGGCGGAGGTGGCCGGGGCCGTCGCCGACACGACGGGCACGCGGCCGATCGAGAAGGCCGCGCCGTACGGGAGCGACCTGCGGCTCTACGCTGCGGGCGGGATCCCGGCGCTGCACTACGGCCCTGGCGACGTGCGGTACGCGCACGCCCCCAGGGAGCAGGTCGAGCTGCGGGAGCTGCGCGAGGTCACACGAGCGCTGGCAACGCTCGTGGTGCGCCGTTGCGGAACACTCTGAGCAGCGCCCCCGGACTCATCAGTGACGGCGGCGCGTCCATCAGGTTCGCCACCCGGAGGAAGCGCCTGGCCAGGTCGGCGTCGTGTGCCGCCGCCGCGTGGAAGCGCTCCAGGTAGGCGTTGACCATCCGGATCTTCGGTGTGAGCTCCCCTTCCACGCCGGGCAGCCGCAGGTCACCGCCGACCACGATGTCCCAGGGCGCGTCGAGCACCTTGGTGATCCGTCTGAAGAACGGCAGCGGACGCAGGTCGGGGTCGAGCAGGGCCTTGGCCTCCAGCGCGGCGACCGACATGCCCTGGCCGTAGAACGGGTTGAACGCGCAGAGGGCGTCCCCGACGACCAGCAGGCCCTCCGGGAAGCGGGAGAGCCGCTCGTAGCGGTACCTGACGCTGGCCGGGGTGTGGTACGAGCGCGGCTCCCCGATCGGCTCCGCGACGGTGATCAGTCGGTGCAGGTCGGGGGCGGTCAGTGTCTCGGCGAAGGCGGCGAACTGCCGCAGCGGCAGCTCCGGTCCGGCGCCGCCGTATCCGGCCATGGTCACGACCCAGCGGTCGTCCTCCAGCGCCAGCGCCACCCCGCCGCGCGGGATCTCGGGAGTGGGCACCACCACGAGGACCAGATCGCCGTCGAGCTGGTCCGGCCGGCGACGGAACTCGCGCGTGCCGTACCTCAGATCGATCGTCACCCGCTCCTCGGCGGGCCGGTCGTAGCCGAGCTCGGACAGCCAGAACGGCGTGCGCGAGCCCCGCCCCGAGGCGTCGACGACCAGGTCGGCGGGCATCGGGTCGCCGTTCGCCAGCCGCACGCCGGTGACCCGGCCCTGCTGGGCGAGCAGGCTGGTGACGGCGCGGTCGTCCAGCACGCGCACGCCGGGCAGGGCGGTGACACGGCGGCGGATCTGCCCTTCGAGCAGCGTCCGGCTGAGCGACAGCCCGAGCAGACCGCTCTCCGCGCGGGCGAGCGGCTGCCCGCTGTGGATCCAGCGGGCCTGGCTCTGCAGGTCGCCCAGGAGCGCGCCCTGCGCGACGAGTTCGGCGGTGAGCCCGGGCAGCAGCTCGTCCATGACCTCACGGCCCCTGGCGAGCAGGCCGTGCGCGTGGCGGCTCTGGCCGACGCCCTTGCGATGGACGTCGACGGTGGGCAGCGTGTCGCGGTCGATCACGGTGACCCTGGCGTACCTGCGGTGGAGCGCGGCGGCGGACAGCAGGCCCGCCATGCTCGCGCCGATGACGACGGCGTGGTCCATGGTTGATTCCCCCTGAAGAAAGATCTGGCTTTCCAGAGGGTCACCCAGGCCGCAGGTCCGGTTCCACGTCCTTTGGCACGCTCCAAGAACGATGTTCTACGAGGATTCCACGGGCAGGCCCGCCCCGACCCAGTCCTCGATCCCCTCGACGTACCTGCGCACGTTCGTGTAGCCGAGCGCGGTCAGGCGGCGAGCGACGGCCTTGCTGTTGTTGCAAGCCGGATTCGAGCAGTACGTGATGATCGGCGCGTTCTTGTCGGGCAGCAGCGCGGGAGCCCGCTCGGCGACCTCGCTCTCGACCAGCGCGATGGCGCCGGGCAGATGCTGCTGGGCGTAGTAGCCGCCGCCCAGCGTGTCGAGCACGGTGACCGTGCCGAGTGCCGCATGGGGCTCTTCACGGGTTATGGTCATTGTGGCCTCCGGTTCAAATGGACTACAGTCCGGTTTGTGGATCGCTCGAAAGCTAGCGGACCGCGGTCCGGTTCGTCAAGGCAGCCGCTGGAAATGCTCCACGGCCGTCAGGTCAACGAACGCGCGGACGCGGCGCGCAACAGGGGGAAGATCTTGTCCGCCGCGGCCAGGCTGTTCGCCGAGAAGGGGGTCGAAGCGGTCTCCATGGACGCGATCGCCGCCGAGGCAGGGGTGGGGAAGGGGACCTTGTTCCGCAGATTCGGTGACAAGTCCGGGCTCGCGGTGGCGCTGCTCGACGAGCGCGAACGGGTGCTGCAGGAACGCATCCTGTCCGGCCCGCCGCCGCTGGGTCCCGGCGCGCCCGCCCGCGACCGGCTCACCGCCTTCGTCGACGCCTATCTGGACTATCTGTTCGCCCACCTCGACCTGGTACGCATGTCCGAGACGGCCAGTCCGGGCGCCCGCTACCGGATCGGGGCCTATCGCTTCTGGCACCGCCACACGGCCATCCTGCTGGCGGCGTCGCGTCCGGGGTCCGACGCCGACGTGCTGTCGCACGCGCTGCTCGCGGCCACCGCGGCCGAGGTGGCGGGCGTGCTCAGGCAGGAGTACGGCGAGGCCCGCGCACGCGACGCGATCACCGCCCTGGTCGGGGCCCTGGTGGGATGAGCGCAGGATGAGACGGGGCGAGCCGGTGGACCAGGGCGGCGGCCTCGACCCGGCCGGTCACGCCCAGCTTGGCGAGGATGTTGGACACGTGCACGCTCGCCGTTTTGGGACTGATGAACAGCTCCGCCGCTATCTGGGAGTTGGACCGTCCGGCGGCGAGCAGGCCGAGGACCTCGCGCTCACGCTCGGTCAGGCCGAACTGCGCCATCGGATCCGGTGAGGTGGGCGCCGGCTCCTCGGAGACCTCGTCGCTGAGCACCAGCCGGGCCCGCCTGGCCAGGGCGTCGATCTCGGCGGACAGCGGTTCGGCGCCCAGCCTCGCGGCCAGCCGGGACGCCTCGGCGGCCGCCCGCACCGCTTCGCCCCGATCACTCGTGGCGCACTGCCGCTCCGCCAGCCGGAACAGGCAGTAGGCCAGCATGTACGGCTCGTCCGCGGCCCGCCAGGCCGTGACGGCGCCATGCCACTCCTGGCTGGACGGGGGACCAGCCGTTGGGAGCCGGGTCTGCTCGGCCGCGATCATCAGGGCGTACCCCTGGTCGGCGGGGGTGATCACGGGAAAGTCGCCGACCATGGCGACCAGCTGTTCGACGATCTCGTCGGATGGGCCGGCCTTTCGCCTGTCGCGGGCAAGGATGGCCCGGTCGATCCCGATCCTGGTGCCCAGCCAGATGAGCGGCAGGGAGAAGCGGGCCAGATGGGCGTGGCCGGGATGCCGGAGCGCCTCGGTGATCGTCGCGAGGGCGGCGTCCAGGTCACCGGCCAGGCGCTGCGCCTCGGCCAGGTCACCGGCCAGCGGGTGCAGGAACTGGGGCTCGTTGGAGTCGATCACCATAGCCCTGGCCTGGCCGGCGATCCGGGCGGCCTCCTCGCCCCGCCCGCTCAGCACGGCGATCTGCGCCGCTCTTTCGAGCAGCGCCGCGGAGAACAGCCCTTCCGGCTCGCTGCGCAGTGCCTGCGCGATCGCCCGCCGCGCCTCCTGCCAGTGTCCGAGGTGCACCATGGACTCGATCATGTTCCCGGCCAGGTAGGCGCCGTGAGTGCGGACGCTGCCGGTGCGCCGGGCCAACTCCAGGCCCGCGTTCGCGCTGTCGATGGCCTCCTGGTGGCGGCCGAACATCTCCAGCGCGTCACTGGAGTTGGTCCAGCCGCGCATCGCCGTCTCCACCGCGCCGATCTGCTCGGCCAGCCGCAGTCCGTCCATCAGCGTGGCGATGCCGGACTCGGCCTCGCCGAGGAACGCCCGCACCCAGCCCAGGGTGATCAGGGCCTCAGCCTGCTCGGTATGCGCACCCACCGCCGTGGCCACGGCTACAGCGCGTTCGGCGACGGTCGCCGCCTCCTGCATGGACCCGTCGCGCATGTACGTTGCGGCGAGCGGGGTCAGCAGCGCGACGTGGGCGTACTCCAGCGGCTCGGCGGGCAGTAGGTCGAGCGCCGCCCGCAGGATAGAGATGCTCTCGTCATGCTGTCCGAGGTCGAGCAGCGTGCGCCCGCGGCGCCACATGAGCAGAGCCCGCCGGGAGACCGAGCCGTTCTCGCCCAGCTCGGCCAGCGCCTGGCCCACCAGGGAGCGTGACCGGTCCACCGATCCGGCCCGGTAGGCGGCGTCCCCGGCCTCCGTCAGCACCTCGATCAGGTCGGTGCCGGTCAGCGCGGCGGCGTCCGGCACCCGGGGCCAGATCTCCAGAGCCCGTTCCAGGTGCGTGAGCTGCTCGGCCGGCGCGTACATCGCCGACGTCTTGGCCGCTGCCAGCAGCGCGGGGAGCGCCGCGGGCAGGTCGAGCGCGGCCAGCCAGTGATGAGCCAGCGCCGCGGGCGCTCCCGCCTGATCGGCGGCAAGATCGGGATTGGACGACAGCGCCTGCGCGTACGCCACGTGCCAGCCGGCCCGTTCGCCGGGCAGCATGTCGTGATAGACCGCGTCCCTGGCCAGGGCGTGCCGGAAGGCGTACCCCTGGCCGCCCTCGTCCACCAGCAGCAGATGGTTCTCCACGAGTTCGCGCAGCGCCTCGAACAGCGCCGCCGGCTCCCCTCCGGCCACCGCCGCCAGCAGCCGCTCGGGCACCTGCCGTCCGGCCGCCGACGTCGCACGGAGTAACCGCTGGGCCGCCGCCGAGCGAGCCTCGGCGCGGATCAGCAGCAGGTCGCGCAGCGTCGGGGACAGCCCGGCGGCATCGCCGCCGCCGTCGCGTACCACCTCGACCATCTCCTCGACCAGGAAGGCGTTCCCCTCGGAACGATCCAGTACCAGGTCGAGCGTGCCGGGGTCGGCGGGCCGGCCGAGGATGGCCGCGACCTGGGCGGCCACCTCGTCGCGGCGGAACCTGACCAGTTCCAGGCGGCGCGCCTGGCGCATCCGCTCCCAGCCGCTCAGCAGCGGGCGCAGCGGGTGCCTGCGGTGGATCTCGTCGGACCGGTAGGTCCCCACCATCAGCACGGGGGCCTCGCGCAGAGTTCGTATCAGGTACGTGAGCAGGTTCAGCGTGCTCTGGTCGGCCCAGTGCAGGTCCTCCAGGACCAGCATCAGCGGCCGGTCCGCGCTGAGCCGTTCGATCATCCCCAGCACCAGCTCGGGAAGGTGCGCGCCCTGATCGGCAGCCGTGCCGGGAATCGGCTCCAGGCTGGGCAGCACGTGGGCCAGCGGACCCCGGGCGGGCCCCAGCCACGCGTCCACCTGCTCCGGCGAGGCCGACCGGCTCAGCGTCCGCAACGCCTCGGCCAGCGGCGCCAGCGGCAGCCCTTCCGGGCCGAGCTCCACGCAGCGGCCGGTGAGGGCACGAAGGCCGGACGTCTCGGCCAGCCGGGTGGCCTCATCGACCAGGCGTGTCTTACCGATGCCCGCCTCGCCACCGACCAGGACAAAACAGGCACGTCCCGTTTGTACCTTGGACAGCTCACTCGCCAGGGTCGCGAGCTCCTCGTGTCGTCCCACGAAGACCGGGCTGACCACCATCCCGCGCATGACCGACACACTCGCACCTGCCGACAATCTTGTACAGATCCGACGTACGGCAGACGCCGTAGGCAGGCTGCCGCCCGAAGCGCGGCCGATGCTCTGGAACCTCGCAGCTAGGGAGAGCCCCCGCACATCTAAGGTACGGCGTGGATCGCGAATAAGGTTGTTGCCCGAAGTGCGGCCGGCTCCTTAGCGAATAACGTTCATTTCGCCACCCGGTATTTCGACCGGAGGAAATTCGATAGGAGCATAAAATGTTCAGGACCTCGCTCAAGAAAGCGAAGACCATCGCGGCGATCGGCGCCGTTTCCGCAGCGGCAATGCTGGCCGGCACCGGCACCGCCAACGCCGCCAGCGGCTTCACCGTCCGTCTCTCTCCGGTGTCCAACGCGTTCCTGTTCGTGGACGTCGAAGGGGGCGCCACGGGAGACGGCGCCAGAATCATCCAGTGGCCCTTATCGGGCGACAACCAGATCTGGCAGTTCCAGCCGGTCGGATCGCACTTCCAGATCGTCAACCGGCACAGCGGTAAGTGCATCACCAGCGACGGCGGCGTCGCCCACCAGCTCTACCAGTGGCGCTGCAAGGGCACTGACCTCCAGCTCTGGGACACCACCCTCACCCCGGGCAACGCGTTCGCTTACCCGATCAAGAACGTGGCCAGCGGCCTGTTCATGGAAGTCCTCGGCGCGAGCGGCGCCCAGGGCGCGGCCATCGACACCTGGTATTACCACAATGGCCTCAACCAGGCTTTCCTCGGCACCTCGGCGGACTAGAACGCCATATTCGCGCGTGTGCCGGGATCAGGCCGTCGTCCGCACCCGGCGGCGCGCCTCGGGGATGATGAGCGGGGTGCCCGACTGGGGATCCGCGATGATCTCGCAGCGCAGGTCGAACACCTGGGCCACCAGCTCGGGCGTGACGATCCCGGCCGGCTCGCCCTCGGCCACGATGGCGCCGTCGCGCATGACGATGAGGTGGGTGGCGTAACGGCACGCCTGGTTGAGGTCGTGCAGGACCGCCACCATCGTGCGTCCGGCCTCGTGCAGGTCGGCGCAGAGGTCCAGCACCTCGATCTGGTGGGAGATGTCGAGGAACGTCGTCGGCTCGTCGAGCAGCAGAATCGGCGTCTCCTGCGCCAGCGCCATCGCCAGCCACACCCGCTGCCGCTGGCCGCCGGACAGCTCGTCCACGATCCGGTCGGCCAGTTCGGCCACGTCGGTGGCGCGCATCGCCTCGGTCACCGCGGCCTCGTCCGCGCGCGACCACTGCCGCATCAGCTTCTGGTGCGGGTAGCGGCCACGGGCCACCAGGTCCGTCACGGTGATCCCGTCGGGCACGATCGAGCTCTGCGGCAGCAGCCCGAGCCGCCTGGCCACCTCCTTCGACGGCAGTGAGGTGATCACGCTGCCGTCGAGGTGGACCGCGCCCTTCCTGGGCTTGAGCATTCTGGCCAGGGCGCGCAGGAGGGTGGACTTGCCGCAGGCGTTCGGCCCGATGATCACGGTGAACGACTCGTCGGGGATCGTCACGTCCAGCTCGGCCGCCACGACGCGCTGGTCGTAGGCGAGGGTGAGGTCGCTGCCCGACAGCCGGGCGGACCGGGGGAGTGCCATCAGTAACGGTCCTTCCGCAGGAGCAGGGCGAGGTACGCGCCGCCGATCGCGGCGGTGAGCACGCCGACGGGCAGCTGGGTGGGGGCGAGCACGCGCTGGGCGGCCAGATCGGCGCCCGTCAGCAGTACGGCGCCCATGAGCGCCGACGCGACCATCGTCACCCCGGGCGAGCGGGTCAGCCGCCTGGCCAGTTGCGGCGCCGACAGGGCGACGAAGATGACCGGCCCGGCGGCGGCCGTGGCGACCGCGCACAGCAGCACGCCCACGGCGATGGCCGTGGCCCGCACGGCCTCGACCCGGATGCCCATGGCCTTCGCCGCGTCGTCGCCCATCTCGATCATCCGCATCGGCCGCGACACGAACGCGCAGACCGGCAGCAGCACCGCGAGCGCCACCGCCACCGGGATCGCGTGGTCCCAGCCGCGCCCGCTGAGGCTGCCCGTGAGCCACGCGCCCGCGGTGGCGGCGTCGTTGATGTTGGCCCTGGTCAGGAGGTAGGAGTTGGCGGACAGGAGCAGCGCGTTCGCGCCGATCCCGACGAGCACCAGCCGGTACCCCTGCACGCCCCCACGATGAGCCAGCGCGTAGACCAGCACGGCGGTGCCGACGCAGCCCGCCAGCGCGCCGCCCGCGATCTGCAGCGCCGTGCCGCCCGCGATCACGCCGAGGATGCCCCCGGTCGAGGCGCCGGCGGTGAAGCCGATGAAGTCGGGGCTGCCGAGCGGGTTCCTGGTCAGGCTCTGGAAGATCGCCCCGCTCACCCCGAACGCCGCGCCCACCAGCAGCCCGGTGACCACCCTGGGCGCGCGCAGCTTGCCCACGATCAGCTCGGCGACGGGCGTGCCGTGGCCGAACAGCGCGGTCAGCACATCGGGTACGGGCACGGTGAACTCGCCGGTCGAGATCGCCGCCACGGCCACGGCGAACGCGACCAGAACGAGGACCAGGCCGACGACGAGGGCCCGCGGCGCCAGCCGTACGGACCAGGGGCCGAAACGCAGGCTCATAGCGCGGCCAGCCTCCTGCGCCTGGCCATCAGGATGAAGATCGGCGCGCCGACCACGGCGCACATGATGCCCACCTGCACCTCGCCGGGCCGGGCGATGAGCCGCCCCGCCACGTCCGCCGCCAGCAGCAGCACGGGCGCGGCCAGCATCGTGTACGGCAGCACCCACCGCTGATCCTGACCCACCACGGCGCGTACGGCGTGCGGCACGGCCAGCCCGACGAACCACAGCGGCCCGGCCGCGGCCGTGGCCGAGCCGCAGAGCAGCGTGACCGAAACGGCCGTGAGGACCCGCGTGCGGGTGACGGCCACGCCCAGCGCCTTGCCGGCGTCGTCGCCCAGCGCGAGCATGTTCAGCGGCCTGGCCAGCAGCGGCCCCACCACCAGGCCGATGACCATGAAGGGCGCGAGCCGCAGCAGCACGTCGGAGGTCTGCCCGGCCAGGGAACCGGTCAGCCAGAACCGCATCCGGTCGAACGTCTGGGAGTCCATGCGCAGGATGGCCGAGGCCACCGCCGTGAAGACCATGCCGACGGCGATGCCGGCCAGCGCCAGCCGTACCGGACCGGCGCCGGAGCGGCCGGACGAGCCCAGCGCGTAGACGACGACGGAGGCCAGGGCGGCGCCGCCGAACGCGAACCACACGTAGACGGCCGGGTCCGAGAGCCCGAACAGCCCCAACGCGAGGGTGACGCCCAGCGCGGCGCCCTCGTTGATGCCGAGCAGGCCGGGGTCGGCCAGGGGGTTGCGGGTCAGGCTCTGCATCAGCGCCCCCGCCAGCCCGAGCGCGGCACCCACGCCGATGCCCAGCAGGGTCCGCGGGACGCGCAGCTCGCGGATGACCGTGTGGTCACTCGACCCGTTGGGGGCGGTCAGCGCGTCCAGCACCGTGGACAGCGGCACCGACCGCGCCCCCAGCGCCACGCTCGCCATCGCCACCAGCACCAGCACGCCGAACGCGACCACCAGCCCACCGGCCAGCGCGGCCGGACGTCCCCGGGACACCACAGGCTCGTCCGCGACCAACGTTGTGACCTGCTCACCCACAGGCAACCCCACCCCCTTTCGTCCCAGCCGAATTTACGCGAGGCTAATGTAAAGCCTCGGTAGCAAGGCAAGCCTAACCTTAGGAGATTGACATGTCGGGACCGATACTGCCACGCAGGGGGTTCCTCGCGGCCACGGCAGGTTTCGCGGCGGCCCTGACGCTGGCGGCCTGCGGTGACGAGGGCACCCCCACCCAGGCGGCCCCGACCGGAGCGGCGGGCGGGTGGACGTTCACCGACGACCGCGACAAGAAGCTGAGCCTGCCCAAGCGCCCTGCCCGGGTGGTCGCCCAGGTCGGCTCCGCGGCGGCGTTGTGGGACTTCGGCGTGCGCCCGGTCGGCGTCTTCGGCCCGCACAAGCTCAAGGACGGCACCAGAGACCCCCAGGTGGGCAACGTCGACATCACCAAGGTCCAGGGACTGGGCAACGTCTGGGACGAGTTCAACGTCGAGCAGTACATCGCGCTCCAACCCGACCTGCTGGTCAGCAGCATGTACATCAAGGGCACGCTCTGGTACGTGCCGGAGAAGTCGAAGGCCACGATCGAGCAGGTCGCCCCGACGGCCGGCATCATGCTCACCGGGCGCAGCGCCATGCAGGTGATCGGCAAGTACGAGGAACTGGCCAAGTCGCTGGGCGCGGACCTGCAGGGGGTGCCGGAGGCCAAGGCCCGCCTGGAGGCGGCCAGCAAGGAGCTGGCGGCGTTCAAGGACCTCAAGATCCTCATGATGTCGGCGGGCCCCGACTCCATGTGGGTGGTGAACCCGCCCGAGTACCCGGACATCGTGCACCTCACCCAGAACGGCCTGAACGTGGTCACGCCCGCCAAGGTCGACGAGGGCGGCTTCTTCCAGACGCTGAGCTGGGAGAACGCCGACACCTACGACGCCGACGTCATCCTGTACGACACCCGCACCCAGTCGCTCAAACCCGCGGAGATGATGAAGAAGCCCACCTTCGCCAAGCTGCCCGCGGTCAAGGCCGGGCAGCTCTACCCGTGGAGCGCCGAGGCCCCCTACAGCTATCAGGGCTACGCCGACTTCGTGGAGGGCCTGGTCGCCAACCTGAAGAAGGCTAATAAGCTCCCGTGACCTCGACGATCTCGGCCAGCGGGAACTCCAGGTAATCGCCGGCCTCTTCGCACCAGGCGTCGAGGGCACCGCCCTTGAGCTCGCCGTGGCTGATCGTCGCGGTCAGGCCGTCGGTCAGCGTGATGCCCGCGCGTACGCCCCGGTCGACGACGAAGCCGAGAAGTGACTGCTGCGCCGTCGGCAGCCTGGTCGCCATCCGGCCGATGACGGCCCAGGTGCGACCGCTGCGCTCGCTAGCCGCGCGGTCGGCGGAGATCAGGCGGGCGGCGTGCTCGTGCGGGTCGGGGATCGGTTCGGCGATGTTGTGCGGCATCGCCTCGAACTCCGCCATCGCCTCGAACTCCGACAGCTCGGCCACCTGACCGCCGGGCAGCAGGATGAGCTTGCCGTTCGGCGGCTCCTCGACACGGGTGCGGCGGATCGTGATCTCGCCGCCACCGTCGACGACCGGGACGGGTGAGTAGCCGGCCTCGCGCAGCGCGCCGAGCGTCCGTTCGGGGCCCGCCGAGCTCACCAGCACGGTGGGGGCGAGCAGCCGCAGGCCGAGCCGGGTCAGCCGCCGGTGACCGGCGATCTCGGCCAGCAGGGCCGGGTCGGAGGCCTGCACCACGCAGCCCACCATGGTCACCGTCACCTCGCCGTGCCTGCGGGCGACGTCTCGTACGAGGTATTCGAGAGGCTGCGGGATGGTGCCGACGCCGGACAGCTCCGTCAGCAGTTCGTCGGCCTCGTAGCCGTGGTCCAGCGCGCGGCGCACGCTCTCGGTGGTGAACCGCCACACCGAGGCCGCGCCCCGCGACTCCCGCTCGGCCACCCGGTCGAGCAGCGCGGCCAGCTCGGCGGACGGCGGTCCCGTCACCACCGCGGTCAGGTCGGGCCCGAACAGCGCGCTCCTGCGGACGCTGGCCAGCGCCCTGGTCGACGCCTCCATGAGCATCGGGTCGTGCTCGACCAGCGGCACCGCGTCGTCGCTCTCGTCGCCCGCCTTGGCGGCCAGCCCGGCCAGCGCCCGGCCCAGGTCGGTGAGCGAGTCGTTGGCCAGCAGGCCGAGCAGCCGCGCCTCGTCGAGCACCGCGGACGTGCACTCGGCCAGCAGCGCCTGGTCGAGCAGCGGAGAGTGCCAGTGGACGTTGCGGACCAGGGCGGCGCGGTCGGCGAAGGCCGTGCCGGACGGCAGATGGGACAGGACCGACAGCACCGCCCGGCGCACGCGCGCCACGGCGGCGCCCGACTGGTCGTCGCCCAGCACGGTGCCGTACTTGCCGTCGATCTTGCGCAGCGACGAGCGCTCCATGCGCCACCAGGCCGACAGCAGCACCCGCAGCCTGGCCGAGCCCTCGTCGAGCCGCCAGCGGTCGAACCGCTCGGTGGGGATCATGCCGCCGGACGCCTCGTCCCAGGCCAGCAGCCTGGCCACGGTGCAGACCTCCAGCAGCAGCCGGGTCTCGTCCTCGTCGCAGCCGGTCTCCTTGGCCACCCTGCGTACCTCGCGCACGCCCACGCCGCCGGTCTTCAGCAGTGGCAGCGGCGCCTTGGAGGTGTTGTCGAGCAGCGCCGCGCACCGTTCGACCACGTGCGGGGCGGCCAGCGTCATCAGGTGATCGACCTCTTCCGGGTCGATCGGGATCGTGACCACCTCGGGCGGCTCGGGGGTGAACGGCGGGTGGTAGCCGGGCCCGCGCAGGCCGAGCGCCACCTCGCGCGGCATCTCGGCGACGTGCCAGCTCGGCCGGTAGAGGAGGCCGTGGTCGGCGGACCACTTCTCCGGCGTGCCGGGTATGACGAACCGGCCGCCGTCGACGTCGCGTACGGGGCCGTCCCAGGCGAAGCCGTCGAGCAGCTTGACCGTGCCCTCGGGGGCGTGGCGCAGCAACGCGTCGAGCCGCGCGCGGTCGCCGAGCACCTCGCTCGCCCGGCTGATCGTGCGGCGCTTGTTGCCGTGGGGCGGGAGCCCCAGGTTTCGGGCGAGCGAGCGCAGCGTGTCGGCGCTGATCGTCCAGGAGTTGAGGTAGTGGTCGAGCGGCTCGCCCAGGCCGAGTGGCGCGGTCCACCACCGGGACACGCCCTCGGCCAGGCGGATGACGCCCTCGCCGTCGGGCCAGGCAAGTGCGTGATCATGGAGGAGGTCGAGCCAGGGGGTCATCTCCTCGGCCGGCACGCCGAGGAAGGCCGCCAGCCGCTCGGGAGTGGCGTGCCGGACGACCAGGCACGCCTGAGCCAGCTCAAGGCAGGGAAGAGGCAGGCCGCGCAGGGCCTCCATCACGGCGAATCCGTTGCCGAGCCGTTGGGCCAGGGTGTCGAGCCGCCGCGGCCAGGGCGCCGCGATGGCGTCGGGCCGGGTCGCCAGGATGCGTCCCAGCCTGTCTTCGTCAAGTGTTCGTAGCCAGCCGAGCAGGTGATCATCCATCTGTCAGCACTCTCATGGGGTCGCACGCAGGGACTCACCGTGAGCCATGAGCATCCACGGTAATGCAGATCACCCCCGGTCAGGAGAGGACTGCCCAGACGATCTTCCCGTGGGGCGCGAGTGCGGACCAGCCCCATCGATGGCTGAGCGATTCGACGATGTGGAGTCCGAGGCCGCCGGTGTCGAGAGGGCCAGGGTATCTCAGCGTGGGCACCGATGAGCCTGGATCGGTGAAGGCGCTGGTGACCAGTGGGCCGCGGCGCACCAGGGACATGTGGACCGGGCGCTGGCAACGGCCCTCGGCCAGGTGTAACCCGTGCCGCAGCGCGTTGGTCGCCAACTCGGAGACCACCAGCTCCATGTTCTCGATCAGCTCGCCGAGCCCCCACGCCGTCAGGGTGCCGTTGGTGTAGCTGCGGACGGCGTGGATCGAGGACGGCGTGGGCGGGAGCACGAACGTGGCGCTCATGGCCGGCCCTGGAACCAGCAGGTCACGCGCGGCCTCCGGCCACCAGTCGACCGGGGGCCACCAGTCGAACGTGGTCCACTGGCCCTGCGTCGCCGTGGTGGTTTGCACATTGATCATTCTGGAGCAAACTCTCGTGCAGGTGCAAGAGCGAATGCACGTGCAGACACCCCGTGCAACCGCTACCTTTGCCTCAAAAGGTCAATCGGTGGGAAAGGGGATCTTGTCCGCGGCATATGATCTTTCGGCCGTGGAGTGACAGACTGTGTGCTAAGGAAACGACCAAGGAGCAGCACGTGTCCCTCGATCCGCCCGGTTCAGGTTCGACCGTTCGGCGCATCATGCTTGGCGCCAGTTTGCGGCGGCTGCGTGAAGCCAGCGAGCTCACCCGCGACCAGGCCGGATTCCACATCCGGGCGTCCGAGTCCAAGATCAGCCGAATGGAACTCGGTCGCGTCGGATTCAAGACACGCGATGTGGAGGACCTGCTCACCCTGTACGGCGTCGTCGACGACGCCGAGCGCCGTGCTCTGCTGGAGATGGTCCGCGAAGCCAACACCCCCGGGTGGTGGCACAAGTATTCAGCCGTTCTGCCCGCGTGGTTCACCACGTACGTGGGGTTGGAGGAAGCAGCCAGCGTGATCCGTACCTATGAGGTGCAGTTCGTGCCTGGCCTGTTGCAGACGGCTGCATACGCACGCGCGGTATACCGACTCGGCAACCCCGATGAGACCCCTGGGCAGATCGAGCGCCGCGTGCATCTGCGCATGCAGCGACAAGAGCGCTTCACGCAGAAGGACGGCCCACGACTGTGGGCGGTCATCGACGAAGCGACCCTCAAGAGGACCATCGGCGGGCGGGAGGTCATGTCCGAGCAGCTTCAGCATCTGCTGGAAGTCGCCGCCCTTCCCAACATCACCATTCAGGTGATGCCCTTCAGGTACGGCATGCATGCCGCTGAAGGTGGCGCTTTCAGCATCTTGCGATTTCCCGAGTCCGACTTGTCGGACGTTGTCTATGTCGAGCAGCTCTGGGGTGCCCTGTACCTGGACAAGCGTGAGGACATCGATCCATATCTCACGGCTATGGAGCAGTTATGCGTGGAGAGCACCACGCCAGGGGGCACAGTCGAGCTCATCGGCGGTCTTCTCAGAAAGATGTAGATGAAGCAGACCTATAACGGCATGCCCGCGGCCGACCTCAAGCAGGTCGCCTGGCGCAAGAGCCGCTACAGCAACTCACAGGGGAACTGCGTCGAACTCGCGAAGCTCCCCGACGGCGGGGTGGCGGTGCGAAACTCACGCTTCCCCGATGGCCCGGCCCTGATCTACACCCGCGACGAGATCCGGGCCCTCGTGCTCGGAGTGAAGGATGGGGAGTTCGACGGCCTGCTGGTGTAACAGGCTGTTAACCTCCGGCGCGGCTCCTTAACGGAGGCGCGCCGGAGGCGTAACCGCCCTGCCTCCTCCGGCCTCCATGATCGAGACATGCTCGACCAAATGACCCTCTATCCGATCGCCGACGACGTGCTCTTCGCACCCGGCGGCAAGGTCGTGATACGCACCTACGGCGTCGCGCCCGCGGCCTCCGGCGGTGCCGTCTCCTATCGCACCTGGGTCACGGGCGTCCGTGACCAACCGCGTTACTGGCACTGGGGACACTTCGAGGATGCCGCCTCCGGGCACCGCAGGGTGCTGGAGTGGCTGACGGGGAGGGGGCCGCAGCCTACCCAAGCGGTCGCTTGATCAGCTAGGGTGAAGGCCGAGCAATCGCTTGGTCAAAGGAGCCCTGGATGCGGCGTGGGATCTACCTTCTCGAAGAGGTCGACTTCCGGCCCATGAACTCGCGCCGGCCGATGGAGTACCTGACCTGGCTGACCCGCTACAAGCGCGAGGACGAGGCCCGCCAGGCGCCCACGCTGACCTCCGGCATGTCCATCAGATCCCGTGAGATCGACCTGGCCGGCGCCTTCTACGCCGTGGGCATCACCGGCCACCCGCAGTTCAAGGCGGTCACGCTGTGGGACTGTCACGGCGGCTGGGACGGCGGCTGGCGCCAGATGATGGAGATCTACCAGGGCGTGGACGAACGCCTGTTCCTCTCCGACATCGACGACCTGCGCTTCTCCGCGTTCTCCCGTCCGCTCGGCGCCGTGCCGGGCTGCCCGGACCTGAGCGAGGTGGACACCGCCGAGCTCTACGTGTTCGAGAGCGCCCGCGTACGACCCGGCGCCGCCCTCGACTACCTGGAGGCGGTCCGCACCGAACGCGCCCCGCTGCTGGCCGAGCACGGCCACCACCTGGTCGGCCTGTACGAGGTCCTGTTCTGCGACACCGAGGCCGTCACGGTCTGGGGCGTGTCGCTCGATGACCACCTGAGGACGCAGCGGGCCCGTGACGCCGCCCTCGGCCTCGACGACGAGGTGCCGCCCGACAAGCGCCTGCTCGACTGGTCCAGGCGGGCCCGCGACTTCCTCGACGGGCCGTGGCGCGAGACCCTCCTGTCACCCTTCCCCGGCAGCCGTCTGGCGCCCGGAGG
The DNA here is from genome assembly GCF_040648415.1 of Nonomuraea sp. NPDC049141. Classification (NCBI taxonomy): domain Bacteria; kingdom Bacillati; phylum Actinomycetota; class Actinomycetes; order Streptosporangiales; family Streptosporangiaceae; genus Nonomuraea; species Nonomuraea sp. NPDC049141. The sequence continues at coordinate 636,882 of NZ_JBEZDR010000003.1, forward strand.
CGCATCGAGTTAGCGTCGTGCTGCGGAGGTAGCCATGACGGACTCGTACCTCTCTAACGGGCAGAGCTCCGACGACCACGTCGCCTCGTGTCCCGACTGCAGCGCGGCCATCGCGCTCCTCGACGCGCCGGGTGAGGCGGTCGCCCCACCTCCCAGGCTGCGCGACGCGATGCTGTCCAAGGCGCGGCTGCGGCGCAGCCCCGCCGAGACCGCGGTCGCGGCCGTGGCCGTTCCCTACGCCCAGCAGGTGGCGCTCATGGACGAACTGCTGGGCGAGCTGAGCGTGGCGCAGTGGGAGGCGCCGCTGGCCAAGCACGGCACCGTACACGGCATGGTCGAGCACCTGGCCGCCAACGACGCCAGAGTCGCGGCCTTCATGGGCCTACCGGCCGTCGCCGGCCTGCCGGTCCACCGGCGCTGGCGCGCGCAGGCCGGTTCCCTGCTCGAACGCGTCTCCGGCAGCTCCGGCGTGCTGCTCGGCGTCGAGGTGGAACTGGCCGGGACCGGTACCCGCCCGGTGCGCGGGCCGCTGCGGCACGCGATGATCCAGCGGACGTTCGAGACCTGGACGCACGCCGACGACATCAGGAGCGCCACCGCCAGGTCCTCGGCGCCCCCGGCCGACGAGCACGTGCGCATGATCGCCGAGTTCGGGCTGGCCCTGCTGCCCAAGGCCGTCAAGGGACCGCGCCGCGACGTGGCCGCCACCGTCATGCTGACGGGTGCCGGCGGCGGCACGTGGACGGTCCCGCTCTCGCCGACGCCGGACCGCGTCGCCGTGCTGGTGTCGGCGGACGCGGTCCACTTCTGCAAGCTGCTGGCCAACCGGTGGCCGCCGGGCTCCTTTCCGTACGCGGCCGAGGGAGATCCCGCGCTCGCCCGCGAGCTGATGCGGGCCGCGGCCACGCTGGGGTGTGACTGATGGCCGGCGACCTGGACCTGCACGCCCGCCTGGTCGCGGGCGACCTCGACGCGCTCGCCGCCGCCTATGACGAGCACAGCCCGTTCGTGTACGGGGTGGCGGTCAAGGTCACGGGGAGCCGGGCGTTCGCCGAGGAGATCACCCAGGACGTGTTCGTCGCGCTGTGGGAACGGCCGCTGTCGTACGAGCCCCGGTACGGCTCGCTGCGCGGCTGGCTGGTGAGCAAGGCGCTGCACGCGTCGGCCGTACGGGCTGAGGTCGGCTGACCGGCGCGTACGGGTTGGGTCAGGTGACCTGGGTGTCGGCGCGGGTGCGCTGAGGTCAGGTGACCGGGGCGTTCCAGGTCGTCACCACGGGTTCGGCGTGTTCGAAGCCGAGCCGTGAGTACGTGCCGGTGTCGAGCTTGAGCAGGCGGCCGTCGGCGGGTGGCAGGCCCAGCCAGCGGGCCGCCAGCACGCGCAGGAAGTGCCCGTGCGCCACCAGCGCCACCCGTCCCTCGGCCGCCTTCGCCCTGGCGATCACCCGGTCGGCCCGCGCTCCGACGTCGGCCGCGCTCTCCCCGGGGTGCTCGGCGTCGCCGGGGATCACGCCGTCACGCCATAGGTACCAGCCCGGATGGGTCTCCCGGATCTTCGGCGTGGTGATGCCCTCGTAGCCGCCGTAGTCCCACTCCCACAGATCCGCATCCATCTCGTACGCCTCCAGCCCGGCCAGCTCCGCCGTGCGGCGGGCCCGCTGGGCGGGGGACACCAGCACCAGATCGAACGGCACCTCCTTGACCAGCGGCGCCAGCGCCCGCGCCTGCTCCTCGCCGGCGGGCGTCAACGGCACGTCGGTGCGGCCCGTGTGCTTGCCCGCCGTGCTCCACTCTGTCGCGCCGTGCCTGAGCAACACCATCTCATCCATGCCTCCCATCATCCGGCACGGTTGACCTCAACCATGGTTCAGGTAGCAGGCTGGGAGGCATGCACACGATAAGGCTCCATTCTTTCGGTCCCGCCGAGAACCTCCGCTATGAGTCCGCCCCCGACCCCTCCCCAGGGGTCGGCGAGGTCCGCATCGCCGTACACGCCATCGGGGTGCACTTCATCGAGACGCTGTTCAGACGGGGCATGCCCGTCGGCCCGCACCCCGCGCCCGACCTGCCCACGACGTTCGGTCAGGAGGTGGCGGGAGTGGTCGAGTCGGTAGGTGGCGGCGTCGACGCCGGCCTGGTGGGCAGCCGTGTGGTGACCGGCGAGGTGACGTCGGGCGGCTACGCCTCCCTCGCCATCGCGCCCGCTTCCGGTCTCGTGGTGCTGCCCGACCGGCTGGAGTACGGTGCGGCGGTCGCCATGCACACGACCGGCGCCACCACGCTGGGAGTGCTGGAGCTCGCCCCCGTGACCGCCTCGGACGTGGTGCTGGTCATGGCCGCCGCCGGCGGGATCGGCACGCTGCTCGTCCAGCACGCCCGCCGGGTGGGCGCGACGGTCGTCGGAGCCGCGGGCGGTCCCGCGAAGGCGGCCCGGGTCCGCTCGCTGGGTGCCGATCTGGCGGTGGACTACGACGCGCCCGACTGGGCCGACGTGGTGCGGGAGTCGATCGGCGACGTCACGATCGTCTTCGACGGGGTGGGCGGCAAGCTCGGCCGGGCCGCGTTCGAGCTCCTCGGCGAGGGCGGGCGGCAGGTCGTGTTCGGGCAGGCGTCGGGGGAGTGGTTCCACCCGGAGGAGGCTGAGTTGAAGGCCCGCGGCGTGACCTCGTACGACGGCATCGGCTACCTGCTCAGCCGCGAGGGCGGCCGCACCGACCTGCGGGACCGGGCCCTGGAGGCGGCGGCGAACGGCGAACTCACGCCCGCGGTCCAGTCCTTCCCGCTGGCGGAGGCCGCCGCCGCCCACGCGGCCCTGGAGAGCAGGAACACCATGGGCAAGGTGATCCTCATCCCGTAGCGAGCTCCTCGACGATCGGGGTGAAGGCATCGAGGTCGCGCTCATGATGCACCACGAAATACGAAATATCGTGCTCATCCCGCCAGTGGCGGAGCTTGTCGACTATGTCGCGATGGGTTCCGAGGAGTACCTGGGGCGTCTCGTCCAGCTGTGAGGTGTCGGCGGCGCTCCAGGTCTCCTCCGGCTTGCGCACGCCCACCTGGACCACGCTCGTGCCCAGTTCCAGCCGGTCGTAGCGGTCGCCGGCGGCCGCGCGCACCGTCTGGAGCTTGTCCATGAACGCCTGCCGCCCGCCGTCGCTCCCATCGGGGCCGGAGCCGTCGGCGCGTACCCGCATCCCCAGGTTCACCACGTCGGCCTCCCGCGCGGCCAGTCGCAGCATCCGCGGCCCGCCCCCGCCGAGCAGCAGTCGCGGATGTGGCCGCTGAACGGGCTTGGGCTGCTGGTCGAGCGCCCGTATCCGGTAATGCTTCCCGTCGAAGCTGAACGGCCCGTCGCCCCACAGCCCCTTGAGCACGGCCACGGCCTCGCCCAGCCGTTCCACCCGCACCCCGGGCGACTCGAACCGCAGACCCGCCTGCTGGTAGTCGTCCGCCATCCAGCCGGTCCCGAGCCCGACGTCGAGCCGCCCGTCGGACAGCACGTCGAGGGTCGCCGTCTCCTTGGCCAGCACGGCCGGATGCCGGAAGTCGTTCGCGAACACGAGGGTCCCCATCCGCAGGCGCGTCGTGGCGCTCGCGGCGGCGGCCAGTGCCGCCACGGGGGCGAATCGCGGCCCGACCAGGTGGTCGGGCACGAGCAGCACCTCGAACCCGGCGCTCTCCAGCCGCCTGGCCTTGTCCGCCCACGCCTTGCCCGACTCCGCCTGCCGCACCACCGCCCCAAACCTGAACCGCCGCACGGGCCACCTCATTTTCTGATTTGAGCAAGCGCTTGTCTGATCCGCTAGCTTAAAGGCGATCACCCCACATGGCACCACCCGCCGCTCTTCACGTCCGTCCGCGTCAGCTGTCCGCGTCAGCTGTCCGCGTCAGCTGTCCGCGTCAGCTGTCCGCGTTAGTCATCCGTGTCCGCCGCCCGCGCCCGCCGCCCGCGTCTGCTGTCCGTGTGCGCTGCCCTTGCCCGCAACTCGCGTCTGACCCGCGTCTGTCGTCCGCGTCCGGTGTCGGGGCCATCGTGTTGGTCCGTGCCTGTCGACCGCGCCCGTGGCTGTTCGCCGTTCGCGCCCTGTCGTGCCCGCTGTTCGTGCTCGCCGTGCGTGCTCTGTTTGTGCTTGCCATGCGTGCTCTGTTCAGGCTCGCGTGCCTACCTGCGGGCTTTTCTTTTCTTTTCTTTACGGCACGGCCGGGTTGGCCGCCACCCGCCGTTCGCGGCTGGGGGCCTCCAGGAAAACGGCCGCTGAACCCGCACGTGGCCGGGCGCCGTTACGTGCGCATTGTTGACCGTCTCCGGGGTTTGGTGCCGAGCGTTACCTCGTTGAGGGCTGTTGCCCCGGTCTTCCGGTTGAGGGTGCTCTGTGAAGCCGTGCCGTCTAAAGCGGATGGAGTGCCACGAAGCGGATATATGACCATAAAAGTAGGCACGGGGCTCTTGTTTGTCGGATGCGGCTTCGCGAAGGATCGAAGGATGAAGGTTGTCTAGGTGCTCGTGGTGCGTCGGTGGGGGCCGGAGCGTGCCAGGGGCGTCTGACGTCCTCAAATGGGGGAGGAATCATGGCCGTTGCCCAGTCTCGAGCGAGCTCGTCCAAAGAGCTCTCGCTTGACATGCCGCTGTTGAGCATCAAGGTCCGTCCTTCGGATCTGCGGATGCCGCATGTCGGGATGCCACATGTCGGGATGCCGCATCTGGAAATGCCGCGCATTTCCCGGCAGGAGGTTGGCCATGCCGTGGACGTGGCCCGGACGCTCCTTCCTCCGCCTGAGCGCATCGCCTACTATGGCGCGCTCGGCGTGCTCGCGGCCTTCGGGGTGCTCGAGTGGCCGGTGGCCGCCGCCATCGGCGCCGGGACGCTGATCGCGCGGCGCGGATGGCAAGGGGAGAGCGGGTCACCCGCCCGCAGGGCGCAGGGATCCCCGACCGCCGAGCGACCCAGCACCGCGACCACCGCGACCACGGCACCCAAGCGCACTGCCGCGCCGAAGCGCGCCGCTGCGTCGGCCGCCTCGTCGAGGCGTGCCACCGCGACCGCCGCGCCGAAGCGCACGGCCGCGCCGAAGGGCGCCACCGCGACCGCTGCGCCGAGGCGCACTGCCGCGTCGAAGAGTTCCACGACGACCGCCGCGTCGAGGCGCACGGCCGCGTCGAAGGGTGTCACCTCTTCCACCGCCGCGTCGAAGAGTTCCACCGCGACCGCCGCGTCGAGGCGCACGGCTGCGTCGAAGGGTGTCACCGCCTCCACCGCTGCGCCGAAGCGTGCCAGCTCGTCGAAGCGCGCCGCCGCGGCGAAGGGTGCCACTTCCTCGGCCGCCGCGTCGAGGCGTGCCGCCGCGGGCGCCGGCAGCTCTACGAGGGCCTCCTCTCGGCGGACGTCCGAATCCACCACGTCACGAGGTGGTCGAAAGAGCACCGCCGGGCGTGCGCGGTCGGGCGGGTGAGGCCCGGGTTGCCCCCCGTTCTGAGCAGCCTGCCCGACTGGACGGTTCCGTCGAGGGGGCGGCATGTGGCCGTTCTCCGTTGACACCGTCCTGAGCATGCTCCCCGAACCGGTCCGGAGCATGCTCCCGCGCCCACGCCGGATACAGAAGTGCGCGGGCGGAGTCCGCGTGGAACTGCGGCACATCGGCGGCCCTGGCACGGACCGGGTCGCGCGGGCCCTCGAAGACCGGATGCGCGCGGTCGGCATGGACCGGGCCGAGGTGAACGGCGCGCTCGGCTGCGTGTTCGTGGGCTGCGACGCGGCCACAGCCGATCTGGACAAGCTGGTGGCCATCGTCGATGAATTCGATGTGGACGGCGGTCAAGCCGGTGGCCCACTGGCGCTCGACGGCGTGGAGCAGCAGGCCCGTGCCGCGGTGAGTCTCAGCCTGCACCTCGTCGGCACCGGGCTCGCTCTGGCCGGGCAGGTCGCCCGTCTGCCGAAGCTGTCGCCGGCCGTGCCCGCCGTACTGTCGCTGGCCGAGCACGCCCCGCGGATCCGCCGGGAGCTGGAGCGGCACATGGGCAGGCCCGCCGCGGACGCGCTGGTCGCGTCGTCGCGCGTCGTCACCCAGACGCTGGCCATGCGGCCCTTGTCGATGCTCGTCGACTCCGTCGCCGCGGCCGGCCGCTACATCGACTCGTGCGCCGGGCGCCGGGCCTGGGAGCTGCGTGAAGAGGAGTTCGCCGACGCCGACGGGGCCTACCGTCACACCCGGGTCGCCGGGCGGCCTCGTCCCGTTCCGCTGCCGCACGGCCCCATCGAGCGGTACGCCGACGCCGCGAGCGCGGTCACGCTGGCGACGGACGCCGTCGTCACCTTGGTGAGCCGCGATCACCAGCGCGGGCTCTCCACGCTCGTCACAGGGATCCCGAAGGCCGCGCATGTCGGCAGGGACGCTTTCAGCGGCGCCTTCATGCGTGCCCTGGCCAAACGCGGCGGAATGGTGCTCGACCGCCACGCGCTGCGCCGCATGGATCGCGTCGACACTGTCATCCTCGACGCCACCGCCTTGGCCACAGGCGCGTGGACGATCGATGGTGTCATCCCGCTGGACACGGACCAGGACCTGGACGAGTTGCACGCGCGGCTCTACACACTGGTCGACCTCACCGATCCCGCGGCTGCGCGCGAGCGTGACGGATGGGCGGTCAGACCGTACTCGGCGCCGCGCGAATCCCCGGAAGTACGGAAGTGGCGCCGGCAGGGAGTACGGCCGGTCAGCGTCTCGCGGCAGGGCGTCCCGATCGCGCTGGTCGGGCTGGCGCCCGAGCCCCACCCGCTGGCCGAAGCCGTGGCCGCCGCCGCGAAAGGCGCGGGCACCGTGATCCTGGCCGGCGGGGAGACGGGCCTTGCCTTGCGACTCGGTGTCGACCGGGTCGTCGACGGCGGCTCCCGGTTGGCCACCTCGGTGCGGGCGCTGCAGTCCGAAGGGCACGTCGTGGCCGTGGTGTCCCGTACGTCGAGGCGTGGCCTGCGTCAGGCCGACCTGGGCATCGGCGTGCTCAGGGGAGCGCGGCGCGTGCCGTGGGACGCCGACGTGATCAGCGATCTCGACGGGGTCCACTTGCTGCTGAGTTGCGTGCCGTACGCGAAGAGCGCGAGCAGGCGCAGCGTACGGCTGGCCGCGGCGGCGGGGGTCGTCGGCGCGGGCCTGGCCGTTCTCGGGCCGGCCGGGACAGCGGTCGCGCGGGCGCACCTGATACGCGACTGCACCTCGGTGGCCGCCCTGGTCACCGGGGAGTGGGCGGGGCGCGACGTCAGGCGGACGGCGCCGCCGGTGGACGCCGACCGTACGCCATGGCATGCGATGACGGTGCCTGACGTCCTCGACCTGCTGCGTACGTCGCCGCACGGGCTGACCGAGAAGGAGGCCGCGCGCCGCAGGACGAAGCCGGCGCGGCCGGATTCCACCGGGCCCACCTCCTTGGTCATGGCGTCGGTGGAAGAGCTCGCCAACCCGTTGACGCCGGTCCTGGCCGCGGGCGCGGGCCTGTCGGCCGCGGTCGGTTCGGCCCTGGACGCCGTGCTGATCGGCGGCGTGATGGTGGTCGACGCCGTCATCGGCGGGGCGCAACGGCGCGGCGCCGACAGGGAACTGCACCGCCTCACCGAGATCACCGCCGTGCGGGTACGGCTGCGCAGGCCCGGCGGCGGCGTCTCCGGCGTCGCCGACGACCTGGTGAAGGGGGACGTGATCGAGCTGCGTGCCGGCGACGCCGTACCGGCCGACGGCAGGCTGATCGAGGCGGTCGGCCTGGAGATCGACGAGTCCACCTTGACCGGCGAGTCGCAGCTCGTGGCCAAGACAGAGACGCCCACCGCCGCTGCCGCCATCGCGGACCGCCGATCGATGGTGTTCGAGGGCACCACCGTCGCGGCCGGTCACGGTCTGGCAGTGGTGGTGGCGACAGGGGAGGAGACCCAGGCGGGCAGGACCGCCAGACTGGCCCCCGACGGGCCGCTGGTGAGCGGCGTGGAGCTGAGGCTCCGCAGACTGAGCCGCAGGATCCTGCCCGCCGCGATCGGGTCGGGCGCCTTCCTGATGGTGCTGAACCTGCTGCGCGGCTCACCCCTGTCCGCGGCTGTCGCCCCCGCGGTGAGCCTGGCCGTCGCCGCGGTGCCCGAAGGGCTGCCGTTCATCGCCACCGTGGCCGAGCTCGCTTCGAGCAGACGGCTGTCCAAGCGCAACACGCTGGTCCGCAACCCGTCGACGATCGAGGCCCTGGGCCGGGTCGACGTGCTCTGCTTCGACAAGACGGGGACCCTGACCGAAGGCCGCATCAGCCTGCGCCAGGTGTCCGACGGAAACCACGCCCGGCCGCTCGAGACACTGACGCCGGAGCTGAAGGAGATCGTCGGCGCGGCACTCCGGGCGGGGCCCCGCTTCGAGGGCGGGCGGGCCATCCCCCATCCCACGGACCGCGCCGTCGTGGAGGGCGCCGCCCGGTTGCACATCGCGCCCAAGGACGGCCTGCGGGAGTGGCACCGGGTCGACGAGCTGCCCTTCGAACCCGCGCGTGGCTACCACGCGGTGCTCGGCTTGTCGGAGTCGGGCCATCTGCTGAGCGTCAAGGGAGCGCCCGAGGTGGTGCTCGACCGCTGCACCGAACTGATCCGCGGCGGCCGGCCGGTCCTCATGGGCGCGAAGAGCAGGCGCGAGCTGGAGAAGGAGGTTGACAGGCTCGCGTTGCAGGGATTCCGGGTGCTCGCCGTCGCCGAGCGCCAGGCGTCCAGCCGCGCCGATCTGGACGAGTCCCGCATCGAGCGCCTGTGTTTCCTGGGGTTCCTCTGCCTGGCCGACCCCGTCCGGCCGACGGCGAAGCGGAGCGTCGAGGGACTGATGCGAGCCGGCGTACGGGTCGTCATGATCACTGGCGACCATCCGAGCACGGCCGAGGCCATCGCCGCCGAGATCCACGTTCTGAACGGCCAGCGGGTGATGACGGGACCCGAGCTGGAGCGGCTGGACGACGACGCCTTGATCGCGGTGCTGCCCGAGGTGGCGGTGTTCGCGCGCACCACGCCCGAGCACAAGGCCCGCCTCGTCTCGTGCCTGCGGCGCGCGGGCAAGGTGGTGGCCGTCACCGGTGACGGGGCCAACGACGTCCCCGCGATCCGGCTCGCCGACGTCGGCATCGCCCTCGGACCCCTGGCCACCCCCGCCGCCCGGGCCGCCGCCGACATCGTCGTGATCGACGATCGCATCGAGACGATCATCGACGCGATCTCCGAGGGCCGGGCGATGTGGGGCTCCGTCCGCGACTCGCTCGGCATCCTGCTGGGCGGGAACGTCGGAGAGATCGCCTTCACGGTCGGCTCCAGCCTGCTGTCCAGGCGCGGCGCGCTGAACGCCCGCCAACTGCTCCTGGTCAACCTGCTCACCGACATGCTGCCCGCCATGGCCGTGGCCGTGCGCCCACCGGATACCGAGAGCCCGGAGCGGCTGCTCGCCGAGGGGCCGGAGGTCTCGCTCGGCACCGCCCTGACCCGCGACATCTACGTACGCGCCGTCACCACCGCCGCGGCGGCGACCGCGGCGTGGCTGCTCGGCCGGATGACCGGCACACAGGGTCGCGCCTCCACCGTCGGGCTCATCGGCCTGGTGGGAGCGCAACTGCTGCAGACGCTGACGGTGGGGGGCCGGGACCGGACGGTGTTCCTCGCGTCGGTGTCGTCGCTGGCCGCCCTCATGGTGATCGTCTCTGTCCCCGGCCTCAGCCAGGTCTTCGGCTGCCGTCCGGTCGGCCCGTTCGGCTGGGTCATCGGCCTGGGCTGCGCCGTCGTGGCGGCGTGGGTCGCGACGCTGATGGAACGGGCGAGCGCGGGGTAGTCACCAACGGTTCACCAAACGGACACCATGCCGACCGTCGAAATGTAACATTTGTGGCGAATTATCTCGCTAACGGTAGATTTAGTGATGTGAGGTATTCGGTGTCCGAATTTCTGGCCTCTGTGCTCGCGAAGGCGGCCATGATGCTCCTGCAAGCGTTGATCACTCGTATCGTCCAGGCCCTCGTCACGTCCCTCATCGGCCGCGCCGCCTTCTCCCCGGCCTGAGCCCCTGCCCTAGAGGTTGACGTCGCCGCACAGGTGCACCTCGACGCCCAGGCGGTGGAAGAACGCCGCCTTCGCGAGGAGCGCCTTGTCGGCCGTGGCGGCGTCGGGGGCGTAGGCGATCTGGACGTGGTTGGCCTTGTGGCGGGCCATGAACTGGTCGCGGGTGACCCCGTGGTGGACGACGTGCGCGATCGGCCACTCCGGGTTGGTCGCCGCCCACCGCCGCTCGGTCTCCTCCTCGGGCAGCTCCACGACGGAAGCGCGGCCGATGTCGAGCTGGAGGCGGGCTTCGGCGATGTAGAGGCGGGACCAGACGATCTCCCCGGGCCTGCTCACTCCCTTGATCGTGCCGCCGCCCGCCGGGAAGTACATCGGGTTCTGTCGATGGCTCACCGCGCCCGCGTATCCGCCCGTCAGATGGGACGGCGGGACGGAGCCGGAGATCTCGTAGACCCAGACGAAGTCTTCACCGTACCGTTCGCCCCAGCGGACGTCGTGCAGCGTGGTCGCCGGGTCGAGGCCCATGGCGGTCCACACCCGGTTGGTCACCAGCGCGTCCGCGGCCACGCCCTCGTCCGCCTCGTTGAAGTGCGGCAGCGGGGCGTCGTCGTAGAGCACCCGGGTGCCGTCACGGCTGGTCACCGGCGGGCGTACGACGTTGTTGAGCAGCCCTTCCGCCAGGTCGGATGCCGGGGTGAGATCCTTCAGCCCCTGCTGGTACTGGATCCCGACGGCGTCCAGGCCGAAGTCGTCGGCGATCCGCAGCGCGGCGACGTACATCTTGCACTGCTCACGCAGCTGCCGGTCGGTGAGCTCCGTGGCCTCGTCCGTGCCGGTGGCGAACCGCATCCCGGCGGCGGAGAGCCAGTCGCGCACGGCCGTCGCCTCGGCGTCCTGCACCTTGAGCATCTCGGCGTACAGGGCGCTCTGGGACAGCCGCTCCTTGTAGATGCCGAGGGGGTTGAGCAGCTCATCGTCGATGATCGCGTTGTACATGCCCATGCAGCCCTCGTCGAAGACGCCGATGATGGCCTTGTCGCGCAGCAGTTCCTCGGCCAGCGCGACGCCGAGCTCGGCTTCCGGGCCGGGCGGCAGCGGTGGCAGCGGGCGGACGTGCGAGGCGTCGTGGTCGATGTGGCCGGCCTGCACCCAGCTCGCGATGCCGTCCAGGAAGTAGCGGTCGGAGAAGTCGACCGACCAGATCGTCGAGTACGGGCGGCCCATCTTGGTCAGTCCGGCGTTGAGGCCGAGCAGCCCGACCAGGCCGGGCCAGGTCCCGTCGAAGTTGGCGACGGTGAGGATCGGGCCTTCGTGGGTGCGGAGGCTGGCCAGCACGTGGTGGCTGTACTGCCATACGGCCTCGGCGACGATGAGCGGCGCGTCGGCCGGGATGGTCTTGAAGACCTCCAGACCCATCCGCTGGCTGTCGATGAAGCCGTGCCCCTTGGCGGGATCCACCTCGTTCGCGCGGACCACGCTCCATCCGAGGTCATCGAAGGCCGAGGCGACCGCCTTTTCGAGGGCTTCCTGGGCGGGCCAGCCGGCGACGTTGGCCGCCAGGCGCAGGTCGCCGCTGGCGATCAGGTAGGCGGTGCGCGGCGCGGCGGAGCGCTCCGGGCGGGCGACAGGCTGGCGGTACGGGCTGGTCATGGCGTGTTCGGCTCCAGGTCGGCGAGAGGTAGCCGGGCGAGGACGATTCCCCGGCGCTGCCAGGTGTAGGTGACGAGCAGGTGTTCGGAGGTGACGATCGCGGCCGGATAGCTGTACTCGGCGACGCCGCTGGTGACGACCCCGGCGTCACCCGGCGCGAAGCCTGTGCCGGAGGCAGTGCCGGAGCCTGTGCCGGGGGCGGTGCCGGAGCTTGTGGCGGGAGTGGTGCCCGTGCCGGGGGCGGTGCCGGAGCTGCGGGCAGGGCCGGGGTTCAGGAGTCGTGGGACGGCCGGATCGATGGAGACGGCGCCGTCGTCCACGATCGGTCCCGCGTGCCAGGTCAGTCCGTCGTCGTCCGACAGCGAGACGACGAGCGGGCAGCGGCTGCCCCACGACTCGGTGGCCGGGTTGTGCACGCAGGCCACCCGGCCCGACGGCAGCGTGACCGCGGTGAGGCCGCTGTTGTTGTTCGGCAGGCCCGTGGGCTCGGCGGGTGTCCAGGTGCGCCCGCCGTCGGCGGAGACCGAGCGGTACGCCCGGCCCTCGGTGCTGCGCATCAGGGCGACAGGACCGCCTGCTCCCCACCACAGCGTGGGCTGGATGTGCCCGGCGCCGGTCAAGGCGGCGTGCTCGACGGGAATCGGGCACCGCGTCCAGCTCAGCCCGCCGTCATCGGACACGTCGACGAACGGATCCCAGCGGGGTTGCTCGCCCCACTGCTCTGTTGAGCCCGGCGCCAGCCAGCGCAGGCCGCCGGGAGCGAGCAGCGGCGGGTTCTTGACCGGCCCGCGGCCGCCGGACCGGTCTCCCGGGACGAGTTCGCGGACCGGCTCCCACGTGGCGCCGCCGTCGTACGACCGGGTGACCAGCGTGACCCACTCGGAGATGCGCGCACCCGCCTTGCAGAACAGCCACAGGGCACCGTCCGGCCCCACCGCCAGCACCGGGTTCCAGTGCGCGACGGCCCTGCCGGTCTCCAGGGTGCGTATCCGGCCGTCCCGGGCGATCCGGATACGGTTGTCGGGCGTCCCCTCCCTGGTCCCGGCGAACCACGCGACCACGGGAACGCGGTCCACCACCGCGAGCGTGGACGCATGGCACTGCGTCCAGCGCAGATCATCAACGGTCACGAACTCCCGGCGAATCCCCGCGACCTCTCCGAGGCTCCCCGCCTCTTCGCGATGGGTCCGCACGTCGTCCGGGAGGGTCCCTGCGTCTTCGCGCCGGAGCTCCGCGGCTTCGCGAGGGGTCCCTGCGGCGCCGGCCGAGCTCACGTGATCATGGTCCATGGAGGCGCGGTTCATTCCGCGTGGGATGCCGACGCCGTCTCGGCCAGGCGTGCGATGTGCTGTCGCTGGTCGGGGCCGATCTCGGGGGCGGGCATGCGGAGGGCGCCGGTTCCGCGACCCAGGTGGCTCAGCGCCAGCTTGATGCCTTCCACGGTGCCGCCCAGCGCGGCCAGCACCTCGTCCACCCGCGCCTGGGCGGAGCGTTCCACTGCGGCGTCGTCGCCGGTCACGGCGTCGGCGAGCATCGCGAACGGCTCGGGGAAGGCCGCCGACAGCCCGGAGACGACTCCGGCGCCGCCGTGGCGGACGACCTCGGCGAGCTTGGTGTCCGCGCCCGACCACAGCCGAGCCTGCGGCGGGAGCGCGGCGCGGTACTCCTCGAACCGCTCGGCCGCCAGGCCGCTCAGCTTGGCGCCGGCCAGCCCGGTCTCGGCGGCGATCATGGCGAACTCGGCGGGCTCGACGACCACGCCCGAGCGCTCGCTGAACAGGTAGCCATAGACGGCGGCCGGGCCCGCGGCCGCCGTCACCGCGGCGAAGTGCCGGAGGACGGCGCCGGTGTCGGCGGGCAGGTAGTACGGAGTCAGCGTGGCCAGCCTGCGCGCCCCCAGGGCGACGGCGTCGCGGGTCACTACCACCGCCTCTCGGGTGGCCGCGGCGCCGACGTGCACCACGACCCGGTCAGGGCCGAACACGGCCAGCGCGGTCTCGGCCAGCGTACGGCGCTCCGCCCGGTCCAGCGCCGGGAACTCGCCGGTGGTGCCGCAGACGAAGACCCCGTCGACGTGACGCGCGAGATCGGTGAAGTGCGCCTTGGTGGTGGCGTGGTCGAGCTCGCCCGCCTCGTCGAAGAAGGTGGGAACGGCGGCGAGGACCTCCGCCCGGCGTCGGGTATTTTCTGGCATGGCAAAGCCTCGGTTCGTCATGGATGGCGGGCGGACGGTGACTGGGGTCAGAAGGCGGGCTGCGGGCGCGGTCGCCCGCTCAGCGTCGCGCGGATCCGGCTGCAGGAGCCGTCGAGATGAGCGGTGAGCGCGGTGAGCGCGGCGTCGACGTCGCCCGAGCGGATGACGTCCCTCAGGTAGACGTGGTCGTCGGCGACGGGAACCAGATCCCGGTCGGTGTTGGTGATCTCCAACACCGTCGCGAACAGCGGCCGGTGCAGCGCCCAGGTGGCGGTGAGCCAGCGGTTGTCGCCGAGCGTGTAGAACCCGCTGTGGAAATCGAGGTCGGCCGCGGCGAACTTGGCGGCGTCGGCGGCCACGGCCGCGGACTGCATCTGGTCGAGCGCCTCGTCGATCGGGGTCCAGTCGGCGGCGTCGAGGCGCGCGATGGCCTCCCGGACGGCCAGGCTCTCCAGCGCGCCGCGCAGCGAGTAAAGCTCCAGGAGATCCTTGTCGGACAGCCCGCGTACGGAGACGCCCCGCTTGCGCGTCTCGACCAGCCCCTCGATCTCCAGTTGGCGAAGCGCGTCGCGGACCGGCCCGCGGCTCACCCCGTAGCGCTCCGCGATCTTGCCCTCGACCAGATGGGTGCCCACGCTCAGCTCGCCGCGCACGATGAGCGAGCGGAGCTGGACGAGCAGCTGATCTCCGAGCGGTGGATTGCGCAACGGATTGATGATCGTCACCAGCTCTCCTCCCGTGTTGTCCGCCCACGGTATCTCTGCTTACTGCAGACGGTCAACGTTAACCGATAACAGGTGACCGTTGACGGTTAACCGTTTCCCAAGACATAGTGTGCGACAACCGAATCCCTGCGGAAATGTGCAAAGCCGCTGGCAGAAAGGGAGACGCCATGGTTGCGACCCTTCCGAAGACAGACCGCCGCTACACCTGGAAGGTCACGGCATCCAGCTTCCTCGGCAACACGCTGGAGTACTACGACTTCCTCGTCTACGGGACGGCGGCCGCCGTCGTCTTCCCCAAGGTGTTCTTCCCCGACGCCAGCGGCTTCGTTGGCACGCTCTCGGCCTTCGGCACGTTCGCGGTCGGCTTCCTGGCCCGGCCGCTGGGCGGGCTCTTCTTCGGCAGTCGCGGGGACCGGCACGGCCGCAAGTCCACCCTGATGATCACCCTCACCGTCATGGGGCTCAGCACCATCCTCATCGGACTGCTGCCGTCCTACGGGGCGATCGGGATCTGGGCCCCGATCCTGCTGGTGGTGCTGCGGCTGCTCCAGGGATTCGCGGTGGGCGGTGAGTGGGGCGGCTCCATGATCATCGTGCTGGAGTCGGCGCCACCGAACCGCCGAGGTTTCTTCAGCGCCTGGCCCAACACCGGCGGATTCTCGGCGCAGATCCTCATCACGCTCGTCTTCGCCTACGTCTACACGCTCCCCGATGACCAACTGCAGGCCTGGGGATGGCGGATCCCGTTCCTGCTGTCGGCGGCCGTCCTCGTCGTGACGTTCTGGATGCGGCGCAGCCTGCGCGAGACCCCGGTCTTCACCGAGGCCGTCGCCGCCGCGCCGGCGGCGGGTGACGTGGCCGAGGCGGCCGCGAAGCCGGACCGCCCGGCTCATGGTCCGATCCGTTCGATCTTCGTCGACGACTGGCGCAACCTGCTGCTGATCATCGGGCTGCGGTTCGCCGAGGCTCTGCCGTACTTCCTGCTCACGGTGTTCGCGCTGTCGTACGGCACGGGCACGCTCGGCCTGCAGAAGGGCCAGCTGAACAACGCGATCCTCGTCGCGGCCGTGCTCTCCTTCGTCAGCCATGGGGTGTTCGCCGCGATCTCCGACCGGATCGGGCGGCGGCCGGTCTACTTCTTCGGCGCGGTCGTGGTGTTCGTGATGGCGTTCCCGTTCTTCTTCATGCTGCGCAGCGGGTCGATGGTGCTGATCGTGCTCGGGTACGTGCTGGTGCTCAACCTCGGGCACAACGCCATCAATGCCATCCAGCCCGCGTTCTTCGCCGAGTTGTTCCCGGCGGATCGCCGCTACACCGGCGCCGCGGCGGGCCGTGAGATCGCCTCGATCTTCGCCGGCGGGCTGACCCCGTTCGTGGCCACGGCGCTGGCCGGGTCCGACGGCAGCCGGTGGCCGCTGGTCGCCGCGTACGTCATGGTCGGTGCGGTGATCACGATGGTGGCCGTGTACAAGGCGCCGGAGTCCTTCCGCCGCGACCTCAGCGCCACGGGCACGACGGTCCGCTGACGGCGGGTGCTCGGCCGGCCGCGAAAGCGGCGGCGCGGTCGAGTTCCGCGGGAGCGGGACAGAAGACGACCTGAAACGCGATGATGGGCTCGGACGTTTCCCGGCTTTTCCCCAGGCTGGAGAGGGCGGCCTATGCCCAGAGCTCGTCGTACGAAGCGGGGCAATTCCCCCGCGAGTGGTAAGAAGTCCCCCGAGCAGAAGCCGAGCGAGCCGGTCGAGGAAGGCGCGGGTGGGGCGAGACCGGGTCGAGCCGTGCTGGCGTGGGTGGCCGGGGTCGTCGGTGCGGTGATCGTCGCGGCGGCCGGCGCCGTGTTCACCGGCTGGTTCGGCTCGCTCGGGCCCGGTGCCTTCGATGAGATCAGCCGAGAGGCGCCCGTCACGGCCGCCTATGTGATGATCGGCACCGATGACCCCGACCTCGCTCTGCGCGAGCCGGTGACCGCCGCGCAGGACCGGGCGATCCTGCTGGGCAGGCCGGACGCGGCGCAACATGAGGCTTTTCTGGAGCGCTACCGCGCCGCCCCGGTCGGGCGGACGAGGGCCATAGTCGTCCTGAACGGCAACCGCGCCAGCCTGCGGATCGCCGACATCAGACCGCGCATCCTGACCCGCGAGCCGGTGCCCGACGGCGCGCTGTTGAGCCCCGCCCATGCCGGCGAGCAGGGCACCATCGAGGTCGCGGCCGATCTCGACCGGCCGACGCCGTGGTTCACCTCGGTCAAGGATCGCGACACCCCGTACTTCGAGACCAAGCAGATCGATCTGGTCCGGGACGAACGGGTGACCTTCATCATGACGCTCACCGCCTGCAAGGCGTACTACGAGTTCGAACTCGTGGCCACGGTCGTCAGCAACGGCCGCGCCGAGCAGGTGGTGATCCGCAGACCGGGCGGGCTCCCGTTCCGGCTGACCGGTCCCGCACGGGCTTACCGCACCGTGTACGACCAGTCCTCGATGGGTGCCTGGAGCGTCCGGAGCAAGCCGGGCAAGTACCGCATCGAGGGGTGCTGACGTGCGACGACTGGTCGGTGTACCGCTGCTGGCGCTGATGACCTGCTTGGCCCTCGTGTCCGACGCCCCGGCCGTCGTGCGGAAGGCGGTGGGCTGGCGGGCCGAATGGTCGGCGGCGTTCGACAACCGTTCGTTCGGCTTGACCGAGGACGCCATCGTCTACAGCCACACTCTCGTGGCGTCCGAGCGTGCCCTCGCGGTGGCGGCGCGCATAGGCCGGATCCTCATCCTCGACCCGGTCACGGGGCGCGTCCTGAGCACCGTGCCGGCCGAACCCCGGCTCGGGGACGTACGTGAGCTGTGGGTCGCCGACGAAGCCCTCGTCGTCCTACGAGAGCAGCCCGGACGCACGGGAGCCGAGTTCGAGGGTGTGCTCACCGGCTACGACCTGGCCACGGGACAGCGGCTGTGGGGCTGGAGACTCGCCCGTGAGGCCGTGGTGACCCGGCGAGCCGTGGCGGCACTGACGGCGTCGGACGTCCAACTGCTCGACGCCAGGACCGGGGCGACCAGAGCGGTCATGCCCGTTCTGCAGGGCTGCACCGCGGCCGCGGCGGCCGCCGACGAGCTGGTCGCCGTGCTCGAACTCTGCGCGAACGACCGCGTCCACCTCGCCGCCGTGGATCCGGAAACCGGCCGCCCTTACTGGACCCGTGACCTGACGTACCGTCGGCCACAGCAGTGGCCACCGGCCGAGGGGGCGGACCCGCGGACAGACATGGGCGTGGCGACCGCCGCGGACGGAACCGTCCTTGTCCACCTCTCCGACACCCCCTACCTGTACGCATCGGACGGCAGGCGGCTGCCCGCCGGCATCCATGGCGAGGCCACCCGGTCGCCGATCATCACAGGGGAGGGCGTTGTAATAAACACATCGATCCCGGACGGAGGAGGCTACGTTCAGGGAATCGATCCGGCCACCGTTGCCATCCGCTGGACCCGGGGGGTAGCGGGGTCGACGTCGTTCATCGCGACCGGGGACCTGTTCGTGACGAAGAGCGGGAACTACCCGGGTTTGGAACCCTGGCCGCTGAACGCCTACCTGCTGGCCATCGACGCCGCCACAGGTGAGGCGAGCGAGCTCCCGTTGCCCGCCACCGGCGGCGCCACCTTCCTGGAGGGAGGCGCCGGGGGCCTGGTCTTCGTGAGCACCCCGACGCGGGACGACGACAGCACCGGTGTCAAGAACGGCACCCGGATCACCGCCTACCGCCTTGTCCGTGCCAACCGGGCCCCGGCGAACCCGCCCGGCGTCGCCCCGGCGGCAGACTGGCCGGACGCCTGCGGCCTGCTCACCGACCGCGACCTGAGCCTGCTGGCCCCGGGCTACCTCGCCTACCCGCACGCGCGCACGCTGGCGGGCAGCCCGCTGCCCAAACCCGCCGTCTGCGACTGGATCCCGCCGACCGACAAGGGCGACGTCGTCTCCGTGTCCGTCACCTGGACGGCGCCCTCGACGTCCGAGGCGCGGCGCCTGGCGGCCGAGGAGGTCCGCTACGGGCTCGACACCACCATCAAGGGCCGCGATGGGCCGGACATCGTGTACTACCAGTTGGGCCATCCCGCCGGTGACCAGTACGGGGCTCTGGTCAGCGTGGGTCCGGTCGTCACCAAGCTCGTGGCCTCCACACCGGAGACGGTGCGGCGGCTCGCGCCCAGATTGCGAGACAACCTGCGGACTTCTGCCGGCCCTCGTCATGGTCACCGCTCATGAGGTGGGCGACCTGCTCGGCCGGCCCTGCCGGGTTCTGCCCTCGAACCGGTTCAAGAGGCTTCTCGTTCGAAGCGGGTCGTGCGATCATGGTCCTGTCGTGGTCCGGCTCGGTAATGCGGCCGGCTGGAATCATGCCTTCGCGGCCTGGGAAAACGTCAACCTCGCCGGGTGCCGGCTCAATATGACCTGCATGCTCGCTGCCGGCGTCATGCCCGGAATGTCATAGGGGAGCGGATGCTGATGACCCTGGGCTCCATCGCGCCTGATGATCATATGAAAGGGATACATGCTTGAGGCTGAGCTGGAGACGGTGATCGCCGATGTGATCGGACCCGCGGCCGTCGAGACCGACCGCGGCGGAGTCTTTCCCGCCGCGGGCATCGAAGCGCTGGGCAAGGCGGGAGTCCTGGGCCTGGTCAGCGCGACCGAGGTAGGGGGAGCCGGCCAGGGGCTGCGCGAGGCGGCTCAGGTCATCACCTCGCTGGCCGCGGCCTGCGGATCCACCGCCATGATCGTGCTCATGCACTTCGCCGCCACCGCGGTGATCGAGGCGCACGGCCCGGCGGAGACCCGCCGGGCTGTGGCCGAAGGCCGTTACCTCACCACCCTGGCCTTCTCCGAGACGGGTTCGCGCAGCCACTTCTGGGCTCCTGTGGGCACCGCGGCGGAAGCGGAGAACGGCGAGGTCGCGCTTGACACGCGCAAGAGCTTCGTCACCGCGGCCGGACACGCCGATGGGTATGTGTGGTCCAGCCGGCCGCTCGCGAGCACGGGGCCGATGACATTGTGGCTGGTGCCCGGCGACACGCCGGGCCTGACCGTCACAGGCGCGTTCGACGGGCTTGGTCTGCGTGGTAACGCGTCCAGTCCCATGGCCGCGGACGGGGCTCGGGTGCCTATGAGCGCGATGCTGGGTGCGGACGGGCAAGGATTGGACCTCGCGCTGGCCACAGCGCTGCCCGGCTTCCTCGTGCTCAATGCGGCCTGCTCGATCGGCATCGCACAGGCGCTGGCTGACGAAGCCGGGGAACACGTCTCTCGCACGGTTCTGACGCATCTGGGGCAGCGGCTGGCCGATCAGGACGCCCCTCGATCCGCCTTCGCCCGCATCCTCACCAGAGTCCACCAGACCCGCGCTTTCCTGGACGACACGCTGACTGCGCTGGAGTCCGGCCGCGAGGACGCCATGCTCCGCGTGCTCCAGGTCAAGGCGGTCGCGGCGGAGGCCGCGGCTGAGGTCGCCGATGACGTCATGCGGTTGTGCGGCGGCTCCGCCTTCCGCCGGGACCTGAGTATCGAGCGTCACTTCCGCGACGCGCTGGCCGCCCGGGTCATGGCTCCGACCACCGAGGCGCTGCTGGACTTCGTCGGGCGAGCCTCGCTCGGGCTCCCGCTGTTCGATGAGGCGGCGCGATGACGCTGCTCATGGGAGCCGTGGCGTACGACCCGAAGGTGGTGACGATCTGGTCGGGGTTCCGCGCCTGGCTCGTGCGCCAGGGTCTGCCGTACGACTTCGTCCTGTACTCGAACTACGAGCGGCAGGCCGAGGATCTGGTCGCCGGCCGGATCCACGCGGCCTGGCACTCTCCGCTGGCCTGGATCCGCTCCCGGCGGATGGCCGAGGCGCTCGGACGTACGGTGCGACCGCTGGTGATGCGGGACACCGATCGAGATCTGCGGTCGGTGGTGGTGGTACGTGCGGACTCCGGCATCCAGACGGTGGACGACCTCGCCGGCCGGGTCGTGGCCTGTGGTGCCATCGACTCGCCGCAGGCCACGCTGCTGCCGCTGGACCACCTGCGTCAAGCCGGCGTGAAGGTCGACGTCCGGCGCTTCGACATCGGAGTCGGCCTGCACGGCGACCACATCGGCGGGGAGCGCGAGGCGGCCCGCTCGCTGATGTCCGGGGAGGCGGCCGCGGCGTGCATGATCGATGCCAACCACCTCCTCTTCGGGCGGGAGGGGACGCTGCCGGCCGGCTCCACCCGGATCCTCACCGCCACCGAACCCTATGATCACTGCGTCATGGCCGTCTCCGACACCGCTCCGGAAGAGCACGTCCGGCATTTCGCCGAGCTGCTGCTCGGCATGTCCTACGCCGATCCCGAGGTTCGCCCCCTCCTGGACCTCGAAGGGCTGACCGCCTGGAACGAGGGCCGCACGAGCGGGTACGGCGCGCTGGAGGTCGCGGTGAGCGGCTTCTACGACGGACAGGGAGGTCTGGTCGCGGAGGACTACCAGCCGTGACGGATCGGGTCGTCGACCTGGGTGACGTCGGGTTCGACCGAGGCGCTCACATCCTGCTCGCCGGCGAACTGGCGATGATGCCGGTGGGCGGACGGCTGGGCGTCACGGGTACGGACGCGGCGCTCACCCTCCACCTGGCCGCCTGGTGCCGCTCGCAGGGGCATCGGGTCGAGACCCCGGCGGATACCGCCGGGGTACGGACGTGGGTGGTGTGCGGCCGCGGCGTTCACGATCGGTGGGCGGGTGCGGAGCGCGCGGGCGCGGCCGGATCCGCCGCCGCGGTGCTACGGCCGGCCGCGCACTGGGGTCTGGCCGCTCGCGGCGCCCTGGTCGAGGCCGGCGGACCCGTCTTGTCCTTCGACCTCGACCGCAAGGAACTGGTGTGGGCCGACCTGGCGCCGAAGCTGTACGCGCAGGCGGCGGCCAGGCAGTGGGACCCGGCGACCGCGATCGGCTGGGACACTCCCTTCGACCTGCCCGCTGAGATCGAGCGCGCGGTCGTTCAGGTGATGACCTACCTGATCGAGAACGAGCAGGCCGCCCTGGTCATCCCCGCCCGGCTGCTGGCCCGGGTTCACCCGCACTTTCGTGAGGTGCTCCAGCTGCTCGCCGTACAGGCGGCCGACGAAGCCCGGCACGTCGAGGTGTTCACCCGCAGGGCGCTGCTCAAGGGCCACGACCTGGGCACCTCCTCCGTCTCCGGGCGTAGCTCCCTGTCGTCACTGCTGGCCGAACCGGACTTCTCGCTCGCCTTGTTCCTGCTGTCAGTGCTGGGCGAGGGCACCTTCCTCAACCTGTTGTCCTTCCTGGCCGAGCACGCCCCCGATCCGGTCACCCGCCAGGTCGTGACGCTGGTGCACCAGGACGAAGCCCGGCACGTGGCCTTCGGCATGGGGCATCTGCGGGAGCAGTCCAGACGCGACCCCGCGTTCACCGCGCGGCTGAGAGGGGCCATCGAGCGCCGTCACGATGCCCTGCTCAGCACCGCGGGCATCAATCAGGACGTGCTGGACGCGCTGACCGTGCTGGCCGCGGGGGAATGGACCGCGCCCGCGATCGCCCGTGGACACGCCGCCGTTGAACGCCTGCACCTGGACATGTACGACGGGCGGAGAAACCGGCTGATCCGCCTGGGTTTCCCCGCCGAGGAGGCAGCCGAACTCTCCGCTCTGCACACACGCAACTTCATGTGACCTCGTGTTCGCCTTCTTTCGGGCCGCGCGGCACCGTGGGCCGAGCAGGGCGGACTGTCGGCAGGCCGGCCTCCACCCATGCCTCGAACCCGCCGACGACATCGGTGGCGTTGGACAACCCGAGCTCCCGCAGCGCCGCCGCGGCCAGCGAGGAGGAGTATCCCTCGGCGCAGATCACGATCCACTGGATGTCATGGGAGCCGGCCTCGGGAATGCGGGACTCACACGTGGGGTCGAGCCGCCACTCCAGATGGTTGCGTTCGATGACGACGGCTCCGGGTATCTCGCCCGCGGCCCGGCGCTGAGACTCGGGACGAGTGTCGGCGATCTTCCCGCCGCTGCGCACGGCTGCCCAGGCCTCGGCGGGACTCAGGCGATGGAGCCCCGTGCGGGCCTGGGCCAGCAGCCGGTCGACGTCAGTCGCGGGGGCGGCATACTCGCCGGTCGTTATCGGTACGCCGGGTGATTCCACGGGCATCGAGGCACTCCAGGAGAGGTAGGGCGACGCGGCGGGTCGTCGCCAGGGCGACCCGCGCATCGCTGACTGTGAAGGGTGAGGGAAGCCGCGCGAGAGTGTCCGCCGCCTTGTCCAGCGCGTCGGGCAGCAGGATGACGTTCTTCCCGATCGACGTCACCGCGCCCGAGCGGAGCGCGGCCGCCAGTGACTTCCCCGTCAGGCCGAGCTCTTCCAGGCGCTCGGCGGTGGGGGCGTCGAAGGGATGCTCGGCGAGGCCGGCGGCCAGCTCCGCGACCGCCCTGGCGATCGCGGGAGGCAGAGACCGGCCGGCGACAAGGATCCGCCCGGCTTTAACTACCAGAGGCGGTGCGACGAGCGCCTCGGCCAGTCGCCGATCAGGCAGGCCGAGCAGCTGAGCGGCGGCGCCCACGGTGATCCCCGGATCGAGCGGGGGCCGTCGCGAGACCTGGTCGGCGAGACGGTGTCCCAGCGACGACCAGTGTCCGGGATCGGCGTACCAGTCGCCGGCCACGGGCGAACCGCTGGGCGGGCAGCCCATCGCCGTCAGCTCGTTTCCCGTCAGCAGGCCGTGCCAGCGCAGCAGGGTAGCGGAGTCGGGCAGGTCGACTTCGTCGAGCGCGGCCGCCCTGGCGGCTGCGGCACCCCGGCGCCGCAGTTCGACGGGACGGATGTCCAGCACTCGGAGTCCGGCGACGATCTCCCGCCTGCCGGGGTCGCGGAGCAGGCCCCGGTCGCCCGTCCTGAGTGGCAGGGAACGGCCGAGGGTGAGCCTGGCGGTGTCGGCGCCCAGCAGGCGGAGCCGGACGGGAACGGCGGCCGACCCGATGTGGAGGACCGCGTCCCCCCGCTGGTCCATGCCGGAATCCAGCCGCACGTCGATGACCTGGGTCGGTATCCAGGCGCCCGGTGTCACCAGCGCCATGCCACGAGACAGGTCGTCACGGTCGACACCGCGCAGGTTGATGGCGACGCGGGCGGTCGCCGAGACCTGCTCGGCTTTCTCTCCGAGGGTTTGGAGTCCGCGAACCCTGACCTGATGCCCGCCTGCGTCCAGCTCGTCGCCCACGCGCAGGGTGCCCCTGGTCAGCGTTCCGGTGACGACGGTCCCGGCGCCCGTGACGGTGAAGACCCGGTCGATCCACAACCGGACCGCACCTTCCGTGTCCGTCTCGGGCAGCGCGGCGGCGAGCCGGGCCAGGGCGGCCTCCAGCTCGGCGAATCCCTGCCGGGTCCGTCCGCTGACGACGACGCTGTCGATCCCCGCCAGGCTGGTCTTTTCGAGGTGGCCGTGAGCCTGCCTCAGAGCAGGCTCCGGATCGGCGAGGTCGGCCCGGGTGATGACCGCGAGGCCGTGCCGGACGCCCAGGGCGTCGAGCGCGGCCAGGTGCTCGGCCGACTGGGCCTGCCAGCCTTCGTCCGCCGCGACGACGATCATCACCGCCGGACACGGCCCGACTCCGGCCAGCATGTTGGTGACGAACCGTTCGTGCCCGGGAACGTCGACGAACGCGATCCGTTCACCCGATCGGAGCGTGGTCCAGGCGAACCCGAGGTCGATGGTCATGCCGCGGCGGCGTTCCTCGGCCCAGCGGTCGGGCTCCATCCCGGTCAGCGCCCGGACCAGCGTCGACTTGCCGTGGTCCACGTGCCCGGCCGTGGCGATCACATGCACGCATGCTCCACCGCGGCGGCGATGACCTCGTCCTGATCGGGCTCGACCGCGCGCAGGTCGAGCACCAGCCGCCCGTCGGTGATCCGGCCGATCACGGGAGGATCGTAGGAGCGCAGCCGCAGGGTCAGCTTCTTGTCCACGGCGATTCCCGCGCTGGGCAGCTCCACTCCCGGTGCGCCCCCGCCACCGACCCTGGCGATGGTCGGCACCGCCTCCGCCCGGCCGCCGAGCCGGCGCGCGAGGCGCTCCGCGCGTTCCATGAGCTCGGTGGTGCTCGCGTGGAGCGATCGGTGCACCGGCGGTCGCGGGCCGCGCAGGGTCGCTTCGAGCGCGGCCAGGGTGAGCTTGTCCACCCGCAACGCACGGGCGAGGGGATGGCGGCGAAGCCGTTCCACGAGGTGCTCGTCACCGAGCAGGAGACCCGCCTGCGGGCCGCCGAGGAGTTTGTCGCCGCTGGCGGTGACCAGCGCCGCTCCCTGGAGCAGCGCGCCGGCCGCGTCCGGTTCGCCGGGCAGCAGCGGTTCCGGGCGCAGCAGCCCGGAGCCGATGTCGGCCACCACGGGCGGCCCGATCGTGGCGAGCTCCTCGATGGAGACCTCGGAGGTGAATCCCTCGATCCGGTAGTTGGACGGGTGCACCTTGAGGATGAAGCCGGTTTCCGGGCCGCAGGCGTTCTGGTAGTCGCGCAGGGCGGTCCGGTTCGTGGTGCCGACCTCGCGGAGCCGGCTACCGGCGGACTCCAGCAGCTCGGGCAGGCGGAATCCGTCGCCGATCTCCACCAGCTCACCGCGGCTGATGACGATCTCCCTGCCCTGCGCGAGCACCGTGGCGGCGAGTACGAGTGCGGCCGCGTTGTTGTTGACCACGTGCACGGCCCGCGCCTCGGGGACCGCCTGCGCCAGCGCGGCGAGAGCCGTACGGCCACGGCGGGCGCGCCGCCCGTCGGCGAGGTCGAACTCGACGTCGGTGTAGCCGGCGGCCGCGGTGACCGCCGCGATGGCGGCGGGTGAGAGCGGAGCCCGGCCCAGATTGGTGTGCACGAGCACACCGGTGGCGTTGACGACGTGCTGGAGACCGCCGGCGGTCGCCGGCAGGAGGGCGAGCGCGGCGTCCAGGGCGCCCTCGGGGTCGGTGAAGCCCTCGCGGACACGTTGCTGGGCGTTCGCCACCGCGGCCTTGACGAGGCTACGGCCGAGCGTCTCCTGCGCGGCGGCCAACCGGGGGTCGGCCAGCATGACGTCGGTCCGCGGTACAGAACTCCGTCGATCCACTCACGACCATCCCCGGACTCGCTGATCATCAGCGGAGGCGGACGGGAATCGAACCCGCCGCGCCGAGATGCTCGGCGCCACTGGTTTTGAAGACCAGGAGGGCCACCAGACACCTAAACGCCTCCGAAGTGGATCATAGACCCATGAACAACATCAGGCTCACGCAATACGGCAACGGAGGCGGCTGCAGCTGCAAGATCCCTCCAGACGAGCTGGAGGAGCTGGTCGCCGGACTCTTACCGACCTCTTCTCCATCGACAGGCCGGCTGCTGCTGGGTATCGACCAGGGTGACGACGCGGCGGTGCTCCAGGTGGAAGGCGAGACCCGGGCCATCGTCGCGACGACGGATTTCTTCACCCCTGTCGTCGACGATCCGTACGACTTCGGCCGGATCGCCGCCACCAACGCCCTCTCCGACGTCTACGCCGTCGGCGGCGAACCCGTCATAGCTCTGAACCTGCTCGGCTGGCCCCGCGGCGTCCTGCCCCTCGAGCTCGCTCGCGAGGTGCTGCGCGGCGGTTCCGCGATGACGCAGGCGGCGGGCTGTCATCTCGCGGGAGGCCACAGCATCGATGACCCCCATCCCAAATACGGGCTGGCCGTCACCGGCCTCGCCGATCCCGACCGACTGCTGCGCGTGGACGCGGGCAAGCCCGGCATCCCCCTCACCTTGACCAAACCTCTCGGCATCGGGGTGCTGAACACGCGGCACAAGGCGACCGGGGAGATCTTCCCCGAGGCGGTTGCCGCCATGACGACGCTCAACCGCGACGCCTCCCGGATGGCGCTGGCCGCGGGGGTTCTCTGCGCCACCGACGTCACAGGTTTCGGCCTCCTTGGCCATCTCTACAAGCTGGTCAGGGCGAGCGGCGTCTCCGCCGTCGTCGACAGCGCCGCCGTGCCTTACCTGGAGGGAGCCCGAGAGGCCATCCGTGATGGATACATCAGCGGCGGATCCCGCCGGAACCTCGACTGGATCGCCCCTCATTGCGACTTCGGCGACCTGCCGGAGAACGAGCGGCTTCTCCTCGCCGACGCGCAGACCTCGGGCGGCCTGCTCGTCGCGGGTGAGATCCCCGGCTTTCCGGTGATAGGCGAACTCGTCCCTCGTGGGGAACACCTGCTCATGGCGAAGTAGACGCCAGCTGTGGGCAACCCGCGCCACAGAGCCGGGCGGGTTGCCCACAGCTGGGGGCGGAGGACGGGGCCGGCTTCACGGGTGGTGGGAACCCGTGCGCGTGAAAGCATTCTCGCCGCCGCGGCAAGAACGGTTGTGATCGTGTACAAGACGCGTAGCGGGAGAGATCAGCCGGCGGTTCCGGCCGATCTCTTCGACCGCTACTTCGCCGAGATCCACCGCTACATCGCCCGTCGCCTGCCCGTGGACGACGCCGAAGACCTGGCCGTCGAGGTCTTCGTCGCGGCACTGCGCGGCGGATACGACCCGGCCGTGGGGGAGGTCAGGCCCTGGCTGTACGGCATCGCCACCAACCTGGTCGCGCGGCATCGCCGTACCGAGACCACGCGGTGGAAGGCGCTCAGCCGCGCGGCGGGGCGCGAGTGGGACGGCCACGAGGACTCCGCACTGGATCGGGTGCTCGATCGGGTGGACGCCGCGCGCTTCACCGGCCCGCTCGCGGGGGCGCTGGCCGGGCTGAAGCAGCGCGACCGTGACGTGGTGCTGCTGATCGTGTTCGGCGGTCTGAGCCACGCCGAGGTCGCCGCCGCCTTGGACATTCCCTATGGAACCGTCGCGTCCCGGCTTAACAGGGCACGCAAGCATCTGCGCGCGGCGCTCGGCGCGCTGAAGGAGGACCTCGATGGATGAGCTCGAACTGCTCGCCCGGGCGCTGCCCGACGCGCCCCCGCTCTCGCCCGAGGCGGTCTCGCGGGCTCGCGCCCGGTTCGTCGCCGACGGCGCGCGCGTCCGCCCCGCCACCGGCCGTTCCCGCCCGCGTGTGTGGGCATGGACGCTGAGCGCGGGCGTGGCCACCGCCGCGATGGTCATAGCGGTCACGTTGGTGGCCAACCTGGTTTCCGCGCCTGCTCAGGTGCTGGTGCAGCCACGGAACAACGAGCTGCTCGAGCTGGCCGACCGGGTCGAGCGCCTGCCTGAACAAAGGGGCGCCTACTGGCGGGAGGTGATCATCACCGGTTCACGGTTTTCCGCGGGCGGCTACGACCTGTTCGCGCGGCAGCGCCTCGAGCGAACGGCGCCGCTGGACACCGCGGAGAGATCCATACTGCAGACCTCCACGTCGAGCGCGTTTCCGGCCTCCGCAGTCGACGAACGCGCATGGCGGGCGGCGGGAGCGCCGACCCGGATCAAGCTGCCCTGCTCCAAGAAGGGCGCCCCCGCCGCCAAGTGCGAACAGATGCGAGTCACCGACCAGCTCCATGTCTGCGGATGGCGCGACGGGGACGACGCTCAGGTAGGGAACAGCTCCGTCGCGGCTCTCACCCTCGCCGATCTGGCCGCCATCCCCGCCGACCGCGACGGCCTGCTCGCCAAGCTCCGCGACTATCACCGCATCTGGGAGAGACGAGGGTTCAAGCAGCCGTTCGCGGACTTCGTCCCTCAAGCGGGCAATCTTCTGTCCATGCCGATCCGACCGCAGCTCCGTGCCGCGATCCTGCGCCTGCTGGCGAAGCTTCCCGGTACCAAGGTGTACGGCACGGCGACCGACCCGCTGGGCCGGCCGGCGTTGTCGGTCACTTTCACCCGTGACACCGGGCAGCCTCAGACTCCGGGACCGAAGTCGCCCCGCGCACGCACCTTCCTGGACATGGCGACCGGCGCCGCGCTGGCCCAGACCAGCTGGGGCGGTTCCGGAGGCGACATCCTGACCTACTACAGCGCGCAGGCGCCCGGGACGGGGTGGATCGCGAACCGCCCCACCCCGCCGAAGTCCTGCAAGGCCAAGTAATCAAGGCACTTACCAAGCGCTTGCTCAAGATGCCAGACTGGGGGCATGGAGATCCCCGTGCGCGCCGCGTCGGACGACGAGGCGGGCTTCTTTCAGGAACACGGATGGGTGCGGCTGCCCGCCCTGGTGCCCCCCGACGCCGTGGCCGAACTGCGGCAGCGGGCGACCGGCTACCTCGCGGCGCGCGAGAAGCAGCGGCGGACACTGGTGGACCAGGCGTTCGGGCAGTCGCGTGACATCGCCGAGAGCGACGAGGCGTTCCGCGCGCTGGCGCTGAGCCCGGCCATGGGCGCCAACGCGACCCGGCTGCTGCGCGGCGTGGAAGCCGTGCGCGTGCAGGTCACGAACCTGCTCGTCAAGGAGCCGGGGGAGCACGCGGCGACCGAGTTCCACCAGGACTTCCCCTGGATGCCGATGGACCGCTCGGCGATGCTGACGGTCTGGCTGGCGCTGGTGGACGTGCCGGCGGACATGGGCTCGCTGCGCTTCTTCAATGGTTCGCACCGGTACGGCGTTCTTGGGCGGAGCTTCACCCGGGCGGGCGACGACCAGCTCAGCCAGCATCCGTGGATCAAGGAACTGGAGCTGTCGCCGCCCCTCGACCTCGCGGCGGGCGACGCGACCGTGCATCACACCCTGACCGTGCACGGAGCGCCCGCCAACCACCGCGACCAGCCGCGCCTGTCGTTCACCGTCACGTACTTCGACGCCGCCTCCCTCTACACCGGCACCCCGTACCAGCAGACGGACGGGCTCGGCCTAGAGGTGAACCGGCCGTTCGACCACCCGAGGTTCCCGTGCGTGTGACCGTGGAAGAGGGCACATGCCTGAGACCGTAAGAGGGCCGGTGGGCGAGCTGGGCGCCACGCTCATGCATGAGCACGTGTTCGGGCTCAGTCCGGAGATTCTCTGGAACTGGCCGGACATCCCGGAGAACTGGGACCTTGAGCAGCGGGCGAGGGAGGCGGCGGCCAAACTGGACGACCTGCGGGCCGAGGGCATCGACACGATCGTGGACCTGACCGTCATCGGGCTCGGCAGGTACGTCCCCGCCGTCCAGCGGGTGGCCGAGCTGACCAGTGTGAACATCGTCGCCGCCACCGGCCTCTACACCTACGACGCCCTGCCCCCATACTTCGGCAACCGGGGTCCGGGCTCGCTGTTCGGCGGGCCCGACCGGCTGGCGGAGTTCTTCGTCCGGGACATCGTTCACGGCATCGGCAGGACCGGGGTCAAGGCGGGCATGCTCAAGTGCGCCACCGACCATCTCGGAATGACCAAGGGCACCGAACGGGTGTTCCGGGCGGTCGCCGAGGCGCACCTGGAGACCGGCGTGCCCATCACGACCCACTCCCACAGCGCCTCCCAGGGCGGCCTGGCGCAGCAGCGGCTGCTCGGCGAGCTCGGCGTCGACCTCACCAAGGTCGTCATCGGCCACGCGGGCGACTCGACCGACGTCGCCTACCTGGAGGAACTCGCCGCCAACGGCTCCTACCTGGGCATGGACCGGTTCGGCATCGAGACGATCTCGCCGTTCGAGGACCGGGTGTCGATCGTGGCGGCGATGTGCGAGCGCGGCCACGCCCGACAAATGGTGCTAAGTCACGACTCTTACTGCTTTAACGACCGGTTCGATGCCGACGTCGTACGACAGCGGCACCCGAACTACCACCTCCTGCACATCTCCCGCGACGTCCTGCCCGAACTGCGCAAGAGGGGCGTCACCGAGGAGCAGATCCACCAGATGCTCGTCGACAACCCCCGGAGGATCTTCTCGTGAGCAACGGCATGATCGAGGACTTCGACGTCGGCTCGGACTGGCACGTCGCCGCGCCGTACGAGTTCCTCGCCGGGCTGCGCCGGGAGCGGCCGGTGTTCCACAGTGAGCACCTCGGCGCCTACGTGCTGACCCGGCACGCCGACGTGCGCGCGGCGTACGGCGACCCGAGGCGGTTCTCCTCGGAGGGCTCGCTGACCATCTCCCGCAGCCTCACCCGCGAGACGCGCGACAAGCTGGGCGAGCACGGCTCGTTCCTGTCGAGCTTCGTGGCCAACGTCGATCCGCCCGACCACACCAGGCTGCGGCGCTCGGTGTCGAAGGCGTTCACGCCACGGGCGGTCTCGGCCATGGAGCAGCACTTCCGGCAGCTCAACGAGGACCTGCTCGACCGCGTGGCGCCGAAGGGCGCGGCCGACTTCGTCTCCGAGATCGGGCATGAGCCGTCGGTCAAGCTGACCGCCCGGTTCATCGGGGTGCCCGAGGCGGACGAGGCGTTCGTGCAGGCGCACGTGAAGGACTGGTTCCAGCTCTTCCTGTCGCCGCAGCCGCCCGACCGGCAGCTCGAACTCGCCGACAGTTTCCTGGCCTATCTGGACTTCGTGGATCGGCTGGTCGCGTCCCGTGCCAAGGAGCCGCGCGACGACTTCACCTCGCTCATGACCTCGCTGATCGGCTCCGAGCTCAGCCACCGCGAGGTGGTGGAGCTGATCTCCACGATCCTGCTCGGCGGCAACGACACCGTCCCGAACCAGCTCGCCAACAGCGTCCTGCGCCTGCTGCGCGAGGACGCCTGGCCGGTCCCGCCGCCGCTGATCCAGAACGCGGTCGAGGAGTGCATGCGCATCGACGGCGCCGCTCTCGGATCGTTCCGGTACGCCACGACGGATATTTCGCTACATGACGTGATAATTCCGGAAAAGTCGTTGGTGCTGCTCTCCATCGACTCCGCCGCCCACGACGAGACCGTCTTCCCCGACCCGGAGCGGTTCGTCATCGACCGGCCCAACGCCGACGCCCACATGGTGTTCGGCTACGGCATCCACTTCTGCGTGGGCGCCGCGCTCGGCCGGCTGCAACTCCGCACCGCGCTCGACGTGCTCGGCCGCCGCCTGCCCGGCCTCAGGCTCGCGGACGAGCCCATCGTCTACCGCAAGTCGATCGTGGGACGGGGACTGACGGCCCTGAGGGTGACGTGGTGAGCGCCGCGCCGGGCCGGTTCGACGGGCGGGTCGCCCTGGTGACGGGCGCGGGTTCGGGCATCGGCGCGGCGTGCGCGGCGCGCCTGGCCGCCGAGGGCGCCTGCGTGGGCGTCCTGGACGTGCACGCGGCCGGCGCCAAGTCGGTCGCCACCACGATCCGCGCCAGAGGCGGCACGGCCACGGCGCTCACCTGCGACGTGTCGGACGAGAAGCAGGTGGCCGGGGCGATCGGCGACCTGATTGCCTCGTTCGGCCGCCTGGACGTCGTCCACTCGAACGCGGCCGCGCTCGGCCCCGGCACCTACGGCCGCGACCAGGACCTCGAGTCGCTCGACGTGGAGGTCTGGGACCGCACGATGGCGGTGAACCTGCGCGGCGCCCTGCTCATGGTCAAGCACGCGGCCCCCGTGATGGCCGACGGTGGCGCCTTCGTCCTCACCTCGTCGGTCTCGGGCCTGCTGGGCGACGTGGCGCACGTCGCCTACGGCACCTCCAAGGCGGCGCTGACCGGTTTCGTGCGCTACGTGGCCACCAAGTACGGCTCGCGCGGCATTCGCTGCAACGCCGTCGCCCCCGCCCTGGTCCTGACCGACGTGGCCGCGCAGGCCCTCGGCCGGGACCGGCTGGCCGACAAGGCGGCCGAGCGCCTGCTGCCCTGGGCCTGCACCCCGGAGGACGTGGCCGACCTCGTCGCCTTCCTCGCCTCGGGCGAGTCGCGGTGCATCACGGGACAGACCATCGTCATCGACTCCGGCACCCTCGCCCACCGCCCCGAGCATGCCCTGCGCCAATGGCGCGACGCCGCTGAATGACTCTAGGGTTCTTCAAGCGGATCAAAGGGGGATGTATGGAACCGGTGTCGGTCGGGTTGATCGGAGCGGGGCCGTGGGCGGAGCGCGCTCACGCGCCGATGCTGGTCAAGAGCCCGTATCTCCGTTTCGCCGGGGTATGGGCGCGCCGTCCGGAGGCCGCCGCCGGGCTGGGGGCGCCGGTGTTCGAGCGGATCGAGGAGCTGTTCGACGCGTGCGAGGCCGTGGCGTTCTGCGTGCCGCCGGGCGTACAGGCCGAGTTGGGGGTGCGCGCGGCGCGGGCCGGGAAGGCGCTGCTGCTGGAGAAGCCGCTCGCCGACTCACTGGAGAACGCGCGGCGCCTCGCGGACGCCGTGCGCGAGGCCGGGGTGGCCTCGCAGCTCGTCCTCACCATGCGCTACACCACGCAGGTCAGAGAGTTTCTGGCACGCTGCGCCGGCATCGAGGCGTTCGGCGGCCACGCCGCGAACATCTCCAACGTCCTGCTGGGCGGCCACCCCTTCGGCACCCCGTGGCGGCTCCAGCGCGGCGCGCTCCTGGACGTCGGGCCGCACGTGATCGACCTGCTCGACGCCGCGCTCGGCCCGGTGACCGGCGTACGCGCGCACGGGAACCCGCTCGGCTGGACCGGCCTGCTGCTCGACCACGAGGGCGGCGCGGTCAGCGAGGCGTCGCTGAGCATGGCCGCCGCCGGCGACCTGCCGCCGTCGAGCATCGCGGTGTACGGCAGAACGGGCAACGCGGTGCTGCTGCCCGGCGACGACGATCCGTTCGCGACCATCGCCGAGGAGTTCGCGCGGACCGTACGCCAGGGCGGCGGACACCCGCTGGACGCGGCCCACGGTCTCCGGCTGCAGCGGATCATCGCCGAGGCGGAGACCCAGTTGGCCACCCCTTGACTTAGCGTCCATCCGGAGCATTGATAGCGTCTGTCCGACGCGCAGAGTTGCAGCGAAGTCCGGTGCGAGTCCGGCGCTGTCCCGCAACTGTCATAGCCAGGTCGCCTGCCTCCGCGCTGACGTCATCAACCCTCGTGGAAAAGGGTGATCCGTCGCTCTCAGCGGGTCTCTCGGTTCCGACAGTGTGAAAGGACTTCTCGTGAGGCCCGTACGCACGGCCTTCGCGGGCGCGCTGCTGGGAACGCTCGTTCTGACCGGATGCGGCCAGAACAGCACTACCACCACCCCGTCACCCGCGAGCTCAACCGGCTCGACCGGCTCCACCGCCTACCCCGTAACGGTCGAGGCGGCCAACGGCAAGGTCACCATCGCCAAGAAGCCGGAGCGGATCGTCTCGCTCTCCGCCAGCCACACCGAGACGCTCTTCGCCATCGGCGCGGGCCCCCAGGTCATCGCGGTGGACGACCAGTCCAACTACCCGGCCGGCGTCCCCAAGACCGACCTGTCCGGCTTCAAGCCGAACGTCGAGGCCATCGTCGCCCAGAAGCCCGACCTGGTCGTCGTCTCCAACGACATCGACAAGGTGGTCGCCGAGCTGGGCAAGCTGAACGTGCCGGTCCTCCTGGAACCGGCCGCCACCAAGCTCGACGAGGCGTACGACGAGATCACCGACCTCGGCGCCGCCACCGGCAACACCGACAAGGCCGGACAAGTCGTGACAGGCATGAAGACGGCCCTGGACAAGCTCGCGGCGAACGCCCCCAAGGACAAAAAGCTCACCTACTACCACGAACTCGACCAGACCCCCTACGCGGCGACGTCGAGCACGTTCATCGGGCAGATTTACGGGATGTTCGGCCTCACCAACATCGCCGACAAGGCGCCGGACCCGGCGGGCGGTTATCCCAAGCTGTCGGCGGAGTTCGTCGCCCAGGCCGACCCCGACCTGATCTTCCTGGCGGACGTGAAGTGCTGCCAGCAGAGCAAGGACACGCTGGCCAAGCGGCCCGGCTGGAAGGGACTGTCGGCCATCAAGAGCGACCAGGTGATCCAGCTCGACGACGACCTCGCCTCGCGCTGGGGCCCGCGGGTCGTCGACCTGGCCCAGTCCATCAGTGACGCGGTCGCCAAGGCGGCCACCCGCTAGTGAGGTCCAGCCTGAT
Organism: Nonomuraea sp. NPDC049141; assembly: GCF_040648415.1. NCBI lineage: Bacteria > Bacillati > Actinomycetota > Actinomycetes > Streptosporangiales > Streptosporangiaceae > Nonomuraea > Nonomuraea sp. NPDC049141. Next base: position 671,392 of record NZ_JBEZDR010000003.1, read on the forward strand.
GTGGACGGTGGGTGCGCTGGGCGTGCTCGCCGTCTCCATGGTGGCCGGGCTGCTCGGCGGGGCCGCCGACATCTCGCCGTGGCAGGTGGTGCTCCAGGCGGTCGACTGGCTGCCGTACGTGCACGTGGACTCGGGGCTGGCGCCCGTGGAACAGGGGCTGCTGTTCGAGCTGCGGCTGCCCAGAGTGCTGGTGGCGGCCGTGGTCGGCGGGCTGCTGGCCATCGCGGGGGCCGGCTACCAGGGGGTGTTCCGCAACCCGCTGGCCGACCCGTACCTGCTCGGCGCCGCCGCCGGCGCCGGGCTGACCACCACCGTGGTCATCGTGCTCGTGCCGACCCCCGTGGTCGGCATTCCGGTGGCCGCCTTCGTGGGGGCCGTGGGCGGGGTGTTCCTGGCGTACGTGCTCGGGAACACCGCCGGGCGCGCGGGCGGCACCGCCACGCTGGTGCTCGCCGGGGTGGCCGTCACCTCGTTCCTGACCGCGATCCAGACGTTCATCCAGCAGTTCAAGGTCGAGGAGCTGCAGCGCATCTACTCGTGGATCCTGGGCGACGTGGGCGGCGGGTGGGACCAGTTCTGGCTGGTGCTGCCGTACGCCGTCGTCTCTTCGGTGCTGCTGCTCGCGCACGGGCGGATGCTCGACGTGCTCTCGGTGGGGGACGAGGAGGCCACCAGCCTGGGCGTGCGGGCCGGTCGGGTACGGCTGGCGGTCCTGCTGGCCGCGTCCCTGGCCACCGCGGCGGCCGTGGCGGTGAGCGGTCTCATCGGGTTCGTCGGCATTGTCATCCCGCACGTGGTCAGGCGGCTGGCGGGCGGCTCGTACCGGATCGTGCTGCCGCTGTCGCTGATCGGCGGCGCCGCCTTCCTCGTGCTCGCCGACCTGATCGCGCGCACCGTCATCGCCCCCGCCGAGCTGCCCATCGGGGTGGTCACCATGTTCGTCGGCGCGCCGTTCTTCGTGGCCATCCTGCGCATGACCCGGCAGACCGCCACATGACCGGCACTTCTGACCGGGCGGATGGTCACCCGACCGGCACCACTGACCAGGCGGACGGTCACCCGACCGGTACCACTGACTCGGCAGCGGCCCTGCCGGGGCGGATGATCGAGACCAGCGCTCTCTCGGTACGGCTCGGCGAGCGCGAGGTGCTCACCGACGTCGATCTGTCGGTCCGGCGCGGCGAATGGCTGGCGATCATCGGCCCGAACGGCGCCGGAAAGTCCACCCTGCTCAAGGCCGTCATGGGCGTCGTCGCCCACCGGGGCGACGTCACAGTCGGCGGCCGGGCCGCGCGCACGCTCCGGCCGAGAGAAAGAGCCAGGCTGGTCGCCTACGCGCCCCAGACGCCCTCGTTGCCGCCCGACATGACCGTGTACGACTACGCCCTGCTCGGCCGCACCCCGTACATCTCCTACCTCGGCAGGGAGAGCCGCCACGACCGGGAGGTCACCGGGTCGGTGCTCGAACGGCTCGACCTCGCCGAGTTCGCCGAACGCCGGCTGGGGGAGCTGTCCGGCGGCGAACGGCAGCGCGTGGTCCTGGCCCGGGCGCTGGCCCAGCAGGCGCCCGCGCTCCTGCTCGACGAGCCCACGACCGCGCTCGACCTCGGACACCAGCAGCAGGTCCTGGAACTGGTCGACCGGCTCAGGCTCGCCGACGAGCTGACCGTGGTGACGACGCTGCACGACCTGACCCTCGCCGGGCAGTACGCCGATAGGCTCCTGCTGCTCGCCGGCGGCCGGGCCGTCGCCGCCGGGCAGCCGGGACAGGTGCTCACGGAGGCGCTGGTCGGCACGCACTTCGACGCCCGAGTGGAGATCTCACTCGGTCCCGGCGGGCGGCCCGTCGTGCACCTGGTCAGAGGCGGCTCGTGAGGGGGATCTGGTGAAGCTGGCGTATCGGGTCGAGGACGGGGTGCGGCTCGGGTCGCTGCTGTGGGAGTTCGGGCCTGGGTGGCGGATGATCTCCTCGGCGCTCCTGGGCGGGGGGATCGGGGAGCGTACGTGGGTGCTGAACGCGCAGGTCGTGGCAGGTTACTCGCGGATGGACCCGGTTGATCACCTCCGCGAGCTCGGTCCTGACGGCCTCGGGGTGGGCATGATGACGGCGGCCTCGGTGGAGCGGTACGCGCGGGCGGTGGACGGGGAGGTGGAGGTCGTGGCGACGGTCGGATTACGTGTCCCCACCTGGGCCGCCGCCCCCGAAGGCGCCACCGACCCCGAACTGGCCCCGATGCTCGCCGAGCCTGCCGCCGCCGGGCCGCCCGTGGGGACGATCAACCTGATGGCCGTGGTGCCGGTCGCGATGACCGATGCCGCCCTGGTCAACGCCGTGATGACGATGACGGAGGCCAAATCGCAGGCGCTGATCGAGGCGGGCTTCCCGTGCACCGGCACCGCCTCGGACGCCCTCTGCCTGGCCGTACGCGCTGACGGGCCGGCGGAACTCTTCGGCGGCCCACGCTCGACCTGGGGCGCCCGCCTGGCCCGCGCCGTCCACTCCGCCGTCCACCGGGGCGCGGCCTCCTGGCACCCCCGCACCTAGCTCCCCGGGTTTGGCTCACCGCGCCCACCTCACCGGGTCTTGCCGGCGTGTCAGGCCGTAGTCCTCCTGGGCGCCCCGCTCTGTGACGTGGCCTGCGGCGAGGTCGGCGAGTACCGCCTCAAGGTCTCGCTCGTGCGGGGAGCCCATTCCGCCCCCGCCCGTCGTCTCCACCACGAACGCCTCGCCTGCGGCGAACCGCACATTGTTCACCTTCGACGCGAGCCGCTCGACCGTTCCGTCCAGGTGCCGCTTGAAGAAGCCGCCGAGCCGCCCCGGCAGCCCGCCGTCGCGTCCAGGCGGGGCCAGGCGCAGCCGGTCGCCGCGCGTCGTGACATGGCAGTCCGCCAGGAACCGGTACACGGTCCGCGACCCCAGCCCCCCACGATGCCGCCCGGGGCCGCCGGAGTCGGGGATGGTCTCGATCGACTCGACGACCAGCGGGCAGCGGCTCTCCACCGGCTCGACCTGCGGCACCGAGTTCCGGCCGATGCCGAAGTGCACGCCTGTCGCGTCCGGCCCGTCGAGCCCCTGTCGCGCGCCGACACCGCCGAAGTCGTACGAGAGATGGATCCAGTACGGCGCCCCGACGGCCGCGATGGAGAACGGCTGGAGGATGCCGCTGGGCGCGATGGCCCGCTCCGGAACGGCGTCCGACAGCGCCTGGAAGATGGCCTCCATGGCCGCGTAGATCGGCACGTACCGCCCACCGCACGGGTAGGGGGAGCGGGCGTTGAGCAGCGACCCCTCCGGCAGCCGAACCTCGATCGCGCGCAGGCAGCCGTCGTTCATCGGAATGGTCGGATCGAGGAAGCACCGCACCGCGAACACAGCCGCGGCCAGCGACTGCGACGCGGACGCGTTGACCGCCGCCGGCACCTGCGGCCCGGTCCCAGCGAAATCCACCACAACCCCCACCTCGGGAACCCGGGGGACCCGCATCCTGGGATCCCCGGGAACCCGTGTCTCGGGAACTCGGGCAATCCCGGGACCGTCTGGAACTCCGGCAATCCCGGGACCCTCGCGACCGCCGGCAACCCCAGGATCCTTGGCAACCGCAGGACTCTCGGCAGCCTCGGAACCCCCGGGACCCTGCGTCTCGGGCAGCCCGGCGATCACCTCGGGGGACTGCGGTCCGATGTCCCCCGAGTCGTGCCGTCCGGTGCCATCGGAGGGGTGGTTTTCGAGGGTGAGAGCGACCCGGATGTAGTGGGATTTTTCCTGATCGATCCCGTCGTCGTCGATCGGGTAGGACGCCTCGAAGCGGCCCTCGGGCAGGTCGGCCAGCGCGGTCCGCGTCCTGGCCTCCGTGTAGTCGAGGTAGTCGTCGATCCCCGCCGCCAGCCCGTCGGCTCCGTACTCCGAGACCAGCGCGCCGACCCGGGCGGCCGCCACCGCCGTGCCCGCCACGAGCGCCCGCACGTCGCCCATGACCTTGTCCGGGGTACGGCTGTTGGCCCGGAGAATGGCCTCCACCGCCGGTTCGAGCCCGCCGGACGTCGCCAGCCGTACGGGAGGAAGCTGCAGCCCTTCGAGGAAGATGTCGGTGGCCAGCGGCGCCATGCCACCGGCGGACAGCCCGCCCAGGTCCGACACGTGGATCATGGTCGCGGCGAAGTACGCGGGCCGATCCCCGACGAAGACGGGCCGATAGACGAGCAGGTCGTTGGTGTGCACGCCGCCCCGGTAGGCGTCGTTGAGCACGTACACGTCTCCGGGACGCATCGTCTCCAGGGGCACGTCCCGGATGAGCTCGGGCAGGGCGACCTTGAGCGCCATGCTGTTCATGAGCGTGGTGGCCATGGAGTGCGCGATCAGCCGCCCGCGAGCGTCCAGGACGGCGGCGGACGCGTCGGACCCCTCGACGATGAACGTCGAGTACGCCGACCGCACCACGACGATGCTGGCCTCCTCGGCGGCGACCACCAGTGCGTTCCGCAACACCTCGGCGGTCAGCACGTCACTGCTCATGCGGCTCCTCGGTCAGGCGTCCGGCCGTGCCAGCCGAGTTCGTCAGGTGGACGGCCCGCGCCGGGCCGAGCGCGGCGGTCCATCCGGGTGGCACCACGATCGTGGACTCGGCGTCCTCGATGATCCCCGGGCCGGACAGCACCGCCAGCGTGTCCCGGGTGTGCACCGGCACCTCGGCATACCCGCCCAGCTCGGCGAAGTACGCGAGCCGCGTCCCGACCGGCCCGGAGGAGGCCGCGGGGACGTGAGCGACCGCCGGGCCGTCGGTGGCGGGCAGAGTGACGCGGACCCGGTAGCTGACGATCTCCACCTCGCCCCGCTGCGCGATCCCGTACACCTGCTCGTACCTCTCGAAGAACCGCGCCTCCAGCTCCGCGCGCGCCGGACTCCACGCCACGGTCAGATCATGCGACTGCCCCTTGAACCGCACGTCCACCGACCGGGAGACCCGCACCCCGGGATCCGACGGCGACACCCCGAGATCCGCCGCCGCCGACGCGGCCAGCGCCCCGAACACCTCCGCGGGATCCGTCGCGTCCAGCCGCGACAGCACCCGGTCCGTCGACAGGTCGGCCACCAGCAGCCCGGCCGCCGACGCGACCCCGCAGTGGGCGGGCACCACCACGGTCCCGATCCCGAACCGCTCCGCCACCCGCGCCGCGTGCATCGGCCCCGCCCCGCCGAACGCCACCAGCGCGTACCCACGCGGATCGATCCCTCGCTGCACGGTCACCACGTGCACGGCCGACGCCATCGAGGCGCTGACGATCTCGTGTACGGCATGCGCCGCCGCTGCCCTGGACACCCCGAGCGGCCCCGCCAGCCGGTCCAGCGCCTTGTCGGCGAGCGGCGCGGAGAGCGGGATCGAGGCCGATGACAGGTAGCCGAGCACCAGGTTCGCGTCCGTCACCGTCGGCTCGGAGCCGCCCAGGCCATAGCAGGCAGGCCCGGGGTCGGAGCCCGCCGAGTGCGGGCCGACGCGCAGCGCGCCCGCGGCGTCGAGCCAGGCGATGCTGCCGCCGCCCGCGCCCACCTCCGCCAGGTCGATGGCCGGGGTCTTGATCGGCACCCCGGTCCCGGCCCGCCGCCCGCCGAAGCTGCCCTTGCCACCCACGTGGAACTCGTGCGTGATCTCCGGCCGCCCGTCCCGCACCACGCAGGTCTTGGCCGTGGTCCCGCCCATGTCGAACGAGATGACGTTCGCGAACCCGCTGCCCGCGGCCGCGAGCACCCCCGCCGCTGGGCCGGATTCGATCATGGCGACCGCCCGCCTGGCCGCCAGCTCGGCGGAGATCACGCCGCCGCTCGACTCCATGACGTGGACGGGCGCGCGCACGCCCAGAGAGGCCAGCCGTTCGCTCAGCCTGGAGAGGTACGAGGCCATGATCGGCCCGATATAGGCGGACATGATGGTTGTGGTGGCCCGCTCGTACTCGCGGATCTCCGGCCACACGTCGGAGGAGGTGACCACGTTCTCGATGGATTCGCGCAGGATCGCGGCCACCTGCCGCTCATGTGCGGGGTTGGCGTAGGAATGCAGCAGGCACACCGCCGCCGACGTGATGCCCCGCCGCGCGATCTCGGCCGCCGCCCGCCGTACCGAGTCGAGGTCGAGGGGCGTCAGTACGACCCCGCGCGCCGACACCCGCTCCACCACCTCGAAGCAGTCGCCAGCGGCCACCGGCGGGGGCGGCGGGGTGAAGCGCAGGTCGTAGCGGTCCTCCTCGACCCGGGCGTACCGGCCCAGCGGGATGACCGAGCGGAAGCCCTGGGTGGTGACATAGGCCACCCGAACGCCCTTGCGTTCGAGCACGGCGTTGGTGGCCAGCGTGGTGGCGTGCACGACCCGGGTGACCAGCGCGGGGTCCACGCCCGCGAGTACTCGTGTAACACCGTTCGCGATTCCGGCGATGGGGTCGTAGGGGGTGCTCAAACACTTGGCTACCGTTATCTCGCCCAAAGGACCGCGCAGGACCACGTCAGTGAAGGTTCCGCCCACGTCGACGCCGATCGCGTAGCCCATTCAGGTACCGTAGACGTCCAAGCAAGCGCTTGTCTACGAGCTCATCTATTGACTTCCGGTGGGTGATTGGGACCCTTATTTCTATAACTGTGGAATGGGAGCGGAGATGGCGCGTCTCACAGCTCTGGCCGGGGGTGTCGCGGGGACACTCATGCTGCTCGCACTGCCCGCGGCAGCGCACGAGCACCCCAGCGGGATCACCGACCTGGTGACTCCGGCAGTGGTGCGCGTGGAAGCCTCCTCTCACGTTGAAATCACTCTGCTCGATCACGTGGGCGAGCTGTTGCATGTGGAACGGTCCTACGACATCCCCATAGGCGTGGGTACGGGCATCGTGGTCAACCCCGAGGGTGCCGTCGTCACGCTCACCCGCGTGGTCAAGACCGACAAGGACGTGGCGGTGTACGCCGCCAACAAGATCTACGCCGAGCACCACAAGGTGAAGATCCCGCTCGACTACCAGCGGCACAAGCTCAAGGACCCGCTGCTCCAGCATCACCTGAAAGAGTGCTACCCGCCCAAGACCAGCGTGTCGACCTGCATCATCAACGTCACCACCAACGTCACGATATTTCCGAACGTCTCCCCGGCCGACCCCAAGGGCCTCAAGGCCGACATCGTCAAGGTCGGCTCGCAGCCCGACAGTCCGGCCGTGCTGGTCCCCTCGGGCCGGGTCGTCGGCAGCGTCGGCATGCCCACCGCTCCGCTCGCCGACAAGGTGCCCGACCAGCAGGGCTCGCCCACCAACGTGGCCGGGTTCACCGACCGGCCCGGCGTGAACGTCAAGGAGACGGTGGAGATCGCGCACCTGGGCAAGGGCGGCGGCGGCCAGGACACCGGCCGGCAGTTCTCCGACCCGGAGAAGAAGGTCGACGAGCCCGTGAAGCTCGGCGCTCTGGCCGACCGCGGCCTGCTCGGCGCGCCGGTCATCGGTGACAAGGACGGCCACGTCATCGGCATGCTCATCGGCGGGGGCAAGGACGCCAGGATGATCGGCGTCAGGGAGATCCTCGCCGCGCTGGCCAAGGCCGGGGTCGCGCCGCGCCGTGGCGCCATCGACGCCGCGTTCGAGGCGGCTTTGACCCGCTATCACACCAAGTACTACACCGAGGCCGCGCCGGGCTTCCAGCGCGTCCTGGAGCTCTACCCGGGCAACGTGGTGGCGGCGAACCTGCTGAAGACCTCCCTGCAGAAGCGCGGCGGCCCGGAGGACGCGGGCAGCAAGCAGGCCGTGGCGCCGGCGCCCCGGAGCATGCCGCTCTGGCCGTTCATCGTCACCGCCGCGGTGCTGTTCGTGGCCGCGGGCGCGGGGGCGTTCCTGCTGTGGCGGCGCCGCCGTACCCCTGAGGAGAAACCGGACCAGCCACCACCCCTCGTCGCGGCGGCGGCAGCTGCGGCGGCAGCGTCGGCCACATCGTCGGCGCCGACCTCGCCACCACTGCCGCTCGACGAGGGCGCGAACCAGACCGTCGTGGTCCGCAGGTCGCAGCCCTTCCAGGTGATCCCGAAGCAGCAGCAGGTGCTCACCGCGCAGGACCAGCCGTCCGTCAAATACTGCACCGCGTGCGGAATGCGGCTGGGGGCCGCGCATCGCTTCTGCGGTTACTGCGGCCACCCCATCGAGACGTGATGCCGGTGAATGACAGATCGCTCGTGGGCCAGGAGGTGGCCGGGTACTACATCGAGGACATCGTCGGTAAGGGCGGCATGGCCGTCGTCTACCTGGCGCTCGATCCGAGGCTGAGCCGCCGGGTGGCGTTGAAGATCCTCAACCCGGTGCTCAGCGTCGATGACCGGTTCAGGCAGCGGTTCATCCTGGAGTCCAGGACGGTCGCCAGCATCGAACACCCCAACATCATCCCGATCTACGAGGCGAACGCCGACGTCGACGGCGTGCTCTACATCGCGATGCGTTACGTCGACGGGCTCGACCTGCGCCGCCTCATCTACGACCGGGGAGCGCTGCCGATCGGGCAGGCGAACCAGATCGTCGCCCAGGTGGCCGCCGCGCTCGACGCCGCGCACGCGCACGACCTGATCCACCGCGACGTGAAACCGGCCAACATCCTGCTGGCCGGCGACCACGTCTACCTGACCGACTTCGGCATCACCAAGCACCGTACGTCCATCTCCGGGCTCACCCAGACCGACCAGTTCATCGGGACGCCCCGCTACATGGCGCCCGAGCAGATCAACAAGGAGCACATCGACGGCAGGTGCGACCAGTACGCGCTGGCCTGCGTCGCCTACGAGGCGCTGTCGGGGCGGCTGCCGTTCCCGCGTGACAACGACATCGCGCTGCTCTGGGCGCACCTGGCCGAGCAGCCCACGCCGCTGTCGCAGGTCAGGCCGGAGCTGCCGGTCGAGGTCGACGGCGTGATGATGCGAGCGCTGGCCAAGTCGCCCGAGCAGCGCTACCCGTCGTGCACCGCGTTCGTCACCGCGCTGCGCGACGCGATCAGCGGCCAGCCCGGGGTGCCCCTTCCCACGCAGCCGTCGGCCGTACGCAAGAGCCGGAAAGCCGGCTCCACCGGCCCGAGCCGGCTGCCACTCGTGGTGGCCACGCTGGTCGCGGCCATCGCGGCGCTGACGCTGGTCGTCTTACTCGTCATGACCCAGAAGGGCGACTCCTGGGCCCGCTACCAGAGCACGACCGCCGCCCCGCTCACCTTCGAGTACCCGGCCGACTGGACCGTCAAGACACACGGCGACCTGTTCGCGGTGGCTTCGCCGCATGCCTCCGAGTTCGAGGGGATGTTCGTCTCCGGCGCGGCCGCGGACTGGACCGCGGTGAACCAGGTCATCACCGGCGACACCGACAACGCGGTGGGCGTCTACGTGCAGGTCTCCGACGCGCTCAGCGCCAGCGCGACCGCCGCCCAGATGAAGGCCATGCTCGAAGGGCTGCTGCCCGGCGAGATCGTGGTGGACCAGCCCGTCCCCGACCGGGCGGGCGACAGCGACGCCACGCGGTACGACGGCTCCCTGCGCGACCGCAACAGCGGCAACCGGCTCGGCTTCGTCAGCTACGTCATCGATCGCCGGCCCAAGCCGGTGCTGGTCCTCTACTTCTGCGCCAAGAACCGCTGCGACGACGCCACCGAGGGCCGCGTCCGGCAGAGCGTCCACCTCTCCTGATATCTCACCATGCGGACATGATTGTCGGTTTTGGGCTGGGCTGTATGTATATTTTCCGCTAGAAGACGGTTATGGCGGGAGATATTTCATGCAGGCGTTCCCCAGGGTGCTCTTCGACGAGGCCCACAGCGAGTCGTGGACCATCCGGCGTGACGTCGCGGAGGCCATCAACCCCGCGCACCCCGACGACAACAGCTACGCCCGCGCGGCCGAGCTGCTGCGGCGTCTCGGGCATACGGTGACGGCCCGGCTGGCGGGCCCGCTCGACGCGGGAACGCTCCAGGAGCAGGACGTCCTGGTCATCGCGCATCCGTCGGGGGAGCGGTGGGAGCGCACCACGGGCCAGGGGAGTCCCATGTTCTCGGCCGCCGAGATCGACGCCGTGGAGGCGTTCGTGGCGGGTGGCGGCGGGCTGGTGGTGCTGGCCGAGGAGGAGCAGGACAAGTACGGCAACAACCTGGCCGAGCTGCTGGGACGGTTCGGGGTAGGCGTCGAGCACGCCACCGTGCGGGACCCCGGCCACGCGCATCGCGGGGTGGCCACCTGGGTGCTCGGCGAGCGGGCCACGAGCGACGGGCTGCTGGCGGGCGTCAAGGCCGCCTGCTTCTACCGCTCCGGCGTGCTGACCCTCACTGCCCCGGCGTCCGACGGCGGGGATGCCACCGTGTTGTTCGCCAGCTCGGCGAGCGCGGATCCGGCCGGTGCGGCGCTGGCCGTCGCGGTACGGCACGGGCGGGGCCGGGTGGTGGTGTTCGCCGACTCGGACCTGTTCGGTGACGACTCGATCGACGACTACGACCACCGCGCATTGTGGGGGAACGTGGTGACCTGGGCGGCCCGCGTGCCGGACGACAACGCCGCCGCCTCCCGGGACGAGCGTAAGGCGAGCCTGTTCGCCGACCTCAAGGCGACGGTCGAGGAACTGCGGCCGCTCCAGGTCAAGGACGGCTCGGTGCCCGCCTCCGCCGACAAGCCCCGGGCCAAGGAACTGGTGGCCACGATCGGCGGCAAGCTGGCCGAGATCTCGCCGTACTTCCCCCAGGACGCCGCCTATCTGGCCGCGGTCCGCGACGATCTGGCCAAGTGGAGCGCCCAGGATCTGGGCGTACCGGACTTCCTGGACTCCCTGCAGCTGTTCCACCCCGACACCCAGCGGGTGGACGGCCTGGAGCACCTGGTCGTCTTCCCCATGTACACCCAGAACGGCAACCCGGACCGCAACCTGGAGGCCGTCTGGCTCCGCACGATCTGGCCGGACTGGCTGGCCGAGCTGGAGTCGTCCGGCTACGACAACCCGATGTTCGTGCCGATCGCCTTCGAGGACTTCACCTCCGGCTACGACACCCACTCGGCGGTGCTCTTCCCCGAGACCGTCGCCGTACGGCAGGCGCCGGAGCGGTTCACCTGGGGCGGCATCTTCGCCGACCGGGAGGCGGCCAGGTTCCGGCGGGTCGCCACGGCCGCCACCGCGACGCTCAAGCTCGACCTGCCGCCCGACGCGGCCCGGCTGCTGGAGTCGCAGCGGCTGGCCCAGGACACCTTCGTCATGTGGGACCTGATCCACGACCGTACCCACAGCCACGGTGACCTGCCGTTCGACCCGTTCATGATCAAGCAGCGCATGCCGTACTGGCTGTACTCGCTCGAAGAGCTGCGCTGCGACCTGACCGCGTTCGGTGAGGCCGTACGGCTGGAGGAGAAGGGCGTGCCGCACGCGCGGTACGTTCAGCACGCGATCCTGTTCGACCGGTTGTTCCGCTTCCCGATCACCGGGGCGCGGGTGCGTAACTACGACGGGCTCGGCGGGCAGTTGCTCTTCGCGTACCTGCACCGTAACGACGTGGTGCGGTGGACCGACAACCGGCTCACGATCGACTGGGCGCGCGTGGCGGGCGGCGTGGCCGACCTGCGGGGCGAGGTCGAGAAGCTGTACCGGGACAGCATCGACCGGTCCAAGCTGGCGCACTGGCTGGCGGCGTACGAGCTGGTGAGCGGGTACGTCGAGCCGAACCCCGGATCGACCTGGGCCAAGGGGATCCAGGCGCTGCCGGAGGAGCAGAAGGCCAAGGTGGACGCGGTGCTGGCGGACGAGTTCCCGCTGAGCATGTTCTACGAGGCACTGCGCCGTAAGCTGGGCGAAGTGGTCGAATCGACTAGGGGGATCCGGGCATGATCATTCTGGTTACGGGTGCCGGCGGGCCCACCGGCCAGGCCGTTTCCGGATTTTTCCGGAAAAATGGGCACACTGTGATCGGGGTCGGCAGGGGCGACGTCGACCTCCTCGACCGCGCGGCCGTACAGGCACTCGCGGACCGGATCTCCGCCGAGCACGGCCACGTCGACGGAGTGGTGCACCTGGTCGGCGGCTGGCGCGGCGCGAAGTCGTTCGCCGAGACCGACCTCGACGACTGGGACGCCCTGCACGACCTGCTGATCCGCACGCTCCAGCACGTCTCGCTGGCCTTCGAGCCGCTGCTGCGCAAGAGCCAGAACGGCCGGTTCGTGATCGTCTCCGCCAAGGCGGCCCAGCACCCCACGGCGGGCGGCGCCCCCTACGCCGCCGCCAAGGCGGCCTCGGAGGCGTGGACGCTCGCCCTCGCCGACGCCCTGAAGGACACCGGCAGCGCGGCGGTCATCCTGGTCGTCAAGGCCCTGGTGAACGACGCCATGCGCGCCGCCAAGCCGGACGCCCGTTTTGCCGGGTTCACCGACGTCAATACGCTGGCTGAGACGATCGGCGACCTCTACGACCGGCCCGCCGCCCAGCTCAACGGCACCCGATTGGACCTCACTCAGTGATCTCCCGGCACGACCCTCAGCTCAGAAGCTTCGCCAGCGACAACTACGCGGGGGTGCACCCGGAGATCCTGCGCGCCATCGCCGACGCCAACGGCGGCCACCAGATCGCCTACGGTGACGACGTCTACACCGAGGCCCTGCGCGAGGTCTTCCAGCGGCACTTCGGCGAGCGGGCGCAGGCGTGGCCGGTGTTCAACGGCACCGCCGCGAACGTCGTCTCGCTCCGCGCCATGACCGCCCAATGGGAGGCGGTCATCTGCCCCGAGACCGCCCACATCCACACCGACGAGGGCGGCGCGCCGGAGGTCGTGGGCGGCATCAAGCTGCTGACCGTACCCACGCCCGACGGCAAGCTCACCCCCGAGCTGATCGACCGCCAGGCCTGGGGCTTCGGCGACGTCCACCGCGCGCAGCCGCGCGTGGTGTCCATCTCCAACACCACCGAACTCGGCACCCTCTACACCCCCGAGGAGATCGCGGCCGTCTGCGCCCACGCGCACGACCGGGGGCTCCTCGTCCACCTCGACGGCTCCCGCCTCGCGAACGCCGCCGCCGCCCTCGACGTCCCGATGCGGGCGCTGACCACCGACGCGGGCGTCGACGTCCTCTCCTTCGGCGGCACCAAGATCGGCCTGCTGTACGGCGAGGCGGTCGTGGTGCTCAACCCCGAGGCGGCCACCGGCGTCGACTACCTTCGCAAGACGTTCATGCAGCTGTCGTCGAAGATGCGGTTCGTGTCCGCCCAGTTCGAGGCGCTGCTCTCCGGCGACCTGTGGCTGCGCAACGCCCGCCAGGCCAACGCCATGGGGCGGCGGCTGGCGGCGGCGGTCCGCGACATCCCCGGTGTCGAGGTGCCGCGGCCGGTGGAGGCGAACGCGGTGTTCGCGGTGCTGCCGCGTGAGGTGACGGAGCGGCTGCAGAAGCGGTTCCGGTTCTACACCTGGAACGAGGCGACGGGGGAGGTGCGGTGGATGTGCGCCTTCGACACCACGGAAGCGGATGTGGACGCCTTCGCGGCCGCCATCCGGGAGGAGATGCGCTGACGCGCTCTGTGCCTGACGCGCTCTGTTCCTGAGGGGCTCAGCAGGTGAGGGGCTCAGCGGTTGAGGGGCTCAGCGGTTGAGTGCGAGGCGGGCGGCCTGCCAGCCGCCCATGCCGTGTACCGCGGCCCCGGGCGGCGTGGACGACGAGCAGAGGAACACCCCCGGCAGCGGCGTCCGCCAGGGCGCCACCGACCACACCGGCCGTCGGACGAACTGCCCCAGACTGGCCAGCCCGCCCCCGATGTCGCCACCCACCAGGTTGGGATTGCCCGCCTCCAACTCGGCGGGCCCCATCGCGTGCCTGGCCAGCACCCGATCACGGAACCCGGGCGCGAACCGCTCGATCTGCCCCTCGATGGCGTCCGTCATGTCGACCCGAGACCCGTTCGGCACATGACAGTAGGCCCACAACGTATGCCCGCCCCGGCTGTCATCGGCCGCATACGGCTGTGCGAGCAGCACGTACGGCCGCGGCGAGTGCCGCCCGCGCGCCATCTCGGCCTCGCTGAGCGCGATCTCCTCCAGCGTCCCCCCGAGATGCACCGTGCCGGCCGCCGCCACCGCCGGATCCCGCCAGGGCACCGGCCCGTCGAGCGCCCAGTCCAGCTTGAACACCCCTGGCCCGTACCGATAGCGCTCCAGCCCCCTGCGATACCCCGCCGGCAGCTCCGCCATCCGCAGGAACTGCCTGGGGGTCACATCCAGCACCACCGTCTCCGCGTCCAGCTCCCTCAGCCGGCGTACCCGGTGCCCGCTGACCGCCTGCCCACCCAACGCCCTGAACCTGGCCACCAGCGCGTCGGCCAGCACCTGCGACCCGCCTTTCACCATCGGCCACCCCACCAGATGAGCCAGGGCGCCCAGGAGCAGGCCGTACCCGCTCGTGATGGGCGAGCGCAGGTCGAGCATCGAATGAGCGGCCATGCCCGCGAGCACCGCCCGCCCCTCGACGGTCGTGAACGCCCGCCGGGCGAGCGTCGTGACGGGCAGCACCGCCGCCGCCCCGAACCTGGCCGCCTGCGCGAACGCCCGCGGCCGCGGCTCCCACGGCCCGAGCGGCTTGAGCATCAGATCCACCAGCGGCAACCCGGCCCGCGCCGCCGCCCCCACCGTCGCCTGCCACACCGCCGCGTCCCGGCCCAGCCCGGCCGCGGTACGGCGGGCGTCGCGGTGCACGAGTACGGCGGGGCGATCGTCGAGCGGATGAGCGGCGACCACCTCGGGATGGACGAACTCGACCGCCCCGAACCCGTTGATGCCGAGCTCCCGGAAGGCAGGTGAGGCCAGCGCCATCGCCATCACGGTCGCACCCATGTCGTGCACCCGCCCAGGCAGTGTCAGCTCCGCCGACCGCAGCCCGCCCCCGAACTGATCGGCCGCCTCCAGCAGCACCACCTCGCGCCCCGCCTGCGCCAGCAGAATGGCCGCGACGAGCCCGTTCGGCCCGGACCCCACCACCACCGCGTCGCCACTCACCTCGGCCCCGCCCCTGCTTCGCGCGCCGTCGCACTCACCGCAGCACTGAACCCGTCGCGCGCCCTCGCGCGCTCACAGCAGTCCTGCCCCCGCGCGCTCATTCCAGCCCGCCCTCGCCCGCGTCGCGCGCTGTCGCGCGATCACTTCAGGATCGTCGGGTACGGCTGCGCGCCGCGCTGCTTGAGCATCTCGGTCATGAGCTTGATCTCGCCGGTCTGCCCGCTGATGATCTTCTGGGCCATGCTGACCACCTCGTCCCGCGTGGACAGCTTCAGCAGCCCCCCGGCCATCTGCACACCGCCCTCGTGGTGGCGGATCATCAGCTGCAGATAGAGCACTTCGGCCGCCGTGCCCTGCAACTCCTTGAGCTTGGTCAGCTCGTCCGGCGTGGCCATGCCCGGCATCAGCCCGCCGGCGGCGACAGCCACCGTGCCGGTCCCGCCGTGACCATGCTCGGCCATCCACGCCATCGGCGGCCGGTCGGTGGCCTGATCGAGCCCCCACTGTTGCAACCACCCGATGAACATGCCCCGCTGGTTGGACTGGGTGGTGATGATGTCGTAGGCCAGGTTGCGGACGTCCTTGGACTGCGTCTTGTCCCTGATCGTGAACGACATGTCGACGGCCTGCGCGTGATGCGTGGCCATGTCGCGAGCGAACCCGGCCTCCGCCGAGGTGTCGCCGGGCGTGCCACCCCGGCCCCACACGAGGAAGATCGCCGCTGCGGCGAGGACCAACACGGCGCAAGCGACGAGCAGCGAATTTTTCGCGGGCTTTTCCATGGCTTGTCCAGCGTACCCATCCCTTAGCCGAGGCCGGTACGCGCACTTAGGTCGCTCTTATTCTCCGCATACTGCCCAAGGGCATAGGGTGACCCGGAGTTGGCACGCCGATGGAGGAACGATGACGAAGGAGAAGGCGCAGGCGCGCCGCGAGCATCTGCAGAAGATGCGAGCGCAGCAGAAGAGCAAGGAGCGCCGCGCCGCGCTGCTGATGTGGGGGGCAGGCGGACTCGTCATCGTGCTGCTCGTCGGAGTGGTCGGTTTCTACTTGGTCAAGCAGGCCAAGGAGACGTCACTTGGTGCTGTGGCCAATTACAAGTACGACGCGGGCCAGCACGTCTGGAACGCGGTCACGTACAAGGAGACCCCGCCGGTCGGTGGCGAGCACAACAACTACTGGCAGCAGTGCGCGATCTATGACAAGCCCATCCACAACGAGCACGCCGTCCACTCGCTGGAGCACGGCGCCCTGTGGATCACGTACCGCCCCGACCTGCCGAAGGCGCAGATCGACGCGCTGAAGAAGACGGCCTCCTCGACGGGCCAGCAGGACTACATGCTGGTCAGCCCGTACCCGAACCTGCCCGCCCCGGTCGTGGCATCATCCTGGGGCCACCAGCTCAAGCTGGACAAGGCCGACGACCCGAAGCTCGCGGCGTTCATCAAGAAGTACCAGAACGGCCCGGACACCCCTGAAGCCGGCGCCAGCTGCGGCGGCGCCGACGCCATCACCACCACGGCAGACCAGGCCCCCCTCCCGCCCGAGCCCAAGGGCACCCAATCCCAGCCCCCAACGGAAATGATCAGCCCCAGCCCCACCAACAAATAACCGTTCCTAGACAGTCAACGTGAGTTGCACTGGCGTGCCCCGAACGGTGTTGGGCGCGCTGGTCTCCCGCGTTCTGGCCGCGTCCGGGCCGTCCGCATCGTGTGCGCGGTCCGGTGTGCGGTGGCGGGTTTCCTCACGCCCGGCGGCACGCCGGTCGGCCTGGGCGGTCCGATGCCCCATACGATCGCTCTGGTCATGTGGGGGCGGTGCCGTCCGTCGCCGGATCGGGTGCTGCTGGGCGCGTCGTGCGATGGCCACGGCGGCGGCGTCGTGGCGGGTGGTCTTACGGTTGTTCGAGGTGAGTGGCTTTTGCCAGTGCTGGGCTCCCCACCTGGAGGTGTAGGCGGGGTCCACGGCGATGATCGCGACGCCGGTCGCTTCGGCCATCGAGGTGAGGCGGGCGCGGAGTTTGCCGGTGGGCATGCCGGAGATGAGCTGCCGGAACCGCTTGTTGCGGCCGTGTTTCTCGCGGGTCTTGTCGGCGGCGAAGTCGAGGTCTTCGAGGGCGATCGCGGTCACCTGGCACGAGCGGGCCCAGTGCAGCAGGCGGGTCAGGGCGTGCCGGATCTGGGCGTCGCGGTGCCCGGCGGTGCCGGACAGGTCGTAGCCGAAACGGCGCGGATCACCGATCGGGTTGCCGTGCACGTCCAGCCGCCAGGCGGCCAGATGATCGGCGTTGGTGTCCACCCCGATCACCCCGTCGGCCAGCGCGGCCTGCAGCGGCATCGTTGCGGCTGGCTGATGCTGCCAGGAGGCGGTCAGATACCAGCGGCCACGCGCCACGTCCAGGTGGATGCGGTAGGCGACGGCCCGGTCGGCTTCCACCTGGCCGACCCACTGCTGCCCGCGGTGCGCGAAGCGCACCCTCGCCGCCAGCACGTACCGGCCGTGCCCGGCGTTGGCGTACGCGGCGAGCGGGGCCGGGAGCTTGATGCTCACCTGGCCGTCGGGGGTGGCGCGGATGGTCTCGTTGCCGTACCGCTTGCCCGACTCGCCGTCGGCCCGCAGGAACCACCGCTCGGCCTGCCACCGATCTCGCCATTCGGCCTCGGTGAGGTGGGCGGCGGCCAGGTGGTGCCGGGTGCGGGCGAGCCGGTTGCCGCCCCGCACCACGTGCACCCGCCCAGCCTTCCAGTTGGCGCGCTCGCGCTCCAGCCGCCCGGTCAGCACGTGCAGGCGGCGGGTTTTGGCGTGCCACTCCTGCCTGCTGCGGTAACCGCCCGGCGCCTTCTTCGAACCCTTTGCGCCGATCGGCTGAGACAGCCGGTGCGTGATCGCGGCGATGCCCGCCTCAAGGGACTGGAGGTGGGCCAACTGGCAGCGGCGGGCCAGCGCCCACTGGTCATGGCTGGCCTTGGTGACGCTACCCGCCCACCGTGACGACGACTCAGGTGTCAGCTCCCGCTTACGCGCCGCCCACCGGTTCGTGGAGTGCTCCAGCCCATCACGGCAGCGCACCGCGAGATCCCTCGAAGCCAGCACGCCCAGATGCGCGCCCACCATGCGCAGCACCTGCTCGTCCTCGGCTGTCAGGCCTTTGAGCCGGTCCCGGATCGCCACCCCGGACGGCCCGGCAGCCACGAACGACGCAGCGATCGGCCGCAACGGCTCAGCCATGCGCAGCCGCCTGCGGCACCGCGCACGCACGATCTTTCACCGGCCGGCCAGCATGTCGGCGGCCGCACCACGAGGCCAGCGCATTCACCGCGGAAGCGAACCGGTGCGTCCGCATGATCTGCACTCCCTACACATTCACCGACAGTGATCGCTAGACTACCTGAATTTAGCCTTGCCCAGGCAGAACGTTTGAGCGATACGCAGCCACTATGCGCCCCTCGCGACCTCGCCCCGCCACCACGGTCGGCATCCGGGCCAGGGCGGGGGTGATCGAGCAGTGGTAGGCGCCGATCGACACCACACCGGCATTTTGTGGCCACCCGCACGACAGGATGACCGGGCTTTGCCGCCCACCCCGACAGCTGGGTAACCTGCCGCACACGATCACTCTTCTGGTGGCGGGAAGAGGAACGGGTGTTGCGGTGGCTGGAATGTCGAGTCGGCCTGGAGGCGGCAGTACTCCGCCAGCCGCAAGGATTTATCGCCGCATCTCCGCACCCGCTCCAGGCATACTCGCGATCAGTTTTTCACGGGCGCTCGACAGACTGCGCGATCATGTGGGCATGGTCCTTGCAGTCCCCACCGAACGCCTCCCCACAGAGCCAGGTCTGATCAAGGTGTGGTTCCAGTTCGACCCTCGGGAAGACTGGCTTTCCTATGACACCGAAGGGCTCTGGGCTATGCGCTTGAGCCCGGATACCGCCCGTGTGGCGAACGTCCCATTCCTGCAGGATGGCGTCGCCGAGGGAGACGTGGTGCGCTTCATCACCGACGACGACGGTCTTCACTGGGCCTGTGGGCGGGTAGCGGCGTCGGGTAATTGCACGGTCCGGGTCCTGCCAGTACCTGATGGACCGCTGGGGCGAAGCGCGCAGGCCGTGCATGAGCGGCTGGCACCGTTCGGCTTGGGCGGGGAGTCCTTCAGCGCAGAGCTTCTCCTGGTCGCCTTCACCGTGCCGGCTGACGCAGATCTTGGACAGATAAAGGCGCTGCTGACGCGAGGCCAAGTGGATGGCTGGTGGCACTTCGAAGAGTCCTGCATCACCGACGCCTGGCGAAGCGCTTAACGGTCGATTTTGTTCGCGAGCGCTTAACGGGGGGTGACGGCGTGACGCAAAGAGCAGATTCCTACGCAGGGATTATGCTGTGTCACTCTCCGATCGGAGACGGTCCGGATGGCGCTGGTAAAGATCAATCACTCGTCTGCCTTCACCTGCTTTTCGGGCGTGTCCACAAGCGCCCATACCGCTGAACGCTCGTCGCCCGTGCGGCGAACGCCCCATTTCGCCGACAGCTCATCAACCAGCCACAGCCCCCGCCCACAGGGCTTACCGTCGTCCGGTATTCGCGGAAAAGGCACGGTGGCGGCCCCCTCGTCGAGGACCTCGATATCGATCAGGCCATCCCCAATGTCGACGACCCCGATCCGCACCCAGCCCTCGCTGGAGCGGGAGTGGACGATGGCATTCGTCACCAGCTCGCTCGTCACGAGCAGCGCGTCACCGATATTCCGGCACTCCGCAGCCGCGAGTAGCGCAGCCGTGCACCGCCGCGCCACCGAGACCGACGCGCCTACGCCGGGCAGCAAGAAGTGACCCAGGTGCCTGCACATCACAGTGCCGCCCATTGAAGGAGCTGCCAGATCTGCCGCAACTGCGCCAGAAGGGACCTCTCCATAAATGGACCACTCGCTTTTGGCCGCTCCGCTCACAGGCTCACCTCGCCGTTCAGTCGTGGGGTTGGGCTTATGACCTCGCTATCCGCGCGGCTCGCGTCGATGCGTAGCTGTATGGTGACTCACTGTATCAATGGGCGCAAGTAGATCTGCAAATTTGCAGTTCGATCCCTCGTGCACGACTCGTGATACGCACACCTGTGACATGCGGAACACTGAGAGTCACAACCGAAGGAGGGCCGGACATGGCTGGGGGACGAGGTCCCACTCTCCGCCGCCGCAGACTGGCATCGGAGCTTCGTATCCTGCGGGAGCGTGCTGGAATCACCGGCGAGCAGGCAGGCGCCGAACTCGGGTGGTCAGTAAGCAAGATCAGCCGGATCGAAACATGCCAGGTCGGTGTCAGGGCCCGCGACCTCGCGGCTCTCCTCGATCTGTACGGCGTGTCGGGCAGCAGGCGAGACGCGCTCACGGAGCTTGCACGAACCGCCGCCCTGCGCGGGTGGTGGGATACCTACGAGTCGATCCCCACGGAGTACGCCAACTACATCAGTTTGGAGTCCGAGGCCAGGACTATCCGGTGCTTCTCGCAAACCCTGATCCACGGCTTGTTGCAGACCGAGGACTACGCCCACGCGGTCATTCGGGCGGCCTTGATCCCGTTTGCGCCCGCCGCTGAGATCGACCGTCGGGTTGAGGTTCGTATGACGCGGCAGAAGATCCTCAAGCAAGATCCTCCACTGAATGTCTGGATGATCCTCGATCAGGCGGCCCTCTATCGGGTGGTCGGTGATCGAGACATCATGCGGCGACAGTGTGAGTTCTTGGTCCAACAGTGCGAGCTACCAAACGTGACTATTCAGATCCTCACGAGCGCTGTCGGAGCACACCCCGGCGGGACCACCCCTTTCTCCATCCTGGCCTTCCCTGAG
The DNA here is from genome assembly GCF_040648415.1 of Nonomuraea sp. NPDC049141. Classification (NCBI taxonomy): domain Bacteria; kingdom Bacillati; phylum Actinomycetota; class Actinomycetes; order Streptosporangiales; family Streptosporangiaceae; genus Nonomuraea; species Nonomuraea sp. NPDC049141. The sequence continues at coordinate 692,219 of NZ_JBEZDR010000003.1, forward strand.
GTGTACGACCCCGACGTGGTCTACATCGAGACACTGGCGAGTAGCCTGTGGATTGAGAACGACAGTGAGGTTCATCGCTACAGTCTCGCCTTTGATCAACTTCGCGCAATCGCCGTAAGCCCTGACGAGTCGGCAGAGTTGATCTCTCAGACGGCCGGCCGTCTACAGATGGAAAGAGGACCCGCGAGACATGCGCAGCAACCCGATCGACCCCGCCACCCTCACGTGGCGGAAGAGTCGGCGCAGTGACGGGGGCAATGGGTGTGTGGAAGTGGCGGTCACGGATGGCGCGCCGGCCGACGCCCCTCACAAGGCCAACCGGGGACCTCTGGTGCTCATCCGTGACAGCGAGAACCCTAACGGCCCCGTCCTGGCGTTCACTGATCTTGAGCTCAAGGCATTCTTCGGCGGCGTCAAGGACGGCGAATTCGACGACCTGATCTGACTTTCCGTATGGCAATCAGGCGCTCGTCATCACCATAAACGGCCTTTTTTGCTCCGCTCATAAGCGCCCGCTCACGCCGTCGCCTTCGTCTCCCGCCAATTCGCGGACGATCTCGCCTGCGGTGACTCGGGGAACCCCACCGTAGCGACCCGGTAGATGGCCGCGTTCGAGATTCTCCTCCTTCAAGTGGCACAGACCTGCGGTCATGTTGGTCATGACGAGGACCGCGTCCCGCTGGGACGAACGCTCGTCACGGCCACCACCGATGGATGTCCCGGACTGCCATGAGGTAGTCCTCCATCGCCTCAGGGCCCCCGAGATCTCGCGCCGCGCTGGCGAGCGCCGGTGAGCCCGGTGGGTCGCTTTCGTTGCAGCGGCCCAATGCCTCGCGGATCAGCTCGATCACCGTCGTGGCGTCCGCGCCGCGTCTGCGTGCGCGCTGTGCACGGACCAGGTACACGCGCTGGTGACGCTCACTGCTGGCTCCTGTTCGATCGTCGCGATCGGAGGGTATGCCGCATCGGCAACATTCGCGCTGTGATACGTTCGCTGTCGCCATGCGGCTCTGCGAACTGAAGGAGGTGAGACCGATCAACGCTGTGACAGGTCGGGGCTCCCTCCCTTGCATGGGCTAGGGAGCGCCCGCAAGAGGCACCCCGAAAGGCTTTGAAACGCTATGCGCTTCACTTCCCTCTCCCAGACGTCGTCGGACGGCGTCACCGAACAGTCGTTCACCGTCGGTGAGATTCCCGGTGTGCTGTGGACACCGGAACACGCCACGGGCCTCCGCCCCCTGATCCTGGTGGGGCACGGCGGCGGTCAGCACAAGAAAGCCCCCGGTATCGCGGCCCGCGTGGGCCGCCTCGCCGGTGAAGGCGGTTTCGCCGTCGTCGCGATCGACGCGCCCAACCACGGCGATCGGCCGAAAGACGAGGAATTCGTCCGGTTCATGACCGAGAACCGGGGCCGGATCGGCGCTGGCGAGGACACCGCCACAGTGGTCGCCTCCTTGCACGAGCTCATCGCTGGCCAAGCCGTCGCCGATTGGCAGGCGGTCATCACCGCGGTACAGGAACTCGACCACGTGGGTGCCGGCCCGGTCGGTTATTGGGGTGTGTCGATGGGCTGCGGGCTCGGTGTGCCGCTGCTCGCCGCGGAACCGCGGATCCGCGCTGCGGTACTGGGCCTGCTCGGCGTGCACGGGCTGGCCGAGACCGCTGCCCGGGTCACCGTCCCGGTGCAGTTCCTGCTCCAGTGGGACGACCATCTGGTGCCGCGGGACCAGGGCCTGGCGCTGTTCGACGCTCTGGCCTCGGCTGAGAAGACGCTGCACGCCAACCCCGGCAAGCATGGGGAGATCCCCGAGTTCGAGATGGACAGCTCACTGCGATTCTTCGCCCGGCACCTTGGCTAGGGCTGCTACCGCGTAGTTCGCGAACACGCCGGCCGGAAACGAAGCATCGGCCAGCGTGTTCGCGCGGGCCGGGCACGAAGCACCGGCTGGTGTGTTCGTCAGGCTTGACCCAGTACGTCGTCCAAAGGCGTCCACTCGAGCTCGTGAGCCTCGGCCACCGGTTCGCTGGTCAGGCGTCCCTCATGTGTGCTCAGCCCCAGCGCGAGCGCGCGGTCCTCGCGCATGGCCCGCGCCCAGCCCCGGTCGGCGATCGCCAGGGCGTACGGCAGCGTCACATTGGTCAGGGCGAACGTCGAGGTGTGCGGCACCGCGCCCGGCATGTTGGCCACGCAGTAGAAGATCGAGTCGTGCACCCGGTACGTCGGCTCCGCGTGGGTGGTGGGGCGGGAGTCCTCGAAGCAGCCGCCCTGGTCGATCGAGATGTCGACCAGTACGGAGCCGGGCTTCATCCGGCTGACCAGTTGATTGGTCACCAGCTTGGGCGCCTTCGCGCCGGGTATCAGGACCGCGCCTATGACCAGGTCGGCCTCGCGTACGGCCCTGTTGATCTCCAGGGTGTTGGAGGCGACCGTCTGGCAGTGGCCCTGGTAGATCATGTCGGCCTGGCGGAGTTTGTCGATGTTCCGGTCGAGGAGGACTACCTCGGCCTGCATACCGAGGGCGATGGCCGCCGCGTTCATGCCCGACACGCCGGCGCCGATCACCACGACGTGGGCCGCGCGCACGCCTGACACGCCGCCCATCAGCACGCCCCGGCCGCCTTGCGAGCGCATCAGGTGGTACGCGCCGACCTGCGGCGCGAGCCGTCCCGCGACCTCCGACATGGGGGCGAGCAGTGGGAGCGCGCCGTTCGGCGTCTGTACGGTCTCGTAGGCGACCCCGGTGACACCCGAGTCGAGCATCGCCCGGGTGCAGGCCCGGGAGGCGGCCAGGTGCAGGTAGGTGAACAGGATCTGGCCCTTGCGCATCCGGTGGTATTCCTCGGCGATCGGCTCCTTCACCTTCAGCACCAGGTCGGACCCGGCCCAGACGTCGTCGGCCCGGGCGACGATGACGGCGCCGGCCGATACGAAGTCGGCGTCGGGGATCGAGGAGCCGAGGCCCGCCTCGTGCTCGATATAGACCTGGTGGCCGTGCCGTACCAACTCGTGGACGCCCGCGGGGGTGAGTGCGACGCGGTGCTCGTTGTCCTTGACTTCGCGGGGAACGCCGACCTTCATGATTTCACCTTCTTCCGGACGGCCGGGAGGATCCATCGACAATCTGTAACGCTTCCCTCAATCTTCCCTGCTTTTTGCGGGAAGCTGAGGATTATTCGGCTGATTACCCCGCTCCCGCCTGTCCTCGATAGGCTCACCCGCAGCCCGAACGTCAGGATGGGGTCGCCAACGATGGAGATGCCGGAAGAGCCGCCACCCGCGGAGCCCGGAGAGCCCGGAGAACCCAAGGCCAGCAGATTAACCACCATCGTGTTGATCGTCTCGCTGGTCGTCTTCGTGCTCATCGCCGGAGTGCTGGGCACGGTCGCCGTCCTGATGACCAAAAGTCCCGACTCGCCGTTTCTGGGCGCCGTGCCGCCGCAGCGGCTGGCGACGCCGATCCACTTCGCGCCGGTCAGAGAGACCAAGCCGGCGCCGTGCCCGGGTGACACGGCCGTGCTCGACAAGGAGCAGACCACCTGTTACCTGCTGGAGGACGGGGTCACGGTCAACGCCGTGCAGCGGATCGAGGCGGTACGCGAGAAGGACGGCACCTATTCGGTGCGCATCGCGATCGCGCCCGCGTTCAAGCAGAAGGTGTCGGACCTCATCGACGAGCTGGTGACCGACCAGCGGCAGGTGGCGGTCGTCCTGGTGCCCAAGACCGTCCTGGCGGCGCCGATCGTCACGCAGCCCATGGACGGTGACAGCCTGAGCATCGCGGGCTTCGGCAAGGAGGAGGCCGAGGCGCTGGCCGCCAGCCTGCTCAGCACTTCACCGACCGCCGGAGCACCGGCCGATGGGGCACCGACCTCCGCCGCGCCAACGAATGGGGCGCCGACCGGTGGAGCGCCGACGGGTGGGGCGCCGACCGGTGGAGCGCCGACGGGTGGAGCGCCGACCTCGGACCCGGCCGGCACCGGGGTGCCGAACACGGGCACCACCACTACGAGCTCGCCCAACGCGGGGGCTCCGACCTCGACCTCCTCCGCCACGGACGGCCGTGCCACCTCTCCCGTCCGCGGCACCCAGAAACCCCTGGACCCGCACTACCGCAGCTGCAAGGAGGCCGTCGCCGCCGGCGACGGCCCCTACTACAAGGGCCGTCACCCCGAGTACGCCTGGTACCCCGACGTCGACAAGAACGACGTGGCCTGCAACACCGCCGACATCCGCTAGCGCTGCATTCCGCAAGTAGCAGGTCGGCCGCCATCGGCCTGCCGCGCCCCTCTCCATAGGACCATCACCCAAGTGCGGGAGAAGCGCGAGCCAGTTGCGGTGACGTGCGGAAAAGGCTCTAGCGCTGTCCCACGAGCCACTCGTCGAAGGTGGTCGGCGCGATGCGGGCACCATCGCCGGGCAGCAGTATGTTGCCCGCCATCGACGGCCCGAACAACCCCGACCACGTCGGCACGAGTTTCACCTCCAGCCCGCGCGCCTGGTTGGTGCGCCGGGCCATGTCGACGAGGTCTTGCGGCTCGGGCCCCGCGACGTCCACATAGCGCCCTCTCGGCGCGCCCACCGTGATCTCGGCCAATACGTCGGCCACGTCCGCCGGCGCGATCGGCTGAACGAGCAGTGGCGCGATGGTGGCGACGCCGTCCTGCTCGGTCCAGCTCGCCACCATCGCGGCGAAGTCGTGGAACTGCGTGGCCGGGACGATCGTCCACGGCACCGGTCCGGCGGCCACCAGGCGTTCCTGCTCCCGCTTGCCGGCATAGTGCGCGTTGCCCTCGATCTGGTCGATCCCGACGATCGAGAGCAGCACGTGGTGCCGGACGCCGGCTCGCTCCTCGGCGGCGAGCAGGTTGCGTGTGGTGGCGGTGAAGTACGCCACCGTTTCGTCCCGGTCGGCCGCGGGGCCGTTGGTGACGTCGATGAGCGCCTCCACCCCGGTGAGGGTGTCGTCGAGCCCGTCACCGGTTACGAGGTCCACGCCGAGCGAGCGGCTGATGGGTATGACATCGTGTCCCTCCCGGTCGAGGGCGGCGACGGTCAGGGAACCGATGTTCCCGGTCGCGCCGGCGACTGCGATCCGCATGGTGAGCTCTCCTTCATTCCGATACGCGCCGACCATATCTCGGACTAAACAGATCCTCAATATCCGGGTTATGCTGGGTCTCGTGAAGCTGCCAGTGAGCACCGAATGGCTGTTGCACTGCGCCACGACGCTGGCGCAGCTCGAGCCTGGGGCTACCGCGTCGGCCGCGCAGCTCGCGGATTACTACGACCTTCCCGCGCCCTATCTCGCCAAGCAGTTGCAGGCGCTCGTCAAGGCTGGGGTGTTGTCGGCGTCGACGGGCCCGCGTGGCGGGTTCCGGCTCGGGCGGCCGGCTTCCGAGATCACGCTGCTACAGATCGTGGAGGCGGTCGACGGCGCGTCCTCACCGTACGAGTGCCGCGAGATCCGCCAGCAGGGACGGGGTGCGTTGTCGCCCGAGGAGTGCCAGCGCGTCTGCATCCTCTCCGCGAAGATGCGCGAGGCGCACGACGCGTGGCGGCGCAGCCTCGACGGGGTCTCGCTGGCCGACATCCTCACCACGCTGCCCCCGACGGCGCCGGCCCGTACCCGATCACGCCTGGCGAGCACGACGCGCCCTGCGCCCTCGCGCTAGTGCCCTGGTTTTCACGTGTGGCTAGCCGAACAGCTCCTCCAGCGCGGTGATCCCGAAATAGGCCACGAAGATCAGCGAGACCACCCACAGCAGCCACGGGATCTCGTGGAACTTCCCCCGAGCCGCCTTGAGCAGCGTGTAGGAGATCACCCCGGCCCCGACCCCGTTCGTGATCGAGTACGTGAACGGCATCAGCGCGATCGTCAGGAACGCGGGTACGGCCAGCTCCGGATCGCCCCAGGGCACGTTCCTGCTCTGCGTCATCATCAGCGCCCCGACCAGCACCAGCGCGGGCGCCGCCGCGGCCGCGGGCACCATCCCGGCCAGCGGCGTGAACAGCAGGGCCAGACCCAGCAGCGCCCCGGTCACCACGCTGGCCAGCCCGGTCCGCGCACCCTCGCCCACGCCGGCGGCCGACTCCACGAAGACGGTGTTCGCCGACGCGCTGACCGTCCCGCCGACCATGCCGGCGACGCCGTCCACGGTCAGGATCGCGCCCAGGCGCGGCACCCGCCCCTGGTCGTCCACCAGCCCGGCCTCGTCGCTGACGCCGATGATCGTGCCCATCGCGTCGAAGAACCCGGACAGCACCAGCGTGAACAGCACCACGCTCGCCGTCAGCGCCCCCGCGCTCACGAATCCCCCGAACACATCGAACCGCCCCACCAGCCCGAAGTCGGGCGCGGCGACCAGTGACGCCGGCATCCGGGGGACCACCACGCCCCACGTCTTGGGGTCAATGGTGGCCAGCGAGTTCACCACGACGGCCAGCACGGCGGTCACCGCGATGCTGATGAGGATGGCCGCCGGGGTCCTGCGGACGTACAGGACGATCATCAGGAGCAGCCCGAAGCAGAACACCGTGACCGGCCAGCCCGACAGGTGCCCGGTCGCGCCGAGCTGCACGGGAGTGCCGGAGCCCGGCGCCACGAAGCCCGCGTCGACCAGCCCGATCAGCGCGATGAACAGTCCGATCCCCACGCTGATCGCGTGTTTGAGCGCCAGCGGGATCGCGTTCATGATCAGGGTGCGCAGGCCCGTCACGGCCAGGATGATGATCGCGAGACCTTCGAGGACGACCAGGCCCATCGCCTGGGCCCAGGTCATGAACGGTGCGGCCTGGTAGGCCACCACCGCGTTCAGGCCGAGCCCGGCCGCCAGCCCGAACGGCGCGTTGCCGATGAACGCCATGAGCAGCGTCGAGATGGCCGCCGCCAGCGCGGTCGAGGTGGTGAGCTGGACGATGGAGAGCCTGGCGCCGGTGATGTCATGGGCTCCGGCCAGGATGATCGGGTTGAGCAGGATGATGTAGGCCATCGCCATGAACGTGGTGACCCCGCCGCGCACCTCGCGGCCGACCGTCGTCGACCGGCCGGAGAGCTCGAAGAACCTGTCGAGCACGGCCATCCCCCCTCGCGATCAAGGGGGGATCAAGGGGGATCGCCGGATGCCCTACCCGGCCCGGAACGTGATCACGCCTCGGGCCGCCGGTACGTCATGCTTCGTGCTTGCCGCCGCCCAGCAGGGCGACGAACTCCTCCAGGCCGATCCGGCCGTCGCCGTCCTTGTCGGCGGCGTCGATGAACGCGCTGATCTCACCGTCGTCGACGCCGTGCCCGCCGAGGGCCGCGTTGACCTGCCTGATCTCGCTGGTCGACAGCAGACCGTCGCCATCGGTATCGAACCGCTCGAACTCCGCCCGGGCGGCGTCATGTGCGCTGGTCATCGGATTCCTCCCCGTAGTCAATCCGGCTGTTACAGGGCGATATCTTCGGGTCTGATGGGAACGCGCGTCAACCGCCGCCCGGTCGCCGCCCGCACCGCCGCCGCGATGGCGGGCGTGGACGAGAGCGTCGGCGGCTCACCCGCGCCACGCAGGCCGTATGGCGCGGCGGGGTCGGGATTTTCGAGGATTTTCAGCGCCATCGGCGGCATGTCGAGGATGGTGGGGATCAGGTAGTCGGTGAACGACGGGTTCAGCAGCCGCCCGTCACGCAGCTGGATCTCCTCCATCAGCGCCAGCCCGAGCCCCTGCGCCGAGCCGCCGTGGATCTGGCCCTCCAGCGCCTGCGGGTTCAGGATCCGCCCGACATCCTGTACGGCCGCCAGCTCGACCACCTTGACCAGGCCCAGCTCGACGTCCACGTCCACCACGGCCCGGTGCACGCACAGGGCGAGCTGGGTGTGCGAGTCGCCCTGCCCGGTCTCGGGGTCCATCGGGAACGTGGGCCGGTGCCGGTACTCCCGCGTCTCCTCGATCGGCCCGTACTTCTCCAGCGCCTCCCTGGCGGGCAGCCCCTCGAAGCGCGCCCGGACCGCCTCGCAGGCCGCCTTCACCGCCCCGCCGGTGACGTACGACTGCCGCGAGGCCGAGGACGAGCCCGCCGAGCCCACCGTCGTGTCGGCCGTGGCCACGGTCACATCCTCGACGCCCAGCTCGGTCCTGGCGATCTGGGCCTGGATCGTCACCAGGCCCTGACCCACCTCGGCCGCCGCGGTGTGCACGGTGACGTGCGGCTCGCCGCCGATCAGCTCGGCCCGGACCCTGGCCGTCGAGTAGTCGTCGAAGCCTTCGGAGAAGCAGATGTTCTTGATGCCGACGCCGTACCCGACGCCGCGTCGTACGGACTCGCCGTGGGTGGTCTGTGAGACGCCGCCCGGCAGTGCGCGCAGATCGGTTCCCCGGGAAGGCGGCAGGGGCATCGCGGCGAGTTCGCGGAGCATGCCGGCCAGCGGTGCGGGCGAGTCGATGATCTGACCGGTGACCAGCGACGAGCCTTGCGACACCGCGTTGCGCACCCGGATCTCGATGGGTGACAGGCCGCAGGCCTCGGCCAGGAGATCCATCTGCGACTCGTAGGCGTAGCACGCCTGCACCGCGCCGAACCCGCGCATCGCCCCGCATGGCGGGTTGTTGGTGTAGACGCCGGTGGCGTCGATCCGGACGTTCGGCACCTCGTACGGGCCGGCGCCGAGCGAGGCGGCGTTGCCGACCACGGCGGGGGAGGAGGAGCAGTACGCGCCGCCGTCGAGCAGGATGTCGGCCTTGACGTAGACGAGCTTGCCGTCGCGGGTGGCGCCGTGCTCGTAGCGCATCCAGGCGGGGTGGCGGTGTACGTGGCCGTAGAATGACTCCTCCCGGCTGTAGACGATCTTCACGGGGCGGTTCAGCCGGAGCGCCAGCATGCAGGCGTGGGCCTGCATCGACAGGTCCTCCCGGGCGCCGAACGCGCCGCCGACGCCCGACAGCGTCAGCCGTACCTTCTCCGGCGGCAGGCCCAGGCAGGGAGCGAGCTGGTCGCGGTCCACGTGCAGCCACTGGGTGGCGATGTACAGGTCCACGCCGCCGTCCTCGGCGGGGACGGCCAGGCCGGACTCGGGACCGAGGAACGCCTGGTCCTGCATGCCGACCTCGTATTCGGCCGTCACCACGACGTCCGCCTCGAAGGTGTCACCCACCCGCACCGGCTGGCGCCGGACGAAATCCCGGGACTCACGCGGGTCCGTCACGGCGGGGCGGGGCTCGTACTCGACCACGATCGCCGCGGCGGCCCTGCGCGCGGTCTCGGGGTGGTCGGCGCCCACCAGCGCGACCGGTTCGCCCTGGTAGCGGACCTGGTCGATGGCGAGCACGGGCTGGTCCTTCAGCTCCAGGCCGTAGAACTTCTCGCCGGGCACGTCCTCGTGCGTCAGCACCGTGAACACCCCGGGGATCGCCAGCGCGGGCCCGACGTCGATCGACCGGATCCACGCCGAGGCGTGCGGGCTGCGCAGTGTCGCGCCCCACACCATGCCGTCGAGCCACAGGTCGGAGGCGTACGCGAACTCGCCCGTCACCTTCAGCGTCGCGTCGGGCCGCCGGGCGCTCTCGCCCACGCCCAGGGACCCGAGCTGCCGCGTCAGGCTGTCCGTTTCGGTCATCCTCCGAGTAGAGCACCGGCGTGCGGGCGGTCCTATGCGTGTGACGTTAAATCGAGGTCAGAGCTTGCCCGATCGACTTGTATATTCCTCCAAGTGCGCATCAGTGACCTGCTGGCCATCGGCGAGCTGCGTCTCAGACTCCTGACCGGCGACCCGGCCACGGAGTTCACCGGCGTGCACATCACCGACCTGCCCGAGCCCGGACGTTACCTGTCGGGCGGGGAGCTGGTGCTGACGGGGATGATGTGGCGCGGCACACCGGACGACGCGGCCCGCTTCGTCGCCGCGCTGGTCGAGGCCGGGGTGGCCGCGCTCGGGGCGGGCCAGGCGTGGCTCGGCCACATTCCGGCCGACGTCGTGGCGGCGTGCGCGGCGGCCGGGCTGACGCTCATCGAGGTGCCCACCGAGGTCTCCTTCCGTACGGTCGCCGAGCTCGTCGTGCCCCGCCTGTCCGGCGACGTGCGCGACGCGCTCGGCCGCCACCGCCGGCTGCTCGCCGCCGTCGCCGAGGGCGCCGCGCTGCCGGAGCTGTTCGCGCTGACCGCGGCCGAGCTCGGCGTCACGGGCTCCGTCGTCTCAGCCGCCGGCCAGGTGATCGTGGGTTCCATCGAGGATCCGGTACGGCCGGCCCGTGCGTACCTGACGGCGTCCCGGCTGCCCTGTCTCGTCGGCGAGCACACGATCTTCGGCGTCGGGCGCGGCGACCGGGCCGCGGGCTGGGTGCTGGTCTGCGACGGCGACCTGCTGGACCGGCCCGACCTCGGCTACGAGCTGGCGGACTGCGTCGCGGTCGAGCGCAGCCGGATGGAGGAGGGCCGCCGGGTCGAACGGCGGCTGGCCGCGCAGCTTCTCACGGCCGCGCTGGCGGAGGCGGGGCTGGCCGAGCTGGACGCCAGGCTCCGCACCTGCGGGCTGGACGCCGCCGAGCCGTACGCGATCGTGAACGTGACCGTCCTGCCGGCGGGCAGGCCGGGCGAGCCGGACCCGGTGGGCGGGACGGACGCGGCGGAGCTGGGCGGGCAGGTGGTGGAGGAGCTGCTGGGCCGCGAGGTCGTCGCGGCGGTACGGCCGGACGGGGCGGTGGCGCTGGTGCCGTTGCGGGGCTCGACGGTGAGCGGGGTGGCCGGGCGGTTGCGCGCCGGGGTGGAGGTGCTCTCCGCGCTGCCCGGCACGCGGGTCTGCGTCGGATTGAGCGGTGCGCTCACCGGTGCGGCGGCCGTGAAGGGCGGGGCCGGGGAGGCCGGGCACGCCAGGCGGCTGGCGGAGGCGCGGGGTGGCGGCGTGGTGACCAGCGACGAGATCTACACCCACGCCCTGCTGCTGGCCACCACCCCTGGCGATGTGCGGCGCTCGTTCGCCGACCGGCTGCTCGCCCCACTGCTCGACTATGACGGGCGGCACCAGTCCGAGCTGGTGCGGACGCTCAGCACGTTCCTCGACTGCGCGGGCTCGTGGAACGCGTGCGCCGAGCGGATGCACGTGCACGTCAACACGGTGCGCTATCGGATCAGACGGGTGGAGGACCTGACCGGCCGCGATCTGTCGACGATGACAGACCGGGTCGACTTCTTCCTGGCGCTCAGGGCTGGTTGACGATCGGACGCCCTGCGTGGGGGGTGGGCGCGCTCGGGCGGGGAGTTCCAGGTGCTGCGGACGTGGCGATCACGACGAGCGGCAGCGGCGTGAGACGCGGCGGCGCAGTGACGATGTGCTGCGATCACGTGGTCGGCGTCGACCTAGCAACAATCGATGACACCGTAGGGGCTGTTAGGAGACGTACTGGCATCTGCGGTCGTAGCATTGGTGGTTGCGACCAGTACGGTCGCAATCAGGGCAGCAAGTGCTGACAAGATAAGACGCGTGCGCATCTAGGGCTCCCTCGCCAATATGTGTTATGCGTTTGTCATCATCCCAAGGAGCGGCAACTGTGACCACATCGGACCTGGTCGGACTCCGTATTAAGACAGTTCGGCGACAGCGTGGCCTGTCACAGGCGCAGCTCGCGCACCCTGAGCTATCGGACAGTTACGTCTCCTTGATCGAGAGTGGCAAGCGTACCCCGACTCCCGCCGTTCTTGAGCTGCTGGCTCAGAAGCTGGACTGCTCGCTCTCCTATCTGGTCAATGGTGTGACCGCCGAACAGATGGAGGACATCGAGCTCGCTCTCGGCTATGCCCGGCTGGCCCTGGAGAACGGTGAGGTCTCTGAGGCGCGTACACGCTTCGCCGAGCTTATGGCGAACAATAACCTGACAGGTCTCACGTCGCTCCGTCAAGACACCGAATTCGGACTGGCCCTGGCCACCGAGGCCTGCGGCGACCACGCCGGGGCCATCGCCCTCCTCGACCGGCTGAACGGCGAGGACATCTCGCCTGACCGTCGCATCGAGGTGTCCATCGCGCTGTGCCGGGTCTATAAGACGAGCGACAGGCTGACCGAGGCCGTCAAGATCGGGGAAGGCATCCTGAGCGGGCCGACCCGGCCGGCCTGGTCCGATCTGATCATCGAGCTGGGCGCCTCTCTGCTGGGTGCCTACGTGGGGCGCGGCGACCTGCTGCGCGCCCGCCAGTTCGCCGCCGAACTGCTGAACGCGGCCGACCTGCTCGGCACACCGAGGTCGATGGTCGCCGCGTGCTGGAACGCCGCCATCGTGGCCGAGACCACCGGGCACGGCGAGGAGGCTCTCGGCTTCGCGGAGCGCGCTCTCGCCGTCCAGTCCGAGACCGGCCAGCCGCGCAATCTCGCCAGAATGCGCCAGGCGTACGCGGCACTGATGCTCAGGGCCCGGCCGTCGGCCGCCAAGGAGGCCCGCCAACTGCTCATCAAGGCGGACCAGGAGCTGGCCCAGTCCTCCTCCAGCACGGCCGACCGCGCCAGCTGCCTGGTGGAGCTGGCCCGCGCCGAGATCCTCGACGGAAACTACGAGCAGGCGCTCAGGTACGCGCGGACCGGTGCCGAACTGCAGCCCGAGACCGCCAAGACCCTCGGCGCCGAGCTGCGCCTCGTACTCAGCCGCACCTACGGCGGCCTCGCCAGATTCGGCGAGGCGCGGCACGAGGTCGACATCGTGCGCCGGTGGATCAGCCCGCTGCCGGACTCCCGCAGCGTCGCCGCCACCTGGTACGCCGCCGCCGAGACCATGGAGCAGCTGGGTGACTCCGACGGTGCCGTGGAGGCCTACCAGCGAGCCCTGGCCTGCGCCGGCCTGTAGCGAGGTCGGGACCGGGCGGCGACCTCGGTAGCCTTGGGGGTGTCATGAAGAGATCCCCGTTCGCGGCTCTTACCGCGCTTCTCGCCGCCCTGGTCCTGCTGGGCACCGCAGGACCGGCTCTGGCCCACGACGCTCTCAAGAGCAGCGACCCGGCCAAGGACGCCACGGTCGAGTCCATCGACAAGGTCAGGCTCGAGTTCACCTCCCCCGTACGCATACCGGTCGTGATCGTGCGCGGCCCCGGCGGCACCGCGTACCAGAGTGGCGATCCCCACGCCGGCGGCAAGGTGGTGACGCAGGAGCTGGAGGGCACGCTGCCCAACGGGAAGTACACGATCGCCTACCGCGTCGTCTCCTCCGACGGTCACCCGATCGAGGGGGAGATCCCGTTCACGGTCAAGGGGGCGCCGTCGCCTTCCGCGAGCGCGGAGTCGCAGGCGCCCGTCACCCAGGCGCCGGCTTCCGCGGCGCCTTCCCAAGCGGCCTCGCAGGCCCCGGCCTCGCAGGCGTCGGCCGACCGGGCGGTGGCCGTGGAGTCCGCGACCTCGGCGTCGTTCCCCGTGTGGCTGCTCATCGTGGTCGGCGCGCTCGTCGGCGTCGGCATCGGCTTCCTGTTCAGCGCGCGGAAGAAGCCGCCCGCGGACAAGAAGAAGCCGTGACCAGGGCCGCGCGCCTAGCGCTCGCGGCGGTGGGGGCGGCGCTCGTCGCCCTGGTGATCGCCATGGTCGCCGGCGGCGCGGCGTTCCCCCGGATCATCCCCGGCCTGCCCGACGCCGGCCCGATCACCCGATGGGGGCTGCCGGTCTCCAAGCTGTGGATGGACGCGGCGGGCGTGGTCACCATCGGCCTGCTGCTGGCCGCGGCCGCGCTGCTGCCCAACGACAAGGGCCTGCTCGGCAAGACCGCGCTCGGCTACGTCAAGGCCGCATCCTGGAGCGCGCTGTCCTGGGCCGCCGCCGCGTTCGCCGCGATCGTGTTCGGGGCGGCCGACTTCTTTGCCCGCCCGGTCACCGAGGTCTTCGAGTCCAACTACCTGACCGGCTTCGCCACCCAGTACAGCCAGGGCATCTCGCTCACGCTCGTGGTGCTGTTCGGGGTGGCCATCGCGCTGTTCTCGCGGGGCGCCATCACCGCCGGGGCCGCGGCGGGCCTGCTGGTGCTCGCACTGGCCACACTGCTGCCCCCGGCGCTCACCGGTCACTCCTCCTCCTCGCCCAACCACGACCTGGCCACCTCGGGGCTGTCGCTGCACCTGCTCGCGCTGTCGCTGTGGGTGGGCGGCCTCGCCGTGGTGGCGCTGCACGCCGTACGGAAGCTGCCGCAGCTGGAGATCGCCGCGGCCAGGTTCTCCAGGCTCGCCCTGTGGTGCTACATCGGGGTCGGCGTGTCCGGGGTGTTCAGCGTGCTGGCCCGGCTGACCGCCGTCTCCGACCTCTGGACGTCGGCGTACGGCGTGCTGATCGTGGCGAAGATCATCGCGTTCGTCCTGCTCGGCTACGTGGGCTGGTGGCACCGGCAGCGCACCCTGGGCGGGCTCGCCGCGGGCCGCCACGGCGCGTTCACCCGGCTGGCCGGTGGCGAGCTCCTGCTCATGTCCGCCACCATGGGCCTGGCCGTCGTGCTCTCGCGCACCGCGCCGCCGCCGGTCAGCCTGCCCGCCGACCGGGCCTTCGACCTGCTCGGCTTCCCGATGCCGCCGCCGATCACGCTCGGCAACCTGGCCTCGCTCTGGTGGCTCGACCTGTTCTTCGCGGTGGTCGCCGCCGCCCTGGCCGGCCTCTACGCGGCCGGGGTCATCAGGCTGATGCGGCGCGGCGACCACTGGTCGTGGGGCCGCACCTCCGCCTGGTTCAGCGGGGTGGCGCTGCTGGTCGTGGCCACCCAGAGCGGTGTGGCCCGCTACGCCAAGGTCATGTTCGACGTGCACATGGTCGAGCACATGACGCTGTCCATGGTCGTGCCCATCCTGCTGGTTCTCGGCGGTCCCGTCACGCTGGCGCTGCGTGCGCTCAGGCCGGCCGCCAAGCGCGGCGACCGGGGGCCGCGTGAGTGGCTGACGACGATCCTGCACAGCGGGTTCGTCAAGGTGGTCGGCCATCCGGCCATCGCGACGGCCATCTTCATCGCCTCGACGTACGCGCTGTACTTCACGCCGCTGTTCGAGTCGGCCATGGAGGAGCATCTCGGGCACATCTTCATGACCCTGCACTTCCTGCTCAGTGGCTCGCTGTTCTTCTGGACGATCATCGGCGTCGATCCGGCTCCGCACCGCCTGCCGTACGTGGGCAAGTTGCTGGTGCTCTTCGTCACGATGCCCTTCCACGCGTTCTTCGGCATCGCGCTGATGATGACCGGCACCGTGATGGCCTCCGGCTGGTACGACCAGCTCGGCCGTACGTGGGGCGGGCCGCTGCTGGAGGATCAGCAGAACGGCGGCGCGATCGCGTGGGGGTTCGGCGAGATCCCGACCCTGATGGTGCTGCTGGCGATAGCCCTGCAGTGGTACCAGGACGACGAGCGGCAGGCGCGGCGGGCCGACCGCAAGGCCGATCGCACCGGCAAGGGCGACCCCGAACTCGACTCCTACAACGACTACCTCGCCAAGCTCAATCGTGGTGACAGCGGCTCATAGCCGTTCGGCCATGGCCTTCTATCCTCACCCGCACGTAACCGAACCGCCGGGTAGCCTTGCTCGCAGGGGAGACGGGCATAACCTCATGAGCTGTGTGCGTAAGCCTGGAGGGGGATTGCGCGCACGCGCATGGGACATCGGCATGGGGGCCGATGAGGCGCCCATGCGCTCAGAGAGGCGATAAGAGTTGTCGAAAGAGACGCGCATGCGCGGGGGGCAAAGCCTGGCGGAGGCGCTGGAGACCTACTTGGCGGAGTGGTCGGAGCGCACGGGCATCGCCGTCGAGACCTGGGCGCTGCCCTCGACCGACGTGCCGTCGCGCATCGCGGCGGGCGTCCTGGCCGCCACGCGCGAGGCACTCAGCAACGTCGAGACCCACAGCGGCGCGAGACTCGTCTCCGTTGCGGTGACCTCGGGCGCGAGCGGCCTGCGGATGACGATCCGTGACCACGGCGAGGGCTTCGCCACGCTCAGGGCGGGTCGCGGGATCGCGCGGATGCGGGCCACGTTCACCGAACTGGGCGGCAGCCTGTCGGTCACCGGCACGCAGGGGGAGGGCACCACCGTCAGCGGCGTGGTGCCTAGGCGAGGGTGAGGATCTCGCTGCCCGTGTCGGTCACCACGAGCGTGTGCTCGAACTGGGCCGTGCGCTTGCGGTCCTTGGTCACCGCGGTCCACTTGTCGGGCCAGATGTCGTAGTCGATCGTGCCCAGCGTCAGCATCGGCTCGATCGTGAACGTCATGCCCGGCACCAGCTCGACCTTCAGCGACGGGTCGTCGTAGTGCGGCACCATCAGGCCCGAGTGGAAGGTGGTGCCGATGCCGTGCCCGGTGAAGTCGCGCACCACGCCGTAGCCGAACCGCTTGGCGTACGCCTCGATGACCCGCCCCACCACGTTGAGCTGCCGGCCCGGCGCGACCGCCTTGATCGCCCGCATCATCGCCTCGCGCGTGCGCTCGACCAGCAGCCGCGACTCCTCGTCGACGTCGCCCACCAGGTAGGTCGCGTCGGTGTCGCCGTGGACGCCGCCGATGTAGGCGGTGATGTCGACGTTGACGATGTCGCCGTCACGCAGCACGGTGTCGTCGGGGATGCCGTGGCAGATCACCTCGTTGATCGAGGTGCACAGCGACTTGGGGTAGCCCTTGTAGCCGAGCGTGCTCGGGTAGGCGCCGTGGTCGACGAGGAACTCGTGGCCGATCCGGTCCAGCTCGTCGGTCGTGACACCGGGCTGAGCGTGCTTGCCGACCTCCTCGAGCGCCTGCGCCGCGATCCGGCCGGCCACCCTCATCCGCTCGATCGTCTCCGGGGTCTTGACGTCGGACTCGCCGGTCTGGGGGCGCTTCTTGCCGACGTACTCCGGCCGCTGGATGTGCGCGGGAACCTTTCGGATGGGCGAAACTCGCCCTGGCTGGAGCAATGTCGTCATGAAAGGCAAGTCTACGGGGCAGGATTGATCCTGTGAGCGATGGCCAGTGGTGGTTCTGCCTCAAGCACATGCGCGTCGAGCCCGACCAGGGCTGCCCGAACAAGGACCGCATGGGCCCCTACGAGAGCGAGCAGGAGGCAGCCGGCGCCTTGAAGCGCGCCTCCGACCGCAACAAGGCGTGGGACGAGGCCGACGGGGACGACGACTAGGCTGACGATCTCCGCAGCTCCTGGCATCGGTGGACCTGAGGGCCGATGTCAGGCTTTGTGCTGCCCGCTTCCGGTCGGCTGAGACCGATTCCCTGTGACTCCAATTCGTTGCATCGGACAAACGCGCCCAAAATAAACCAGCCCTTTAACGGACAAATGCTTATGCAGCCCGCATAAGGCCATGGTTTAAAACGCCGACGGCGATTAGCCGAAAAATTCTGGACTGGTCATCGGCGGAGGGCGTGAGATATAAAGTCCAAGGCAACGAAAGGGGGGCACGGCTCCGATGTAAAAATTGAATTGTTTTCGCATCGCCGGCCGGCGGTCCGGAGCTCCAGATGGGGATGGCAATGGACCGCGGTGAAAACCACAAAAAGAGGGATGGCTAATTCCATGAAGACGAACACGCGAGTGGCCTCGGTCGCACTCATGCTCGGCCTCTTCGGCTCCGCGCTGGTGGGTGGCGCCTCCATGGCGCAGGCCACCGGCGGCTACTCCTGCTCCAACGGCCTCGCCAACGTCGTCACCTGCAACAACACGGTCGCCGGGATCCCAGTGAAGCTCAACATCACCGGCAACCGGGCTCTCGACGGCAACGAGATCGGCATCCTCCAGAACAACCTCAACAAGACCACGGTGAACTTCGCGGTCATCAAGGACTCGGTGTTCAACACCTACTCCACGTTCAGCCCGACGGTCATCATCAAGAAGATCAACATCTGTATCGCGTCCACCTGCAAATAACTCACGACCGGGCTCGGATGGGAGCCCGGAAGTGATGGGGCGCAGAGAATAGTAAGGCTACGGCGGGCCGCTGACCGGGCGGCGGCTCGCCGTAGTCTGCTTTTCAGGTCATTCTTTATTGCCGAGCCTTTCTTAATAGACGTTTCGGCGTCTACCTGTTGGTCCAGGCCCCGTGCGGCCACCGCATGATCTTCAGCGGTGGCCGTCCCTGCGTTGGCGGGCCCTCCAAGGCGATCGATGTAAAAGTTTCTAGACATGAGGTCAAAGATTTGCTACCTTCGAGATGTCAAAGATTCTGTACATCGAGGAGGCTTCATCATGAAGGCGATCGCCCAGGACGTCTACGGCTCGGCCGAGGTCCTCCAGTTACGCGAGGTGGACCAGCCGTCGATCGGAGCGGACCAGGTGCTGGTCCAGGTGCGTGCCGCCGGGGTGGACCCGGGCGTGTGGATCTGCATGACCGGCCGGCCGTACGGGGCGCGGGTCGCGTTCGGGCTGACCAAGCCCAAGGTGGCGGTGCGCGGCCGGGCGCTGGCCGGGGTGGTGGTGGCGGTCGGCTCCGGCGTGCGGCGGTTCCAGCCCGGTGACGAGGTGTACGGCACCAGCTCGGCCGGCACGTTCGCCGAATACGCCGCCGCCGTGAGCGGGCGGCTCGCGCCCAAGCCGCCCAGACTGTCGTTCGAGCAGGCCGCGGCGGTGCCCATCTCCGGGGTGACCGCGCTGGAGTGCGTCCGCGACGGCGGCCGGGTGCGGGCGGGGCAGAAGGTGATGGTTATCGGCGCGGCCGGCGGCATCGGGTCGTTCGCGGTGCAGATCGCCAAGGCGGCCGGCGCGAGGGTGACCGGCGTGTGCGGCGCCGGCAAGGTGGACCTGGTGCGCTCGCTCGGCGCCGACGAGGTCATCGACTACACCCGCGAGGAGGTCGACCGCGACGGGCCGAGCCACGACGTGATCATCGACCTCGCCGGGTGCCGCTCGCTGTCGCTGCTGCGGCGCGCCCTGACCCCGCGCGGGACGCTGGTGCTGGCCGGCGGCGGGCATGACGCCGGCGGACTGCTCGGTGGCTACACCCGCCAGTTGCGCGCGCCCCTGGTCTCGATGTTCACCAGTCAGCACCTGCGCGGCCTGGCCTCCAAGGAACGCGCCCAGGAACTGGAGGAGCTCGCGCAGCTGATCGAGTCCGGCGCGGTCACCCCGGTGATCGGCCGCACCTACCCCCTCGCCGACGCCGCGGACGCGATCCGTTACCTCGCCGAAGGCCACCCCACCGGGAAGATCGTCATCACCATGGACCCTATGGGAGCACCGCGTACGCCCTGACCGGGAACGTCCCCATGCCCGCCACCATCGGCGGCGCGGCGTGGAAGCGGAAGCCCTCATCCGGCAGCGCCGCGAGACCGGTCAGGTGCTCGACCAGCGGGATGCCCGCCCGGAGCAGCACCGAGTGGGCCGGACGCGGGCCGCGCGACGGGGTGTCGTCGATGTTCAGCGAGTCGATGCCGACCAGCGCCGCGCCCTGCTCGGCCAGCCAGGCCGCCGACTCGGGCGCGAGATAGGGGTGCCGGTGCTGATACTCGTCGGTGCCGAAGTGCCGGTCCCACCCGGTATGGATCAGCACGGCCCGGCCGCGTACGTCCAGCCCCTCGTCGAGGACGACCTGCCTGACCCCCTCGGCGCGCACCACCAGTCCCGGCAGGTCGGCGAGCTTGCTCAGCGGGACCTGTGACAGGTCCTGGCCGTCGGCGTAGCGGTGGTGCGGGGTGTCCAGATAGGTGCCGGTGTTGGCGGCCAGCGTGATCATCCCGATGTGGAACTCGGTGCCCGGCTCGTAGACCTCGCGCGAGGCCTCCCTGCTGAGGTGCGTGCCGACCACCGGCCCAGGGATGCCCGGGTACGTCACCATGCCGTCGGTGATGCGGTGGCTGAGTTCGACGATCATTTGGCTATTCCGATCTTGACGAGCTTGTAGAGGGCCATGGCGCCGATCAGGGCCCAGACCAGGTTCAGGCCGGCCGAGGGCCAGGCGGCGTTGCAGGCGCTGTTGACCATCAGGCCGATCGAGCCGGCCAGGTTGACGAGCTGGTAGGGGGTGCCGTCGCTGGACATCCGGGCCGCGGTGATCATGGCGTACCCGAACAGGAGTAACCCGGCGCCCAGCCAGCCGATCACGTCAACGAGGAAGCTCATGCCGCAATTCTCCGGATTTATTGCGCTGAAGCGCAAATAAAGATTGCTAAAGGTTGGCGTAAGCTGATCTGCATGGACATCGACCCCCGCCGGCTGCGTGTCCTGCATGAGGTCGCCCGCCGGGGCGGCGTCATGCGCGCGGCCGAGGCCCTGTTCCTGACGCCGTCGGCCGTCTCCCAGCAACTCGCCCAGCTCGAACGCGAGGTGGGCCTCGCCCTCATCGACCGCTCGCAGCGCCGCGTCTCGCTCACCCCGGCGGGCCGGGTGCTCGCCGGATACGCCGAACGCGTCGAGGACGAGCTGGCGGAGGCCCGGCGCGAACTCACCCGCTTCACCGAACGGCTGGCCGGACCGGTGCGGATCGCCGCCTTCGCGACGGCGATCAAGCACCTGCTGCTGCCCGCCATGCGCGACCTCGCCGTCCGCCACCCCAAGATCGCCCCGGTCATCCACGAGGTGTTCGGGCCGCCCGCGCTGCAGGAGCTGCGGCTGGGGGCCGTGGACGTGCTGATCACCGAGCAGGACATGAGCCTGCCGGTGCTGGCGCAGCCGTCACTGGCCACTCGCGCCCTGTACGTGGACGAGTACCGCATCGTGATACCACCTGACTGGCCCGAACCGCGCACGATCGCCGACCTGGCGGAGTTGCCGTGGGTGGCGAGCGAGCCCGAGCAGGCGTGTGGCCAGGCGCTCGACCGGCTCGCCGGGCTGCATGGGTTCGAGCCGCGCAAGGTGCACGTCATCACCGAGTACGACCCCACGCTGGCGCTGGTGGCGGGCGGGTACGGGGTGGCGATCGTGCCGTCGCTCGCCCTGCTGGACCTGCCGGAGGGGGAAGTGCGGGTCAGCGAAATACGGGATGTGGGGTCGCGGCGGTTGGATGCCGTCACGCGGGTCAGCCGTACGAGATCGGGGGAGCCGGACCCGGTGCTGGCGGTCGTGATCGGCGCGATCGAGGACGCTACGGCCGCGCTCGACGCCAACCTGGTCGGCCATCTCCAGAGCACCGCCCAGCCGCTCGACTCGTAGCGACCTCGGCCGGCTGACTTGTCTTCGGCCGTAGCGGCCCGGCCGTCGTCAGTCGGCGACCTGCGGGCCGTTGACCCTCTCCAGCAGGCGGGCCAGGCGCTCGCGCAGCCCCGGACGTTGCGGCAGCTCGCCCGCGGCCATGCTGACCAGGTGCTGGGCGCCGTCGAAGGTGATCGGCCCGAGCCGCGGCACGGCGATCGCGTCGTGCGCCAGCCCCTTCAGCGCCGTGTCGCCCCCCTCCAACGCCAAGATCGTCGCTCCCGTACGGCGGGCGTCGTCGACCCGTTCGAGCAGCGGCTCGGGCGCGTCCTGCTCAGCCACCACGAACAGCGTCTCGCCCCGCCCCGCCTGCTGGATCCGGTCGAGCCCGACCCGCAGGTGGGCCGGGCCGTCGGCGCGCGGCGCCCAGCGGACCAGCGTGGGGGCGAGCTGCGGCAGATCGGACAACCGGGCCTCGTCAGACAGGTGCGCGGTGAGGTGCCACGGCTCGTCGTCGGGCGTGCCCACCAGCAGCAGGCCGCCGGGCGAGCGCGTGGTCCGCAGTGCCAGGCCGAGCTCGCGGGTGCGCTCCACCCAGCCGGTTTCGGCGAGGAGTTCGCGCAGAAAGGTCACCGAGCCAGCATCCATCCGTCCATGGTGCCCGACGCTCGCGGTCGAGTTCACCGTTTCCCGGCGGCCCGGTGATGCGGTGGTGGCCAGTGTTATGTGGCGTGGGAGGCAGTCTGAGCCCGACTCGGGTTAGCCGTTTTTTCGGGCCTTGACATGGGGTTACTGACGGGTAACGATCGGCTCGCGGCGCCGACTTCCCATGAGTGAACCCCACGGAGAGGGGTGGCACATGAGGTTACGTGTTCGCGCCAGCATGTCCCTGATCATCGTACTGATCGCGTCCTTCGTCGCGACCCAGCCGGCCCGCGCGGCCGCGGCCGGGGACGTGGTCACCGCCCAGCCCACCACCGTCTACCTGCTGCCGGGCAAACTGCTCGAAGTCCCGGTGAACGCCTGGCACCTGCTCTACCGCTCGACCTCCGCCACCGGCTCGCTGAACGCCGTGTCCGGCACCCTGCTCGTACCCAAGGCGGGCTACGCGCTGGGCAGGCGCCCGATCATCGGATACGCGACCGGCACCCACGGCCTCGGCGACCAGTGCGCCCCCTCGGTCAGCATGAGCAAGGGCGGTGAGGCCGAGCTCGCGCTGGTCAGCCTGTTCCTGCTCAAGGGGTTCGCGGTGGCCATCACCGACTACGAGGGCCTCGGCACGCCCGGCGTGCACACGTACATGGCCGGGATCTCGCAGGGCCACGCCGTACTGGACTCGATCAGGGCCGCCACACGGGTGTCGGGCTCGGGCCTGTCCGCCGGCGGGCCGGTCGCGGTGATGGGCTACTCGCAGGGCGGCGCGTCGGCCGCGTGGGCCGCCCAGCTCCAGCCGTCGTACGCGTCGGAGCTGAAGCTCAAGGGCGTGGCCGCGGGCGGAGTCCCCGCCGACCTGCGCGCGGTGGCGACCCACCTCGACGGCGATGCCAACTTCGGCCTGGCCGCCGCGGCCGGGATCGGCCTGGACGCCGCCTATCCGGAGCTCAACATTCAGGCCGACCTCAACGACCGCGGGCGCGCGCTGCTCGCGGACGCCGCAGATGACTGTGTGGGCGACCTGGAGAGCAAGCTGGCCGGTCTTCGGTTCTCCGACCTGAGTCCCGTGGATCTGATGAACCAGCCCAAGTGGCTGGCCCGGCTCGCCGAGAACCGGCTTGGCTCGGTCGCGCCGCGGGTGCCGATGTTCATCTACCACGCTCAGGGGGACGAGATCATTCCGCAGGCGATCTCCGCCACGTTGCGCTCCGAGTACTGCCGGGCTGGGGTCAACGTGCGGTGGGTGTCTCTGCCAGCGCCCAGTCATGTGACGGGGGCCATTGAGGGTGGGCCGTTGGCCATCGAGTGGCTCGGGCTCCGGGTCCTCGGGCTGCCGGCGTTCGGCAACTGCTAGATCCCACCGGGCTCGGCGCGTACCCCTCCATCCTGCGCCGGGCCCGGTGCCCCTTCCACGGCACCGGTAAGGAGTGTGACCAGCTCGTTGACGATCGGGGGGCGGGCGCCGGGTCTGCTGACGGCGAGGATCTCCCGGTGGAGCGGAGCGACCCCGGGTGGCAGAACCACCCGCTCGATGCCGGCGTCGTGTCCCGCGCCGAGGAGCGTGGCCGGGATCAGGCCCACCGCGAGGCCGGCTCGGATCATGGCGAGCATGCTGTGCAGGTCCTCGGTCTCCAGTGTCACCTGGGGCGCGATCCCGAGCTGTCCGGCCCAGCGGAGCAGCAGCCGCCGGTCGGGGTTGTGCGCGTGGCCGGAGACCCACTCCCGTTCCAGGCATTCGGCCAGCTCCACCGGGTGTCGGCGCCCAGGCTCGGCACCCGTGACCAGGACCAGCGGTTCGCGCCCCAGGACGGTGATCGTCAACGCCTCGGACGGGGCCGGTGGGTCCTCGGGCAGGTAGCGGTAGGCGACGAGCAGATCCATGTCCCCTGACTTGACCCTCGGCACCCCCTCATTCGTCTCCACGACGATGAGCCGGATCCAGGGACCCGGGCGGCGAGCCCTGAGCGTGGACAGGATCTCCGGGAGCAGGTAGGTCATGGCGCTGGGGTAGGTCCCGACGCGCAGTTCGGCGATCTCGCGGTTCGCGATGCCGTTGGCGGTGTCCTGGAACCGCGCGGTCGCATCGAAAAGCGTCTCGGTCGCCTGGGCGAGGGAACGGCCGGCCGCGGTGAGGATCAGCCGGCTGCCGGGGCGGCGGACGATCAGTTCGATGCCCATGTCGCGTTCCAGCGCGGCGATGTGCTGGGACACCGCCGAGGGCACGTAGCCGAGCGCCGCCGCGGCCTCGGCCATCGAGCCCTGGCGCACCACGGCCAGGAAGGTGGCCAGGAGCTTCAGATCCGGCTGAGACTTCATGGATCATGAACTTTCTCTTCGAGATCCATCGCTTTACGTGGTCGCGAGGTCGACACCAGAGTAAAGGCACCCGCCTGACAGAAAGCCGAGACCATGGCCATCGACCTCACCGCTCTCCGGGCCCACTTCCCCTCCCTCGAGACCGGCCTCGCCTACTTCGACGGGCCGGCCGGAACGCAGACCCCCCGCTCCGTCGCGGACGCCATCGCCGCGACGCTGACCGGTCCCCTGTCCAACCGGGGAACCATCAGCCCGTCGGAGCTCAACGCCGAGCGCGCCGTCGCGGACTTCCGCGCCGCCTACGCCGACCTGCTCCACCTGCCCGCGAACGGCATCGTCCACGGCCGCAGCGCCACCCAGCTCACCTACGACTTCTCCCGCCACCTGGCCAAGGGCTGGAAAGCGGGCGACGAGATCATCCTCAGCCGCCTGGACCACGACGCCAACGTCCGCCCCTGGATCCAGGCGGCCGAGCGCGCCGGAGTGACGGTCCGCTGGATCGAGATCGACGACGGCACCACGGAACTGGACCTCGGCTCCTACGATCGGGCCCTCTCATCGCGCACCCGGCTGGTCGCGGTCACGGCGGCCTCCAACGTGCTGGGCACCAAGCCACCCGTCCGCCGGATCGCCGACCGGGCCCACGAGGTCGGCGCCCTGGTGTACGTGGACGGGGTCCACTACGCCGCGCACCACCTCGTGGACGTGCCCGCTCTCGGAGCCGATCTGTTCGTCTGCTCGCCGTACAAGTTCCTGGGACCGCACTGCGGCGTACTCGCGGCAGCACCTGAGTTCCTCGAAACCCTGCGCCCGGACAAGCTCCTGCCGTCCCCTGACACCGTGCCGGAACGTTTCGAGTTCGGCACGCTCCCCTACGAGATCCTGGCAGGCGCCACCGCCGCCGTCGACTTCCTGGCGGCGATGGACCCGGGTACGGAGACCTCGCGCAGGGAGCGGCTGACGCGATCGCTGGGCTCCATGCATGAGCACGAGCAGTCGCTGCGGACGAGACTGCAGGAGGGTCTGGGGGCCTTCGGCGACGCGGTCACCCTGCACTCGAACGCCCCCGACCGTACCCCGACGCTCCTCATGACCCTCGAGGACCGCGACGCACGCGAGGCCCAGGCACACTTGGCCGCGCGCGACGTGGTGGCAATGGCCGGGTCGTTCTACGCCCACGAGCCCTTCACCGCGCTGAAGCTCAAGGACCCCGCACTGCGAGTGGGTCTGGCCCCGTACAACACCACCGATGACGTGGACCGGCTCCTCGAAGGCCTCGCCGCCTTCCTCTGACTCCGAAGACCTCAGTCAGGCAGCCCCCAGAAGGATCCGTGCAGGCCGACCTCGTACCTGGGCGGCACGGCATGGATCGATGAGGGGTCATGTCACCTGGCAGGCGGCTCCGTTGAGAGTGAAAGAGGTGGGGGCGGCGGTGTTGCCGGTGTGAGTGGCCTGGAAGCCGATGGTGGTGGAGCCGCCCGGCGCGAGGTTGCCGTTCCAGGCGGCGTTGGTGGCGGTGACCTGGCCGCTGGCCGGCGCGTACGACGCGCTCCAGCCGTTGGTGATGGTCTGCCCGCTGGGCAGGCTGAACACCAGCCGCCAGCCACTGGTCGCCGAGCTGCCGGTGTTGGTGATCGTGATGTTGGAGGTGAATCCGGTGTTCCAGGTGTTCATCACGTACGCCACGCGGCACGAGCCCGACGGCGTGGGCGTGATCGTCGGGGTGACGGTCGGGGTGACGGTTGGGGTGGTGCCGCCGTAGATGGTGGCCTCCTTGGCGGTGGCCTTGATGCCGTTGGCGCCGTTGAAGATCCGCTGGCCCCAGGTGGTGAGCTGGTTGGGGTTGAAGCCGGTCGCCATGTCCAGAATCGGGTCGGTGTTGCCGCTCCACGACCAGCCGAGGTAGCCGAGTCCCCGGGCCGCCGCCTCGGACAGCAATGTCTCGTGATCGACCTCGCTGGCGCTGAACCGCCAGCCGAACTCGCCGATGACCAGCGGCCACCCATTGGTCTGGAACCGGTTGAGGTAGTCGGTGATCGCCGCGGCGCTGTTGAACACGGCGTACATGTGGATCGACAGGACAGTGTTGTGCTGGCTGTCGGCGTTCAGGATGGTCTGGGCGTTGTCTCGCATGACGTACTGCCAGTCCTGGCCCCAGTTCGGCGCGTCGACCATGAGCAGGTGCTCGAAACCGTTGCCGCGCATCTTCTGGATGGCGGCGGTGGTCGCGCTGGTCCACTGGCCGGCGTTGGTGTTGCCGATCGGCTCGTTGCCGATGTTGATGACGATGTAGCTCTCCTGGCCCACGAGCGCGCTCTTCTGGCTGATCCAGTAGTTGACCGCCTCGTCCAGCGTCGCCGCCGCGCCATCCTCTCCGTATCCGGTGGTGTCGTGCACCTCCAGGACACAGATCAGCCGATTCTGCTTGCACAGGGAGATCACGTTGGCGACGTCGGTGGACGGGCCCCACCGCTTGCCACTGCCCAGCACCACCCGCACGGTGTTGGCGCCGAGAGCCTTGATGTTGGCGAACGAGCTGGTCTGGTTCGTGTACCAGACGTGTGGGTGGTTGACCCCGCGCATGATGAACTTCTGGCCGTTGGCCTCGACGATGCTCGTGCCGCTGACGTGGAGCCCCACCGCCGCGTGCGCGGGCTGGATGGCGGTGAACATGACGGCGCACAACGACACGGCTACGGCGACGAACGCCGCGCCGACCGAGACAAGCCACGGCATCGATCTCATCGCGAATCTCCTCGCGGTCGGCAACTCAGGGGCCTGCTGAAACGCACCCAGAATGTACGCAGAGCCGCTGCACCCGTACAGCCGCTGCCACACCGCCCCGCCAAGGCCCATAAGGCCCGGCCCAGCTCCCTAATCGCTAAGCGGCCTCAAGCTGGTCAAACCTGCCTAAGACGCTCTCGCCGGGACTCACGTGACCATGAAAGTTCCACACCCGACAGGCGGCGTGACCTGGCTGCTCGCAGGCCAGCACGGCAGCACCCAACTGGCCATCAACGCGGCCACCGGCACTGTCAACCGCGAACGCTACCTGCCGTACGGTCAGCGCCGCGGCGGCGACGACCTGCCCATTACCGACCGCGGCCTCCTCGGCAAGATCGAAGACACCTCCACCGGCCTGGACTATCTCGGCGCCCGCTACTACGACCCCGCCATCGCCAAATTCATCTCCACCGACCCCGAACTCGACCTCCGCACCCCCGAATGGGCTAACCCCTACTCCTACGCCGCCAACGACCCCATCACCCAATCCGACCCCGACGGCCGCCGCGTCGACAGCAACGCCAAATCCGACAACACATTCGCCGCAACCCACCACGCCAGCGGCAAGAAGAGACTGCCCGCGAAAGAACGATTCACCGGCAGCGGCAGCGGCAGCGGCAGTACGAGCGGGACCGCATAAGGGAGCAGCGCAACCGAACCCGGGACGCTCAAATTCGCGACAAGAAGACTGCACAACAAAAATTCAAGATTCGGGAAAATATCAGGAAGCACGGCTGCTCGGAGCCGCCGTGCGACGCGGGCCCCGCGGAGCGGGCTGGTCTCATCGGCGAGGGCGAAGGCACGATCGAAACTGCAATAGCAGCAGAGCTCGGCGTTGGGGCCGTGGCTGGGGTTGTCCGTGGAGCGCGTGCAGTGGCCGGGTTCAGCAAAGCACGTGCTGCGCGTGATGTGGGGTTAGCTGAACTGGGTAAGCTGTCAAAGACTCAGCGAAGCAAGGTCGGGGCAGTTACGGGCGGCTAAAATAAGAAGACCGGCCAGTCGGCGTGGGGATGTTCATCGAAGGGCAAGTGCGCAGAGGACGATGTCGTTGAAAGACTCGGCAACAACAAGGAGGGCATTCTTTTTAGCAAAGCAATACGTCCTCGCACGGGCGAACAGCAACCAATTTGCACTGTTTGCCAGCCGATCTATGGCAAACGTCCTTATCCATTCGGCCCCTTTCCTTGGGGGACTATATTCGGCAAGACGTCGAATAGGAGCAAATGATGCCCGGAGTCCCGGAGCCCGTCTCATGGCGAGATAGCTGGGTATCGCATCCACAGTACGTGGAAGAAATGCCCTTATATTTGCACACGCTGCAGACCTCCGGTAAAGCAAGAGATCTCGACAATGCACGTTTCGGAATCGATCAGGCTGTCGCCCGGGGGCATCAGCTCTATATAGGTGCATATCACGTCATTCCAGCACTGCTTGAATTGCTGAGACTTCGTACACTAGAAATAAGGATAGGAATCTACCATATTCTGACAGAGATCGCGCTGTCTGAACCGTCCGAGCCGGAACCGCAGGTTATCGACGACATAAGCGGCGCTGAGGTTCCGCTGGCCTCTGGCTGTCATGGTCGACTAAAGGCAGCACTACCGCAGGCGTGGGAGGATGTTGTCAGCACAGATGAAGACATGATCTTTATGGCGATGGACTTTATCGGCTTCATGAATGAAGATAAAGATCGATTCATCGATCATCTCCGGGCTTCTCTTCCTCAATATGGCGACAGGTGCCGCGAGAACGCGCAAGAGTGGCTTGACGAGTACAATAACTAAAAATGTTTCATCGTAGAATGATATTAAAGAAAGTTGCGACCAGGGGCTCCGGCAAGGGGAGCGAGGGTTGTAAAAGCTGCAACCACGATGGGGAAGATCGCAGGACCGCGCCCCAAGACGGACGGCAAGTGGTTCCCGAATCGGAAGCTGCCGCGCGATAAACATGGCAATCCGAAACCTGAGTCTGACTCTCCCCAAACGCAGCTAGGATGGAAGAAGGGGAGGCGCGATAGCTACCCGCAGGCTCGAGAGTTCGGAGATAATGGTGAGGTGATGCGAGACTATCACTTCACCAATCATGGGCGACTCGATGTTCCGGGCCATGTTATCCACATCAGCATTGATGCACAGAAAATCCGACGGTGGAACAAGCAGCGCGGACCAGCAGAGTCATGGGCATGATGACATGTCGACTGTCGTGATACCCATGCATAAATCTTCCGAAGAAACTGTTAGGCTCATTCAGATTCTCGGTACCCTCCCTGAGAATACGTGGGCATGGAGCATGCTGGAGCTATGGGGAACCGGTATCGCGCCCCAGGGAATGACGATGCAGTCATTCGAAGACTACGTCTCATCCTCTGATGCCGGATATCAATTGGGTTGGCGCGAGCTGGTAAGCACTGCTTCCAGCTTGGATCAAGTTCATGACTGTCTAATCGCGGCCACTAGATCCCCCTTTGCCCTTACGCGCCCAAGCCTCGATCAGGCTTCTAACCCAGAACTTCTCGTAGTGATTGAAGCTTTAGATAGCACTGAGTGGGGCATCCGAATCGGCGATCACCTCGATGATGCTAGAGAAATAAAAGAGCGACTTGCGTCATTGAGATGATGCGAGCGAGTTGCCGGTAAGTAGTCGGGCCCAAAATGGGTGAGGACAAGCGCCGATGCCGCCAGGGTTGATGGTGATGTGCTGGAGGGTCCGCCTACGACCCTTGAACAGGGCGAAGCCGGCTCTTCGCCTCTGGAGGGGGATGTCACCATCAAAGGCGAAAAGCCCTCAATTACTCCCCCCGCTGAACTGTCATCACGGAGAGCGGTAGTAGCGATGAATCTAAGCATTGAAGTTCCAGAATACCGGGCTGGCGAAGGGCTAGGTTTTGCTTGGGACGAAAATTTTTGAAATTGAATTGACGGTCAGGTCGACGGAGGTTGTCATCAAGGCAAATCATGCCGGATTAACCTCGCTGGCACGTCACCTGTTGACCCTTGCTCAGGTAGGCGTGCACGAAGGTTCTCATATTCACTTAACGGCAGATCAAGAAATCGAATCCGACTTCGATCTAATTCTCGAGCGGATGGAGAAAGGATAATGTACGTCGTATGTCGTTGACGGCGACGTCGGGGAACTTTGCTGGCCGAGCTTGGCACGGCGCACGCACAAGCGGTGGAATCGAGCGTCTGCATCACATCCGACGCCGCCTCCGAAGCGAAGATATCGACGAAGCCCCGCTAGGAGATTCCGCGATAGAGCGGGCTGAGTATTTCGGAAAGCGGTAACGGTGAGTTTTGATCTTGCCTTTTGGTGTCAGAGGTCGATTCCGACCCCAGAGGAGGCGGCTCAGGTTTACGACCAGTTGACGGACGGGCTTGCAGGTATCGTCGAAGAAAGTTCAGCTATTGATGATTTCTGCCAGGCCGTGATCTCTGTATTTCCGAATCTCACTGAGGATAATGTGAATGAGTCGCCGTGGGCCTCTCCTCTCTACGTCACCAGTGAGTGTGTAATGGCGGCTATCTCCTGGTCGCGTTCCAGCGAAACCTCCTCGGTTCTACTTGATTTGGCGGCAAGGTATGGGCTAACCGCTTATGACCCGCAGGAGCAAGTGGTTTACGGAATTACTGGAGAGGCTTCAAACTGCTGATGCCGTAGGAGAGAAGTGGGCAACGTCCGCGGACGAAGGCTGTCCCCGTCGCCGCTCCGGTCGATGGCGTCTCGCTGGATGGATGGATGCGCTAGCTGAGGATGGGGAAGTTGGCACGGAAGGTGTTGTACGGGTCGTGGTGGCGTTTGAGGTCGCGCAAGCGATCCAATGCGGCAGGCGTGAAGGCGTCGGCCGGTGTCTCGCCAGGGCTGAGGAAGGTGAAGGGTTTGCGTCCGCTGACGGGGAGGGCGTCGGTGAGTGCGCGTTGCCTGGCGGTGATGGCCTCGGCGGTCGTCGGGTCGGTTGGCACGCCGAACAGGTAGAGCGCGTAGGGCTCGGTCAGCGGGCCATGGGGAGTCTCGGACGGGAGGGCGAAAGCACCGCCGAGGTGGCGTATCTGCACGCTCATCAGCGGGGCGATGGGGTCGGCCAGCAGGGTCTTCGCCACCCTGTCATCCAGGTCGGTGAGCAGTTCGCCGCGTGAGGAGCCCGCGCCGGGGTCGGTGGGTTCGGCGGTGATGGTGCCGAGTTCGGTGATCGACATGGGGCGTCTGCTGTCGGTGAGGGGGTGGGGCAGGTGGTCCAGGGGGCTGAGCAGGGCGCGGGCCGTGGCGGCGTGGCCGAGATAGGTGGCGTCGATGGCGATCATGGGTGCGGAACCGGGGAAGTGCAGCAGGTCCAGCCAGAGGGTGAGGTCGTCGGGGGCGGTGGCGGTGATCTGGCGGTAGGCGTCCATCACGTCCGGGGCGTGCTGGGCGGCCCATGACATGCGCCCTCCGTACAGGTGCGGAGCGGGGTGGAGGGCGAGTTCGAGGGCGGTGACGATGGCGAAGGAGCCGCCACCGCCGCGCAGGGCCCAGAACAGGTCGGGGTCGGTGTCGGCGGTGAGCCGTCGCTGCCGGCCTTCTGCGTCCACGATGTCGAAGGCGGTGACGTGGTCGGCGACCCAGCCGTGTTTGCGGCCGAACCAGCTCAGGCCGCCGCCGAGAGCGACGCCGGCGACGCTGACGACCGGGGAACTGCCGGGCAGGCCGGTCAGGCCATGCGGCGCGGCGGCGGCTTGGAGGCTGCCCGAGGACACGCCCGCGTCGACGCGGGCCTGCCGGGCGGCGGGGTCGATCTCCAGGGTGTTCAGTCGCCGGGTGCGCAGCAGGATGGCGCCGTCGAGGTCCGGGGTGGCGCCGTGGCCGTTGGGCTGGGCCGCAACGGCCAGGCCGTGGGCGTGGGCATAGCGGACCACGGCCGCGACGTCGGCGGCGTCGGCCGCTTCCACCACGGCGGGAACCGACTGTTCGATGGCCAGGTTCCAGGGGCGCCGGGCCTGGTCGAAGCCGTCGTCTCCGGGGAGCAGGACGCGTCCTCGGACGAGAGTGCGCAGGTCGTTCAGCTTGTTGCTCATTCTTCCTCCAAACTCGGTGGCAGGGGTGCTCGTCAGACGCCGAAGATCGCGGTGGGGTCGCCGGTGTACCAGGCGTTGTCGATGCGCAGGCGGCGGATGACCCAGCGGTCGCCATCACGGACCAGATCGGCGTCGTAGGGGTTCTTCAGCAGGGCGAAGACGGAGTGGTCGGCGGCGAGCAGATGCTGGGCCTCCACCAGGGCGGTCAGCCGCGCGGTGTCCCCGTCTATGGTGATGCGGGGGTTGGTGACCTGGTGGGTGGTGTCCACCCGGCCGGTGAACATGGCCAGGATGGTGTCGGTGATCGTGTCCCGTCCGGACATCACCGGTGGTCGGCCGCCCCACTTGGCGGCGGCGGGGCGGAAGTCGAGTTCCGCTTCGACGGCGAAGGCGGAGGCGAACAGTGCCTTGTCCTTGAGGTCCTGGCCCAGGCCGAAACGGTACAACGCGTCCAGGATCTCGGCGCGGTCCCGCAGTTCCCGGACGAGGGCGTTCGCGTCGTTCGGCAGGGCGGAGAGGGCGCGTTCAGCGGTGACGTACATGGCTTGCTCCCATGCGGCTCAGAGAGGAGGTGGCTGGTGCGGACCACTTTCGTCTGGCGCGAGGGGCCGATCAACGCGGCCCTGTGGAAGGATCGTGAAGCAGCGGTTAACGATCTGGGGGTGAGATGCTCGAGCGGCATGAGCTGGAGGCGTTCCTGACCTTGGCCGAAGAACTGCACTTCGGCCGCACCGCTGAGCGGCTGCGCGTGTCGACCGCCCGGATCAGTCAGACGATCGCCAAGCTGGAGCGCCGGATCGGGGTGCCCTTGTTCACCCGTACCAGCCGTCGCGTGGAGCTGACCAGGGCGGGGCGCCAGCTGTATGAGGAGGTTCGGCCCGCCTGGGACCAGATCGCCGCCGCATTCGCGCGGGCGATCGACACCGGCCGCGGCCTGACCGGCACCTTGCGGGTGGCCTTCGTCGGTGCGGATGGCGGGCAACTGCTCGCCGGGGCCGCCGAGCTGTTCCGCCGGCGACTGCCGGACTGTGAGGTCCAGCTTCGTGAAGCGCAGATGGTCGATCTCATGCCCTGGCTGCGTGACGGCCAGATCGACCTTGCGCTGGGGACGTTCCCCATCGAGGAGCCGGGCATCGTCACCGGTCCGGTGCTGGTGTCCGAGGCGCGCATGCTGGCTGTGCCGTCTCAGTATGCGTTCGCCCGCCGTACGTCGATCTCGCTCGACGATCTGGCCAGGGTGAAGCTGCTCCAGCTGCCGGACACCCTGCCTGTCTCGTTGCGACAGGACCGTACCCCGCGTACTACCCCCAACGGACGACCGATCGAGCCGGGACCCGCGGCCTCCACGTTCAACGAGATGCTCACCCTCATCGGCGCCGGGCACGGCGCCTTCCCCGTCGGAGCCCAGGCCAGGCGCTACTACGCGCGCCCTGACGTCGCCTACGTCCGCATCAGCGATGCCCCGCCGCTGCGATGGGGGCTGCTGTGGCGGGCCGATGGCGCCACCGCACGCGTCCGCGCCTTCGCCGAGGCCGCTCACGACCTGGTCACTTCTTCATGAACGGCCGTTGCCAGCGGGTGCTCGTGCCGGAGACGGACAAGGTGCGCCGCTGGAGCAGTAGGCGCGGATAATGTCGCGCGAGTTTTTGCGCATCAGGCTTGAGCGGATCTCCAGGACTCCACAGTCGCTTCGGCGATGGTTTCGATGCGGTGTCCGTATGCCAGATGCCCATCAGACATGAAGCTGCCGTCCCTGAACGGCAACTCGCAGAACGTAGCGCGGAAATGCCCAGGAGGTCGACCCGGCGGGAGCGGCGCGTACGCCGCCAACGGCGCCATGTCGTAGCCCGACTGCGCCCCGTGCCTGTTGCGCGCCACCTGATGAGCCGCCACGCGAAGCAGCGCGTCGATGCCCTTGTTCACGTAGAGCTGTAGTTGGCGGAACTGACCGTCAAGGTACTTCTCATGAGCTCTGGAAGGATGCTGAAGGAGATACGCGCAGACCACAGGCGCGTGCCACCTGTACATCTGAGGATCGGCCTGCTCTTCGGCCAGGATTCCGTGGTAATAGTCCACGCACACGCCCAGCGGACCGGCAATCGCACCGCAGTCGCACTGACTCATGCTGGAGCTATCTATCATGGTCTGCAACATAGGCGGCCGACGACAGCGTTGTCGACAGGATTTCGGCGTCGGGCCGGCGACTTCTCGGTCGTTTACTGCTTGTACGAAGACTTGAAACTCGGTGTCAGTGAATTTGTGTGGGGAGCCGTTGGATGAGACTTTAATGACTCCCTGATATTCCAGAATAAATAATTTGAACGCACCCGCAATGTCCGGATCTGTGGGCTAGTCGTCCTTGTGGACTTTTCCGGGGGCGGCGAGGCTGGTGGGGTGGGAGATGTGGTTGTGGCCGTCTATGACGGGGTGGTGCTGCTGGACGTAGCCGGACCAGTGCAAGTTCTGCACGGGTCCGGCGGCTACCAGATACGGCTTGCTTCCGTAGATGGGCGGCCCGTACGCACGGACATCGGTGTGCCTTTGGGGGCGGACCTAGCTCTGGGCGATGTCGAGGGGCCGGTCGACACGTTGCTGGTGCCGGGATACGCGCCCCCCGACGGTGACCGCCCTGACGCGGCGTACCTGAGTCTGCTGCGGGAGATCGGTCATCGCGCGCGTCGGGTGGCCTCGGTGTGCACGGGTGCGTTGCTGCTGGCGGAGGCGGGGCTGCTCGATGGGCGGCGGGCCACGACGCACTGGGCCGCCTGTGCTGATCTGGCGTCCCGGTTTCCGCAGGTCACCGTGGAGCCCGATGCGATCTACGTTCGTGATGGGCCCGTGGTGACCTCGGCCGGGGTCACCGCCGGGATCGATCTGGCGCTCGCCCTGGTCGAGGAGGACCACGGTTCGGACATCGCGCGGGCGGTGGCGAAATACATGGTCGTGTTCCTGCAACGCCCTGGCGGCCAGTCGCAGTTCAGCGTTCGTCAGGCTGTCGCTACGCCACGCCACCCCGCGTTGCGGCGACTCCTTGACGCGGTCGCGGTCGAACCGGCGGCGAACCACAGCCTCGCCGCGATGGCGGCCCGTGCCGCGGTGAGCGAGCGTCATCTGACCCGGTTGTTCCGTCGTGAGGTCGGGCTCACCCCCGGTCAGTACGTCGAGCGGGTCCGGGTGGAGGCGGCGCAGGTCCTTCTGGAGACCAGCGCCGTCGGGGTGGCCTCGGTCGCCCGTAGCTGTGGTTTCGGGTCCGATGAGTCGATGCGCCGGGCGTTCCTGCACGTGCTCGGTACGACCCCGACCGAGTATCGCCAACGCTTCCGCACCTCCCGCGCCATCTCATTCATCAAATGACATGACTGTCTCAAGGAGACCGTATGAGCTCTTTCCTGCCCCGCCGCACGTTACTGGGAGCCGGTCTCGCCGGCCTGGCGGGTCTGACGGTCGGTATGCCTGGTGCTTCCGCCGCCGACGCCGGGGATCAGAACGCTGACCTGTCCTTTCCCGCCACCCGTATCGCCCAGGCGGCCCACCGGCTGGTGACGGACGCGCAGGAGCCGTACCTGCGCAATCACAGCCTGCGCAGCTTCCTGTTCGGCCGAGCGGCCGCCGCGCAGTCCGGTCTTCGGCCGGGCCACGACTACAACGCCGAAGTCATGTTCCTCATCTGCGTGCTGCACGACATGGGACTGACCGAACGCGCCGACACCGGCCAGCGGTTCGAGATCGACGGTGCCGACTTCGCCGCCCGGTTCCTGGAGGAGCAAGGCATCACCGACCGGCGCATCGACACCGTCTGGGACGGTATCGCTTTGCACACCTCCAGCGGGTTCCACCAGTCGCCCGTGTTCGCCCGCCGGCGTCCGCCGGAGATCACGGTCGCCCAGAACGGCATCGGGCTGGACCTGACCGGCGGCCCCGAGGAGCTGCCCGCCGGATATGCCGATCGCGTACACGCCGTCTACCCCCGCCACGGTGGCGCCCGCGTCCTGACCGACGCCATCATCGCGCAGGGCCTCGCCGATCCGCGCAAGGCGCCGCCCATGACCCTGCCCGGCGAGATCCTGCACCAGCGGCATCCCGAGGCTCCGTACATCACCTGGCAGGGCTTCCTCGACGCCAGCGGCTGGGACGACTGACGGCGCGTCTCAGCACGGCTCATTGAGCCGCTGCCCCTTGTCCGAGCCCATGAACATATGTGGCTGATTCAGATCGACGTTATCATACGTCATATGTCAGATGATCTGCACAATTTTCCGGAGAGTGAGCAACCAGGCTCGCACTTCGCTACCTAGACCTCGATCAGGGCGCCTGATGCTTGCGTGCTGAGCACCAGGCGCCCTGAACCAGAGAGAGACAACCCATGGAACATTTGTTGCTGTCGGTGCATGTCCTGGCCGGCATCGTGTTCGTCGGAGGCTCGGCGGTCGCGACGAGCCTGTTTCCCCGCTATCTCCCGGTCGTCGCCGACGTCACAGTCGGCGCGCCTGTGCCGGAAGCAGCGCAAGAGCGCAATCGCGCTGTGTCCGTCGCGCTGCACCGCATCACCCGTGGCTATAGCGCGTTCGGTTTGATCGTGCCGGCCGCCGGTATCGTCCTGGCCTTCGTCCAGGGCCGCAGTGGCGAGATCTGGATCACCGTCGCCATTGCCCTCACCGCCGCCGCGGGCGTCCTGCTGGCGCTGCAGATCTATCCGCGCCAGCGCGACGCGCTCGCCGGATCCGGCGACCCCGACCGGCTGCGCACGCTGTCCATGCACGCCGGCATCTACAACCTGCTGTGGGCGGTCGTCGTCGTTTTGATGATCGTACGTCCCGGCGCGGCCCCGGGAGCGTGACCTGACATGCGCACACTGCGGATCGCGGCCGGCGTTGAGACCGCCTCCTTGCTGGTTCTGCTGGTCAACCTGTTCACCACGCACAGCAAAGCGATCACCTCCCTCGTCGGCCCGCTGCACGGCACGGCCTACCTCGTCGTCATCTCAGCCGCCCTGCTGGCCCCGGCCACCGCCTCATCCGGCGCCCGCCGGTGCGCCGCCATCCCCGCCATCGGTGGACTGCTCGCGCTGTGGCAACTCCGTGAGCGTTCCCGAGCAAGCATTCCCTGACCGGCCTGGCGGTGCCGGAGACCTGCCGCGCCCACGCCGGCGGCGAGTCAGGGATCTTCAGCGCGAGGCCGAGTCCGGCAGAGACATCAGGTTCCACTGCGCAGCGCACGCCTCGTCAGCGCAGTGAAGACAGTACTTCTCGAGCATGGGAGAGACGCGGATGAACACGGGCGAAATCGTGCTGCTGGGGACGCTGACCGTGGCGATGTTCAACGTCGGGGTCATCTGGCTCACGCAGGTCGTGGTCTATCCCGTCTGGGCGCTGGTCAGTGAATCGGACTGGAGCGCCTACCACGAGGCCCACAAGCGGCGCCTGCCGGGCACGGCGTTCGTCCCGCACGGCCTCGCCCTCCTGGGCGCGGTGTTGCTCATCGTCCTGCGGCCGTCATACGTGCCGGGCTGGGCCGTCTGGCTCGCGTTCGCCGTCGAGGCGGCCATGCTGGCCGCGACCGCGACGTACTGGGCGCCGCTCCAGATCCGCCTCAGCCGTCGAAATGACCACCGGCTGCTGCGCGTGCTGCTCGCCACGCACTGGATCCGGGTCGGGTTGGTCACCGCGTTCGGTGCGCTGCTGTGCTGGATGGTGACGCTCGCCTTCATCTAGCGTGCGATCCAGCAGGCGGGCGCCGACCGGCGCCCGCCACGCAAGTGGGGTCAGCGGTGCCAGAGTACGGCTGAGGTGGTGGTGCTGTTGAGGGTGACGTCGCCGTTCCAGGTCAGGAACGACTGCTGGGGGAGATAGTTCTGGCCGAGGAGGAAGCCGCGCTTGATCGCGGTGACGTGCACGGTGGCGCCGGTGTCGGTGCCGACCACGACGCGGTGGGCGGTCACCTCGGCGATGTCGTCAGCCGTCGTGCCCGCGGGCAGTTCGACCGTGGTCGCCGCTGGGTCGTCGCGCTGGATCGACCAGGTCGGATCCACATGGTTGGACAGATAGACGGTGTCGCCGCTGACCAGGCGTACGCCGAGCGAGACGCCGACCCAGGATGAGCCCGCGTTGGCCGGCTGCGTGGTCTTCTTGACCACCGCGTACAGGTAGTTACGCTGGTCGCTCACCTCAGGCGTGGCCGGTGTGGTGGCCGAGGGGGCCTCGATCTTGCCCTCGCGGAGCATCTCCTTGGCCATGATCTCGTACGTCCAGGGGTTGGCGTCCATGAGGTATTCGCGGGCCTGGTCGGCCGGCAGCGTCGGCAGGTACGACAGGAAGAACCGCATGGGGTCGTCCACGGTGTCGCACATGTTGTTGTTCGACGTACAGGTCTGCAGGAGGGCGTGGTCGTTCTCGTAGCGGCCGGTGAAGTGCAGGGTCTGGTGGGTGGGGGCCTGGTAGGTGTCGCTGCCCTCGACGCGGTCGCCGTTCTGGTCGACTTCGACGCTGTAGATCCACTCGATGTCGGTCGTGCGGCCCCAGCGGGCCATCAGCGCGGGCGTGTTCGTGCCGCCGTCCTCGTTGCTCCACACCACCGAGTACGTGAGCTTCGTGTGGCCGGGTGTGGTGGCCGGTGCCGACTCGTGCCAGGCGATGAGCGGGGTGTCGGTGGTCGCGTTCTGGTACGGGTTTCCGAGGGTGGCGATGTTGCGGCCATAGACGACGGGCACGTACCGCAGCACGAGGTATTCGGGACTGCCCTTGGCGTAGGTTGAGACCCGCAGCGTGTCCAGCACGACGGATCTGCTCGTCGCGGCGGAGCGCTCGACGGCGAAGTGCAGGCGCAGTTGGTGCACCCCCGCGGTGAGTCGGCCCAGCGCGAGCTGGCGGTGAAGGGGCTGGCCGCCGGAGACCACGAGGTCGGCGGCATATCGGTTGTCGACTGAGATGGACACGACGGCCGATTCGGCGCCCGCCTTCGCCCAGTCCGTGCCTGGCGCGGATGCGTTCAGGTCGATGAGTGCCTCGCCGGACTTCCGCACTACGACGGGTACCCGGGTGTCCGGGTGGTTGCGGCGGACCTCGATGGACCGCGTGTGGGCGGTATCGGCGGGTGTGGCCTGTGCCGTGGCCGGGGTGATCAAACCGGTCAACCCGGCCAGGATGGCGACCGTCGTGGTCAACAGGGGGACAACTCGCATCAGGGGGATTCCTCCGCTGCATGGACTGCGCCGCGGGCGGGATGAATCGCGCCCGTGAGCAGGTCCGATCAGATGCCAGATCTAATGTTGAAGCGCTCTCCACGACTAAAGTCGGGGGATTCCAGCCAGCTCGGGCTCCGTCTGCGCGGTGGCCTGGGCTGCTGTTGCTTGGCGGTTCGCCTTGCGGCCCACGCGGTTGCGTGGTTTGCGCGCCCCAGTCCGTACACCCGGTCTGGGCTGCACGAACTCCGCCCTCCCGGCGGTGAGGATGTTCTTGGCGGCGTTCACGTCGGCGTGCTCGGTGTGTCCGCACGAGGTGCACCGGAAGGCCGCTTGGCTCTCGCGGGACTTGCGATCCACCACCATGCACACGTTGCACGTCTGACTCGTATACGCCGGATTGACAGTGATTACACAGGTGCCCGTGTAGCGGGCCTTACTGCGGGTGGCCAACTCGATCCGATGCCAGCCCTTGTCCAGGATGGACCGGTTCAAGCCAGACTTTCCCGCACCCCCGTTAGGCAGGAACGCGCCCAGCCGTTCGGGGTCGGGCCGGGGTGCGACACGGGCGGTCATGTTCCTGGTCGCCAGCGCCTCGAACACCACCAGCTCAAAGCTCGTGGCCAGGGCGCAGGCGGTCTTGGCGGCGAAGTCCTCCCGGCGTCGGCGGATCTTCCGCACCAGGTTGGCGACCCGTGCGGCGGCTTTGTTTCGCCGGGCCGATCCCTTCGTGGTCCGGGCGAAGTCCCGCTGGAGCTTCTTGGTGTGCCCGACCTCCCAGTCCCGGGCGAACACCTGATGGTGGAAACGTCCATCCGAGCAGGTGACGACCTTGACCACGCCCCGGTCGATACCGACCGCACCGCCGGGATGGGCATGCCGCTCAGGCTTGATCAGGCTGTCCTCGATGAGGAAGCTGATGTACCAGTGCTTGTCGTCCCGCCTGATGGTGGCGTTCTTGACCGTCCCGCCCAGCGGGCGGGTGATGCGGAAGCGGACCCAGCCGAGCTTGGGCAGTTTCGCCCGCGCCCAGCGCCGGTTCAACCGCTCGATGGCGATCTTCCCGCCCTCAGGAAACCGGAAGGACGGCGGATTCTTGACCTTGGACTTCCAACGGACCCCCCACGTGCCGTGCCGGGAACACGCCTGGTCCAGGTCGATGAGCGTCTGCTGAAGGCAGTGGCCGGGCACCTCGCACAGCCACGCGAATTCCCGCTTGGCTTCGGCGAGCTGGCCGGCCTGTTCGTGGTAGCCGATGAACGCACCGCGTCGCCGGTACTCGCGGCGCTGCTCTAGCGCGGTGTTCCACACGCTGCGGCAGGCCCCGCCGATCCGCTCGGCGAACACCACCTGGCCGGGAGTCAGATTCAGACGGTACTTACGTCCGGTCAGCATCCGCGATCACCGGCTCTGCTTCTCGACGTACCACGTGGCGACGTCCAGGGGCGCCCCGCCCACCGTGGCCACGAAGGAGGAGTTGGCCCACAGCGTCGGCAGCTTCGACCTCAAGCTCGGGAACTCCTGACGCAGGATGCGCAAGGAGCGACCCTTGACGGCCTTGACCAGCTTGTGGATCCCGAACCGCGGACCCACCTCGACCAGCAGGTGAACGTGGTCGGGCATGACCTCCATCTCCACCAGCCACGCCCCCTTTCTCCTCGTTCACCTCGCGGATCAGCTCTTTCAGCCGGGTCTCGATCCGTTCGCCCAGCACCGCCTGCGGTATGTGAGGCACCACACCACGTGAAAGGCGCGCTGGCAGGCGATGTTGCTGTTCGTCCGCAAGGTCACGGCCACACGGATCAAGATACGGCGTTGATCTATCTACCGCTCAAAGATTCGACAGAAGGGCTTACCCCCATGGCTGAAGCCAGGGGTCCGCGCCTAGGTTTCCGATCGAAACTAACCGGCCGGACAACGCCGGGAAAGCGGTCGTTGAAGAACGGGACAACCTAGGAGGCCCGGCCGCGTGCGAGCCCACAGGTCGCTGTGGGCTCGCTTCGCGTGGCGACCTGAAGGGATCAGGGCGTGGTGACGGCCGCGCCCGTGACGGACGCCGACCAGTACAGCGCCCTGGCCACCTGCGGGAACAGGCCCTTGGGGTGGTTGCGGAACATCGGCTCGGTGCCGAACAGCACCACGGCCGCGCCCCGCTCGTCGCGGCCGCTGACCACGGCCGCCTGGCCTCTGGCCGCGTCCTGGCCGCCGGTCCCGTCGGGGTTGGGGCGCCAGTGGCCGGAGACGAGCGGTCCCTCGGCCGCGTACGTCTGCTCGACCGTGACCTCAGGGCCGAGCCCGGTGAACCAGCGCGGCGAGTACACGAACGAGTAGCCGGGCGAGCCGCTGCCCACCGGACCGGTCGAGGAGACGACCCGAGCCACGCCGTTGGCATCGCCGCGCCCGGCGATGGACGTGGCGGTGAGCAGTCCGGCGGCCGTGTTGAAGGCGGCGCCGGTGCTGCCTCGGGTGACCACGCCGCCCGAGGCGAGGAACGCGTCGAGTGCCGCCTTGGCCGCCGGGTTGAGTGCCGCGTAGCTCAGCCCGCTGGAGACGAAGAGCACGTCGGTCCCGCTCCAGTCGAAGCCGCCGTTGAGGATGGCCGTGGAGATCGGGGTGACGGGGAAACCCAGCTCACGCAGCGTGAACAGCTCGTCCGCCGAGGTGGCCGCCGCGATCCGCACCTGGGACAGCGGCGTACTCGTTACAGAACCTGCTGGGGTGAACGCTACGCCGTACCGGTCGGACACCGTGCGCGCGGCCTGTCGCGCGGCGGCCGGGATGATCGCGGTGCCGTCGTTCGCCCAGGTCACCGCGACGCCCTGGGCCAGCAGCGCGTTCAGCGCCATGACCTCCTTGGCGTCGATCACCTTCAGCGCGAGCGGGCCGTGGCCCCTCGGGACCGAGCCCGTGGGGGCGGCGGCCTTGACCGGCTCCGCCTTTGTCTGGAGGGTGGTGACGCCGTCCACGGTGGCGCCCCAGAGCAGGGCGTGGCTCCAGCCGGAAATGTCGTACATGGCATCGACCCTGGGAGAGATGTCGGCCCCCGCCTCCAGCATCACGTTGGCCAGGCCGCGCTTGGGCTGGCGCATGTCGACGACGTACGAGCCCGCCGGGTACGTCCTGCCGCCCGCCCTGAACGAGCGCTTGGCCTGCCCCACCTCGACGTCGTTCGCGATGAGGTGGTCCACCAGCCGGGCCGCGGCCGTCGCGGACCGTTGCCCGCCACCCACGGGGATCACGTACGCCCGGGGGAAGGTGGTGTTGTAGACGTCCTCGGGGCCGAAGCCGGGCACGATGCCGAGCGGCACGGTCCGGGAAGGCTCGCCCGCGGCGCCTCGGCGGAAGACCTCGATCTGGTCGGCGATCAGCTGGTCGTGCCTGGCCCGCACGAAGCCGTACGTCGCCCGGATCGCGGCGGCGGCGATGGCGGTGTTGATCCCGGAACGGCGGCGCAGCTCGTCGACGGGCAGATTAGTGTAGTCGGAGCCGTTGACGCGCAGCGGGATCTCGACGGTGTGCGAAGCGACCGCGCCATGGAACGGCGCGTACTGCGGGCTGAAGATCGGCGGCCAGTCGTCCCAGCCCTCCGCGGAGTCGCGGAACGGGATCTGCGGCGGGTACACGCCGTCGGCCTCGGGCGTGTGACCCAGGGCCTTGATGGCGGCCTCCATGCCGAGCCCGTTGGCGTAGGTGTTCTTGATGAACAGGTCGTACTCGTAGTTGGCTCCGTGCGGCGGGGTGGTGGGCTCGATGAGCGTGCCGTTGACGTAGCCGTGCAGGTCGATCATGGTGACCGGCTGGGTGTCGATCATCACCTGGCGCATCGCGCGCACCTCGGGCTGCGAGGCGGTGACGAAGTCGCGGTTGAGGTCGAAGCCCGCGCCGTTGACGCGTACCCCGTTGACGCGGCCGTCGGGGTTGGCGGTCACGTTGAAGTACAGCCGAGTGTGGCTGAGCAGGTCGGCGACCTGGGGATCCGTGCTGGTGGCGAGCTCCTCGATCACGCGCAGAGCGGCGTCGGTGCCCTCCCACTCGTTGCCGTGGATGTTGTTGTTGACGAACAGCGGCGCCTTGTACTTCCTGGGCAGCCCCCGGTCGCGGGCCGCCGCTG
Source organism: Nonomuraea sp. NPDC049141 (assembly GCF_040648415.1). Lineage (NCBI taxonomy): Bacteria > Bacillati > Actinomycetota > Actinomycetes > Streptosporangiales > Streptosporangiaceae > Nonomuraea > Nonomuraea sp. NPDC049141. The sequence continues at coordinate 735,324 of NZ_JBEZDR010000003.1, forward strand.
CCGCATCGTGCTGGATGCGGTCACGGATCCTGCTCTGCTCGCGCGCCTCGTCGCGGCTCTCCGGTGCGGTGACGGTGACGAGGTAGAGGTCGCGGCCCTGGTACGAGCGGCCGATGATCTCGGCGCTCACCCGTTTGCTCCGCTTCTGCAGGTCGTTCAGCCTGGCTGCGATGCCGTGGTACGGCACGAGGCCCAGCTTGATGGAGGCGTCGGCGGGGTTCTCGGCGGGGATCGGGAGCTGGTTCTGCCTGGGGTAGCCGCGGTCCCGCTCGTGGAACAGCTCCTCAGCGGGGGCGCGGAGGGTCTCGGCGGAGTCTTCTGCCGCCTGCTCGTTCCGCTCGGGACCGTTGCCGAAGTCCCGTACGGCCGGCGGGGGCGGCTCGACGGCGTGGGCCGTCGCGGCCGTGGGAGTGAGGAGAATGGCGATGCTCAAGAGGGCGATGGATAAACGCAAGGAAGACCTCCCTGGTACGGAAGTGATCTCGCCGGATCCGTACCACGAAGCGGGTCCACGCACCAGCCCCGGCGTTCTCAGCCGTGAAACGGGCTGATAAGAATGCGGAATGACTGTGAACGGTGTTTCGATCGGGATCCTCGGCGGGACCGGCGACCAGGGGAAGGGGCTGGCGCGGCGGTTCGCGCTGGCCGGGCACCCGGTGCTGATAGGTTCGCGGAGCGCGGGGCGGGCTCAGGAGGCGGCCGAGTCGATCGGCTCCGGCGCCCGGGGGGCCGAGAACGCGGTGGTCGCCACCGAGGCCGACCTGGTGATCGTCGCGGTGCCGTACGACGGGCACAAGGCGCTGCTGGAGTCGCTGCGTACCGAGCTGGCCGGCAAGATCGTGGTCGACTGCGTCAATCCGCTGGGGTTCGACAAGCAGGGCGCCTACGCGCTGCCCGTCGAGGAGGGGAGTGCCGCCCAGCAGGCCGCGGCGGTGCTGCCGGACAGCCGGGTGGTGGCGGCGTTCCACCACGTGTCGGCCGTGGTGTTGCTGGACCCGGCGGTGGACAAGGTCGATCTGGACGTTCTGGTGCTCGGTGACGACCGCGAGGCCACCGATACGGTGCAGGCGCTCGCGGCGGTCATCCCCGGGGTGCGCGGTGTCTATGGTGGCCGGCTGCGCAACGCCTTCCAGGTCGAGGCGCTGACGGCGAACCTGATCTCCATCAACCGCCGCTACAAGGCCCACGCCGGAGTACGCGTCACCGACGTCTGACCGTCAGAGGAGCCAGCCCGCGTCTTCGGCGATGCGGATGGCGTCGATCTTGTTGCGGGCGCCCGTCTTCGTGATCGCCCCCGTGAGGTAGTTGCGGACGGTGCCCGCCGACAGGTGGAGGCGGGCGGCGATCTCCTCGGCCGACGCGCCCCTGGCGGCCTGCCTCAGCACGGTGGTCTCCCGCTGGGTGAGGGGGCTCTCGCCGTACTCCATCGCCGAGGCCACCAGCTCCGCGTCCAGCACGCGGAGTCCGGCGGCGGTGCGTCTGATGGCGTCGGCGAGGCGGTCGCCGGGCGCGTCCTTGACCAGGAACGCCTCGATGCCCGCGGCGAGCGCCCGGCGTACCTGGCCGGGCTGGCCCATCGCCGTGAGGATCAGGACACGGCACGACGGGAGCCGTTCGCGTAGCTCGGCGGCGGCGGTGATGCCGTCGATCACCGGCAGGTCGATGTCCACGATCGCCACGTCGGGGCGGGTCTTCAGCGCGGCGGGTACGATCTCGTCGCCGCGCGTCACCTCGGCCGCCACCTCGATGTCCGGCTCCAGGCGGAGCAAGGCGGTGAGGGCCGCCCTGATCATGTGCATGTCCTCGGCCAGCAGGACCCGGATCACGCGGGCACCTCCATCGTCAGGCGGAACCCGCCGGTGCCGGTCGCCGAGGCGGTGGCCGTCCCACCCGCTTGGACGGCCCGCTCCGCCAGCCCCGTCAGCCCACCGCCGTAGTCGGGAGAACAGCGGCCGAGATCACTGTCGCTGGGGTCATGCCCGTTGAGGTCGCGGGCTTCCGGGACGCCGTCGTTCACCACTTCGAGCCGGAGCCGGCCCTCCTTCAGGGACGTGCTGATCGTGCACATAGTGGCGCGGCTGTGGCGCAAAACGTTGGTGACCGCCTCCCGCACGCCCCACGCCAACGCCGCCTCCGACTGCCTCGACAGCGCGGCGTCGACCAGGTGCGCCTGGCAACCGACCCCCGAGGTCTCCAGCAGCGCCACCGCTCGATCCACCTCGCTCACCAGCGACAACTCCCGATACCCCCGCGCCACCTGCCGTACGTCCTGCGCCGCCTCCCTGGCCACCTGCACCAGCTCGCCCACCTCGCCGCGCGCCGCGGCGGGGTCGCGGTCCATCAGGCGGCCGGCCAGATCGCCCTTGAGGGCGATCGCCGTCAGGCTGCGGCCGAGCCCGTCGTGCAGGTCGCGGGAGATGCGCAGGCGTTCCTTGAGTACGGCGGCCTCGGCGAGCTCCGCCCTGGCGTGTGAGAGGTCCACCGTCACGCGGACGAACCGGACCATGGCGTAGATCATCGCGCCGGTGGTGGCTACGGAGAGGCCGTAGAAGAGGGCCAGAACCGGATTGGCGGACCAGGCGAAGATCGAGCCGCCGTTCCACAGCGTAATCGCGCCGACCAGCGGACCGCTCCAGCGCAGCGGCAGGAAGACCAGCAGGCTCCCGGCCAGCATCGGCGCCGACACGGCCGACCAGCCTGACGGCAGCAGGTAGTCGGGCACGTACGTGGCGACCGCCTGCAGCACCATCGTGAGCGGGAAGAGTGGCGGACGCTCGCCGCGCAGGCCCGCCCGCATGTTCAGGTAATGGGTGACGACGACGCCGATCACGGCCGCGCTCGCCACGAACCCGTTCCGCGGGCCGCTGGTGAAGTAGATGAGCCCGATGAGCGAGTACGCGACCGAGACGGTCGTGATCAGGACACGGGCGAGCCGCTGTGCGGAGGAGGAGTTCATGTGAATGGTGGCGCGGAGACCTGGTCCTTCAGGCCGGGAGGAAGCGGCGCCACTCCTTTCGAAAACAGTATGGAAAGTCTCGGTCACGTTAGGTAATGTGTGCGGTGAGTGATGGCGCTGTGACAGGAGGTGCGTGATGGCGATCCGCCGCTCCGCCACCAAACGGCACGGCCTGGCCACGGTCGTGCAACTGCGGCTCACGCCGACACCGGCCCAGGCCGACGCGCTGGCCGCGGCGGTGCTGGTGTGCAATCAGGCGGCCACCGTCGTGTCCCGGCTGGCCTGGCAGCACCGGACCTTCGCTGTGGTGGAGTTGCATCGGCTGGCCTATTACGAGGTGCGCGGGCAGGTGGCGGGGCTGGGCGCGCAGGCGGCTGTGCGGGCGATCGCCCGGGTCGCCGGCGCGTATGCCAACCGGCGCGCCAGCAAGAAACGTGCCCACATCTTCCGCCCGCATGGCGCCGTCCCCTACGACGCCCGGCTGATGAGCTTCAATCGTGACGCCCGCACCGTGTCGCTGTGGACCCCGACCGGCCGCGTCACCGTCCCCTACGTCGGTCGGCCGGAAGATCTCAAAGCTGTAGACGTGCTGCCGGTGGGGGAGGCTGATCTGGTCTGTCGGCGCGGGGTGTGGCTGCTGCAGGTCGCCCTCACCTTGCCCAAGCCGGTGGTGCGTGAGCCGGTCGGCGGCTTTCTCGGGGTGGATCAAGGGGTGGCGAACCTGGCGGTCACCTGCGACGGGGTGGTGCTGCCCGGCCCGGCGCTGTCCGGGCCGATCGGCGGCAACGGCCACGTGCGTACGCTGCGGGAGCGGCGGCACCGGCAACGCCGGCGGCTGCAGAAGAAGGGCACCCCGGCGGCGCGGCGGGTGTTGCGCCGCCTTGCCGGGCGTGAGCACCGGATGATGATCGACCTCAACCACCAAATCTCGACATATGTGGTGCGTGAAGTCGAACGCACCGGCCGCGGGATCGCCCTGGAAGACCTCCAAGGCATCCGCGGCCGGGTCAGGGCTCACCGGCTCCAGCGACGCACCCTGCACAACTGGGCGTTCGCCCAGCAGATCACCTTCACCCGCTACAAAGCCGCCCGCGCCGGAGTCGCCTTCGTGCTGGTCGACCCGGCCTATACGTCGCAGGCGTGTCCGGAGTGCGGGTATGTATCCAGGGCGAACCGGCCGGCACGGGGCCGGTTCGTCTGCACCCGGTGCGGCCTCGCTGGGCACGCCGACCACATCGCGGCCCGCAACATCGCCACACGCGGCATTGCGGGCTGGGCTGCTGTCAACCAGCCACACGCTACCGGCCTCCCTTCAGCCAGACGGGACCGTGAGAGCAAACCACCAGCTTCAGCCAGTGGTAGTTGATGACCGGCCCATTATGACCGCCGGGGTTCCCACCGGAACCAGAGCCGGATCGCCACGACGCCGACCACCGCCCACACGGCCAGGTTCAGCGCGGGCAGCGCCGCCTCGCCGGTCCTGATGGCGTGCACCACGGCGGAGGTGGGCAGCAGGTCGAGTGCGGAGCCCACCCAGGCGGGCAGGACGTCGCGGATCGGACCCATCACGCCGGTGGCGATCGCCGCCAGCAGGAAGACGGGCATCGTGGCGGCGGCCGCCAGTTCGGTGCGCGGGATCACGGCGGTGTAGGCGACGCCGAGCGTGGCCAGGACGACGGAGCCCGCGACGACGGCGCCCGCGAAGACCAGCGGGTTCGCCGGGAACGGCACATCGGCGAGCAGGCGCACCGCCACCGTGCACACCGCGATCAGGATCATGGTCTGCGTGGCGGTGCTGGCGATCTGGCCGGCGAGGATCTGCCCGTCGGTCAGGCCGGTGGCGCGCAGCCGCTTGAGCACCAGCTGGTCGCGGCGGGTCGTCAGCGCCACGGCGACGTTCATGAACGCGGTGATCGACAGCAGGATCGAGGTCGTGCCCTGGGACAGCTGGGTGGCGTCGGCCACCCCGTCGGCCGTCACGTGCCGCATGAGCACCGGCAGGCCGACGCTCAGCCCCACGGGCGTGATCACCGAGGCGAACAGCATCGCCCGGTCCCGCCAGAACAGGCTGGTACCGAGCCGGTAGGTGGCGGCGTAGCTCATCGGTGGCTCCCGGACAGGTCGAGGAAGAGGTCTTCGAGGGTGGCGGTGCGGACCTCCAGGCCCGCCAGCCGCAGGCCGCGTTCGGCGGCCCAGCTCAGCAGCGTCTGCGCGGCCAGGTCGGGGTCGGCCGCCCGGCACACGGCCGTCTCGCCGTCCAGGGTCACCGGGAGCGGCAGGTCAGCCGGTGAGGTCCCCGGAGGCAGCCGGAACGCCACCCGCCCGCTCCGCGCGGCGAGCGTCTCCGCCATCCCGCCGGACGCGACGATCTCGCCTTCGTCCATGACGGCCATCGAGCCGGCCAGCCGCTGCGCCTCGTCCAGGTAGTGGGTGGTCAGCAGGATCGTGGTGCCCTGCCCGGCCAGCTCGCGTACGACGTCCCAGGTGTTCCTGCGGGCCTCGGGATCCATCCCGGTGGTCGGCTCGTCCAGGAACAGGACGTCGGGACGGCCCAGCAGGGCCAGCGCCAGGTCGAGCCGCCGCTTCTCGCCGCCGGAGAGCTGGCGCACCCGGGTGCCCGCCTTCGGCAGCAGGCCCGCCAGCTCCAGCGCCTCGTCGCGGGGCCGTGGCGCGGCGGTGAAGTCACGCCAGGTGTCGACGGTCCGCGCCACCGTCAGGTCCTGGAAGAACCCGGCCTCCTGCAGCATGATGCCGGTGCGCCGCCTGACGGCCGCCCGGTCCCGGGCCGGGTCGAGGCCGAGCACCCGGCAGGCGCCCCCGTCCGGCTGCTGGAACCCGGCCAGCAGCTCGATCGTCGTGGTCTTGCCCGCGCCGTTCCTGCCCAGGAGCGCGAAGATCTCCCCGTCGGCCACCTCGAACGAGATGCCCTTCACCGCCGCGAAGTCCCCGTAGCTCTTCCTGAGCTCTTCCACCCGAATCGCTGTCATGCCTACGACTATTTCGGGATATGAGGATGGGCCCCAGTGAAGAATTCACGACTTCCGGGAGAGCTTCAGCAGCGCGTCGGTCACCCCCTCGGGATCGACGACCTGCTGAAGATGCTCGCCTTGGGTCCGCAGCACGGGCCAGCCCCGCCCCTGCGCCGCTTCGGCGATCTTGTCGTAGGGCGGGCCGTACCAGAGGTAGGCGCACCTGACCTCATCCCAACCGGCGGGGACGGGAATGGGGTCGGTGTAGTAGCCGAGCGGCAGGCGCGGCTGCTCCTCGACCACCACGGCCCGGACCCGCGGGTCGGGCAGCAGGGCGGCCACGTCGTCGTCGCTCCACCAGTCGGTCCAGCGCGGCAGCACGCCGTCCGCGTCCGCCAGATCACGCAGGAACGGCAGGAACTCCTCCTGCGCCGCCCGCACCAGCCCGTCACGGGGCGGCAGATGCGCGTCGGCGAACACGCACGACACCACCCGATCGCCCAGCCCCTCCTTGATCACCGGCACGAAGAGGCCCGCGTTGCTGTGCGGGACCAGCACGATCGGCGTCTCGGGCGCCGCCGCGCGCACCGCCTCCACCACCCGCGGCCAGTACGGCGAGCCGCGCCGCGCCACCTCGGTCAGGTCGGGCACCACGGCGGCGTATCCCCGGCGCTCCAGGGCCCGGGCCACCGGCGTCCAGGTCGAAGGCCCCACTGACGGGCTGTGCACGAGCACGAACGTCACGTTCATACGTCTACTTTCCCGCAGGCGGCGGCCCGGTCACCCCGTTGTCAGCTGATGGCGGACTCAGACGATCAGCGTGTGGCGGGCGGAGGGCTCGCGGACGCCGTCATAGGAACGCCAGGCCCGCGCCAGAGCGGCGACCGCCTGCGACAGCTCCTCCTCGGGGAACAGGAAGTGCAGCCGCATGTACTCGGCGTGCCCGCCGAGCGGGTCGAACGAGCGCCCCGGCGGCACCGCGACGCCGTGTCTGAGCGCCACCTGGGCGAACGAGTCGGCCTCGCCGCGTGGCAGCCGTACCCAGATCGTCTGGCCGCCGAGTGCGGGTTCGAACTCCCACGTGGGCAGGTGTTCGCGCAGCTCGGCGCAGAGGTGGTCGTGACGCGCCCGCAGCGTCCGTACGCGCGCCCGCCTGATCTCGTCGAGCCGCCCGAGCAGCGTCGCGGCGGCGAGCTGCCCGAGGACCTCACCCCCCAGATCGTGTACGGCCCGCAGCCGGGCCAGCCGCGACACCAGCGGCGCGGCCGCCCGGATCCAGCCCACCCGCAGCCCGCCCCAGACCAGCTTGCTCAGCGAGGCGATCGTGATCACCTGTTCGGCGGAGCGGTAGGCGGCCAGCGGCGGCGGGGTCACGCCCGAGAAGCAGAGCTCGGCGCAGACCTCGTCGTCGATCACCGGCACGTCGTGCTCGGCGGCGAGCTCGGCCAGGCGCCGCCGATCGGCCGCTTCCATGATCGAGCCGCTCGGGTTGCTGGCGGTCGGCACGGCGTACACGAGGGCCGGCCGTTCACGCATCGCCTCGGCCGGGACCGGGTCCAGCTGCACCGGCCGGACGGCCGCGGCGGCGTGCCTGAACACCTCCACCGCGCCCGGGTACGTCGGCGACTCCGTCAGCACGGTGTCGCCCGGCGCCACCAGCAGCCCGGCCAGCAGCGTCAGCGCCTGCTGGGCGCCGTTCGTCACCAGGATCTCCGCGGCGGTGGTGGGCACGCCGCGTTCGCGGTAGTAGGCGGCGACGGCCTCGCGCAGGACGGGGCTCCCGGCCGGCTGGTAGCCCAGGTCGCGCAGGCCGACGAGGCGGGTGGCCGCCTCCTGGTACGCCTCGACCAGCTCGTACGGCGGGAGGTCGGGGGCGGCGCAGGTCAGCAGTTGGACGCCGTCCGGGGGATTGAGGATGTGCATGAGCAGCGGGTTCGCGACGACGCCGTCCGTGGAACGGGTGGAAGGCAGGTCGCAGTGCGCGACGCGGGTGCCGCTGCCCTGGCGGCGCACCACCCGGCCCTCCTGCTGGAGCAGGTCGTAGGCGGCGACCACGGTGCCCCGGCCGACCGCCAGCCGGCCGGCCAGCACCCGGTCGGGCGGCAACTGCTCACCGGGCGGCAGCACGCCGTCGTCGATGAGCGCCCGCAGGCGGCCGGTGAGCAGCAGGTAGAGGGGCCCGCGTCCGGACGCCCAGCGGCCCAGCAGGTCAACGAGATCATCGAGATTGGCCCCATTCATGGACCAATTCTCCACCATTGGATCTGACAATGAGCCAGCTCTCGGTACATCCTGAGGGACATGAGCGAACTGCACCCCGAGACCCGAGCCGTGCATCTGCCCCAGCCGTCCATCGAGGGCAGCCGTCCGATCACCATGCCCATCTACCAGACCTCCGGCTTCGTCTTCGACGACCCGGCGGTGATGGCCGACGCGATGGGCCGCCCCGACGGCCCGTTCGTGTACGGGCGCTACACCAACCCCACCGTCCGCTCGCTGGAAATGGCCGTCTCCGGCCTCGAAGGCGGGGTCGCCGCCCTGGCCACCGGCTCCGGCATGGGCGCCATCAACACCGTCCTGCTCGGCCTGCTCAAGCCGGGCGACCACCTGATCGCCCAGAAGGCCCTGTACGGCGGCACGGCCGCGATGATCAACGACCTGGTCGGCAGGTTCGGCATCGAGGTCAGCTACGTGCCCGAGGACGACCCCGAGGCCCTGCGCGCCGCCGTACGCCCCGAGACCAAGCTGGTCTACCTGGAGACCATCGCCAACCCGATCGCCCAGGTCGCCGACCTGCCCGGAATGTGCGCCGTCGCCCGGGAGCTCGGCCTCGTGTCGGTCGTGGACAACACCTTCGCCACGCCCATGCTGTGCCGCCCCCTCGAACACGGCGCCGACATCGTCGTCCACTCCACGACCAAGTACCTGTCCGGGCACACGGATGTGGTGGGCGGCATGGCGGTCTTCGCCGACGACGAGCTGTACAAGAAGGCGTGGCACTTCGCGATCGAGCTGGGCGCCTCCGCGGACCCGTTCGCCGCCTGGCTCACGCTGCGCGGAATCCAGACGCTGGCGCTACGCATGGAACGCCACTGCGCCAACGCCCGGCTGCTCGCCACCCGGCTCGCCGAGCATCCGGCGGTCGCCGCCGTGCACTGGCCGGGGCTGCCGTCGCATCCCTCGTACGAGCTCGCGGCCAAGCTCCTGCCCGACTTCGGCGGCGTGTTCTCCTTCGACCTGGCCGGTGGCCGCGCCGCGGGGGAGAAGTTCATGAGCTCGATCCGGCTGGCGCTGCTGGCTCCCTCGCTGGGCGGTGTCGAGACCCTCGTCCTGCACCCGGCGTCCACGTCGCACCGCGCGCTCAGTGCCGACGAACTGGCCAGGCATGGGATCGGCGAGGGCACCGTACGCATCGCCGTGGGCATCGAGCACCCCGAGGACCTGTGGGCGGACATCTCGCAGGCGTTGACAGAGTGATTAGGCATTTAGGAAACTTCCTAAATGCCTACGATTACGGTGACCTACGATGACGTGGCGAGCGCGGCCGAGCGGATCGGCGGGCACGTGCTGCGTACGCCGGTGCTCGAGGTCTCTCCCGGGCTGTTCCTCAAGCTGGAGCAGCTGCAGCACTCAGGGTCGTTCAAGGTGCGGGGGGCGTTCAACCGCATCCTGGCGGCCGGTGCGCTGCCGCCGAGCGGGGTGATCGCGGCCAGTGGCGGCAACCACGGACTCGCCGTCGCCTACGCCGCGAAGGCGCTGGGCGTCCGGGCGGAGATCTTCGTACCGGAGGTGAGCAGCCCGGTGAAGGTGGCGGGGCTGCGGACACTGGGCGCGGAGGTCAACCAGGTCGGGGCCATCTACGCGGAGGCGGCCGAGGCGGCGGGCAAGCGGGCGGCGGAGACCGGAGCGCTTCAGGTGCACGCCTATGACCAGCCGGAGGTCGTGGCGGGACAGGGGACCACGGGGCTGGAGCTGATGGCGCAGACCGGAGGCGTGGACACGGTGGTGGTGGCCGTCGGCGGCGGCGGGTTCGCCGCGGGCATCACGGTGGGCGCCGGAACCGCCGGCGGGAACGGGCCGCGGATCGTCGCCGTCGAACCCCTGCTGTGCCCGACCCTGCATGAGGCGCTGCGGGCGGGCCACCCGGTGCCGGTGCGGGTGAGCGGCGTGGGAGCGGACGCGCTGGGTGCCAGCCGGCTCGGCGGCATCGCCTACGACATCCTCTCCCGGGCGGACGTCCAGAGCGTGCTGGTGGCCGACGACGCGATCGTCGCCGCCCGCCGCGCCCTCTGGACGGAGCACCGAATGGTCACCGAACACGCGGGCGCGGCCGCGTACGCCGCGCTGCTGTCGGGGGCGTACGTCCCGGCGGACGGCGAGCGGGTCGCGGTGGTGGTGTGCGGCTCGAACACCGACCCCGCCACGCTGGCCTGACAGGCCGGTCCGGATGCCCGGCACGCCGGGCACCCGGACATAGGGCTTAGTACTGCGTCGCGTCGTGTACGTCGAGCAGCGGCTCCTTGACGCCGTCGCCCGAGTCGTCGGTCCAGCCGGAGTTGCCGGTGGAGATCAGCTTGGTCCGTACGGCCAGCGCCCCGGCTCGGGTCGTCGGCTTGCGGGTGCCCGCGGTGAGGATGCCCGCCGCGCCCGCCACGTGCGGACTGGCCATCGAGGTGCCGCTGATCGTGTTGTAGCCGCCGCCCATCCACGTCGAGTAGATGCAGGTGCCGGGTGCGGTGATCTCGATCGTCGAGCCGAAGTTCGAGTAGAACGCCGAGGTGTCGTCCGCGTCGGTCTCGCTGCGGCACGACAGCGTGCTGCCGCCGAGGCCGCCCGCCAGCCCGTCGTTGTCGGTCAGCGCCGAGACGGTGACCACGTCAGGGTGGTTGGCCGGGAAGAACGTCGAGGCGTTCGAGTGGTTGTTGCCCGCCGCGACGACGACCACGATGCCGGCGTTGGTGGCGTTCGTGATCGCGGTGCTGATCGCACTGCTCGTACATCCGTTGCAGCCGAGGCTCAGGTTGATGACCTCGATGGTGGAGGCACGGGCCACGACCCAGTTGAGTCCGGCGGCGATGCCCGCCAGGGTGCCCGAGCCGGCCGAGTTGAGCACCTTCACGCCGTGGATGCGGGCGGCCGGGGCCACGCCGACGGAGCCGATCGTGTTGTCACGCGCGCCGATGATGCCCGCGACGTGCGAGCCGTGGCCGTTGTCGTCGGTGCCCGAGTTGTTGACGCAGACGCCGGTCACGCAGTTGGCGCGGGCCACCACGTTCAGGTCGGGATGGGTGTTGTCCACCCCGGTGTCCACGACGGCCACGTCCGTGTTGATCTGCACGTCGTCCACGCCGTCGATGTCCAGGTTCGGGTTGGACGGGCCGAAGATCCGCCTGACGCCCGTCGGGACCGTCTGCGCGAACGCCGTGACGACGGCGTCCGGCTCGACGGTGAGCACGTTCGGGGTCTGCCTGAGCTTCTCGGCCGCCTCCGCGGTCAGGGTGGCGGTGTAGCCCTTGAAGGCGGACTCGTAGACGCCGATCAGGTGGCCGCCGTACTTGCTGACCTGTTCCTCGGCGGCGCTCGTGGCGGCGCGGATGTTGGGGTTGAGCTGGACGATGTACGTGCTGGTCTCCGGCGCCGCGGCCGAGACGGGGAGGGGCGCGGCCGACAGAGCCAGCGCGCCGACGAGTGATGCGAGCATCAGGGTGCGTGGTCGCATGACAGGTGTGAGCCCTTCCTGGGGTATTGGACGGGGATCACTGAAACATGAGACAGAATCGGGCTCGCGGCCATACGTGGAGCACACGTAATGCGACTACGTAGGGTGATTTAGGTCGTCCCGATGCTGAGCTGCCTGCGCGAGGTGAGACCCAGCTTGCGCAGCGCGTTGGCGATGTGCACCTCGACCGTGCGCGGCGACAGGAACAGGCTCTCGGCGATCTCCTTGTTGGTGAGGCCGTCGGCGGCCAGCCTGGCCACCTCCTCCTCCCGAGGCGACAGCGTGCCCTGGGGTTCGGCCGGGCCGGCGATCCTGCGGCGTAGCCGGCGACCTGCCGCCGGGGTGATCGTCTCGGAGACGGCCTGCCTGGTCAGCGGCTGGCGCAGGCCGTACCTGCCGGGTGTCCACTCGCGCAGCAGGCCGCACCGCACCGCCTCGGAGAGCCCGCGTTCGCCCTGCTCGGGAGGTACGCCCGCGACGCCCGTCAGCACGTCCTCGCACACCGGATGCTCGACCTGGGAGGCCGCCTGCACGATGTGGCGCGCCGCGCGCGGCAGCGCGGCCAGCTTCACCAGCACGGCGTCGCGCAGCGCGGGCGGCGTGCCCGGCTCCTGGCCGTCGGCCAGCATGCGGGTCAGCTCCTCGACGGCGCGCGGCACGCCCCCGGTGAGCGGCCACAGGTCGGCCGAGCCCGGCAGCAGGTGCTTGACCAGGAGCGCGGTCTCCTCGGCGGTGAGCGGGCCGAGCGCGATCTCGGCGTGGTCGATGCGCGGTGGCAGGTGCCCGAGCAGCTCGGTCACGGGATGGCTCAGGTCCTCCGCGCGGTACGTGACGACCAGGTTGACCCCGTCCGGAAGACAGCGCGCCAGGAACGCCAGCAGCTCCCTGGTGCCCGGATCGACCCAGTGCACGTCCTCGACCGCCAGCGTGATCGGCCGCAGCGAGCCCAGGAGCGACAGCACCGCCCTGAACAGCCGGTGCCGCTCCACCATCGCGTCCTGGAGCGGGGGAGGGGTGGGCGGCAGCAGGTGGCCGCACTCCGGCAGGAACGGGCGTAACGCCCCGGTGATCGGGTTGAGGTCGCGCATGGGGCGGACGTCACGCAACGCCTCCACGACCGGCCCGTACGGGAACCGCATGGGATGGCAGCTCCCGACGAGCATCGGGTGGCCGGTGAGCTCATGCAGCAGCCGGGTCTTGCCGACACCCGCCTCGCCCTCGATCAGGAGCACGAGAGGAGGGCGGCTCAGTGTGTCTGCCAGTTGCCGGAGTTCGCGCTCTCGTCCCACGAAAGGCATGACGCACCTCAGTCGGCCCGACTATAAGCTGTTGATAAAGTTTTCACCATATGTCGGGATGTGTCCATACTCATTCATACGTGTGGCCGGCTTCCGGGAAGGCCCCCGAGACCACGTCTGCCGCGTAGGCGCGCACGGCGCGGTCCATCTCCGTGGCCAGATCCGCGTACTGCTTGACGAACCTGGCCGGGCGCTGGGTGAGCCCCATGAGGTCCTGCCAGACCAGCACCTGCGCGTCCGTGGCCGGGCCCGCTCCGATGCCGATCGTCGGGATGGCGATCGAGGCGGTCACCCGTTCGGCCAGCTCGGCGGGCACGCATTCGAGCACCACCGAGAAGGCCCCCGCCCGTTCGAGGTCCTTGGCGTCCGACATGAGCTCGTCGCCCGACTGCCCGCGGCCCTGGACGCGGTAGCCGCCGAGGACGTTCACCGACTGCGGGGTGAGGCCGAGGTGGGCCATGACCGGGATGCCCGCCGAGACCAGCAGCTCGACCTGCGGCAGGACGCGGCGGCCGCCCTCCAGCTTGACCGCGTGCGCGCCCGCCTCCTTCATGAAGCGCGCCGCCGACTCCAGTGCCTGCTGGGGTGAGCCCTGGTAGGAGCCGAACGGCAGGTCGGCGACCACGAGGGCGCGCGCGGACCCGCGGACGACGGCGGCCGTCAGCGGCAGCAGGTCGTCGACCGTGACGGGCAGCGTGGAATCGTAGCCGTAGACGACCATGGCCGCCGAGTCGCCGACCAGCAGGACCGGGATGCCCGCCTGGTCGAACACCCGGGCGGTCATCGCGTCGTAGGCGGTGATCATGGGCCACCGCTCTCCGCGCTCCTTGGCCGCGATCAGGTCGCGGACGGTGACCCTGCGCCCGGCGGCACCGCCGTACAGCGTGGTGGAAGAGGACATGACAAACCCTCCGGTGAAGTCTCGAGTCGCCCCAGTGGCGTACCCGGACTCCTCCGATGATGGCACGCGCGGCAAACCGGTGGCGGAACTGTCGGTGCCGCTTGCCACAATGGATCTGGAGGTAAGCAATAAACATGGCACTCGACCCTTACAAACAGCTGTTCCGGCTCCCCGGCGTGCGGACGTTACTCCTGGTGGGCCTGATCGCCCGCATCCCGACCACCGCGACGGGGATGGCGTTGACGTTGCACGTCGTCAACGGCCTGGAGCTCGGCTTCGGAAGGGCGGGGCTGGTCACCATGGCCAGCACGGTCGGCATGGCCATCGGGTCGCCGCTGACCGGCCGGTTCGTCGACAAGCACGGTCTGCGGCCGGTCCTGACCGTCACCACCTGCGCGCAGGCCGCGTTCTGGGCGAGCGCGTGGGCGCTGCCCTACGCGGCGCTGGTCGTGGCGGCGGTGGTGGCGGGGCTGCTGGCGCTGCCGGTGTTCAGCGTGATCAGGCAGTGCCTGGCGGCCATCGTGCCCGTCGAGCACCGCAGGGCCGGCTTCTCGCTCGACTCGATGCTGGTCGAGCTCTCCTACATGGTCGGCCCGGCGCTGGCCGTGGCCGGGATGACGACGCTCGGCAGCGGGCCGACACTGACGATCATCGCGGTCGGCCTGACCGGCTCGGGTGTGGCGCTGGTCGTGCTCAATCCGCCGACCCGGTCGGCCGAGGAGTTGCGGGCGCCTGCGGCGAAAGTGCCGCGGCGGCGGTGGCTCACGCCCGCCTTCGTCGCGCTGCTGGGCACGGTGGCCTCGGCCACGTTCGTGCTCACCGCGACCGAGCTCGCCCTGGTCGGCACCATGGAGCACACCGGGCAGACCGCGTGGATCGGGGTCGCGGTCGGCATCTGGTGCGTTTACTCGCTGCTGGGCGGCTTCGTGTACGGTGGGCTGTCGCGCGGCTTCTCGCCCCTGGCCCTCATCGCGGGCATGGGCCTGCTGACCACGCTGGCCTCGCTGGCCGGTGGCGACTGGCGGTGGCTCATGCTGGCCCTGCTGCCCGCCGGGGTGCTCTGCGCCCCCTCACTGTCCTCCACCGTCGACACTGTCAGCCGCTGGGTGCCCGCCGGCGCCAGGGGTGAGGCGATGGGCTTCCACGGCACCGCCCTGCTGGTCGGCGGCGCGATCTCCGCGCCGATCGCCGGGGCGATCATCGACGCGCACGGGCCCGCCTGGGCGTTCGTGGTGGCCGGGCTCGCGGGCGTGGTGATGGTCCTGGTCGCGCTGCCGTTCTGGCGGCGGCGGCCACAGCCGGCGGTGGCTGACGACGCGCCGGTCGCGCCGACGGAGACAGTCGTCGCCACGAGTTAACCTTTACGAAACGAAACCGTTGCGTATCGGAATAAGCTTGCGATACGGTAGCGTTGCGAAACTCGTCCGTATCGAAATTAAGGTGCTTTCATGGAAGCGAACACAGGGCATCCACGCCGCTGGGGCATCCTCGGCGTGCTGGTGTTCAGCCTGCTGGCGGTCGTGCTCGACAACACGATCCTCAACGTGGCGATGAAGACCATCGCCGACCCCAATCTGGGTCTGGGCGCGACGCAGAGCGAGCTGGAGTGGGCGATCAACTCCTACACGCTGGTGTTCGCCGGGTTGCTGTTCACCTTCGGTGTGATCGGTGACCGCACGGGCCGCAAGCGAATGCTGTTCATCGGCATGTTGATGTTCGGCCTGGCCTCGCTGGCCAGTGCCTACGCCCAAGATCCGATGCAGCTGATCCTGGCCAGGGCGGCGATGGGCATCGGCGGCGCGGCCATCATGCCCGCGACCTTGGCCATCATCTCCAACGTCTTCCCGCCGAGTGAGCGTGGCAAGGCCATCGGCGTCTGGGCCGGTGGCGTGGGCTTGGCGGTGGCGATCGGCCCGATCACCGGAGGTCTGCTGATCGAGCACTTCTGGTGGGGCTCGGTCTTCCTGGTCAACGTGCCGATCGTGATCGTCAGCATGATCCTCATCGGCACGATCGTGCCGGAGTCGCGTGACCCCAAGCCGTCGAAGCTCGACCCGATCGGCGTGCTGCTGTCCATCATCGGCCTGGTCTCCATCGTCTACGGCATCATCCGCGGCGGCGAGCTGGCCACCGTGGCCTCCGCCGAGGTGCTCGTGCCCACGCTGTTCGGTGTGGCGGTGCTGGCGGCCTTCGTCTGGTGGGAGCGGCGTACCGACCACCCCGCCTTCGACGTGCGTAACTTCGGCAACGTCCGGTTCTCCTCCGCCATCGGCATGATGGGCATCGTCTTCTTCGCGATGATGGGCGGGATGTTCTTCCTGACCTTCTACATGCAGATCGTGCTGGGCTTCAGCCCGATCCAGGCAGGCGCGCTGATGATCCCGTTCGCCGCGGCGCAGCTCATCTTCGCGCCGCTCAGCCAGCGGGTGAACCAGCGGTTCGGGGCCAAGGTCTCCTCCGCCGTCAGCATGCTGGTGGTCACCGCGGCGCTCACCAGCTATGCCTTCCTGGACCAGAGCACGCCGATCATCATGATCGAGATCATCTTCTTCGTGCAGGGTGCGGCGATGGCCAACATCATGCCGCCGGCGACCACCGCCATCATGGAGGCGCTGCCCAGGGAGAAGGCCGGTGTCGGCTCGGCCATGAGCAACACCGTCCGCCAGATCGCCGGCGCGCTCGGCGTGGCCGTGCTCGGCTCGGTGCTGTCCTCCAGCTACCGGGGCGAGATCGCGCCCGCTCTGTCCGGTCTCCCGGCCGGCGCCCAGCACGCCGCCGGTGAGTCGATCATGGCGACGGTCGGCGCCGCGCACGCGCTCGGCGAGCGGGGGCAGGCGCTGCTCCAGCCCGCTTACGACGCCTTCCTCCACGGCATGCACATCACGGCCCTGGTCTCCGCGGTGATCGCGCTGCTGGGCGTGCTGGTGGTGCTGAAGTGGATGCCGGGCAAGGTACGCCCGGTGCAGCAGGCGGAAAAGAAAGAACCAGCGGTAGTGTGAGTCCGCGATGACCATCCAGGAATCCACGACGGCCCGTCCGGCGGGCCGTCCGCGCAGCGAAAAAGCCGAGAAGGCGATCATCGAGGCGACGCTCGACCTGATCGCCGAGGGCATGGGCGTGTCGGAGCTGACCATCGAGGCGATCGCGTCGAAGGCGGGCGTCGGCAAGACGACCATCTACCGGCGCTGGTCCAACAAGGAGGACCTGGTCGTCGACGCGCTGGCCACGCTCAAGGCGCCGCTGCCGCCGCTGGCCGGAGAGTCGGTGCGCGACGACCTGATCGTCCTGCTCGACGTGATGCGCACCGAGGCGGGCCAGTCCCGCTCCCGGTGCGTGATGAACATCGCGATGAGTGATGCCGACCGCTACCCGCGGCTGATGGAGCGCTTCATGAAGCGCGCCGTCGAGCCGCGCAAGCAGGCCATGCGCAGCACGCTGGAGCGGGGCGTCGCCTCGGGGGAGCTGCGGCCGGACCTCGACATCGACCTGGCGATGGCGATGCTGTCCGGGACCATGATGCACAACACCAAGTGGGCACCCGCCGGCGATCTGCCCGCCGACCTGGCCGAACGGATCGTCGACGCGGCCATGACCGGGATAGGGCCGCAAGGCTGAGACGCGGATGGCCGGGAGATTCTCCCGGCCATTTCGATCTTGACCCTAGGCAGAACATGAGTGGTGTTCTAGCCTCGCGGCCATGCCCCCCATGCGCAGGTTCGCCGCCGTCGTCGCCCTGAGCTCGTCCCTGCTGCTCCTGCTCGCCGCCCCCGCGCTGGCGCACGAGGAGCGTCCGATCACGCTGCCCGACGGTTCGGGCAGCTTACCCGTCTTACGCGGGGCGGAGCCCGATCTGCTGGTCTGCAAAACAGACGCGGACGACTTCGCCCGAAGAATCGCAGCCTTCCCGGACCCTCTCAAGCAGCGCAACCTCTCCCTTTTCGCGAAATGTCAGCAAAAAGGGGTGAGGGATCTGCAGGAGGCCGTCGACAAGGTCGACCGGCCGGGCATGACCATCGCCCTGCTCCCCGGCCTCTACCAGGAAGAGCCCAGCCAGGCCGCCCCGACCGGCGACTGCGCCCACCTCCCGGCCCGCTGGTCCACCTGGGGCTACCAGATCCTCTCCTTCGAACAGCAGCAACGCTGCCCGCACAACCAGAACCTGGTCGCCATCCTCGGCAAGAAGAACCTCCAGATCGAGGGCACCGGAGCGTCTCCTCTCGACGTGATCGTCGACGCCCAGTACCGCAAGCTGAACGCCATCCGCGCCGACCGCACCGACGGCATCTACTTCAGGAACCTCACCGCCCAGCGCACGACGTTCAACTCCCTGTACATCCTGGAGACCGACGGCTTCGTCATCGACCAGGTGCTCACCCGCTGGAACGACGAGTACGGCTTCCTGACCTTCGCCAGCGACCACGGCCTCTACACCGACTGCGAGGCGTACGGCAACGGCGACGGCGGCCTCTATCCCGGCAGCGCGTCCAACATCAACGACGGCCGAGGGCACGAGGTCCCGCGCTACGCCATCGAGATCCGCCGGTGCAAGAGCCACGACAACGCGCTCGGCTACTCGGGCACCGCGGGCGACTCGATGTGGGTGCACGACAACGAGTTCTACGACAACATGGTCGGCGCCACGATGGACAGCCTCTGGCCCAGCCACCCCGGCCTGCCGCAGAACCACGCCAAGTTCGAGCAGAACAAGATCCACGACAACAACAAGGACTACTACGAGTACACGCGCAACGGCACCTGCGCCAAGCCGCCGGCGCAGCGCGGCTACGAGCAGGGCGTGGTCTGCTCCCAGACGGGCGCCCCGCCCGGCACCGGCGTCCTGGTCGCCGGCGGCAACTACAACGTCTTCCGGAACAACCAGATCTGGGGCCACAACCGCGCGGCCTTCGGGCTCTTCGGCGTCCCCGCGTTCATCAGGGGCGAGAACGACCTGGCCAAGCAGGCCGACACGTCCAACTACAACCGCTACGAGGGCAATGTCTTCGGGGTGAGCCCCACAGGCGAACGGCGGCCCAACGCTTTGGACGTCTGGTGGGACGGCCAGGGGACCGGCAACTGCTGGCAGGCCGACGTGAGCAGGTCCTCGCCCGCGACGCTGCCGGTCTGCGCGGCCAAGGCGCCCGAACTGTCCGGTGGCTCCAGCCGCTGGCTGGCCGAGCCCGTGAAGCTCACCAAGCTCTACCTGTGCGCCGACTACAGCGCCGCGCAGGCGCGGCTGCCCGCGGGCTGCGACTGGTTCGGCGCCAGTGGCTTCGGCAAGGTGGAGACCCAGCTCGCCCTGGGCGGCTCGGTGGTGCTCGGACTGATCGCGGCCCTGTTCTGCCGGCGGGCCGGTCAGGCCGTACGGCTGCGCAAGGGCGATCCGTCGAGCAACGGGGTGGCCCCGGCGGTGGCCGCGCGCAGTGAGCACCGGCAGCGGCTGATCGTGGCCGGGAGCCTGTGCGGGTTCGTGGGGCTGGCGCTCGACGTGGTCGCCGCCGCCGCCGAGAGCACGTTGCTGGCGGCGCTCGCGTTGCTGCTCATGGCGGCCTGGTGGCTCTGTCTCGGCGCGGCGCTGCGGCGGGGGCGGGCGGTTTTCGGCTGGTTCACGATCGTGCTGGGGTTGCTGGCCGGGGTGGATGCGTTCGACCGGGTGGTCTATCTGATCCCGGGGATCCCGTTGGGGCCCGGCTGGAGTCGTGGGCTGCTCACCGGGTTCTGGGTGCTGTGCGCGGTGGTCGTCCTCGCGCCCCGGCGCCGCCGTACGGTGGATGAGACACCGCTCCAGGCCGAGGTGCCCGCGTGAGGCGAGCGGCGGGCGTGGTGGCGCCTGTGGGGCGAGCGGTGGGTGTGGTGGCGCGCGTGAGGCGGGCAGCGGTCGTGGTGGCCTGCGCGCTGGTTGCGGGGTGCGGGCCGCTGTCGCAGACCCACCACGTTCCCGGCAACAGCCACGAAGTGTCCACGGGATCTCCCAGCGCGCGGCCGAACGCGGAGATCACCATCGCCGGGGGCAAGGTGAGCCCGCCGTCGGGGTGGCTGGAGGTTGCCAAGGGCCGGCCGGTGAGCATCACGGTGACCAGTGACGTCGCTGACGAGGTGCATGTGCACGGCTACGACATCGAGGCCGAGCTGCGGCCCGGCGTGCCGGTGACCGTGCGGTTCACCGCGGACCTGAGCGGCGTGTTCGAGGTGGAGACCCACCGGAGCAAGCTCGTGCTTACCCAGGTGGCGGTGCGATGACAGGTGTGGCTCAGCTGGCGAATGTGGCTTCGTCGGCGTTCGCGCCGGTGAGCGGCGTGCTCGCGCATGGGGTTGGGAGCCGTAGTGATCTGCCGATTCCGCTTTTCTACGCCTATGCCGGGGCATTCGCGGCGCTTGTGGTGTCCTTTCTGGCGCTCGGGCTGCTCTGGGCGGACTCCCGGTTCCGGGGCGATCGGGCGGGACGGGTGATCCCGTTGCGGTTGCCCGCCCGGCCGTTGCGGGCGCTCACGCTGCTGGCCGTCGCGTACACGCTGGGCTGGCTCGTGGCCGGCCCCGCCGACGGGAACGCCGGGCCGTACCTGGTGTATGTGCTCTTCTGGGTGGGCCTGGTGCCTGCTTCGCTGCTGTTCGGGCCGGTCTGGCGGGTGCTGAACCCGTTTCGGCTGCTGCCCGACCGGCCGCGCGGGCCGCTGCCGCTCCGGCTCGGCTACTGGCCCGCCGCCATCGGCCTGCTCGCCTTCACCTGGATGGAGCTGGTCGCGCCCGAGCCCGCCGCGCCGGCCACGCTATTGGTCTTCTGCGTCCTGTACGGCCCGGCGCAGTTGGCCGGAACCCTGGTGTACGGCCACGCGTGGCTGTCCAGAGGCGACCCGTTCGAGGTGTACTCGACCCTGATCGGCCGTCTGTCGCCCCTCGGCAGGCGGGCCGACGGACGACTGGTGCTGCGCAACCCGTTCGACGGCCTCGACGCGCTCGAACCGGCCCCCGGCCTGGTGGCCACCGTCTGCGTGCTGCTCGGCGGCACCGGCTACGACGGCTTCTCCTCGGCACCCGCCTGGGTGAACGCCCTGCAGTCCGGGCCCCTGGGCCGGGCCGGGCTGGGCACGCTGGGCCTGCTGGCCGCCATCGCCGGGGTGGCGGTGTTGTACGGCGTCTGCCTGGGGCTGGCCGGGCTGATCGGCGGGACCAAGGGCCTGGCGCCGCGCTTCGCCCACTCGCTGGTGCCGATCGCGATCGGCTATCTGATCGCGCACTACTTCTCACTGCTCGTCATCGAGGGTCAGCGCGCGATCATCCTGTCGCTCGGCCTCGACGCCACGGTGGACCAGAACGCCGTCAGCCCGGCGACGATCGCCACCGTCCAGGTGCTGGCCATCGTGATCGGGCACGTGGCGGGCGTGGTGGCCGCCCATGACCGGTCGGTCCGCCTGCTGCGGCCCGACCGGGCGGTGGCGGGGCAGATCCCGCTGTTCGTCCTGATGATCTGCTACACGATCGGCGGCCTGACCCTGCTCTTCGCCTGACGGCCTGACGAGCATCCTGCCCGCCGGCCTGACGAGCATCCTGCCCGCCGGGCTGGTCCGTGGCGCCGGCCCGCCGGGCTAGTCCGTGGCCGTGGTCACCGGACGGCCGAGGAAGGCGGCGAGCCGGTCGAGAGCCGGAGCGTCGTCCGGCACCGGTGTCGGGGCCCCGAACGGGCTCCGGTCCGGGGGGACGTCCGCGAGCCTGTCGCGGGTGAACGCCAACGCCTGCTCGACGAGATCGTCCGGGAACCGCACGGTCTGGCCCGTCGCGCGAGCGAGATCCCAGCCGTGCACGAGCCCTTCGACGATGCGCAGCTGGAGCGCCACGATGCCGGGGACGGTGCCGATCGGCATGCTGACCTTCTTGTCCAGCACGCCGGGCTCCTCGAACGTCGCGAGCATGTCGCGGCTGGAGTCACGGAAGGCGGCCAAGGGATCGTCGCCGAGCACGTCGGTGACCGGTGGGCGCGGCCCGCTGCCCGGGGGAACCGCGCCGCGCAGGACGCCGGTGAACCGGCGGTTGCCGACGACGAGGTGGTTGACCAGGTCGCGGACGTTCCACTCGGTGCACGGGGTGGGGGCGGCCCACTGCTCGTCCCGCACCTCCGCGATCAGCCGCTCGGTGGCGTCGCAGATCTCGACGAGCTGCTGGACGGCGGTGGATGTCATCGCCCGAACCTCCTGAAGCAATCGCAGGGCCTCAGGTTAGATGACGGCACCGACGCTTTCGGTGGCGGACGCCGGTGCCGGTCGACATCGTCAGGTGGTCGTCTCGCGCCACCGGCTGGTGATCGGGAGGCGCCGGTCCCGGCCGAAGTTCTTCGGGGTGATCTTCGGGCCGGGCGGGTACTGGCGGCGCTTGTACTCGGCCAGGTCGACCAGCCGGATGATGCGCGCCACCAGCTCCGGGTCGTGGCCGGCCGCGATGAGCTCCTGCGAGCCCAGGTCCTTCTCGACATAGTCGTCGAGCAGCCGGTCCAGCACCTCGTACGGCGGCAGCGAGTCGGTGTCGCGCTGGCCGGGCCGCAGCTCGGCGCTCGGCTCCTTGGTGATCGAGTTCTCCGGGATGGGCCGCTCGGCGTCGAGGCGGAACGACGGGTCGCCGTGGGCGTTGCGCCAGCGGGACAGCTCCCACACCATCGTCTTCGGTACGTCCTTGATCGGCGCGAAGCCGCCCGCCGAGTCGCCGTACAGCGTGGAGTAGCCGGTCGCCAGCTCGCTCTTGTTGCCGGTCGTCAGCACCAGGTGGCCGTGCTCGTTCGACAGGCCCATGAGGATCATGCCGCGGACGCGGGCCTGGAGGTTCTCGGCGGCCAGCCCGGACAGGCTGATCTCCTTCTCGAAGGCGTCGACGATGTCGGCGATCGGCACCACCTGGGCGTTGACGCCCTGCCTGCGCACGAGGTCCTCGGCGTCGCCGAGGGAGTGGTCCGAGGAGTAGCGCGAGGGCATCAGCACCACGTGCACCCGCTCGGGCCCGATCGCGTCGGAGGCGATGGTCGCGGTCAGCGCCGAGTCGATGCCGCCGGACAGGCCCAGGATCACCGACTGGAAGCCGTTCTTGGCCACGTAGTCGCGTACCGCGAGCACCAGCGCCGAGTAGACCTCCGCGTGCAGGTCGAGTCGCTCCGCCACCGGCGCGGGCAGCGGCTCGCGCGGCTCGGCCGGTTCGGACGACAGCACCAGGCGGTCCACGGTGATCGTGGAGCCGTCGCCGACGTCGTGCGGGAACGCCCCGGTCTCGGCGGTGGAGACCGGGAGGTCCAGGTCCACCACGAGCAGCTCCTCGCGGAACTGCCCGGCCCGCGCCACCAGCTCGCCCGCCGCGTCCACCACGATCGAGTCGCCGTCGAAGACGAGCTCGTCCTGCCCGCCGACCTGGTTCACGTAGACGAGCGCGCACCCGGCCTCACGCGCCCTGCGCGCGCACAGCTCCAGGCGTACGTCGTCCTTCTCCTTCTCGTACGGCGAGGCGTTCGGCACCACCAGCAGACCGGCTCCCGCCTGGCCCACCACGGCCACCGGGCCGCCCTCCTGCCACAGGTCCTCGCAGACCGCGATCGCCACGTCCACCCCGTGCAGCCGGAAGATCGGCAGCCGGTCGCCGCGCACGAAGTAGCGGTATTCGTCGAACACGCCGTAGTTGGGCAGGTGGTGCTTGGCCGTACGGATGACCACCTCGCCCTGGTAGAGCACGGCGGCGGCGTCGAGCGAGGCGCCCTTGGGCTGGCCGGCGCGCGGCGCGAGCCCCGTCCGGTCGACGTAGCCGACGACCACGGGCAGGTCGCCCAGCCCCTCTTCCCGCAGCCGGACCGCGACCTCCCCCAGCGTCCTGATGCTGGCGTCCACGAAGGACGTACGCAGCACCAGGTCCTCCACCGGATAGCCGGTGAGGAACATCTCGGTGAAGACGACCAGGTGCGCGCCGCGCTCGGCGGCGTCGCGCGTCCACGTGAGCAGCCGGTCGGCGTTGGCGGAGAGGTCGCCTACGGTTGGGTTTGTCTGTGCCAAGGCAATGCGCAGTTGGGCCACATGGTCAGCCTAGTACGACGGCGTTTTTATCGTCCAAGTGATGAAAAGTGCGTTCTGTCACAGGGCCGGTTCGAGGGCGCGCCGCCTGATCGCCGGGCCGAGCGCCAGCATGGCCACCGCCGACAGCAGCCCGATGCCGCCCACCGTGAACCACAGGGCTTTGGGGCCGACGTCCAGCAGCGCCCCGCCGGCCAGCGGCGCGAGCACCGCGGCGGCCGACCACGCGAACCCGAACAGCCCCGAGTACCGCCCCCGCAGGTGCGCGGGCGCCAGCGCGGCGACGAGGGTGCCCGCGATGCCGGCCGTGACGATCTCGCCCGCCGTCCAGACGGCGATGGTGACGCCCAGCCAGACCGCGTCGGTGACGAAGGCGGTGAGCGCGAATCCGGCCCCCGTGACGGCCAGGCCGAGCGCGAACGTCCTGGCCGCGTCCAGACGGCCGAACCAGTCGGACACCAGCGGCTGCACCACGACGATCAGCACCCCGTTCAGCGCCATCGCCGCCCCGAACTCGCCGGTGGACAGCCCCGCCTGCTTGACCATCGCGACCGGCAGCATGGTGACCGTCTGCAGGTAGACCAGCGCCTGCCCCAGGACGACGAGGGTGAAGGCGACCATCACCCGGTCGCGCAGCACCACGCCGAACCCGCCCGCCGACGTCCTCTCGGGCGCGCGGGTCTCGGGGACCGCTCGCCAGACCAGTACGGCGAAGACCACGCTGCTGACGGCGTCGATCCAGAACAGCCAGCCGAACCCGAGCTGGGCCAGCCACCCGCCCACCGTCATCCCGACCGCGTAGCCGAGGTTGATGGCCCAGAACAGCAGCCCGTACGCCCTGGGCCGCTCCACCGGCGAGACCAGGTCCGCCACCAGGGCGTTGGACGCGGGCCGGTAGACGTCGATCACCAGCCCGAGCACGAACATCGAGCCGATGATCGCGGCCAGGGACGTGCTGTATCCCAGCGCCAGCATCGCGCCCGCGGTGGCGAGCATGCCGCCGGACAGTGTGGCCCGTCGTCCGATCCTGTCGGTCAGCCACCCGCCGAGCAGCTGCGAGATCAGCGACCCCGCGCCGTACACGGCCATCACGAGCCCCGCGCCCGCCACCGACACGCCTCTGGCCTGCGTCAGGTAGACGCCGGTGAACGGCATCACCATGGTGCCCAGGCGGTTCACCAGTGTGCCGCTCCACAGGGCCCAGAACGGCCGGGGCAGCCCGCCCACCTTGGATTTCAGGAACGACGGCTTCTCAACGACGCTGCTAGTCACAGACAAAGAGTGATATTGCACCTTTGGTGAGGGCGAACGATTTAGGGCACACTAAAAGGTATGCCGGTGACTTGGGTGATGCGGCCGGAGGACGTCGCGCGGATCAGGTTCGCGTTCTCCCCGATGTGGGAGCTGGTGGCCAGCCTGCGTACGCTGCAGGACCCGGCCAGGCAGTCGATCCACCTGCCGTGGATCAAGTGTGTACGCCCCCGGCTGGCGGGGCTGGACATGACCGAGTTGCTGGCCCTGGTCCCGCCGAGCGGGTATCTGGCGGACTTCATCACTCCGCCGCCCGACACACCGCTGCCGGACTTCGCGGCCGAGCTCGATCGCGTACGGCTCACCTCGCCGGAGCGGGCCCACGCCGAGGCGGCCATGGTGCGCGGAGCGGACCCGGCGGTGATCGAACGGTTCATGGCCGATCCGGCGGCGGGCGTGGCCCGGGTGGCCGACGCACTGCGGGCCTACTGGGAGACGTGTTTCGCCGAGTTCTGGCCCCGCGTGTACGGGCTGCTGGAGCGCGACGTGCTGCGCAGGTCACGGCAACTGGCCCAGGGGGGCGCCCGCGAGCTGTTCGCCGGGCTCGATCCGGCGGTGGTGTGGACGGGGGAGCGGCTGCACATCAACCGGCCGTGGCGCTCGCACGGCGGGCTGCACGGCGACGGGCTGGTGCTGGTGCCGAGCGCGTTCTACTGGCCGTCGGTGGCCGTGATGTCGGCCCCGTACCAGTCGATGCTGGTCTATCCGGTGCTGGGCGTCGGGACGCTGTGGGAGCAGGGTCCGCCGCCCGCGCCCGAGGCGCTGGCGGCGCTCATCGGGCGCAGCCGGGCGCGGATCCTGCTCGCGCTGGCCGAGCCCAGCACGACCTCGGCGCTGGCCGGGCGCATGGCGCTCACGCCCGGCGCGGTCAGCCAGCACCTCGGCGTGCTCAGCGGCGGTGGGCTGACGGTCGGGATGCGCGTCGGCAAGCAGGTCGTGTACCGCCGCACGCCGGCGGGCGACACCCTGGCCGCGAGCACGCCCGCCCGGTAGCCCTCGGGAGTCGCCGCCGGTCGGCGTCAGGTGTAGCGGGTGGACTCCAGGAGCCAGTCGAGGTGGGCGCGTGGCGCGGCGAGGTAGGCGCACGCCACCTTGCTCACATCGCGCGCCAGCTTGGGCGTGAGCGTGTCGAGCGGCAGGAGCCGGGCGG
Source organism: Nonomuraea sp. NPDC049141 (assembly GCF_040648415.1). Taxonomy (NCBI): domain Bacteria; kingdom Bacillati; phylum Actinomycetota; class Actinomycetes; order Streptosporangiales; family Streptosporangiaceae; genus Nonomuraea; species Nonomuraea sp. NPDC049141. The sequence continues at coordinate 761,659 of NZ_JBEZDR010000003.1, forward strand.
CCTCGTGCATGTCCTGGCAGCGCTCGGCGATCCGGTCGAGCACCCAGGCCGTGGCCTCCGGCTGGTCCAGGCCGAGCTGGTGCATCACGACCACGACGAGATTGTGCCCGTCGCCACGCTCCTTGGGCAGGGACGCCACGTCGTTGCACCAGGCGGTGACGTCGATGCAGGCGTCGACGAGCTGCTGCCACGGCTCGCAGCCGTGCACCCACGCGGGCACCTCCACCCGCAGGCACGGCTCGACGAGGTCGTAGAGGTACGGGCCGACGGTCCCCCTGCGGAGCGCCGGATACTGCTCCAGGGTCGGGATGCGGCCGGTGGCGCGGTTCTCGGCCTCGATGCGGCAGGCGTCGTGCTGGCGCCGCAGGTTGGCCGCGAACCTGGTCCGCCACAGGTCGCTCATCCGGGCACTGGTCACCCGCCACAGGTCGGCGAAGGCGGCCTCCAGCGGGTGGGCCGCCCCGCCCGCCAGCAGGCCCTGGAAGACCTCCAACCGGCCCGGCCCCTCGTCGAGCTCGTCGTCGAGATTGAACAGCCAGGTCAGCCACTGCGCGAACAGCGCCGCCGCGGCCGCGTCGAACTCGGCGAACGCGCGGCCCGCCATGCGGTGGAACCCCGCACCGGGGTCGGCGCGGAGCTCCGTTCGCCGCGCCCAGTCGATGACCGCCGCCTCGATCGCGTACACGGCCGGATGCATGCGGCACGGCGCCGCCATGGCGGGCACCCGCTCGGTGAGCACCATCAGCGTGGCGGCGGCGGGCGCCCCTCTGCGCGGCCCGGGCGCCAGCGGTTTCCACTGGAGCATGGACCGCAGCGCCGTCCGCACCGAGGTGATCACATCGGTACTCATAGGGGCCCAAAGAGCCAGTTGCCCGCGGCGCTCGGATCGTCGCTGACGTAGTACTGCCAGGCGGCCACGATCAGCTCGTCCACGGTCAGCGCGCCCCTGGCGGCCCGGTCGAGCCGGTCGAACGCCTCGTCCACGTCGTCATAGGCGGTGCCGAAGGCGCTCAGCAGCGTACGGAACTCGCGGGGCCCGATCAGCCCGTCACCGTCGTCGTCGCAGAGGTCGGCCACGGCCACCGTGGCGGGCCGGAACACCGTGTCGTAGTGGTCGCCCTCGACGAACGCCGCCGTCATGCCGGAACGGAACTCCTCCCGCGAGATCCGGGAGTCGGCGTCCCGGCCGAGCGCGCCGGACAGGGCCGACCAGATCCCGTCGAAGCCGTCGACAAGACTGCTGCCGGTGACCGAGGTTGGGGACTCGCCGAATCCCACCAGGAGTCGTGCACCCAACCCCAGCAGGTCCTCACGCTCGATGACGCCCTCACCGCCCGCGTCGATGTGGTCGAAAGCCCGATCAAACTTGTGATTGAGCAGGTCGATAGCCACCAATGCCTCCCCCGAGACTGACTGCGTGATCACGATAGGTCGGGCCGGGCTCTTTGTCAGCGAGGCTCGCACCGACGCCCCACGTAACGTGTGCGAAACACGGACACGGCATCCTGATAGGGAACTCAGTACTGTCTTCGCTAGGGGATGCTTTGGACCGCCAGCAGGAGTTCGTGCTCCGCACGCTCGAGGAACGCGACATCCGGTTCATCCGGCTCTGGTTCACCGACGTTCTCGGCTTCCTCAAGTCGGTGGCCATAGCCCCGGCCGAGCTCGAAGGCGCCTTCGCCGAGGGCATCGGGTTCGACGGCTCGGCCATCGAGGGTTTCGCCCGGGTCTACGAGGCCGACATGCTCGCCAAGCCGGATCCGGCGACGTTCCAGATCCTGCCGTGGCGCAGTGAGACGCCGGGGGCGGGCCGCATCTTCTGCGACATCCTCATGCCGGACGGCTCGCCGTCGCACGCCGACCCGCGCTGGGTGCTCAAGCGCACGCTCGCCAAGTGCGCCGACATGGGCTTCACCTTCTACACGCACCCGGAGATCGAGTTCTTCCTGCTGAAGAACCGGCCCGAGCCGGGCCAGCGCCCCGAGCCGATCGACTCCGGCGGCTACTTCGACCACACCCCGCACAGCTCGGGCCACGACTTCAGGCGTCAGGCGATCATGATGCTGGAGTCGATGGGCATCTCGGTCGAGTTCAGCCACCACGAGGGCGCGCCCGGCCAGCAGGAGATCGACCTGCGCTACGCCGACGCGCTCACCACGGCCGACAACATCATGACCTTCCGGCTGGTGATGAAGGAGGTCGCGCTGGAGCAGGGCATCTGGGCGTCCTTCATGCCCAAGCCGTTCACCGAGCACCCCGGCTCCGGCATGCACACCCACATGTCGCTGTTCGAGGGCGACCGCAACGCCTTCTACGAGGCCGGCGCCGACTACCAGCTCTCCAAGATCGGCCGCTCGTTCATCGCCGGGCTGCTCAAGCACGCCGCCGAGATCACGGCCATCACCAACCAGTGGGTCAACTCCTACAAGCGGCTCTGGGGCGGCGCGGAGGCCATCGCGGGCCAGGGCGGCGAGGCGCCGTCCTACGTCTGCTGGGGGCACAACAACCGGTCCGCGCTGGTGCGGGTGCCGATGTACAAGCCGCACAAGGGCGGCTCGACGCGCATCGAGTTCCGCTCGCTCGACTCGGCCTGCAACCCCTACCTGGCCTTCGCGCTGATCCTCGCGGCCGGCCTCAAGGGCATCGAGGAGGGCTACGAGCTCCCGGCCGCCGCCGAGGACAACGTGTGGACCCTCACCAGCGCCGAGCGCCGCGCCCTGGGCATCCAACCGCTGCCGCAGTCGCTGGACGAGGCCATCGCGGTCATGGAGCGGAGCGAGCTGGTGGCCGAGACGCTGGGCGAGCACGTCTTCGACTTCTTCCTGCGCAACAAGCGGTCGGAGTGGCGCGAGTTCCGCCGCCAGGTGACCGAGTTCGAACTGGGCCGCTATCTGCCCGTGCTCTGAACCGTTCAAGGCGCCCTGCCACCGAGCATCCGCTCGGTGGCAGGGCGCCTTTTTGCATATCAAGAAATTCCCATGCGCAGCCCTTGAATTCGATGATTATTGGGAATTCTATTCGGGTGCCCGCCGTCGACCCGCAAAAGCGGCAAGGGACGGTCATCATTGCGCCTCTGGCGGCTTGTTGCCGACCGGCCGCGATCTATTGGACCGGAATCATGGCAGGTAGGTGAGGGTCGAAAGGCTCATGTCTTTATATGGACAAGGGTTTCTTGAAGCTTTCTTTGTGAATACATTTCATGGGCCTCGGGTATCGGGACGATGTATCCCGCACACCAACCTGATGCGCTATATCGGCGCATGAAAGGACATTCCATGACCGCTACCGCAGAGGCTCAGCGTACCGAGACGACCGAGGGCGAAGGACGCCCTCTGGAAGCCCTGCTGCTCGCCGCGCTGGCCGCACGCCGCGAACAAGGCGAGGAGAGCGGTATCGAACACCCGCTGCTGCTCGCGATGCTGATGCGTCGTCGCGGGGAGGGTGAGGAGGAGATGGGTATCGACCACCCGCTGCTGCTCGCCGCGCTCATGCGTCGTCGCAGGGGAGGCGAGGAGAGCGGTATCAATCACCCGCTGCTGCTCGCGATGCTGATGCGCCGCCGTAGGGAGGGTGAGGAGGAGGGCGGTATCGACCACCCGCTTCTGCTCGCCGCGCTCATGCGTCGTCGCAGGGGAGGCGAGGAGAGCGGCATCAGCCACCCGCTGCTGCTCGCGATGCTGATGCGCCGCCGTAGGGAGGGTGAGGAGGAGGGCGGTATCGACCACCCGCTTCTGCTCGCCATGCTCATGCGTCGTCGCAGGGGAGGCGAGGAGAGCGGTATCAATCACCCGCTGCTGCTCGCGATGCTGATGCGCCGCCGCGGGGAGGGTGAGGAGGAGGGCGGTATCGACCACCCGCTTCTGCTCGCCGCCCTCGCGAACCGGTAATGGCGCGACTCCCGATCACCGGCAGAAAGACAGATCACATCGACCGAAGAGGAGCAACTCATGGCGTCAGAGGAAGCCGCCGGACCGACCGGACATGATCCGGTGGAGTCGCTGATCGACGACGTCATTCGCGACATCCTCAACGAGGCCAGCCAGTCCACCAAGGTTCTGGCCCGCGGCGGGGATTCCATGGCCACCCTGATCGAAACGGCCCTTACTTCAGCGCCGCGCGCGATGCTGAAGTCCTCGGCCATCGAAAGGGTCCTGCTCGCACAGGTTCTGGCCTCCGCTCTGGCGGACGCCCTCGCGCCCGCACTGGCAGAGGCGCTGACTCCCGAGATCATGAAGGTCCTGGATCAGTACACCGTCAACGCCAAGGCCGGCGGCGCGAAGCCCGCGAGGACGACCACCGCCACAGCCAGGGGGGCCAGCAGCAGAAAGAAGACGTGAGACGTCCGCAGCTCGGGTCGTGGGGGGGGGGGGGGGGGGGGGCCGGCCCTGTTGGGACTCAACCCCGGCAGGGGGTTAGGACGAGAAAGAGGACGA
>NZ_JBEZDR010000003.1:766101-819024 GCF_040648415.1 Nonomuraea sp. NPDC049141
GCGCCGCCCCCCGCGCCCCCCCCCCCCGCCACAGCCGTGGCCTCTACTATCTCCCCCCCCCCCCCCGGGGGGCGCCCCGGGGGGCGGCGCGCCCCCCCCCCCCCCCCCCACGACTATGTCCGCAACGCGGCGATCATTGGAACGCGTAGCACTCGACCTCGGCCCGGCGGAAAGACAGGTGCTTGGCCACGGAGTCGCGCACACAGGCGCGTTCGCCACTGCTCAGGTTCAACGTGCCGCACACGGTCACGCTGGAATAGGTCCGGCAATCCAGCATGGGGTCACGACTTCCCACGCGGTAGTTCGCCCTGACCGCGGTGCGGCACCTCAACCGTGCGTGCGAGGAGTCGGCATAACGGCATTGCCCGATCAGGACCTGATATTGGGACCTGCTCACCTCGTGCCGGTCGCTACCATCCCAGGTGGAGGCCATTCCGAACATGGGGATCAGCGACAATCCGGCGGCGGCGATGATGATTTTCATGGGCTTCCCTCCAACACACGTGAAGTACTGGCGGGGAGAAGTCGTAGTCCACATCAGCTACCCCTGTCAGGATACTTCAGTCGCAGGTCGTGGCCTGATGGTGGCTGGCTGTCGCGGGCCGGGTCCTCAGAGCGTGCGGGCGTTCCTGGCGACGCGGTCCCAGAAAGCGGGGAGGTCGGCACCCGGTTCGGCGGCGGCGGCCGGCCGATGGCCGCCCTGATCCTGCGTACGACCAGCTCCGCCGTACGTGCGGAAGCGATCGCCCGGTGCCGGGCCGGCTCGGCCGCCGCGTCGTCAGGTCAGAAGTACTTCGAGGTGAGGTCCGTCGTCGGCCAGGTGGTGATCTTGACGTTGTTCATCTGGTCGTCGATCACGTCGAAGTCCGGGGTCCCGGTCTCCTCGCGCCGGTTGAACACCGCCGCGTAGCTCCAGCCGTTCTGCAGCCGCGCCAGGTAGGAGAACGTGCCCGGCATCGAGCCGTTGTGCCAGGTGTTGAGGTGCCCGGTCACCTGCCTGACCCACCAGCCGCCGCCGTACCAGGCGCCGGAGGAGTTGACGCCGATCTCCGGCTTGGCGAACAGCTTGGCGATCGACGCCGAGCTCAGCACTGTGCCCGGCCTGTCGAAGGCGAGCGTCCACCGGACGAGGTCCACGGCCGAGGCCAGCCAGCCGCCGTTGGCGTCCTGGTTGGGCATGTTGAAGCCGCCGTACGGGTACGGCACGACGGTGCCCGACTCGTCCATGACCGTCTTGTTGGTGTACTGGGACTGGTAGATCACCTCGCCGGACGCGGCCTCGGTCCTGAGGCTCCTGCCGAGCCGCATCCGCGTGATGCCGAGCGGCTTGAGCAGCTTCGTCTTGACGTACGTCTCGTACGACAGGCCCGACACCTTCTCGATGATCCGGCCCAGCAGCATGTAGCCGTAGTTGCTGTAGACCATCTTCGACCCGGGGGCGAAGTCGAGCTGCCGGCCCGTGGCGTACTTGATGATGTCGGCGTGGCTGATCGGCAGCGGCACGTCCAGCGCGGCCGAGATCGTGTGGTCCAGCCAGAGCTGGTCCTGCTTGAAGGTGTCACGGTCCCAGCCGCCCAGGTGCTGCATCAGCCTGAGCACGGTGACCTGGTTCATCCGGGTGTCGGCCGGGGTGAGGCCGAGCAGCGTGGTCACCTTGGCGGAAAGGCTCAGCTTGCCGTCCTGCACCAGCCGCATGATGGCGGCGGAGGTGATGTTCTTGCTCAGGCTGGCGATGCGGAACAGCGACGTCGGCGTCACGGTGGGCAGCGCCTGGGCACCGGTGTTGTAGCGATAGCCGCGGGCCAGGACGATCTTGCCGCTCTTCATGACCGCCAACTGGGCGCAGGAGATCTCGCGTTCCTTCACGAAGGTCTTGATCACATTGTCGAACCCGGCCAACGACGCGGGAGCGGTCCCCGAGGTCTCCACCACCGGGACGGGCGCGGCGAGCGCCGGCCGAGCGGTCATAGCGGCGGCGGGTACGGCGACGGCCCCCGCCTTGAGCAGACTCCTGCGAGTGAGCATCGTCACTTCTGGCTCCTAGGTAACGTCCGTGCAAAGTAGGCGTCGTATCTTACGGACATGGAGAACCTGGCGCAGCCCGGGTCGCCGCTGGGAAGTTTTGCTCCCCTGTGGAGTGTTACGAGGTGGGGCGAGAGCCTCCTGAGGGCGTGAGGAAACTGATCGTCCGCTAAAATCGGTCCGTTCCAAAGAGACTTTTCGGATATTTCGCCATATAGGGCGATGTTGGAGGGTGTGGCATGACGACGGCTGCCCTGCAGACCGTGTTGACCGTTCCTGAGCGCTTCAGGGGGCCGGCGGGAGTCGCCAATGGCGGCTGGATAGCCGGGACCATGGCGGAGGCGATGGGCGGCAATCGATCAGCGGTCGAGGTCACGCTGCACGCGCCCACCCCTCTGGAGACCGACCTGTGCCTGGAGCACGTCGCCAACACGGTGTACCTCCACGAGGGTGACAGGCTCCTGGTCGAGGCCATCCCGGTGGCCGAGGACCTGACGGCGCCCGAGTTCGTGCCGTTCAACGACGCCGCCCGCGCCGAGGCCGGGTTCGCCGGCTGGCGGGGCCACGCCTTCCCCGAGTGCTTCGCCTGCGGGCTGCGCGAGCCGGGTGACGGGCTGCGGATCTTCCCGGGCCCGGTGGAGGGCACCGACCTGGTGGCCGCCGGGTGGGTGGTGCCGTACACGGTGGCCGATGAGGACGGCGTGCCCGCCTCCGTCGTGGGCGCGGCGCTCGACTGCATCACGGGCTGGGCCCACTTCCAGCCCGGCGAGTCGGCGCTGCTCGGACGGCTGGCCGTACAGATCCATCGGCGGCTGTACGCGGGCGGGGCCTACTCCGTCGTGGCCCGCGCGACCGGCCGTGAGGGCCGCAAGCTGTTCGGCGAGAGCGCGATCTACGAGGTGGACGGCACGCTGGTGGCGGCCGCGCGCGCCACCTGGATCGCTCCACGCGAAGCGTGAGAAAGGCATGACGGCCCGGCACGGAATCGTGCCGGGCCGTCCGCCTGTTCAGCGGGAGCCGGACGTCAGCCGATCGGCGACGATCGAGGCGCAGCGGTCGTCGAACATGATCGTGTAGTGGTTGCAGTCCGGGATCACCTCGTCGGCGAGGCCGGGCAGGCGCGCCGTCCACGTGGCCGCCAGCGCGTCGGGCAGCATGCCGGTGTCCTGGTCGAGCAGCCCGCGCGGCGCCCTGATCAGTGAGAGCGGCGCCCGGATCGCGGTCAGCGCCGCGCCGATGCGCTCCGACTCGGTGAACATCCAGCGCCCGTCCTCGCGCACCGCGTCACCGGCCACGCGCGAGCGCAGCGCGCCCTCGTCCCCGGTCAGGTCGTAACGCACGTACGCCTCGGCGTCGGCGGTCCAGCCGTGGCGGAAGGCCGGGTGCGCCTTGAAGAAGCCGACGTACGCCTCCGGTGACGGGAACGTCCGGCGCAGCCGCTCCACGGCCGGTCCCAGGGTGGCCTCCAGGACCGCGTCGGGATCGGCGCCCTCGGGCATGGGCAGCGGGAGCCCGCCGTCGACCAGCACCACCCGCGCGAACTCGCGTCCGGCGCCGGCCAGCGCCGCGATGTAGGCGCCCATGGAGTGCCCGGTCAGCACGGTCTCGGGTCCCGCGCCCACGTGGTCGGCCACGCGCAGCACGTCCTCGGCGTGCCTGGCCAGTCCGTACGGGCCGGGCAGCGTCGCGCTGTGCCCACGGCCCCGCAGGTCCATCGCCACCAGAGACCAGTCCCCGGGCAGCCGCCGCGCCACCGTGGCCCAGGCCATCAGCGAGCCGGTGATCCCGTGCACCGCGATGATCAGGCGCGATCCCGTGCCGAACGTGGCGACCCGCATGCCGTCGACCTCGTCGAGTCTCATAGCCGGATCTTATGGACAAACCTTCTGGTACGGCACTCCTGGCACGAAGCTTCGCCACTCCCCGGGGCTCAGCGACCGGCCGGCGCGGGCGCAGATCGCGGCCACCACCTTGCCCGGCTCGACCGGCTGCTCGCGCACGGTCCCCTCGTCGTCCAGGATGTTCACCCCCGAGCCGTCGGCGGTGAACGCCGGGCCGTACAGGTCGCCGTGGTCGGCGCCGTCGCCGAGCGTGCCCAGGTCCGCGCCGGCGGCCAGGTCGACGAGCCGTACCCGATGGTCGTGCGTGACCAGCGCGACCACGTCCTCGCGGGGTGACCTGGCCGCGACGTCCCCGCCCGCGAGCGGGCCGAGCGCGGCCTGGCGTACCCGCTGCCTGGTGGCGGTGTCGTAGATGCTCATCCGACCGCGGGAGTCCACGACCGCCAGCGACCTGCCGTCGTGGGTGAAGACCACGTCGGTGACGGTCGTGCCCTGGCCGGTGCCCCCGAACGGCTTGCCCAGCCGTCGGCCCGACGCCGCGTCGAACAGGTGCTGCTCGCCGGACCCCACCGCCAGCACCTTGCCGTCGGGGGAGAAGTCGGCGTCGTGCACCTCGCCCACCGTGGCCGACCACAGCTGGCGCTTCGACTTCCAGTCCCAGACGCTCACCGCGTAGCGGGTGGACACGCCCCCGTCGACGTAGCGCAGCCCGGTGGCCACTTTCGTGCCGTCGGGGCTGAAGGCCAGGAAGGAGGTCTCGTATTCCGCCAGGTCACCGCGGGGCGCCGCCTTCGCGAGCGGGCGCCGCGTGCCAGTGTCGAGGACCGTGAACCCGCTGATGCCGCCCACCGCGGCCAGCCGCCCGTCGGGGCTGATCGCCGCGGCCTCCGCCGGGTCGGAATCGGGCCTCTTCAGCACCGGGGCGCCGAGTGGCCCGCGCGGATCGGCGAGGGAGACCTGGTAGCCGTCCGCGGAGCTCAGGACCTGCCGCCCGCCGGGACCGAACTTCGCCCACGACCACGAGGGCGCCTGTTTCGGCGCGCGCACCGCGAGGTCGCTCAGGTCCACGGTGAAGACGCGGTCCTCGCTGAGATAGCGCAGCGTGTGGCCGTCGAAGCCGACCTGAGGCAGTGGCACGGAATCGTCCTCCGTGCCACCGGGCAGCGTCAGCGTGGTGAGCAGCCGGTCGTACGCCCGCCAGACCTGGATGTTCTGCCCGCTCGCCGAGGCGAGCAGCCGCCCGTCGGCGCTGAAGGTCACCTCGCCGCCGTTCCAGCTGTCCGTCTCGTTCCCGAGGGTCGCCGCCGGTCCGCCCGCGCGGTCCGTGATCCGCAGTTTTCCGCCCACCCGCCGCACCGTCGACCTGCCGTCGGGTGAGACGACCGGGTGCGCGGTGAGTGGGCCCTTCGTCCGGGTGCCGGTCCGCAGGTCCCAGGTGTATTCGTGCTGGTCGAGGCGGATCAGCGCGTAGCGGTCGGTCGTCCCGTACCGGACGCCGACCGGTGTGCCCGTGTCGTCGCCCACGTCATGGCCGAACGTCCACGTCCCGATGGTCTTGCCGGTACGCAGGTCCCAGACCCGCACCCGCTTGCCGGTGGCGACCAGCAGGTTCTGGCCGGTGGGGGAGAGGGCGGCGGCCAGGGGCCGCTCGCCCGCCATGCCCAGCCGGGCGATGCCGCCGGTCCGTCCGCCGGTGCGTACGTCCCACAGCCGCACCGCGCCGTCGCTCACGCTGGCCAGCGTCCTGCCGCCGCCGCTCAGCAGCCGCAGCGCGTCACCGGAGGCGACGGGATCCTTGAACACGGCGACCTCGCGCTGCGCCAGTGAAGCGGTCAGCGCGGCCCTGGTCTGTGGGGTCCGGTCCAGTCGCCAGGCGGCCACGCTCAGCAGCATCGCCGCCCTCGGGTCGCTCTTGCGCAGCGTGCCCGCGAACTGCGCCAGCCGCGCCGCCTCCGCCTGGTCGCGCTGCGCGGCGATCCGGTCGGCCCGCTCGTCGGCGACCGCGTTCTGCTGGACGGCCACGCCGGTCGCCACCAGCGAGATCAGCAGCAGGGCCGCCAGGCTGACGGAGACGAGCCTGGTCCGCCTGCTCCTGCGCCTGGACAGACCGGCGCCCGCGTCGAGGAAGTCGCGTTCGGCGGTGGACAGGGTGATGTTCCGGCGGGCCGTGGCCGCCCACCGCAGCGCGTTCTCCAGGCTGCTGCCCTGGAACAGGTCGCCGTCCCGGCGCCCGGCCCGGTTCCACCGCTGCGCGGCGCTCAGGATCTCCCTGTGGACGGCCAGGCCGTCCCGGTTGGCGTCGACCCAGCGGCGAAAGCGCGGCCAGGCGAGTGGCAGGGCGGGGCGGGCCAGCCAGACCTCCTCGCCCTCCTTGGACAGCAGGTAGCCGAACACCTCCAGGATCCGGGTGACCGACGAGACCTCGGGCAGCGGCCGGCCCTCGACGAGCTCGGCCAGCTGGGCCCGCCGTACCACGAGGCCACCCTGTTCGCTCAGCGTGACCAGCCGGAGGAAGACCTCGGGCGCGAGTTCGCGCTCGTCCGGGGCGAGCAGCGCGAACGCCTCCTCGGCCAGGGTGCCCAGCGCGGGATCGTGGGCGGGGACGCCCGCCCGCGCGGCCTCCTTGCCGCCTGCGGCGAGCAACAGGCCGGTGTCGAGGCCGCCTTCCGCGCTCACCAGGGCCAGCAGCAGCTCGCGAGCGGACGGGCGCTCCAGCGGGTCCTTGCTGAGCGCCGCGGCCACCAGCGGCCGCAGCGTCGCGGGCAGCGCGCTCAGGTCGGGACGGGCCGACAGCACCCGGTGCATGACCGCGCCCAGGTTCTCGGCCTCGAACGGGTCGGCGCCGGTGGCCGCGTACACCATGATCGCGCCCCAGGCGAACACGTCGGCGGGCGTCCCGGCCCGCTGCCCGCCGAACACCTCGGGCGCCATGTACGTGGGCGTGCCCGTCACCATGCCCGTCGCGGTGAGCGACATCTCCGCGGTCCGCGCGATGCCGAAGTCGATCACTCGCGGGCCGTCCGGGCCGAGCAGCACGTTGTCGGGTTTCAGATCGCGGTGGATCACGCCGGCGTCGTGGATGGCGGTCAGCGCGGTGGCCACGGCCGTGGCGAGCCGGTGCAGGTCGCCGCCGCCGAAGCGGCGTCCCTCCATGACGGCCTTGCGCAGGCTGGGGCCCTGAACGTACTCGCTGACGATGTACGGCCTGGGCCCCTCCAGCTCGGCCTCCAGGACGCTGGCGGTGCAGAACCCGGCCACCCGCCGTGCCGCGGCCGCCTCCCTGGCCAGTTGCGCCGGCTGGTCGCCGTACAGCACCTTGATCGCCACGCGGCGGCCGTCCTCGGCGTAGCCCTCGTAGACCACGCCCTGGCCGCCCGTGCCGAGACGTCCGGCCAGCCAGTAACCGCCCAGCCGCTGAGGGTCTCCGTCGATCAGTTCGCTCACGGGCTGTTTGATGCGAATGGTGTGGTGAAAGTTTTGGGCGGATAAATTACTCCTTATGCGCATCACGGTTATCGAGCATGAGGCGGACGCGCCGCTCGGCTACTTGGGCGGCTGGCTGGGGCCGGTCTGCGACGTCGTCCGTCCGTACTTGGGCGAGGAGGTTCCCGAGCGGGCCGCCGGCGGGCTGATCGTGCTCGGCGGGGAGTCGGCCGCGTGGGAGGACGAGCGCTGCCCGTGGCTGCCCGCCACCCGTGACCTGCTGGCCCGCTCCGTCGAGGAGGGGACGCCCACGCTGGCCATCTGCCTCGGCGCGCAGCTGATGACCCTGGCCTGCGGCGGCACGGTGGAGCGGGGCGGCGCCGGGCTGGAGGTGGGCCTCTGCGAGGTGGCCGCGCTGCCCGCCGCGGCCGCCGATCCGCTGCTGTCGGGTGCCGGCACGGCCGTGGCCGTCCAGTACCACCAGGACGTGATGGCCCGGCTGCCCGAGGGGGCGGTGCCGCTGATGACCGGTGAGCGGTACCCGAACCAGGCGTACCGGCTCGGCGAGGCGGCCTGGGCGGTGCAGTTCCACCCGGAGGCCACGCCGGAGATCTTCGCCTCGTGGACCACGGCCTCGGGCCTCGACTCGGCCCGCGAGCTCAACGCGGCGGTCGCCGCGGCCGAGGAGGCGCTGGTCGCCACCTGGCGGCCGATGGCGGAGGCGTTCGGGCGCGTGGTCCTGGATCGTGATCGGGAGCCGATTCAGGGGATGCACTAGGTCCTTCCCTGACGCGATCGGCTCCCGGGCCGTCCTACGCTGCCTCATCGATCGAGGGGGGTAGGACGGTCATGAAACGACGCACGGCAGTGCGCGCGGCCCTGGCGGTGTGCGCGACGATCGGTCTGACCTTGGCGGGGCCGGTGGCGGACGCGGCGGCGCGTTCGGCCCCGCAGGTCGTCAGGGTCTCGGCGCAGACCGGCAAGGACTCCGCGAAAGCGAAATCGGCCCGCGCCCGCTGCCCGCACGGAACGCGGGTGATCAGCGGCGGCGCCTCCATCGAGGGGGGTACGGCGGGTCAGGCGCCGAACGCCACCGCGCAGGTGGTGCTCACCCGGCTGGAGCCGGTGGCCCACGGCTCCGGGCATTACTTCGAGGCCGCCGCGCACGAGGACTTCAACGGCTTCGGCGGACAGTGGCGGCTGAAGGTGTACGCGGTGTGCGGGAAACTTCCCGGGCTCGTCTATCTCAGGCAGCCAGGAACGCCGGGCTCGCCGCCCAGCGACGCGCAGACCGTCAACTGCCCGGCGGGCAAGGTCGCGCTGGGCACCGGTGGCCGGATCGACGGCGGCGACGGGAAGGTCTTCCTGACGGAGATCGGCCTCCAGGACGCTTTTACCTTCGCCAACGCCTACGAGGCCGAGGGCGGGTTCGCGGGAAGGTGGCGGGTGACGGCCTTCGCCGTGTGCGGTGACCAGCCGCCGGGCTACGCGGTGGAGATGCCCGCCCAGCTCCAGGGCAACTCCGCCAGCCCCAAGAGCTCCCTCGTCGCCTGCCCGAACCCCGCCCAGCGCATCGTGGGAACGGGCGTCGGCAACGGCGGCCAGCAGAACCAGGTCATCCCGACGGCCGTCTTCCCGTCGGCCGCGCTGAACGAGGCGACCACGCGGGCGGCCGAGGACGAGACCGGCCTGGCCGGCCCCTGGGACACGGACCAGTTCCTGGTCTGCGTCGACTGACACGCCGTCGCCGGGCGCCGGTCGCCGGGCGCGCTTCCGGCGGCCGCGCGGCACGCGGTGCTCGGCGGGTTACCGGCGGCGGGCGCGGCGTGGGGTGAGTGCTCGGCGGGTTACCGGCGGCGGGCGCGGGGCGGGGTGAGTGATCGGACGCGCTGTTCGGTGAGCGCGTGGGCGAGTGCGTGGACGCCGCCCAGGACGAGCGGCAGGGCGGCCAGCCCGGCCAGAGCCGACCGGCCGCTCGCCGCCGGCACGCCGGCCGCCCTGAGCCGCCGCCACGCCCACACCGTGAACGGGATCACCACCACCGGCGCCGTCACCACGCCAGGCGTGTAGCCACGCGCGACCGCCGACTGCGCCAGATGGCCCACCCCATGCAGGCCGAACCCGGCCAGCACCGCCTGGAACACCGGGCTACGCCCTCCGGTGCGCGCCCCCGCGGCCGACGCCCCGGCCATGACGCCGCCCATCAGCCCGATCGCCACGGTGACCTGCCGCTGCGACAGCTCCAGCCGCCGCCACGGAACACGCGGGTAGCGCCGCTCCAGCTCCGGCCGGGCCTCGCGGGTCCAGCGGGCCATCGTGGCCAGCTCCTCCGCGTCGTGCACCGCCCACGCCGCGAGCAGACCCCACGTCACCGCCGCCGGCACGCCGTCCATCCAGGAACCTCCCTGCCCAAAATGCAACGCAACGTTGCGTTTAACTTTAGGCTCTGGAACCAGAGGGCTGTCAAGATGGGGGTGTGCCAAGGATCGAGTCCACCGCCGCCCGCCTGGCAAAGCTCGGCTTCGCCGACGGCGCACGGGCCGCGACCCTGGTACGACAGTCGGGGACCGAGCTGGACGACCTGCTCAAAGGACTGGTAGCCGTGGCCGACCCCGATCTGGCGCTCGCCTCCCTGACCCGGCTCGCCGAGCGCGAGCCCACCGTGCTCGACACCCTGCGCGCGGACGAAGACCTCCAGGCCCGGGTGCTCGCGGTGCTCGGGGTGAGCGCCGCGTTGGGGGAGCATCTCGTACGCCATCCCGAGCAGCTCGGGCTGATGGCCGTGCCCGAGCTCGGAGACGCGCGGACGGAGCTGCTGCGCGCGGTCGGCGCCGAGCCGGAGGATGACGAGCCGCGCGCGTCGGATCCCGACGCGCTGGTGACGCTGCGGGTCGCCTACCGCGGGCGGCTGCTGCATCTGGCCGCCCGGGACCTCACCGGGCAGATCGGGCTGCCCGACGTCACCGCCGAGCTGTCCGACCTCGCGGGCGCGGCGCTGGAGGCCGCGCTGGCCATCGCGCGGGCCGAGGTCGACGCGAGTGACGTACGGCTGGCGGTGGTCGGCATGGGCAAGCAGGGCGCCAGGGAGCTCAACTACATCAGCGACGTTGACGTGATCTTCGTGGCCGAGCCGCGCGAGGGCGCCGACGAGACGGCGGCCCTGCGCGGCGCCACCCGGCTGGCCCAGGCCATGATGCGGGCCTGCACCACGACCACCCCGGAGGGCTCGCTGTGGGAGGTCGACGCCGGGCTGCGGCCGGAAGGCCGGGCGGGACCGCTGGTACGCACGCTGGGCAGCCATCTGGCCTACTACCGGCGCTGGGCCAAGACCTGGGAGTTCCAGGCGCTGCTCAAGGCGCGGCCGGTGGCGGGCGACCTCGCGCTGGGCGCGGCCTACGTCGAGGCGGTCAACGAGTTCGTCTGGTCGGCGGCGACCCGGGAGCACTTCGTCGAGGACGTGCAGGCCATGCGCCGCCGCGTCGAGTCCCACGTACGGGCCGAGGGCGAGCGCCAGATCAAGCTGGGCCCCGGCGGGCTGCGTGACATCGAGTTCGCGGTGCAGTTGCTGCAGCTCGTGCACGGGCGGCTCGATCCGCTGCTGCGGCGCAAGGCCACGCTGCCCGCCCTGGCCGCGCTCTCCCGCGGCGGCTACGTGGGGCGCGAGGACTCGCGCGGGCTGGCCGAGGCGTACACGTTCCTGCGCCAGGTGGAGCACCTGCTGCAACTGCACCGGCTGCGCCGTACGCACATCCTGCCGTCGGACCCCGACGACCTGCGCAGGCTGGGCCGCGCGCTCGGCATGCACGCCGACCCGGTGGGGGAGTTCACCGCCAGGTGGCGGCGCCACGCGCGGGAGGCGCGGCGGCTGCACGAGAAGCTGTTCTACCGGCCGCTGCTGCAGGCGGTGGCCCGGCTGCCCGAGTCGGAGGCCCGGCTGTCCACCACGGCGGCGGCCGCCCGGCTGGAGGCGCTCGGCTATGTCGACCCCAACGGCGCCCTGCGTCACATCGCCGCCCTGACCACGGGCGTCTCGCGGCGGGCGGCGATCCAGCGGACGCTGCTGCCGGTCATGCTCGGCTGGTTCGCCGACGCGCCCGACCCGGACGCGGGACTGCTCGGGTTCCGCCAGGTGAGCGACAAGCTCGGTGCCACGCCGTGGTACCTACGGCTGCTGCGCGATGAGACGGCCGTGGCGGCGCGGATGGCGCGGATGCTCGGCACCAGCCGCTACGCGACCGGCCTGCTCCTGAACGCGCCCGACGCCGTCGGGCTGCTGGGCTCCGACGAGGGCCTGTCCCCGCGCCCGCCGGACGCGCTGCTGAAGGAGGCGTCGGCCGCCGTGTCGAGACACGGGACCGACATGGAGTCGGCGGTGGCGGCGGTGCGCGCGCTGCGGCGGCGGGAGCTGTTCCGTACGGCCGTAGCCGACATTTCCGGACTTATGAGCATTGAGCACGTCGGGGTGGCGCTGTCGTCGCTGAACGACGTGACCATTCAGGCCGCGCTGGACGTGGCGATCGGCAAGGTCGAGGTCGAGCGGCGGGCGGAGCTGCCGACCAGGTTCGCGGTGATCGCCATGGGACGGCTCGGCGGCATGGAGTCCTCCTACGCCAGCGACGCCGACGTGATGTTCGTACACTCGCCCGTGCCCGGCGCCACCGAACGCGACGCCACCGACGCCGCGTACGCGGTCGCCAACGAGCTGCGCCGGCTGCTCGCCCTGCCCGCCCCCGACCCGCCGCTGCTCATCGACCCCGACCTGCGCCCCGAGGGCAGGCAGGGCCCGCTCGTCCGTACGCTGGCCTCCTACCGCGCCTACTACGCGCGCTGGTCGTCTCCGTGGGAGGCGCAGGCGCTGCTGCGGGCCCGCTTCTCCGCCGGTGACGCCGCGCTCGGCGCCGAGTTCATCTCCATGATCGACGAGCTGCGTTATCCGCCTGACGGCCTGCCCGACGACGTCGTACGCGAGATCAGGCGGATCAAGGCCCGCATGGAGGCCGAACGGCTGCCGCGCGGCGCCGACCCCGCCCTGCACACCAAGCTGGGCCCCGGCGGCCTGTCGGACGTCGAGTGGGTGGCGCAACTGCTGCAGCTCCGCTTCGCGGCCGGGCACCCCGCGCTGCGGACCACCCGTACCTTGGAGGCGCTGCGGGCGGCCGAGGCGGAGGACCTGCTCGCGCGCGCCGATGAGGCGGTGCTGGCGGAGGCCTGGCGCTTCGCCTCCCGCATCAGGGACGCGGTCATGCTGGTCAAGGGCCGACCCGGCGACAGCGTCCCGGCCGACGTCAGGGAGCGCAGGCTCATCGCTCGCATGCTCGGCTACGCTCCCGACGGCTCGGAGGACTTCCTCGACGACTACCGCCGGGTGACCCGCCGCGCCCGCCAGGTGGTCCACCGGGTCTTCTACGACTCCTGACCCCGGCTGTCACAGCTTGGCTACAAGCCGTGCGGACGGTGCCTCGCGGGTGTATCAAGGCGCGGGGTGATCGATTGTGCTTTCCATCTACGTTGACCTGGCCTTAGGTCTGGTGCTCGCGTTCCTCATGCTTTCGCTGCTGGTGAGCGGGCTGAACGAGGCTTTCGTACGGCTGCTCGGCATCCGCAGCAAGTTCCTGTGGGCCTACCTCCGCGACACCATGGACGGCAGCGACGCGCAGGGAAAGTCCTGGCTGCCCGCCAAGGTGGCGGACGTGTTCGCGTCGTTGCCGTTCGTCCGCGATCCACGGCCGGTCCACAGCGACCAGCCGGCCCCGGTCGAGGCGGCGCAGGCGCCCGAGCACGAGACCAAGGCCGAAGACGCCATGACGAAACTCCTCTACCAGCGGGTCCAGGAGATCGACCACCCGAAGAGGGGCCGCACCAGCATCGCCAACATCCCGCCGGAACGTTTCGCGGTGGCGCTGATGGAGATGGCGGCCGTCGAGAAGGACGGCGTCGAGGGGCTGCTGGCCAAGCTCAAGGCGATGGGCAGCCCGCTGCACGGCCATCTCAAGGGCGTGTGGGACTCCGCGCAGCGCGACATGGACCGCTTCCGGCAGGGCGTGGAGACCTGGTTCGACGGCGAGATGCAGCGGCTGTCGATGCTCTACAAGCGCTACGTCAAGTGGGTCGTCGCCCTGCTCGGCGTCGTGGTGGTGCTGCTGTTCACGATGGACGGGCTCGAATACGGCAAGACCCTGCTGCGCGACAACGCCTTCCGCGCCTCGGTCACGGCCGTGTCCGAGGCGGGGCCCGACGCCTACAGCGAGCTCAAGGCGCAGTGCGCGCAGTCGAACCCGGTGCCCTGCATCACCGACACGCTGAGCCAGCCCGCGCTGGTCAAGGTGTTCGACCACGCGATCGTCAACGTCGTGATCCCGGCCGAGGGCGAGCCGAGCGTCAACTGGAACGGCCGCATGTGGTGGGACCGCCTCACCACGCTCAGCCACTGGCCCGGTTATCTGCTGACGTTCGTGGCGCTGCTGTTCGGCGCGTCGTTCTGGTGGGACCTGCTCCGCCGCCTCACCGGCATCCGCGGCCAGCGTTAGATCTGGGTTAGTGTTCATCGGATGGAGACAGAACGGCTCATCATGCGCAGATGGCGCGACGAAGACCGGGATCCATTCGCGGCGATGAACGCCGACGCCGAGGTGATGGAGCACTTCCCGGCCCTGCTGAGCAGGGAGCAGAGCGACAGCTTCGTCGACCGGATCGAGGAGGGCTTCGAGGCTCACGGTTACGGGCTCTGGGCGCTGGAGGTGCGCGAGAGCGGCGCGTTCATCGGGTTCACCGGGCTGGTCCTGCAGACGTTCGAGGCGCCGTTCACGCCGGCCGTCGAGGTCGGCTGGCGGCTGGCGAAGGTGGCCTGGGGGCACGGGTACGCGATCGAGGCGGCCAGGCGGGCCGTACGGTACGGGTTCGAAGAGGCGGGGCTGGACGAGATCGTCTCCATGACGACTGTGCGGAACACCCGCTCACGCAAGGTCATGGAACGCCTGGGCATGACCCGCGACATAGCCGACGACTTCTACTTCCCGGGCATCGCGGAGGACAACCCGCTCCGCCCGCACGTCCTGTACCGGCTCAAGCGAGGTCAGGCGCTCGGCCCTCGTTAGTGTTCAGTGCGCCCTCGATGCTTGCCACCTTCGGTGGCGTAGCCGGCGGCGTTCACGATGTTATTTAGGAATGGTCGTTCTTGACCATTCGTTCCTTAACGCGTATGGTCGGCACATGGGACGGCCGAGAGGGTTCGACGAAACCGAGGTGATCCGGGCGGCGGCGGCGCTGTTCGCGGACCGGGCTTACGACGGTGTCTCCGTCGACGACCTGGTCACCCACCTCGGCGTACACCGCAACAGCCTGTACAAGACCTTCGGCAGCAAACGGGGGCTCTACCTGGCCGCACTGCGATGGCACGTGGAGCACCAGGTGCGCCCGCTGGTCTCCGCGGTCGGCGCGGCCGGCGACCTCGCCGAGGCGGTGCGCGGCACGCTGGCCGTACACGACGACGGAGGCGCACTGGACCTCCTGCTGATGGCGGCGGCCGAACGAGCACCCGTGGATCAGGAGGTCCGCACCGAGGTCAGCGCCGCCTTGGACGCTCTCGACCAGGCCATCGGCACCGTCCTGACCGGCGCCGCACCCGGCCGCGCCGCCGAGCCGTCGCCGGCGCTGGCCGAGGCGCTCACCGCGGCGCTGATCGGGCTCCGGCTACGCGCCAGAGCCACCACCGCCGCCACCGAATCCGACCGTGCGGCGGCGGCTCTGGTGCGACGCCTCGCCCCGGATGACCTCGACAGTTCACCCACCATCTAAGGAGTACTGACATGGCGTACTTGCACGTCGACGGCGACACGCTGGTCGTGGAGATCGAAGGACTCGACAAGCTCTGGGCGCTGAAGAGCCGCCTGACGATCCCGCTGGCCAACATCCGCGGCGCGACCGCCGACCCCGGCATGATCTAAAGTCCCAAGGGCATCCGCGCACCCGGCGCCCACATCCCCGGAGTGATCACCGCGGGCACCTTCCATCTCGACGGCGAGCGCGTCTTCTGGGACGTCCACGACGCGGCCAAAGCCGTCGTCATCGAACTGGCCGACGAACGCTACACCCGCCTGGTCGTCGAGGTCGACGACCCCCGCGCCACCGTCGACCTCGTGGAGAGGCACATCACCCGCGCATGAGCGGCCCGCCGCCATGACCCCGACCCTGTATCGCGCAGCTCAGCGGCCGGTTCCTCGCCCGCTCATAGGGCTCGGGAGCTGTCCTGCGCGGCTACTGGGCGGTCGTGCCATCGCGCGCCTCGATCACGGCGGCCATGAACTCCTGGAAACGCGCGAAGTGCTGCTGATCCATCTTCAGCGGCACCCCGTTGACGATCCGGCCGTCGTACCTGGTGCCGATCGTGACCTTGAAGCCGTCCCGGTGTGGTTTCGCGTCCACTCCGAGGAACGCCACGTGGTATCGCTTGGCCTCCGCCAGACAGTGGAAGACATCTAAGGTCCTGCCGTCGTGCACCAGGATGTACTCGCCGATCGCGAACTCCGCTGCCATGGCTTCCCGTTCATGCCGCTTGATGTGCCGGGTGTCAGCGTCATCCCGGGGCACACGTCATGAAGGGAGACTCCTCCCCATTACACCGCAGGAACCAGTCGGCGGCGCACGTCCACTTGTTCGCCTCCGCCGTGCTGCACGGTCATGGCCAGCGCCTCTGGCAAAACATTTGCTAGAATCGGTGGATGGATGAAGTCGCTGAGATGCCCGAGGCGGATCCCACGGTCTCGGTTTCGGTCTCGTTCCACTCCAGCGTGATCGAGTCGGTGCGCCAGCGTGTCGGCAAGCGTGGTGTATCTCCGTATGTGGAGGCGGCAGTCCGGCGGCAGATCGAGCGCGACAACCTGGCCGCTCTCATCAGAGCCAGTGAAGAGATCCATGGCCCGCTCACCGGGGCGGAGATCCAGGCAGCTCGGGAGGAGATGCTTGGACTCAGTACCCGCGGTGAGGTGGCGTGAGCGGCACCTGGGTTCTGGACAGCGAAGCCCTCTCGCGGTATTTGCGAGCCGATCGCAAGATGACCGCCCGGCTTGCCGTCGCTCTCGAGGACGACATCCGTGTCGTCATCAGCGCCGTCACGATCGTCGAGGCCGATCATGACAGAGTCCATCCCGCGCGGCTGGCCTGGACGCTGTCCCGGCTCACGGTGGAACCGCTCACCAAGGACCTCGCCCAGCGGGCGTCAGACCTGCTCAAATCCGCAGGGCTGCACGGTCACAAGTACGCCATTGACGCGATGGTCGCCGCGACGGCGATCACCACCGCCGACAAGCCCGCCCGGATTCTCACCTCCGACCCGGACGACCTGGAAAAGCTCCTCGGGGAGCGTCTGGACCGCTCGAGTCAGCCGCGCGGCGCCGGAAACTTCACGGTCAAGGTCGTTCCAGCCTGACCCGCTGCGCTCCCGGCCACCACCCAGGACGCCTCCGTTGATCAGCGGCTCATTGCTCAGCGGGGGCGTCCGGCCTGATGTGACCGCGATCCCGTCCTCTACCGTCCCAAGCGCGGTCAGGCGCTCATCGCGTAGAGCACGTCGCGCAGGGCGGCCTCGCGGCTGCGCAGCCAGACCAGCCGCAGGGCCAGCGTCGGCGCCTCGTAGCCGAGCGGAACCGGTACGCCGGAGTCCGGTCCCACCGGTAGGCCGGAGTCCGGCCCCGTCTCCAGGGGGACGTCGCGCGGGACCGGCGCGCCGTCCTTCTCGGGCGTGAAGTCGGGCGGGACCGGCGCACCATCGGTCTCGGGGGCGAGGTCGAGCGGGATCAGCGCGCCGGAGGCGAGGTCCGCTTCCAGGACGAAGTCGGGGAGCAGCGCTCTCCCGAAGCCCTGCCTGGTCCACTCGCGAGCCGTGGCGATGCTGGTCAGCTCCCTGCGCGGCACCCGGGCACCGAACAACTGGTCGGCCGCCAGCCGGATCGAGCAGCCCGGCGTGCTGACCAGCAGCGGCTCCCGGTCACCGTCCGGAGCCGCGACCAGCAGCAGCCTGACCTCGCCCACGTCCAGGAAGTCCAGGTCGGCCGGAGGGGTGAAGCCCAGGCCGCCGATCCGGGGACCGGAGTCGAGCAGGAGCGCCGCGTCCAGGCCGCCGCCGGCCACCTCGGACAGCAACGCCTGCCTGGTCAGCGAGCGTACATCCACCTCCAGGTCGGGGCGGCGTTCGGACAGGTGGCGGACGATGGCGGGCAGTTTGGCCGCGGCCAGCATCTCCAGCGCCCCGATCCGAACACGGTGACGCTCGCCGGTCACCGCACGCCGTACCTCGTCCGCGTGGTCGAGCAGGCCCTGCGCCCGCGTGAGCAGGGTGGTGCCGGGTTCGGTCAGGCGCATGCCCTGGGGTGTGCGCTCGAAGAGTGTGACGCCGAGGCTGTCCTCCAGTCTGCGTACCTGTTCGGAGACCGAGGCCGGGGCGAGGCCGAGGGTGTTCGCGGCTCCGGTGACGGTGCCCGCCCCTGCCACCGCCACGAACCCCCGCAACTGACGCAAATCCACAGATGTCAGCATACGGTTTTCCCGAATGCCCCCTGCGGTCGCGCCTGTTGAGGGGAAATATCGTCTTTTAGCAGGCTGAGGGGCATGAAGATGTTCGGTTTCTCCCTGGCCTACTTCTTGGTGATCCTCGACACGACCGTGCTCACCATCGCGCTGCCCGATCTGCGTGCCTCCCTGGGTGGCTCGCTGGCCGGGCAGCAGTGGGCGGTGAACGCCTACACCGTCGCGTTCGCCGCGTCGCTGCTCACCGGGGGAGCGATCGCCGACCGGTACGGCGCCGCGCGGATCTTCAAGATCGGCGTGCTGGCCTTCGGGGTGATCTCGCTGCTGAGCGCCGCGGCGCCCCATCTCGGCGCACTGATCGCGTTGCGCGCCCTGCTCGGCGTGGCGGGCGCGCTCTGCACGGGCGGCTCGCTCGGCCTCCTGCCCGAGCTCTTCCCCGACCCGGCCGCCCGCGCCCGCGCCACCGGCCTCTGGGCCGCCATCACCGGCACCGCCCTGGTCACAGGCCCGCTGCTCGGCGGCCTGCTGGTCGACGTGTACGGCTGGCGGGCCGTCTTCCTCCTCAACCCGCCCCTCGCCCTGATCAGCCTGCTGGCCATGCGAAAGGTCCGTTCAGGCCGGGGGCACCGCCTCATCGACTGGGGCGTGCAGGCGCTGGCCTGCGTACTCCTCGGCCTGCTCGCCGAAGCCCTGATCGACTCGTCGTTGATCGCCGGGCTGTCGGCCTTGGCCGCCCTGGGCGCGCTGGTGTTCGTGGAGCGCCGTAGCCACGCCCCTGCCCTGCCCGGCGGCCTGCTCGCGGTGACCTGGCCGGAACTGCTGGCGGGCGCGGTGGCGAACTTCGCCTTCTCCGGCGCCCTGTTCGTCCTGACCCTGCTCCTGCAGGACAGCCGCCACCTGACCCCGCTGGCCACCGGGCTGGCCTTCCTGCCGCTCACCCTCCCGATGACGGTGAACCCGCTGCTCACCGGCCGCCTGGTGGCCCGCTACGGCCCCCGCCCACCGATCCTCGGCGGCCTCGCCCTGCTCGCGATCGGCCTGGCGGGCGTCTCGTTCACCGATGTTCTGGCGCCATGGCTGGTCGTGATGGGCTTCGGGCTGTCGTTCGTGCTGCCCGCGCTGATGGCGGGCGTGGTCACCAGCGCGCCGCCCGGTACGGCGGGTACGGCGGGCGGCGTCCTCAACGCCTCCCGCCAGGTCGGCGCCACCCTCGGTGTGGCCGTACTCGGCGGCCTGTCCCACCCCCTGCCGGTGGCCGCCTCTCTGACCGCACTGACGTGCGCCTGCTACGGCCTCGCGGCCCGCGCCCGACGGACGGTGCCGACCGTGGACGTCGGACTTCCCGCCGGGAAGTAATCGCGGAGTCCTCCGTGATACCCCGGAGCCGCCAAAGGCCACTCCGGGGGCTGGCCGCGTGTCTCGCTAACCGTCCGAGCGATTTCTAGTGCCAGACAGGAAAGCCTCTTCCCACTCGCTCAGCAGGGGGTGAAGAAGATTTTCTGTGTGCCCTCCAGAATCCCCCACTGGCCCGAAGGCTGACTGCACCCGGACCAGCGCTGTCCGACGATCTGGTCTCCGCTGTAGTAGCTGATGACGAGGAGGTTGTCGCCCCCTGGCGGGGGAGGAGGAATAGCAAGTGCCGGGGTCGAGCCGAGAGCGAGCGCGCCGGCAGCCAATACCGCCGCTAAAACCCCTCGCTTGATGTTCATGGACGTTCCTCCAGATCCACCGGGCTTTTCAGGCCAGAGCGAATGCCAAGGCCAATTGCGTGATCTGAGATCACGGTAACCGCCATCGATCAACGCTGCCAGCAGCAGTCGATCATTAATGTCGGCGTGAGGGCATCGCGTCGGTCACGGTAGGTCCGCCCAGGTGATGAGTCCGTGGCGGTGGGCGTAGACGGCGGCCTGAACGCGGGTGCGTAGTCCGAGCTTGGCGAGGATCCGCTCGATGTGGATCTTGACCGTGCCGGGTGAGATGACCAGGGCCTGGGCGATCTCGGCGTTGCTGTTTCCGGCGGCCAGGTGGCGCAGTACGTCGGTCTCGCGTGGCGTCAGCGCGCCCATCTCGTCGGTGGCCGGGCGCGGGGAGGTGGCCGCGAAGCGGTGCAGCAGACGCGGGGTCACCTGAGGATCCACCAGCCCCTGTCCCTCGTGGGCGGCCCGTACCGCATCGATGATCAGGCCAGGGTCGCTCTCCTTCAGTAAGAACCCGACCGCGCCCGCCTGCAGCGCGCCGAAAAGGTAGTCGTCCAGGTCGAACGTGGTCAGCGCGACCACGGCCGGTGCGGAGGCGAGGGCCAGAAGATCACGAATCGCGGTCAGTCCGTCCATGCGCGGCATGCGGATGTCGGTGAGCACCACGTCAGGCCGGTGCCGCCGGGCCATCTCGACCACCTGTAGCCCGTCCGCAGCCATTGCCACGACCTCCAGATCCGGTTCGGAGGACAGGAGCAGGCGCAGGCCCTCCCGGGTTGGCGCCTGGTCCTCGGCGACGATCACCCGAATGCTCACCGGCGGGCCCCTCGCGTGCCGTGGCCGTCCGCGGTCTCCGGCTGGAGGCGGCCCGCGACTGCGCGCGTGCCGTCGATCGCGTTCGGCTGGTTTCCCGTCTCGCGGGTCGCGTCCAGGGGCAGACGGGCAGTGACTCGCCAGCCGCGCGGAGCGCGTGGCCCCACCGTCAGCGTGCCGCCGAGCATCGCCGCCCGCTCTCGCATGCCGCGCACTCCGCTCCCCTCCCATGCGGCCGATCGGCCGGGCACCGCCTGCCCATCGTCCTCTACGACGACGGCCACAACCTGGCCGTCTCTGCCGATCCGTACCGCGGCCTGCGAGACTCCGGCGTGCCGCATCACGTTGGTCAGTGACTCCTGCACGATCCGGTAGGCGGCGTGCCGTACTCGCAACGGCACGCCCTCGCGCAGGGAGTCACCGTCCAGCCGCACACGCAGTCCCTGACGCGACAGGCGCGCGGCCAGCGAACCGAGATCGGTGCCCGCGTCTTCGTCGCGGAGCAAACCGAGCAGCCGCCGGGTTTCCCCGAGCGCGGTGCCGGAGATCTCGGCGATCGTCTCCAGGGCCCGCTCGGCGTCCGCGGGAGTGCCCCGCCGTGCTCCCACGGCCTGGAGCCGGATCGCGCTGAGATGATGGCCCACCACGTCGTGCACCTCCCGGGCGATCCGGGCGCGCTCCTGGACCTGCTCGACCAGGGCGAGTTGCCGGGACCGGTCGTGCTGCAGGCGCAGGGCGTGGCCGAGCGCGACTGGGCCGAGCCCGGCGGCCACCGCCATGACCAACTGGGAGGGGTATGTCGGAGTACCGACCAGCATGAGGTCGAGCACGACGAGCCAGCAGGTCGCAGCGATCGTGGGCAGCAGCCGTCCTCCGTCACGGTGGTAGGCGGCCGAGCTGAACGCCGCGACCGTCACCCAGGCGCCGACCTGCGGCTGGCTCAGAATGATCGCGAGCAGGACGGCCGCACCCGAGGTCAGGGCCGCGGTGAGCGGCAGTCGGCGGCGTACGGTCAGCGGCGCGCACACCGCGCAGACCAGCATTCCCCACAGGGGCGTGAAGCCGTTGAGGCCGGACATGGTGGCGTCCAGCAGGGGGACCCCCAACGTCAGCAGCGCCGTCGCGGCCGCCAGCACGGCGTCCTGGGCGAGCGCGGGCAGCGCCCGCCAGGCTCCGATCACGGTCAGTTCACCCCCGAGGGATCCTAGCCACCAGGTCGCCGGGGCAACGCGCCCCGGACGGAGGCAGTGCCCCGGCGGCCAGGTAGTCGTGGACGTACTGGCGCAGGCAGGTGGCGCCCAGCCCAGAGGCACTCTGCATGAAGTACGCGGCGTGCCCGTCACCGTGCCTGACCACGCGTGCCCCGGGGAGCTGCGCGGCCATGTGCTCGGCGGCGAGGTTCGGAGTGTTGTCGTCGGCGTCGCCGATGGAGATCAGCACCGGTGGCACACCTCGTGCCAGCAGCGGATGCGGCGGATAAGAGGAGGCGTTGCCCATGCCGAGACAGCGGGCGAGCTGGTAGCGACCCTGGATCCAGCCGATCCGCGGCGCGGCCGCGCGCAGGCGCGACTCGACCGCCAGGAAACCGCGGTAGCCGGGCACCTTCGGCATGAAGTCGCGGCACAGCAGGGCACCATGGGGGTATCCGGGGCCTTCGACGGCAGGAGGCAGCAAGTTCGCCAGGTCTGTGGCGTCGCCGTCGGAGGCCTTGCGCAGTGCTGCGGCCAGCCTCGGCCAGGCGGGCGGGGTGAGTCCCTCCCGCACCGCGACGAGGAACTCCCGCTCGTTCAACGTCCGTGCTCCCGCGGGCAGAGGGGTATGGCGGGCGCGGGCGAGCAGGCCGTCGAACACCTCGATCGCGTCGTCGTCGCCCAGCGCGCACCCGGCCCGGCACCAGTCGCGGAAGCGGCTGAGCTGTCGCTCCTCGGTGAGCGCGTTGTCCAACAGCCATCTCTCCAGTGACGCCTGGGTGTGGTCGGCGACGCCGTCCAGCACCATCCGGCCGACCTTCTCGGGGAACGACTCCAGGTAGGCCTGCCCGAACACGGTGCCGTAGGAGTTGCCGAGATAACGCAGCTTCGGCTCGCCGAGCGCGGCACGCAGCGCCTCCAGATCATGGGCCACCTGCCAGGAGGTCAGTCCCGCGTAGGCGGCGCCCATGGATTTGCGGCAAGAGGCGTCGTAAGCGGTGTTCGCCCGGGCGTGTGCGCGCCAGCTCTTCTCGTCGGGCCGCAGGATCAGCCCGGTGAGGCCGGGCGGCGGCGTCGCGCACTCCACGATCGAGGTGCTGCCCCGGCTGACCGCGCTCCTCGCATTGATCAGGACGACGTCGAACCAGGTGGTCAGCTCCGACACCACCGCGGGCATGGACCGCACGTCCTGAATGGTCGCCCCGCCACCGCCGGTGTTGACCACCAGTGAGCCGAGGCTTCGTGCGGGGTCACGTGCGGGCATCCTCGCGAGGTCCACCTGGGTCTTCGGGCCGCCGGGCCGCTTCCAGTCGATCGGTACGCCCAGCTTGGCGCATTCCATACCGTCCCCGCACTCAGCCCATCTCAGGACCTGGACCGGAACAGGGGGCTCAGCCCTCAGAGCCTGGGCCGGAGCTTGCGGGGCGGCGGCCATGGTCGTGCCGAAGAGAAGACCGGCCAGCGCTCTACGCAACTTCTTCACCGCTCGAGCATTGCCTTGACCGGCATGCGCGGGCATCTGCCATCCGGCATATCCTCCGGCGGCGAACGCGATGTGCGCGGCTGGCCCACGCGGAGCCAGAACAGAAACGGCCCGGAATCGACGGTGTGGTCGGTTCCGGGCCGTTCTGGTCGGACTAGATGATTGATGCCAAGGGTTCTGGCTACGGTTAGTGGTCGTAGGCAATCAGGGATCGTTTGATCGGCTGGCCGGTCTTGTCGTTGAGCCAGATCACGGTGGTCAGTGCGAGGATGCGGGCCAGCACGCGGATGATGACGCCGGCTTGGGTGCGGCCGCCGTGGCGTTCCAGGTCCAGTTGGCCCTTGAAGGTCTGGTTGATCGACTCGATGCTTTGGCGTCGTGGCTTGAGCAGTTGTGCTCCGGGTCGTTCGGGCTCGCCTCGGCGGGCCGGACGCAGCAGGCGCAGCTCACGTTCGGTGAGGTCGCGTTCGAAGGATCGGCCGTAGTACTGCCGGTCGGCGATGATCGTCTGTTGTGGGTGGGTGGCCAGCACGTCGGGCGCGGCGTGCAGCATGCCCAGCAGCACCTCGCGTTCGTCGGCCTTGGCGCCGCTGAGTGCGAACAGCACCGGCAGCCCGCCCAGCGTGCACAACAGATGCAGCCGCAGCCCCCAGAAATACCGGGAGCGGCTGGCGCAGTAGCCGTACTCCGCCCACCCGGCCAGCATCCGGATCATGTGCACGACCAGGTCACAGGCGTTACGCAGCCGCCGGTTGTAGCCGGGCTGGCCAGGCAGGTACGGGAACATCCCGCTCAGCTCGGCGCGGGCGTGACGCAGCCATCGGCGTTCGGAGATGAATCCCAGCAGTGCCGACAACACCGCCGACGTCACCAATTCGGCATCACCGAGGGTAGGTGCAATGCCGACCTTCGGCCGCCATGGAGCCAGGTGTGGCTGGGCCTTCAGTGCGTCATCGATCCGCACGTAGAGTGCGGTTGCGAGGTTGTCTAACTCGTTCTCGTGCGGGTGCGGACGCAGCCGGATCGGGTCGATCTCGTTCTCGCGCTTGTAGGCCACCACGTCTCGATCAGGTCGGGCGTGAAGACGCCGCCTTCGAGCAGGTAGTCGTGGTCGGCCTCCAGGGCGGCGAGAACCTCGGGGAGGGAGCCGGGCACCTGCGGCACCTGGCGGGCCTGCGCCCGTCGGGTAGAGTTGGACTGTTGGAAAATCCGACAGTTAGAGGATTCGTCGTGTCTGTCACGTCAGTGGCCCGTGCCAAGGTACGCCCTAAGGCTCAGCTCACTCTCCCTGATGAGATCCGCCGAGCGCTGCACATCGGCGAAGGGGACGAAGTCGAGTTCGCTGTGCACGACGACGGCACCGTGACGGTTCGCGGCTTCGTGTCGATCCCCGCTGATCAGGCGTGGTTCTGGACGCCTGAATGGCAAGCCGGTGAAGGGCAGGCGACCGCTGACGTCACTGCTGGCCGTACCACCTTCCATCGCTCTGCCGAGGACATGTTCGCCCACCTTGACTCGGGCGACGACGAACCGGGCGACGATGCCTGATGCCCACCTTGGAAACGGCCGGTCGCTTCGAGCGGGACTGGCGAAAGCTGACTGCCGAGCAACAGGCTCGATTCCGTAAGGTGATCACCGAGGCGTTCATCCCCGACATCGTCGCTGACGGACCTTTCCGCGGGCTTCGCGTGAAGGGAGTGACTGCATATCCGGGCGTGTTCGAGATGACATGGGCCCCTGACGGTCGAGCCACCTTCGGTTACGGTGACGAGCGGATCCCCGGTGAAGTCCACATCGTCTGGCGCAGGATAGGCACGCACGATATTTTCACTCCGCCACCCAGCCCATAGAGGTGGAACCCACCCTCGGCCTGGCCGTACTCGGCGGCCTCTTGCCGGCGAGACCGCTACCGCCGCCGCCGAGGTTCACGGCTGCAACGAACACTTCAGCGCCGCAGAGGTCTCTTGGGACATGGGGATTCAGACGGGTAGCTCGCAGCAAGCTCTTCGCGCGTCATGATCGGCTCGCCGCCTTCTCGCCGCGCGCATCGCGGCCAGTGAACTCTCGCCGGGCGCGAGGTTGCCGGGAGAGCGTGACCTCGCTGAGGAGTACGGCGTCGCGCTCGGCACGATCAGGCGTGCCGTACAGGAACTCCGTGATCGTGGATTCGTGGTCACGTTGCCCGTGAAGGGGACCTACATCACGCGCCTAGACAATCGCCCGCCTGAGTAGGCGCGGACGCGGAACGGCCCGGAACCGTGGTCGGTTCGGTTCCGGGCCGTTCTGGTCGGACTAGATGTCGTAGTAGAGCTCGAACTCGTGCGGGTGCGGACGCAGCCGGATCGGGTCGACCTCGTTCTCGCGCTTGTAGGCCACCCACGTCTCGATCAGGTCGGGCGTGAAGACGCCGCCTTCGAGCAGGTAGTCGTGGTCGGCCTCCAGGGCGGCGAGGACCTCGGGGAGGGAGCCGGGCACCTGCGGCACCTGGCGGGCCTCCTCCGGAGGTAGCTCGTAGAGGTCCTTGTCGACGGGCTCCGGGGGCTCGATCTTGTTGCGGATGCCGTCGAGGCCCGCCATGAGCATGGCCGAGAAGGCGAAGTACGGGTTGCACGACGGGTCCGGCACGCGGAACTCGATGCGCTTGGCCTTCGGGTTGGACCCCGTGATCGGGATGCGGACGCAGGCCGAGCGGTTGCGCTGCGAGTAGACCAGGTTGACCGGGGCCTCGTAGCCAGGGACCAGGCGGTGGTAGGAGTTGACCGTCGGGTTCGTGAACGCCAGCAGCGACGGAGCGTGCCTGAGCAGGCCGCCGATGTAGTAGCGGGCCGTGTCGGACAGGCCCGCGTAGCCGACCTCGTCGTAGAAGAGGGGCGAGCCGTCCTTCCACAGCGACTGGTGGCAGTGCATGCCGGAGCCGTTGTCGCCGAAGATCGGCTTGGGCATGAACGTGACCGTGTGGCCGTACTCCAGGGCCGTGCTCTTGATGACGTACTTGTAGAGCATCAGGTTGTCGGCCGTCTTGAGCAGCGTGCCGAACCTGAAGTCGATCTCCGCCTGACCGGCCGTGCCGACCTCGTGGTGCTGCATCTCGACGTCGATGCCGGCCTCGATGAGGTTGCGCACCATTTCCGAGCGCAGGTCCGTGAAGTGGTCCATCGGCGGGACCGGGAAGTATCCGCCCTTGTAACGGGGCTTGTAGCCGAGGTTGCCGCCTTCGGTGGCCTTACCGGTGTTCCAGGCGCCCTCGATGGAGTCGATGTAGTAATAGCCGGCGTTCTGCCGCGTCTCGAAGCGGACGTCGTCGAAGATGTAGAACTCCGCCTCGGGACCGAAATAGACGGTGTCGGCGATGCCGGTGCCCTTGAGGTATTCCTCCGCCTTGCGGGCGACGTTGCGCGGGTCGCGGCTGTAGGCCTCGCCGGTCAGCGGGTCGTGTACGAAGAAGTTGATGTTGAGCGTCTTGTGCTGGCGGAACGGGTCGATCACGGCGCTGGACGGGTCGGGCAGCAGCAGCATGTCCGACTCGTGAATGGCCTGGAAGCCGCGGATCGACGAGCCGTCGAACATGAGGCCATCGGTGAAGACGCTGGCGCCGAAGTTCTCGACCGGGAAGGTGAAGTGGTGCGTCGTCCCCGGCAGGTCGGTGAACCTGA
This sequence comes from Nonomuraea sp. NPDC049141, assembly GCF_040648415.1. Taxonomy (NCBI): domain Bacteria; kingdom Bacillati; phylum Actinomycetota; class Actinomycetes; order Streptosporangiales; family Streptosporangiaceae; genus Nonomuraea; species Nonomuraea sp. NPDC049141. Next base: position 792,745 of record NZ_JBEZDR010000003.1, read on the forward strand.
CATCGACGAACTGCACCCCTTCGTCACTGATGTACTTCAGGACGTCGTCGGCGGAGTTGAACACTCTCGAACCTCCCTGGGGACATGGCTATCAGGCCGACGTTAAGTCGTGGCCGTTTCCGAACGGTGTCTCGGTTGTTTCACACATGTTAAGCGGGCTCAGGTCGGGTTCGAAGCGCGACACCCATCCTTACGGTCTTCTTCGCCACCCTTCTCCTTGCCCAGATCGTAGGGGTCCGACGGCGGGCCGGTCGGTTCCACCGCGTCCGGAGCCGAGTCCGGGTAGTCGGGGTGGATGAAGGCGTCGTCCACGTCGCAGCGCGCGGGAGTGCTGCTGTAACCCCAGTTCGCCAGCCACAGGACGAGCTCTCCCGCCTCCCGGAAGACGAACACGCTGCCGGTGGGGTGGGCGACGAGACGGATCGTCGTGGCGGGCGCTCCTGGGCGGTGCACGGCATAGGTGATGATGTAGTTCAGCTTCACCAGGGCGCCGTTGCGTCCGTATTTCCGGGCCTTGGTCAGTGTGGTCCTGCCGTTGACCTTGATGACGTCGGTGGAGAGCTGGGCGGTCTTCGGGGCGAAGCTGATCACCCAGCCGCGGCTGTCGGGGTCGTCCTTGCCCTTCTTCCGCGGATCCAGGTTCTTCCGGAACCAGACGCGCTGCTCGCGGTCGAGCAGCTTGACGAAGGCGGTCGGCTTGCCGCCCATGAGCGTCTTGTGGTCGAGATAGGCCGCGGCCATGAGCTCGCGGGTACGGTCCAGAGCCTTCGCGACGTCCTTCTTCGACACGCCGCCGATCGCCTTCGCCTTCGGCATCACGAAGCCCGCCGCGCCGTCGGCGTACTTCTCGGCGGGGGAGCCCTCGAAGGGATCCGCGGCGGCCTCCCCTCCCGGAGCCGCCGTCCCCGTCGTGCCGGTCGCCTCCGGAATGGCGGTGCCGGTCGTCTCCAGGGTCGCGGTCGCCGCGCCAGCCCCCTCCGGGGCCGCGATCACCGGCTGGGTCTCCTCGGGGACCGGGCCCGCCGGCCGACCTGAAGGAATCAGCAGGTCGGGGCGGAAGGCGACGACCGCGCCCGCGGCGGCGATCACCGTGATCACCGCGGCGGTGGCCAGCAGCCCGCGGCCGGCCCGCCCCAGAGGCCGCATGGCCTTGTCCGAGCGCGGCGGCCGGCTCCCCCGGGTGGCCGCCGCGCGCATCCTGCGCTGCTCGTCCGCGTCGATCTGCGCGACGAGCTCGTTGAAGCGCGCGTCTAAGTCATCCCCGTTCGTCATGGCGAACATGATGGGGGAGAAAAGTGATCTTTGTGCCGCGAATGGGTCACGATCCCGACCGGCCCCCCTGCCGGATACCGTGGAGGGCATGAGCAGGAACGAACCGCGCTGGACCCAGACCTGGCTGGGGGGCGTCAGGGCGGCCGGGGTCGATCTCGGGTACCCGGGCGAACGCCTGGGCCTGCCCGAGCAGGGGAGCGGCGCGATCGCCGGGTGGGGGCGGCGCATCGCCGCGCTGGTCATCGACTGGATGATCTGCACCTGGGTGGTCGTGCAGTTGGTGCTGAGGATGAACCCGGCCGAGTCGCCGTGGGCGGTCGTGGCGGTGTTCGCGCTGCAGTACGCGCTGCTCGTCGGGTTCATGGGGCAGACGTTCGGGCACCGGCTCGCGGGCATCAGGGTCGCCGCGCTGGACGGTGGCAACCCGCGGCTGCTGCCCGTCCTGGTACGCACGTTGCTGCTCTGCCTGACCGTGCCCGCGCTCATCTGGGATCGCGACCACAGGGGAGTCCACGACCGCGCCTCCAACACGATGGTCGTTCGTATGTGAGCCTCATTGACAACGTTGTCTGCGCGGGATCTGCTGTTGACAACGTTGTCAGGAGGCGACATGCGGAGAGCACATCTTGCGGTCGTGGCGGCCGTGGCCTCACTGGGATTCGCCGGGTTATCGGGGGTGGCGGTCGCCGATCCGCCTCCGTCACCCCTGCCGTCGGACGCGCCGTCGGCGGCACCCACGCAGCCGACGCCCATCGAGGAGGTGACGCCGTCCCCGACCGCGAGACGGGGGGCGGTGCGCACCGCCCCGCCGGGGGCGCTCTTCTACTCCTCCCTCGAAACCGGCGACCCGCAGCCGGCCTGGCTCAACACGGTGGACGAGGGCAGGAAGGCCGAGGGGATCACCGGCAGCACCACGGGCGGCATCCCGGGCAACATCACCGACGAGGTCGTCGACATCGCGGCCAGCGGCGAGAACACCCCCTCGGGCGAGGTGAAGGAGAACGTGCTCGACGGCGACGTCAACACCAAGTGGCTGGCGTTCACCAGTACGGGCTGGGTGTCGGTGAAGCTGTCCAAGCCCATCGCGGTCACCCGGTACGCCATGGCCTCCGCCAACGACGCGCCCCAGCGCGACCCGGGCGACTGGGCCCTCGAAGGGTCGGCGGACGGGCAGAGCTGGACGGCCGTGGACACGCGGGCCGGAGAGGTGTTCGACGCCCGGCTCAAGACCCGCGAGTTCGACGTGGCGAACCCGGGCTCCTACCTCTACTACCGCCTCAACGTCACGCGGATCGGCTCGGGCACGATCGTCCAGCTCGCCGAGCTCCAGCTCTCGGACGGCGACTCCGCCCCGAAACCGCCCTCCGACATGCGCAGCCTGATCGGCCCCGGCCCCGGCAGCGGCTACACCGCCAAGCCCCGCGCCGGCTACACCGGCCTCAAGGCGCTGCGCTATTCGGGCAGCACGACCACCAGCGGCGGCGGCCACTCGGCCAACAAGGTGTTCGAGACGGACATCGAGGTCACGGCCGACACCGAACTGTCGTATGTGCTGTTCCCCGAGTTCACCGGCGCCTCGCTGAGCTACCCCAGCACGTACGCGAGCGTGGACCTGGCCTTCGCCGACGGCACCTACCTGAGCGACCTGAACGCCAAGGACCAGCACGGCATCACGCTGACACCACGGGCGCAGGGCGAGTCCAAGACCCTCTACGCCGACCAGTGGAACTTCCAGCGCTCCCGCATCGGCGACGTGGCCAAGGGCAAGCGGATCAAGCGCATCCTGGTCGCCTTCGACGCGCCGGCCGGGCCCCTGCCGTTCAAGGGCTGGGTCGATGACATCACGCTCGTCAACGCCAAGCCGCGGCAGGTCGAGAGCCTGGCCGACCACGTGGTGACGACGCGTGGCACCCAGTCGACCGGCGGCTTCTCGCGGGGCAACAACTTCCCGGCCACGGCCGTGCCGCACGGGTTCAACTTCTGGACGCCGATGACCGGCTCCGGGTCGAACTCGTGGCTGTACGAGTACCACCGCAACGGAAACGCCGACAACGTCCCGACCATCCAGGCGTTCGCCGCCAGCCACGAGCCGAGCCCCTGGATGGGCGACCGGCAGTCCTTCCAGGTCATGCCGTCGCTGCTGGCCACACCGAACCCTGACCGGGTCGCCAGGGCCACCCCGTTCCTGCACTCGGGCGAGACCGCCAAGCCGTACTACTACGGCGTCGACCTGCTCAACGGCATCCGTACGGAGATCGCGCCCGCGGACCACGCGGCGGTGTTCCGCTTCACCTTCCCCGGCGACAGCGGCAGCCTGATCTTCGACAACTACAACAACAACGGCGGGCTGAGCATCGACCAGGGCGTCGTCACCGGCTTCACCGACACGCGGAGCGGCCTGTCGGCGGGCGCCACCCGGATGTACGTCTACGCGGTCTTCGACCAGCAGCCCACCGCCGGCGGCAAGCTGACCGGGGCGGGCCGCGACAACGTGACGGGTTACCTCGCCTTCTCCGCCAAGCAGGTCACGATGCGCATCGCCACCTCCTTCCTCGGCGTGGCGCAGGCCAAGCGCAGCCTGGAGCTGGAGAACGGCACGTTCGACGAGGTCAAGGCACGGGCCCAGCGCGCCTGGGAGGACAAGCTGGGCACCGTCGAGGTCGAGGGCGCCACGCCCGACCAGCTCACCACCCTCTACTCGAACCTGTACCGGCTGTTCCTCTATCCGAACTCGGGCTTCGAGAACACCGGCACGGCCGCCGCGCCCGCCTACAAGTACGCCAGCCCGGTCTCGGCCAGGACCGGACCCGACACCCCCACCCAGACCGGGGCCAAGATCGTGGACGGCAAGATCTACGTCAACAACGGCTTCTGGGACACCTACCGGACGACCTGGCCCGCCTACTCGCTGCTCGCGCCCGAGGCGGGCGAGCTGATCGACGGGTTCGTCCAGCAGTACCGCGACGGCGGCTGGATCGCCCGGTGGTCCTCGCCCGGCTACGCCGACCTCATGGTCGGCACCAGCTCGGACGTGGCCTTCGCCGACGCCTACAGCAAGGGCGTGCGCGGCTTCGACGCGAAGTCGGCGTACGCGGCGGCGGTGAAGAACGCCACCGTCGTGCCGACGAACCCGGCCGTCGGCCGCAAGGGACTGCAGACCTCGATCTTCCGCGGGTACACCGCGCTGAACGAGGTAGGCGAGGGCCTGTCCTGGGCCATGGACGGATATATCAACGACTTCGGCATCTCGACCATGGCCGCGTCCCTGGCGAAGACCGCCACCGGCCCGGAGAAAACCCGCTACCTGGAGGAGTCCGAATATTTCCGTAACAGGGCCCTGAACTACGTCAACATGTTCGACCCGGAGGTCGGCTTCTTCCAGGGCCGCGACTCCACGGGCAAGTGGCGGCACACCAAGGCCGACTACGACCCCCGCGTCTGGGGCTACGACTACACCGAGACCGACGGCTGGAACATGGCCTTCCACGCGCCCCAGGACGGCACCGGACTCGCCGCCCTCTACGGCGGGCGCGCGGGCCTGGCCAAGAAGCTCGACGCGTTCTTCGCCGACCAGGAGACGGCCACCTTCCCCGGCTCGTACAACGGTGTGATCCACGAGATGCGCGAGGCCAGGGACGTCCGCATGGGCCAGTACGGCCACAGCAACCAGCCCTCGCACCACATCATCTACATGTACGACCACGCGGGGCAGCCGTGGAAGGCGCAGGCCAAGGTCAGGGAGGCGCTGTCGCGGCTGTACCTGGGCAGCGAGATCGGCCAGGGCTATCCGGGCGACGAGGACAACGGCGAGATGTCCGCCTGGTACGTCTTCAGCGCCCTCGGCTTCTACCCGCTGCAGGCCGGCAGCCAGGACTACGCGATCGGCTCGCCGCTGTTCACCAAGGCAACCGTGCACCTGCCCGGCGGGAAGGACCTGGTGATCAACGCCCCGGCCAACAGCGCCAAGAACGTCTACGTCCAGGGCCTCAAGGTGAACGGCAGCGCGTGGAAGTCCACCGCGCTGCCGCACGACGTACTGGCTCGCGGGGCCGTTCTGGACTTCGCGATGGGGTCCACGCCGTCCACGTGGGGCGAGCCGCCGGAGTCGATCACGTCTGACGGCGAGACGCCCCGGCCGATGCGCGACATCCCGGTCACCGGTGGCCCGGCGGCGCTGTCGGACGACACCTCGCTGACCCAAGCCACCATTTCCGGAAATATCACCCTCCAGGCGGGAGTGCGGGAGAAGGTGGACTTCTACACCCTCACCTCGGCGGCCCCCGGCCCGCTGTCGTGGCGGCTCGAAGGCTCCTACGACGGCACGACCTGGACGGTCATCGACCAGCGTGACGGCCAGGCGTTCGACCAGGCGAAGCAGACCCGGCCCTTCAAGGTCGCCCGCCCCGGCCGGTACGCCCAGTACCGCCTCACCACCTCCGGCACGCTGGCCGAGCTGGAACTGCTGGCAGTACCGGATCCGGCCTGCACGCAGACCGTCACCGGCACCCACAGCGGACCGCTCACGGTCGGCTCCGGCGTGACCTGTCTGAGGGCGGGCGCGAACGTGACCGGCCCCGTCGTCGTACGCAAGGGCGCCTCGCTGATCGCGCGGGGCGCCACCATCGGCGGGCCGGTCACGGCGGTGGACGCCGCCCGGCTGGTCCTGGTGGACACCTCCGTGGGCGGACCGCTCACGGCGACCTCGGTGAAGGAGCTGTCGCTGGAGAAGTCGACGGTCGGCGGGCCGGTCACGCTGATCGGCGACCGCGGGCCACTGATCGCCGCCAGCACGGTCAAGGGGCCGCTGACCTGCACGGGCAACTCCCCGGCCCCGACCGGGAACGGCCTGCCCAACACGGTCTCCGGGCCGTCGGCCGGGCAGTGCAAGGGTCTCTAGCCGGACTGAAAAACCGTACCGGGTTAGATTTCTAACCCGGTACGGTTTATGCTTGGCCCTCATGATGGCGGGACTGAGGGAGAAGAAGAAGGAGCAGACGCGGCGGCGGATCGCCGAAGTGGCGCTGCGGATGTTCGCCGAGCGGGGTTACGAGGCCGTGACGGTCAACGAGATCGCCGAGGCGGCCGAGGTCGCGAAGGTGACGCTGTTCACCTACTTCCCGACCAAGGAGTGCCTGGTCCTCGACGTGGTCAAGGACGACACGGCGAAGATCGTCACCGAGCGGAGGCCGGGGCAGACGCCGCTCGGGGCGCTGCGCGAGCACTACCGGGCGTTCGCCGCCGAGGGGATGGGGGAGGTCGACGTCGACGGCCTGCTCACCCGGATCCGGGTGATCTCGGCCAGCCCGGCGCTGATGGCGGGGCTGCACCAGACCCAGGCCGGGCAGCGTTACGAGCTGGCCGCCGCGCTGGCGGGCGCGCGGGGCGTGCCGGACGGGGCGTGCGAGCTGCGGGACCAGCTCATGGCCGCGCAGATCACCGCCGTGATCACGACGCTGCAGGAGGGGTTCTTCCAGCGGCTCGTCGCGGGGACGCCCATCGCGGAGGCGGGCGGTCGGCTGGCGGGCGAGGTCGAGCTCGCCTTCGACCTCATCGAGCACGGCTTTAAGGGAGATATTTCGTGAAAAAAGGTATCAACTATGACACCGGGTTCCTGCCGGGGGAGAGCCTGTCCCGCGCGGTGTTCGACGCCGAGACGGTCGGGCGCGAGATGCGGGTGATAGCCGATGAGCTGCACTGCGCGGTCGTACGCGTCTCCGGCGGCGACCCGGAGCGGCTGAGTGTGGCGGCCGAGCAGGCCGCCGCGGCCGGGCTGGAGGTCTGGTTCGCGCCCTTCCCCGTCGACCTGCCGCCGGAACGGATTCTCCCTCTCTACGCCGACTGCGCCGAACGAGCCGAGGCCGTACGGCGGAGCGGCGCCGAGGTGGTGCTGGTCACCGGCTGCGAGACCAGCGCCTTCTGCGACGGGTTCATGCCCGGCGCCGACTACCACGAGCGGATGCGGGCGATGATGTCGGCCGACATGGAGTGGTGGCAGTCGCTGGGCACGATCATGGGCCGCTTCAACGGCTTCCTCGGACAGGCCGCCGAGACGGTCAGGCCGCTGTTCGGCGGCCGGATCACCTATGCCTCCGGGCCGTGGGAGTTCGTCGACTGGACGCCGTTCGACCTGGTCGGCGTGGACGCCTACCGTGCCGCGTACAACGCCGGCGGCTTCGTGGAGGAGCTGCGCGGCCACTTCGAGCACGGTAAGCCCGTCGTGGTGACCGAGTTCGGCACCTGCGCCTACAAGGGGGCGGGGGAGCGCGGGGGGATGGCGTGGGTCGTGCCCGACGGCTCGGAGCGCGACGAGGGCGAGCAGGTCCGCTACCTGAACGAGCTGCTCGACGTCTTCGAACGGGAGGGCGTCGACACGGCGCTGTGGTTCACCTTCGCCTCCTACAACCGGCCCGGCGACGCCGACCTCGGCGCGTACGGCGTGGTCAGGATGCTCGACCAGACCCGCTGGGAGCCCAAGGCGGCCTTCCACGCGATGGCGGCCAGGTACGGGCACGGCTGACGTCGGCTGGTCAGGCGCGTGCGCAGCTGAAGATGGCGGTGCCCGGTATGTGCTTGCCGCGTAGCGGGCTCCAGCCGCCCCACACCCGGTCATGGCCCGCCGGCCACTCGGGCTCCAGCAGCCCCGTCACGGTCAGCCCCGAGGCGACGATCAGGCCGATCCAGTCGCCCATCGTCCGATGGTGCTCGACATAGGTCGGCGTACCGTACTCGTCCATCTCGACATAGGGCGAACGGTCGAAGTAGGACCGGTCGGACGTCAGCCCGCGCGGCCCAGGATCGTCGGGGAACGCCCACCGGATCGGATGGCTGACCGAGAACACGAACCGGCCGCCCGGTCTGAGCACCCGGCCCACCTCCCGGAACACGGCCAGCGGATCGGCCACGAACGGCAGCGCTCCGAACGCCGAGCACGCCAGATCGAACGACCCGCCGGCGAACGGGAGCGCCTCGGCATCGGCCTGCACCACAGGGACGTGCACGCCGGTGTCGAGGTCGATCCGCTGCGAGTGGCGCAACTGCCGGTGCGACAGGTCGAACGCGGCCACCTCGGCCCCCTGCCCGACCAGCCACCGCCCGCACTGTGCCGCGCCGCAGCCCATCTCCAGCACCCGCCGCCCGCGCACCTCGCCCAGCAGGCGCGCCTCGGCCTCGTCGACGCCCTCCGGGCACCAGACGAAGCCGGAGTCACGCAGGAACTCGCCGTGTTCGACCTGGTAGTCGTCGGCGTTGCCGTCCCACCAGCCGCGGTTGGCCCGCGACGAGTCCGACAGCATCGGCGCACTCCTCAACGGCACTAGCGCATCTTGGGGCCGCGCGGCACGCGGGCGCCCCTGGGCATCGGGCCCTTGGGCATCGGCATGTTCTTGGGGAGGGAGCGCAGGCGGTCCTTCACCTCGTTGACCGCGGGCTTCTTCAGGTTGCGCGGCAGCTTCATGATGTGGCGCTGGAGCTTGCCCAGCGGGATCTGCCCCTCGCCGTCGCCGCACTGGATGTCGTAGATCTCGACGCCCAGCACCACCCGCGCGACGCGCTTCTTCTCGGCCGCGAGCATCTTCGCCACCCGGTTGCCGGGCCCCTCGGACACCAGCACGACACCCGGGAACCCGACCACGAGGTGGATCAGGTCCTGGTCACGGTTGACCGCGATGGCCGGGGTGACCTGCCAGTTGCCCCGCATCCCCTGCAGCACCGCGGCGGCGGCGCCGGTCTGGCCGTGCAGAATCGAATACTGGGCTTTCTGAGCCAGTTGCCCGAACACCACGAGGCCGACGGTGGCCGCGGCGAGCACGCCGAGGAACACCGAGTACCACAGATAGTCCGTGACCAGCCCGATCACGACGACCACAGCCAGCGTGCCGACCGCCGAAAGGAAGACGATCGGCAACCCCTTGGGGTTGGCCTGCTTGATGATCTGCGCGATCATGCGGAACTGCTTGATGCGTCCCGGCTTCTCTGGATCCTCGGACTTTGCCATGCTTCGAAGAATACAAACCAACCGACCGGGATACGAAAACGCCCGTGGTCAATCGGGCAATTTTCTTTTACGGCAGAGCACGGTGAGCCCCAGTCGCCGTCCGGGGCCGGGCTCCGTCCAGGGGGACGCTCCTCCGGTGATGCGGGGCCGGGCGCCGTGACGAGACGGTGAGACCCCGGCCTACGTGAGCGTGACCAGGTGCGGGGGCTGAGGAGAAGCAGGTGGCCCGCACCGCGTCGAAGGCCGCGAGCCTGGAGTCAGGGCCCCGTGCCGGTCACCGCCACCGTGACCGAAGTGTCATCGGCCGTTATCGAATCGTAGGACGAGCGGACGCCCCGGTCGTGACGTACGGCGCGCGATACGAAGAAGACCGCCTCCTGGCGGAGACGGTCTTGAACGTGGCCCGGAGCGTCAGGCGCTCTGGCGAGCCTCGATGGCCTGCTTGTAGAGCCGGCCGGCGCGGTAGGAGGAGCGGACGAGCGGGCCCGACAGCACCCCGGCGAAGCCGATCGCCTCGGCCTCTGCCTGGAGCTCGACGAACTCCTCCGGCTTGACCCAGCGCTCCACCGGGTGGTGGCGGGGCGTCGGGCGCAGGTATTGGGTGATCGTCAGCAGGTCGGTGCCGGCGGCGTGCAGGTCGCGCATCGCCTCCACGATCTCCTCACGCGTCTCGCCCATGCCCAGGATCAGGTTGGACTTGGTGACCAGCCCGGCCTCGCGGGCCATCGTGATCACACCCAGCGAGCGGTCGTAGCGGAACGCGGGCCGGATCCGCTTGAAGATCCGCGGCACGGTCTCGACATTGTGCGCGAACACCTCGGGCTTGGCCGAGAACACCTCTTCAAGCTGCTCGCGGTTGCCGTTGAAGTCGGGCACCAGCAGCTCGACCCCGCAGCCGGGCAGCAGCGCGTGGATCTGCCGCGCGGTCTCGGCGTAGAGCCAGGCGCCGCCGTCGGGCAGGTCGTCGCGGGCCACGCCGGTCACCGTGGCGTAGCGCAGGCCCATCTGCTCGACCGACTCGGCCACGCGGCGCGGCTCGTCCCGGTCGTACTCCTTGGGTTTGCCGGTGTCGATCTGGCAGAAGTCGCAGCGGCGCGTGCACTGGTCGCCGCCGATGAGGAACGTCGCCTCGCGGTCTTCCCAGCACTCGTAGATATTGGGGCAGCCCGCCTCTTCACAGACCGTGTGCAGGCCCTCCCGGCGCACGAGCGATTTCAGCTCGGTGTATTCGGGGCCCGTCCTCAGCTTGGTCTTGATCCACGGGGGCTTGCGCTCGATAGGGGTTTCGGCGTTGCGCACCTCCAGGCGGAGGAGCTTTCGGCCTTCAGGAGCAACGGTCACCGCCCCAGCTTACGTCGCGCCGCACCCTGCCCTACTCCCAGGGCGGCTTGTGGGCGGATGCCTCAGATGATGAGGCCGAAGCCTCGGATCGCGCGGGTGTAGTGGCGGAGCAGTTCGTCGTCGATCCGGTCCGACTCCGCCGAGCCGAGCAGCTCGGAGCCGGGCGCGGCGATGAGGACGTGGTCGGGGGTCAGCGGCGCGGGAGAGCCGTCGAGGGCCGGCGGCGCGGGGGACAGGGCGGCCTGCCTGATCGACGCCACGCTCTCGCCGCGCAGCGCGGCCGCCTGCATCGGGGCGACGTAGCTTCCGCTGGCCAGCAGTCCGTCGATCTCGGCCAGTTCCCCGGCCGTGATGACACGCAGGGCCCTCGCCTGGCGCTGTTCGCGCCTGTGGGCATCGCCGGAGCGGGCCAGCCGTTTCAGGCAGTACTCGGTGAGCAGCACCGGGCCACCGAGCACCCGCCCGACGATCCGGCCCAGGAAGCCGGCCACCTCGTAGCCGGTGCTCACGGTGTCCAGCGTGCCGAGCGATGAGGCGATCTTCGTCTGGGCCTCCTCGCGCACCCGCAGCGGTGCCGCTCCGAGGAGGGCCTCCCGCCATTCGCCCAGCGTCGAGAGTGCGCCGTTCACGATGAGCTCGTCGCCGGTCGGCAGCTCCGCGTACGCGGCGGCCAGCAGCGCGACCCGCCGCCTCGGCGACAGGGCCAGCCACGAGGGCAGCCCGATGACCAGCACCGGCGTCCTGAACAGGCCGTTGCGCGAATAGCCGGCGCCCAGGACCAGATCCCTGACCGCCACCTTCTTGGGACGCCGGACGCCGATCCGGTCGGCCACCCGATCGGCCATGCCGTACAGCTGCCTGGCCGAGGCGGGATCGAGAACCTCGGCGTCGGCGGGCAGGCGGCCCAGCCGCGGCCGCAGCATCCATCCGATGGCGATCAGCAGGCCGCCGAGCGCCCACGCCGCGGCGAACTGGGCGTTGACCACGATCGTCCATCCGCCCAGCACGACGAACGCCAGCGTCAGTGTGTGCACGACGAGAGCGAGGACCAGAGCCGCGAGCCGCTTCACAACCTGATCGTAAACAGGCAAATGCCAGATTTCACGGTGATTCCCGCACCGCTTCGGTCACCGGCCGGCTAGCCGCGGCCGGTCATGCGCATGAGGTCTTCTTCGTGGAGGTCGTACGGCTCCAGGCCCAGCGCCTCGGCCAGCCGTTTCTCGGCGATCGGCAGGACCTCCTCGACCACGATCCGCCTGCCCGTCTCGGCGGACAGCGAGGAGACGCCCACGTCCGGGATGCCGCAGGGAACGATCCGGCTGAACCATCGCGGGTCGTTGGCGCAGTTGAGCGCGAAGCCGTGCATCGTGACGCCGCGCGAGACGCGGATGGCGACCGCGCCGAGCTGACGGTCGGGCAGTCCGAGGCTGGGGTCGCCCGCGGCCCAGACCCCGGCCCACCCCGGCACCCGCCTGGCCGTCACGCCGAAGTCGGCGCAGATCTGGATCATCGTGTCTTCGAGCCGGCAGATGTAGCGGGTCACGTCGCCGACCTCGATGATCGGGTAGGCGACGAGCTGGCCGGGGCCGTGCCAGGTGATGCGGCCCCCGCGGTCGACGTCGATCACGGGGGTGCCATCAGAGGGACGTTCGTGCGGAGCGGTGCGCTTGCCGGCTGTGTAGACGGGCGCGTGCTCCAGAAGCAGGACCGTGTCGGTCAGCTCACGGGCGACTCGCTTGCCGTGCACCCAGCGTTGCAGCTGCCAAGCCTGCTCGTAGGGGACGTCGACACCGAGGCGAACGATGGCCAATGCGTGGGGGTCGACCCCGTGCTTGGGGCGCATGTGTCCATTGTGCCGTTCCCTCACGCATCAAGGGTAATTCAGGAGGTCAGCAGCCGGGGCTCGATCCGGAACTCCTTCGCCCCTTCGGCCCCGTCATGCTCGATCCTGTACGCATATCCAGCCGGATCGGTGGTTACGGCCTGGATGAACTCGGTGCCCACGTAGTGCAGCGCCACGCCCTCGTCGGCCGCGTAGCCCTCGGGCAACTCCCCGCTGGCCACCGACTGGTGCAGCAGCGGCCGGCGTTGCGGCTCGGAGTTGTAGTGGACGCCACACGAGTAGGGCAGGAAGGCCAGGCCGTCGGCCCACACGTTCAGCTCGGGGCCGAAGGAGTCGGTGTTGCCGCCGACGTGCCAGCACAGCGCGCCCGCGCTCTGCCCGGACAGCACCACACCGGACCGCCACGCTTCCTCGAAGGCCTCGTCGAGCCCGTGCAACCGCCAGAGAACCGCCAGGTTGGCCACGCTGCCACCGCTGACATAGATCATGTCCTGCTCGAGCATCCACGCACGGGGATCCCTGACATTGGGCATCGGGAACACGGTCAGATGGCTCAGCTCAACGTCCCATCCGGCGAAGGCGCCGTACATCTTCAGCAGCCAGTCGGCGCTGTCCCCCGTCGCGGTGGCGACCAGCCCCAGCTTCGGCCGGTCCTGGCCGGTCAGGTCGAGGCCGTAGCGCAGCAGCGGGCTCGCCTCCAGAAAGCCGTGACGATCGGTCGGGCGGAACGATCCACCGCCGATGGCAAGAATGTGTGACTGGCCGGACCTGGTCATGTTGATGTCTCCCATGTGGTAAAGGACGAACGCACTTTAGATTATGGCGTCGAACGCCGCGTCGAGGTGGCTATGGGTGAATCTGTAGCTGGTATCGGACAGTTTCCGGGGCAGAATCCGGTGGCTGGGCAACAGCCCTTCCCGCGCGAACTCGCCGAGGCCGATGCCCAGCGCGAAGGCCGGGACCGGCATCGGCACAGTGCCCTTGTGCAGGGCTTTCCCGAGCGTGGTGGTGAACTCGGCATTGGTGACGGGATTCGGCGCGGTCAAATTAACCGCCCCCACCAAATCCCGATTTTTCAGGATATGCAGTACGGCCTGCACCCAATCATCCTCGGATATCCACGACCAGTACTGCTTCCCACTTCCCAGGGGCGCGCCGAGCCCCATCTTGAAGATGGGCAGCATTCGCCCGAGCGCCCCACCCCGCCCGCTCAACACGAGCCCGGTACGCACCTGCGCGGTCCTGACCCCGAGCTCCCCGGCGGCCCTGGCCTCACCTTCCCAGAGCTCGCACAGGTCGGCCAGAAACCCGGTGCCCTTCCCCTGGGACTCGTCGATGACCCGATCTCCGGTGTCACCGTAGAAGTCCACCCCGGAGGCCGACACCAGCACCTCGGGCGGCCGCGAGAGCTGCCGCAGCGCGTTGACGAGCACACGGGTCCCGTCGACCCGGCTCCGTACGAGCTCGCGCTTGTACGCCTCACTCCAGCGGCGGTCGGCGATGGGCGCTCCGGCCAGATGGACGACCCCCTCGGCCTCTTCGAGCGCCGAAAGATCGATCACATCCTCCCGAGGCTCCCAGTAGGCCTCCTCATCACCCTCCGGAGGCCGCCGGACCATCCGGACAACCCGCTGCCCCTGACCCCGAAGCGCCTCGACCAACAGCCCGCCGAGCAGCCCCGACGCCCCCGTAACGATGATCGTCATACTCCCACACTACGCCGGGGCCTCCCCGCGACCCACCGGCCGGCCGTCTGGAGTGTCGACCCTCTGGCGCCCACCCGCTTCGGCGGCCCGGCGCGGCCCCGCGTGCGGAAGTTGAACGCCGTACCACCGAAAGGACCTGGGGAAATTTCGGCGGCCCGATAATTCACCTTTTGGAGGTCTTGACGGACGATTGCCCCGCTGCTTGACTCCGTGGTGATCAAGAGCCCGCCGCGTTCGGAAAGGAGTGATGGGGCCGCTCGCTTGCCACGCTCTGGCCCGGAACGAGGTGCAGCGCGGGGTAGCGGACCAGCGCATATAGCGCTCTGGATTCATGCCTACATGTCGCCAAAACGCATTTCAGGCATTCCCGGGTCTCATCATAGAAAAATGCGAAATTCACTGCTGTCGCCGCGCCCGGAGTCTCCGCTGGGACCGCGGCATGCCGTGACATCAGCGATGTGTTCGTGATGAGGAGATCGTGATGGTTTTCGCTCTGTGGGCGGCAGTGCTGGTCCTCACTCTGTTGACCGTGCTCAACCTGGTGCTGATGCTCGGCGTCATCCGGAGGCTGCGCGATCACACGCAGCGGCTCGACGGCCTGTACGAGCGGTCCGGCAACCCGGGGCTCGGGCTGGAGGCCGGCGAGGTGGCGGCCGAGTTCGAGACCACGACCAGCGAGGGCGAGACGCTGACGGCCGCCTCTCTGGGTGGGCGGACCCTCATCGGCTTCTTCTCTCCCTCGTGCGCGCCCTGCAAGGAGCTCGCGCCCAAGTTCGCCGAGCTGGCCGCCGGGCGGGACGGGGTGATCGCCGTGGTCGCGGGGTTGCCCGATCAGATGGGCGACCTGCTCGACCTGCTCTCCCCGGTGGCCAAGATCGTCAACGGTGATGTGGACGGCGGGCCGCTCGCCAAGGCGTTCGGGGTGAAGGCCTTCCCCCGGGTGTTCCTGGTCGACGAGACCCGCACGGTGCTGGCCGCCGGTCACTCGCTCGACGCGCTGGACGGTGTCCTCACCCCCGCCACTGGCTGATCGCTCCTGCCCGCGCGAGCTGGTCGCGGTCGCGGGGCCGACCTGGCGCAGCGCACCGGAGATGGTGGTGATCCACGCGGCCGCGACCATCGTTCAGGCGGTCCTTCCCGTGGCCACCACCTGGCTCACCTATGTTCAGGGGGAAGATCGGTAGCTCGCACAAAGCCGCCCGGCCCAGGGTGCGGTTGGTGTAGATCGCCGTGGTGATAGGAGCGGCATCCTGCACTGGCCGAGCCTCCAGGCTCAGGCGGATGCGTCAATGCGCCGGGCTAGCGCAAGGTAGCCGTCGATGGCGCCCGGCAGCACATCAAGCCTGCGCAGCCGCACGCCGTCGTCGTCGCGTAACGCCAGCTCACCAAGAAGCGCGATCCGCACGCCGTCAGCGTCTCACGAAGCCCGGATTCCGGGCCGCCCCTGAGTGCCGCGCATCCACGAGAGGATCCGCGCCGCCAGGTCGGCGACGTCCTCGTCCCCGCTGTGGAACACCGTCGGGATCAGCGCGCGGCCTTCCGCCGCGTCCGCCAGCGCCTCCTCGGTCCACTCCCGCGGTGAGCCGCGATCTCGCAGCCGGTCCTGCCGCACCTCGTCGGGGCAGTCCAGCAGGGCCCAATGAGCCGGTTCGTGCCACCGTCCCGCCGGGGCGACCTCCCCGGGATCGGGGATCGGGGACAGCAGCAGCACCGGATGCCCGGCCCGCCGCACCATGGTCACGATGCGCGTCCACATCCGGTCGTACGCGGGCCACACGGGCGCGGCTTCCGGCACCGCGATGGGCACCCCGAGCAGCGCGCCGTCCTCCAGCAGCTCATCGGAGTCCATGACCACCAACCCGTCCGCCGCCCGCAGCAGGTACGGCAGCAAGGTCGTCTTCCCGGCGCCCGGAGCGCCCGCGAGCAGATACAGGGGCGCAAGCACGCCGCTGAGTTGATCTCCCACCCACGTGATCGTAGAGGGCGGGACGGCCACCGCATCAACCGATCGGTGGATTCCGGTGGCGACGCGCACCGGTGATCCTCGGAGCATGACAACGAGTGAGCGGGCTGAGAGATGATCGCGCTTGAGGGGCTGACCAAGCGTTATGGCGGCAAGACCGCCGTGGACGGGCTGACGTTCACCGTCGAGCCGGGCCGGGTCACCGGCTTTCTCGGGCCCAACGGAGCAGGCAAATCCACGACCATGCGGATGATCCTCGGCCTTGACCGGCCGGACGGGGGCAGCGTGACGGTCAACGGCGGCGACTATGTGAACGCACCGCTGCCGATGCGCGAAGTGGGCGCTCTCCTGGACGCCCGCGCGGTGCACGGCACGCGTACGGCGCGCAACCACCTGCGCTGGCTCGCCCACACCAACGCGATCCCGGAGAAACGGGTGGACGAGGTGCTGCGCCTGGTCGGGTTGGAATCGGTGGCGCGCAAGCGGTCCGGCACGTTCTCCCTGGGCATGGGCCAGCGGCTCGGCATCGCGGCGGCGCTGCTCGGTGATCCGCGGGTGCTGCTGTTCGACGAGCCGGTCAACGGGCTGGATCCCGAAGGCATCAAATGGATCCGCGAGCTGATGCGCGGGCTGGCCGACGAGGGTCGTACGGTCCTGGTCTCCAGCCATCTGATGAGCGAGATGGCGCTCACCGCGGATCACCTCGTCGTCATCGGCAGGGGCAGGCTGATCGCGGACGTCGGGATGCGGGAGTTCGTCCGGCACAGCTCCGGCGTGCTGGTCCGCGCGGATGACCAGGAACTGCTCACCCGCCGCCTGGTCGGCGCGGGTGCCTCCGTCGAGCCGGGCCCCGAGGCCGCGCTCGTCGTCACCGGGCTGGAGGCCGGAGAGATCGGCAAGGTCGCGACGGAGGCCGAGGTGGCGCTTTCGGAGCTGACACCTCAACGGCTCTCCCTTGAGGAGGCGTACATGAACCTGACCCGTGACAGCATCGAGTACCAGGCGGTCGTGGCATGAGGGCGAGCATCGCGGACACGTTCCACTCGGAGTGGACCAAGTTCCGCACGATCCCGTCGAACCTGTCCACCCTGCTGATCGCCGTGGTGCTCATGGCGGGTCTCGGCAGCCTCACCGCCTACCGCGCGGGCGAGGGATACCGGGCGTCGGGGGCGAGTGGCGTGTTCGACGCGACGAACATCAGCATGTACGGCGGGTTCCTGTTCGCCGAGACGGTGGTGGGTGCGCTGGGTGTGCTGGTGGTGACCTCGGAGTACGTCACCGGGATGATCCGGACGAGCCTGAGCGTGGTGCCGCGGCGAGGACGGTTGCTGGCCGCCAAGGCCGGGTTGTTCGGCGGCATCGCCCTGATCGCGGGAGAGGTCGCGAGCTTCGCCGCGTTCCTTCTCGGGCAGGCGGCCATCGCCGCCTCCGGTGCCCCCAGCGCGACGCTCGGCCAGCCCGGGGTGCTGCGGGCCGTCGCCGGGATGGGGCTGATCTGGGGGCTGGTCGGGTTGGTGGGCGTGGCGCTGGGCTGTCTGCTGCGGGGCACGATGATCGCGGTCACGGTGCTGGTGGCGGTCAACTTCCTCATCCCGATCATCGGTCCCAGGCTCCTGCCCGAGGAGGCCGGAGAGGTGCTGATGACGTACTGGCCCATCTCGGCCGGTCTCCAGGTCGCCACCACCGTGCAGAACCCCGACCGGCTGACTCCCTGGGTGGGGTTGGGGCTGATGGCCGCCTGCACCGCACTGCTGCTGGCCGTGGCGTTCGCCGTGTTTCGCTCACGGGATGCCTGAAGGCAGGCGGCTACCGGTAGGAGCCGCGCAGACGGTGTTCCGCGTCGGCGCTCGCGCCGAGCTTGTCCAGGCCCAGCAGCGCGGCGCCCACGGCCGGGGGCACCTCCACCACCCGGACCGTCGCCTTCGGTGCCGCCCGGTCGCAACCGGCGTGGATGCGGTCGAGCAGGTACCGATCGCCACCTGCGAGGACGCCGCCCCCCAGCACGATGTCCACCGGAACGTGCAGCAGATCCAACCGGCGCAGCGTCGCCGACGCGAGCAGGACCACCTCCTTGGCCAGCCGGTCGACCACCTCCCTGGCCACGGCGTCGCCGGCGCTCGCGGTCGCCAGCAGCAGCGGATTGAGCTCCTGGAGCCGGACGCGGCCGACCTCCCCGAAGTGGAGTCGCTCGACGAGGTCGGCCACCGAGGACACGGCGAAGTGCTCGGCCACCGCCCCCCGCAACGCGGTGTCGGGGCCGCGACCGTCCTCGGCCCGCACCGCCCGCCACAACGTCTCGTCGCCCAGGAACGAACCGCCGCCCCAGTCGCCGGACAGCCGGCCGATCGCGGGGAACCGCAGGGTCCGGCCGTCCGGCGCCACACCGACGCAGTTGATGCCCGCCCCGCAGACCACGGCGACCCCATGCCCGGGGGTGCCGGCGCGCAGCAGCGCGAAGATGTCGTTGTCGACGGTGATCTCCTCGGACCAGCCCAGCACGGCCAGCTCCCGCGTCAGCGCCTCCTGCTCCCGGCGGAAGTCGACTCCGGCGAGGTAGGCCGCGGTGTGCCGGGCGTACGGGGCACGAGCCGCCGGATCGAACCGCCGCGCCGCCTGCCGGACCAGCGCGTCGAGGGTGGCGGCACTGGCGGCGACCCCTATCTGCTGCGCCGACGCCCCGGGACCGCGCACCCGTGACAGCACCGTGCCGTCGGCCGCGACGAGCAGGACGTCCGTCTTCGAGTTGCCGCCGTCGATCGCCAGCACTCCGTCGATCACGCCGCCGCCCAGGGCAGGAAGTCACGGTTGACGGCGACCAGCCGGTCGGCCAGGGTCTCCGCCTGGTCGATCTGGCCGATGAGCGGGTGCGCCAGCAGCGCGTCGAACACCCGGTCACGGCCGCCGTGCAGCGCCGCCTCCAGGGCGAGGCTCTCGTACGCGGTGACGTGCGCGACCAGCCCCGAGATGGCCGGCGGCAGCGGAGCCACCGGCAGGGGGACCGGGCCGGCGCCGGTGATCCGGGCGGGGACCTCGACCACGGCGTCGGTGGGCAGGAACGGCAGGGTGGAGCCGTTGCGGACGTTCACCACCTGCACATCTCCCTTGTCGCCCAGCAGGGACGCCACCAGCCGCACCGCCGCCTCCGAGTAGTAGGCGCCACCCCGTTGCTCCAGCAACGCCGGTTTGGCGACCAGGCTCGGATCGCGGTACAGCTCAAGAAGCTGATGCTCGATCTCGCTCACGGCCTCGGCTCGCGACGGGCCGCGCCGGTCGGCCACGATCGCGTCGTGACGGTAGTAGTACTTCAGGTAGTAAGACGGCACGGCGCCGAGCCGGCGCATCACCTCGGCGGGGAGCCCGACGTGCTCGGCGAGTTCGTCGGCATGCTCGGACAGCAGCCGGGGGAGTACGTCCACGCCGTCGACGCGCACGGCCCGCACCCAGGTCAGATGGTTGAGCCCGGCGTGGTCCAGCGCGATCGTCTCCGGCGCGACACCCAGTTTCCCGGCCACCCAGCGCTCGAAGGTGATGGCGACGTTGCAGAGCCCCACCGCACGGTGACCGGCGTCGAGCAGCGCCCGGGTGACGATGCCGACCGGGTTGGTGAAGTCGACGATCCAGGCTTTCTCGCCGGCGATCCGCCGCACCCGTTCGGCGAGGTCGAGGACCACCGGCACCGTGCGCAGCGCCTTGGCCAGGCCCCCCGCACCCGTGGTCTCCTGACCGACGCAGCCGCACTCCAGCGGCACGGTCTCGTCCGTCACGCGGGCGGCCTGGCCGCCGACGCGTAGCTGGAGCAGCACGGCGGCGGCCCCGTCGGCACCGGCCTCGAGATCGGCGGTGAGGCGCACCTTGGCCGGATGACCCGCGTGATCGAGGAGGCGGCGCGCGAACCCGCCCACCACCTCCAGCCGCTCGGTGTCCGGGTCGACCAGCGCGATCTCCTCGACATCGAGATCGGCGTACTGATGGGCGATCCCGCTGACCAGTTCCGGGGTGTAGGTGGAGCCGCCTCCGACGATGGTGAGTTTCAACCCTTGACTCCTGTGAAGGTGATGCCGCGGACGAAGGACTTCTGAGCGAGGACGAAGAGGAGGATGACCGGGAGCATGACCACGACCGTCGCGGCCATGGTGAGGTTCCACTGCACCTGGTGCGCGCCCCGGAACGAGGCCAGGGCCAGCGACAGGGTCCACTGGTCCGGGTTCTCCCCGGCGTACAGCAGCGGCCCGAAATAGTCGTTCCAGGTGTACATGAAGCAGAACAGGGAGATCGCCGCGATGCCGGGCCGGGTCATCGGGAGCAGCACCCGCAGCAGCGTCCGCAGGTCGCCGCAGCCGTCCACGCGGGCGGCGTCGAGGTAGGACTGCGGGACCGTGAGGAAGAACTGCCGCAGCAGGAAGATGCTGAACGCGTCGATCAGGAAGTACGGCAGGATCAGCGGCCACAGGGTGCCCGTGAGGTGGAAACGGGCCCACAGCAGGTAGAGCGGGACCGACAGGACCTGCGGCGGTATCATCATGGCGGCGATGATCACCAGGAACACCGCCTGGCGGCCCCGCCAGCGCATCCGGGCCAGCGCGTAGGCGGCCGGGACGCTGGACAACAGCATCCCGGCGGTGGCGAGCAGCGAGTACATCATGCTGTTGCCCAGGTACTTCAGCAGCGGCGCGGTGTTGAACACCGCCGCGAAGTTCGCCGGATGCCAGGACCGCGGCCACAGATCGGCCGTCAGCGCCTGCCGGTCCGACATGAACGCGGTGAGCGCGACGAAGACCAGCGGCAGGACGAACATCAGCCCGATGGCCAGCGCGACGCTGTGCACCGCGATCCAGCGCATGAGGCCACGCCGGTTCGACCGGCGGCGGCGCGCCGGTCCGCGCCGGGACGCCGGGCCGGTGGCGAGGTCTGTGGTGGTGGTGAGCGTGGCCATCACGCCATCTCCTCGGCATGGGAAGCACGGCGTAGACGGTGCACGAAGAACACGGTGAACACCGTCGAGACCACGAACAGGGCGATGGACATGGCTGACGCGTAGCCCATGTTGTAGTAGTGGAACCCCTGCTGGTACAGCCAGACGGGGAAGGTCAGCGTCGAGTTGTCCGGGTAGCCGATGACCCGCCGGCTGCCGGCGATGTCGGCCGACCCGGAGGCCACCGAGGCCGCGACCACCGCCTGGGTGAAGTACTGCAGCCCGAGGATGATGGAGTTGATCACCCCGAAGACGAGCACCGGCGCGATCGCCGGAAGCGTGACGTGCCAGAACCGCCGCATCGAGCCCGCGCCGTCCAGGGACGCCGCTTCGTAGAGCTCGCCGGGCACGTCCAGCATCCCCGCCATGATGATGATGATCAGCTCGCCCGAGGCCCACAGGGTGAGCAGGGTCAACGCGGGTTTGGCCCACGCCGGGTCGCTGAACCACAGTGGCCCGGAGACGCCGAACCAGCTCAGCACCGTGTTGACCGGCCCGGTGCCGGGATTGAAGAGGAAGGTGAAGGCCAGGGTGGCCGCCACCGGCGGAGCCAGCGCGGGCAGGTAGATCAGCGTCCGGAACAGCCCCGCGCCGTTTCTCACCCGGACCAGCACGGCCGCGACTCCGGTGGCGAAGACCAGGCGGAGCACGGTGATGACGATGACCAGCCACACGGTGTTGTAGGCCGCCTTGCGGGCCAGCGGATCGCCCCAGAGCAGGAAGACGTAGTTGCGCAGCCCGACCCACACCGGAGCGTTGAGCAGGTCGTAGCGGGTGAAGGAGTAGTAGACCAGCGCGACGAGCGGGTAGACGACGAACAGCGCCAATCCGGCCAGCGCCGGTGCCATGAAGGCCAGTGGCCGTATCCAGTGTCCCGGCCGCGGCCGGATCCACCTGGTGAAGGGGGATCCGGCCACGTGCGTGGTGTGCGGTGCGGCGGTCATCAGCGGTCAGCTGCCGAGTTGCGCGTCGGCGTCGATCTGTGTGCCCGTCTTGGCCAGTCCCGCCTTCAGGTCGGGGACGCCACCGCTCTGGTAGGAGATGGCGAAGTCCTCGGCGGACTTGAGGTAGGCGCCGCCGTTCGCGCTGGCCGGGTTCGTGGCCAGGTTCGGGTTGGCGAAGATGTCGAGGAAGGTCTTGAAGTGGACGTCCTTCTGCAGCGTCGGATCCTGCAGCGCGGGGACCGTGGACGGGACGTTCTTGAGGCCATGGGCCAGTTCCTGCAGGGCGCCGGGGTCGGTCGACAGATACTTGACCAGCTCCCAGCCGGCACCGGCGTTCTTGGCGCCCTTGGGGATCCCGATGATCGTTCCGGTGGTGTAGCCGCCGCCGTACAGGTCGGGCTTGTTGTCCGCGACCGGGAACGGAGCCGTGGCGTAGTCCAGCTTGGGCGCTTCCGCCTCGATGAAGGCGGTGCGGAACTCACCGTCCATCGCCATGGCGATCTGCCCCTTTTCAAAGGCATGGTCCGGTGAGTACTCCTGGCCGAGACCGGCCGTGAACTTCGCCAGCTTGTCGCGCCCGTAGAAGTCGGTGAACTTCTTCGCCCACTCCAGCATCGCCTGCCACTGGGGGTCGGTGCCGAGGGTGGACTTTCCGTCCTGGCCCGCCCACTGGGCGCCCCAGCTGGCCGCCCACATCTGCACGTGGTTGGCGTAGAAGCCGATCGTGGGCACGAACCCGGCGACCTTGATGGATCCGTCGGGGTTCCGCACCGTCAGCTTCTTCGCGGCTTCGAACAGCTCCGACATCGTCTTCGGGGGCGCGCTGATGCCGGCCTTGGCGAACATCGCCTTGTTGTAGTAGAGGCCGTAGACGTCGGCGAGCAGCGGCATCGCGCAGCGCGTGCCCTTGAACTCGGTGTACGCGCGGGTGGCGGCGGGAAGCTGGTTCAGGTCCACCTTGTCGCGGGCGATGTAGTCCTTGAGGTCCTGCCAGGCGCCGCCGGAGCAGAACTGGCCGATGTTGTCGGTGGAGAAGGAGATGGCGACGTCTGGAGGGTTTCCTCCTCTGATCGCCTGGGCGACCTTGTCGTCGTCCTGGCTTCCCTGGTTCTTGACCGTGATGTTCGGGTGCTTGGCCTGGAAACCGTCCAGCACCTTCTGGAGCACTCCCAGCTCGCGACCGCTGAACTTGCTCCAGACGCTCAGGGAGACCTTCTCGCCGGCGCTCGGCGCATTGGCCGTACCCGATGAGCTCGTCTCCGGGGCGCACGCGCTCGCCAGGAGCGCGAATGCCGCACACGCCGCCGCGACACCGATTCGTCGCATTGATACCCTCCAAGGGGGGTGAACTGCTGACCCGCCGCCATGGTCAGGTCAAGGGGTCGGGGTTACTGTGAACACCTCTTCGCGGGCCGCGGCCAATGCCAGCCGCAGCGCGCCTGAGCGAACCGGGTTACCGGTCAGCAGGCTCGGTTGAATCTTTGGGCGGGGAAGGACGAGTTCGCCCAGTTCCTCGGTGACCAGGCCGCACAGGACGCTGCCGCCGGCCCGGCCGATGTCGCCGGTGAGGACCACCAGCGCGGGATCGACCACGGACACCACACCCGCCACGGCCAGCGCCACCCGGCGGGCCAGGTCCCGGAGGAAGGCCGACCGTGCTACAGGGTCCGTGCCGAGGTCCTCCGCGAGCAGCTTCTCCAGATCGTCTCCGGCGAGCCCGTGCGCGTGGGCCAGCTCCAGGACCGCCCTGGTGCCGAGCACGTCACCGATGCGCCGGCCGCCGGTCACGCCGGTGGGCGGGCAGGGCATCCAGTCGATCTCGCCGGCGCCGCCGGAGGAGCCCCGTAACAAACGCCCGCCCGAGACCACCGCGGCACCGATCCCGCGCCCCATCCAGATCAGTACGAAGTCGTCGACTCCGACGGCTTGGCCGACCGCCATCTCGTCGAGGGCGACCAGGTTGACGTCGTTCTCGACGGCCACTGACGTGGAAAGGGATCCGGACAGCCGATCCAGGACGTCGAAGCCCTGCCACGGCGGCAGGTGCGGGGCGAAGTGCAGGTGCCCGGTGCGCGCGTCCACGGAGCCGGGCACTCCCACGACGACCCGGTGGAGTTGCCCGGTGGTCAGGCCCACCTCGCCGGCGGCGACGGAGACCGCGCGGCACAGATCATCGACGTCGAGGTCCGCCTCATCGACGGGACGGTATCGATGCTCGGCGACGATCTCCCCGCAGATGTCGGACACCGCTATGTCCACCGTGCGCGGGGTGAGGTCGACCGCCGCCACGTGGGCCAGCGCGCCGTTGACCGCCCAGCGTTGCGCGCGCGGCCCCTTGCCGCCCTCACGGAGCCCCGCGCGCCGTACGTGACCGCTCTCCTCCAGCCGGAGCAGGAGGTCGGCTGTCGCCGGTTTCGACAGGCCGATGTGTGATTCCAGCTCCAATCGGGTCAGCGGCCCTCGATCGAGCAGAGCCAGCAGCGCCGCGCGGTCATTGATCCGGCGCAGCAGCTGGGGGCTTCCCCCGCGCTGTTCCACTTAGGACACTCCCTTACTAGTCTGGGAACTTCCCAGACTATTTCCGAGGAATGTACCTCATGCACATCGGCCCACGTCAAGAGGCCACCACGTGATTTTTGGTCACGTGATGGCCTCACCGGAAGTGCTAGTTGGAGTTGTCCGGCCACGACGACGGCACGTTGTTCAGGAACAAGGACTTGCCGCTCAAGGGCTCGCACCACACCCCGCGGTCGCCCGTGCAGAAGTCGTCCCGCTCGTAGCCGGACCAGTTGGCGATCGGTCCGGCGCTGGCCGGTCCGGCGAGATGCTTCCAGGTCGGCAGCGTGCCGTCGATGAGCGTGCTGCCGAAGGAGTACATCCTCGTGCGGTCGGGGTAGTAGGTGATGGATGCGTTATTGCTCGAATCGAGCTGTTTTTTCATGATGTTGTTGAAGAAGATGTTGTTGTAGCCGGACGATCCCGACCACTTCACCGCCTTCTTCCCGGCGGCCCACCAGATCGGGTACCACTGCGAGTCGTCCGGTGGGCTCCCGCCCTCGTCGCCGCAGTTGCTGTAACAACTGCCCGGCCGGTGCCCGTAGGGCGTGTTGACCCGGTTGAGCTCGAAGATGTTGTTGCGCTCCCAGCCGCCGTGCAGGTTGAGGTCGGAGTCGAAGTCGTTGCCGATGGCCACGTTGCCGGACGAGGACCACTGGAAGGTGAAGTGCCGCAGGTTACGGGTGGCGTTGCCGGCGTACACCGAGTCCCAGACGCGGGAGCCGCGGAAGTAGCCGTTGCCGCCCTTGCCCTTGTTCCAGGCGCCTTCCAGGTAGTTGTTGATCACCGAAAGGTTCTTGGCCTCTTCGGTCACGATGGCGTGGGAACCGGTCATGTACGACCGGACTCCCTTGATCCACCCGTTGATCGCCCACTTCAGCACGATGCCATGCATCTCCCCGGCCGGATCCATGTTGCCGTAGTTGTGGCTGGCCGAGGCTGGCTCCTCGGAGGGCAGGTCCTGGGTGAAGTACAGGTTCTCGATCCCCACTCCCAGGACCGGATCGACGATCGGCGACGCCTTGGAGTCGAAGGGCTTGTCGAGCCCGGGAATGGGTTTCGAACCATCGGAGGTGGAGTTGACCGGCACGTCGAACTCCAGCGGCTTGTCCAGCGTGATGGTCTTGCCGTTGACCGCCGTGATCTTGAAGATCTGCTGCCGCATGTGCAGGTTCTGCAGTGGGTGCTCGGTCGGGACGGCCTCCATCTGCTGGTAGAACTTCATCGTGTTGGCGGCGCGGATGTTCACGTACGCGCCGGCCTTGAAGTTCGCCATGATCTTGCTGTTGGTGTTGTCGTCCAGGGCGATCTCCATGTCGCCTGTCCGCGCGGCGAGTCCCTCCCCCCACTTCGCGCTCTTCTTCAGCTTCGCGCCGACCTTCCAGTGCACGTTCACCGTGCCTTCGAAGATGTCCTTGCGATTCTGCGGCGCCGCTTTCCAGCCGTTGTCGTAGTCGGGATGGTGCTCCCTGGCCTGCACCCGGAACAGGCCGCGCCCCGGCCAGATCCATCCGCCGGGGGCGAGGTCCGCGTTGCCGTCTCCGCGATCGACGGTCATCGCGTCCTCGTCCCAGTCCGATCCGTCCGGGGTGAGCTTGATGCCCCTATGGATGTCAAGCAGTTCAAGGGGCGGCCTTGGAGTCCTGTGGGTGGCGGATGATCCGGTAGATGTCGCGGGCGATGTAACGCT
>NZ_JBEZDR010000004.1:0-509197 GCF_040648415.1 Nonomuraea sp. NPDC049141
GAACCGTGGTCGACAGATCAAACGAAGGACACCCTGGTCAGTCGTAGCGCGGGTCAGACCACGGCCCGAGGCGGCACCCTTAGATCCTCACAGTCGTAGCGGGTGTTGGCGTCGGGGGTGTAGACGATGCGGGTGCCGGTGGCGGGATCGGAGCCTTCGCCGCGCAGCACGGTGTAGTCGGCGTCCACGTAGATCTGGTGGGTCACGTTGAGTGTGCCCGCCGGAAGGGTGATCTGGCTGAGTGTGTGATAGCCGGCTGTCGGTGAGCACGTGCTCTTGATGTGGTCGATGGCGTTCTGGATGCCGCCGGTGTCGTCCTGCCCGTCGTTCGGCCGCACACCGTACTGGCTCTGCATGGCGGCGGAGGTGACGGCGCACGCGCCGTTCGGGTTGAAGTCCCCGGCGCCGGGCAGGTCGCCGCCCTCCAGGTAGCCGGCCTTGGACCAGTCGCGCAGGCCGATCTGGAGGCCGCGGCGGTTCCCCGCGGACAGGTCCAGGTCCTTCAGTGGCGTGGGCGGGGAGATGTACAGGTCGGGGTAGCCGCACGTGTGGTCGGCGTTGGGGGACCAGGCACGGGGCGACACCGCGTTGTACTTACCGGTGATCTGGATGTAGAACGGGTCGCCCTTCTCCGCGGGATCGGCGGGGTTGTCGATCTTCAGGACGTGGTGGGTTCTGGTAGAAGAGATTCAGTTCGGTGCCGCCCTTGCTGTTCTGGGCTTTGTCGATCATCCGGCATGAGACTCCCTTCTCCGAGGCCGCGCCCTCTCCCGTGGAGTTGAAGGGATATTCGTCGCAGCTGTCCAGGTCACCCGGCGGACGCGGCAGGCTGCGTGGGCAGGCCTTGTCCCGGTTGGCGTCGTCTTTGGAGCCACGCGTGAGCGGGACGCCGCCCGGCTCACCGGGGACAGGGCCGCCGTCCTTCATGCCGGGCACGCCGCGCCGTCGCTTCCGTCGTCGAGCACCCTCGGGCAGGAGGGCTTGATGCCGCGCTTCTCGCAGTAGAGCGCCTTGGCCGCGACGCCGGCGCCGTCCACCTCCCCCAACTGCCCAGCGGGATCGCGACGACCTCGACCTGGTACGTCCAGGTGCCCAGGGCGCGGCCGTCGGCGTTCGTGTCGGCGTGCCAGTACTGCGTGACGAAGTAGTTGAGCTGGCCCAACTGACGGGTGCGGTCGGGGTTGTAGACCTTGGCCGCCTGCAGCGGGCTTCGCGCGCACACCTCGACGCGGCTGATGTACTGCCAGGCGCCCTCCGGCGGGGCCGCGCACCCGGCGGGAAACGTGCTCGTGGCCATGCGCGCCGCCTTCGTGGCGGCGGCCTTCGGCCTCGTACAGCCGTCTTCGGGCTCCCCGAACAGCTTCGCGGCCGCGGCGGAGCAGCCGTCGCGCACCTTGAGCCGGGAACCGGCCCGCGGCGTGTCCCAGTCCTTGTCGGCCGAGGGAACGCTGTCGGTGGTCTTGGCGGGAGTGGTGGTGGGCGGTGGTGTGGGCTCGGCCGCTGACACGCCGGTCAGCAGGGAGAGCATGAGAAGTAATACGGCTAAAACTGCTGATAAGCGGTGTAACACCCTGTCAGCTCCTTAGGGGATGACGGTGAGGAAGAGCGACGACCGCGTGTCGGTCCCGGTGGCGTGCACGCCGTGGCCGCCGGTGTAGTCGCGCCGCTCGTTGCCGGCCCAGTCGGTGATCGTGACGCCGCCGACGTCGAGGTGCTGCCAGCCGCTCCCGTTCCAGCCGAAGCGGTAGATCGTCGTGGGGCTCGGGTAGTAGTCCTCGTACGCCGCGGCCGGCCCGTCGGCCTGCTTCTTCAGCACGTTGTTGAACAGCACGTTGTTCGGCCCCGACGCGCCGGACCACTTGACCGCCTTGGGACCGGCCGACCAGTAGACGGGGAACCACGTGCCGTCGTCCGTTCCGCCGCCCTCGCCTCCGCAGCGCGCGGAGCAGCTGCCGGACCTGTGGTCGTAAGGCACCGTGCTCCGGTTGAGCTCGAAGAGGTTGTTGCGCTCCCAGCCGCCGTGCAGGTTGAGGTCGGAGTCGAACTTGTTGCCGATGGCCACGTTGCCGGAGGCCGACCACTGGAAGGTGAAGTGCCGCAGGCCGGTGGTGGTGTTGCCGGCGTAGACCGAGTCCCAGACGCGCGATCCGCGCAGGTAGCCGTTGCCGCCCTTGCCCTTGTTCCACGCGCCGTCGAGCGTGTTGTCGACCACCGACAGGTTCTTGGCCTCCTCGGTGACGATCGGGTGCGACCCGGTCATGTGCATGCGGACGCCCTTGATCCAGGCGTCGGCCGCGTGCTTGACGACGATGCCGTGCATCTCGGCGGCCGGCGCCTTGTCGAGTCCTTGCGGTTGGCCGGGGCGTCGTCGTAGGTCT
The DNA here is from genome assembly GCF_040648415.1 of Nonomuraea sp. NPDC049141. NCBI lineage: Bacteria > Bacillati > Actinomycetota > Actinomycetes > Streptosporangiales > Streptosporangiaceae > Nonomuraea > Nonomuraea sp. NPDC049141. Next base: position 2,379 of record NZ_JBEZDR010000004.1, read on the forward strand.
CGTCGTCCTCGTCGGCGGTTCCCGCGCCGGGGCATCCGGCCTGCGCGCCGACCCGGTACTGGGCCGCCACGCACCGCGACTCGACCCGGAACAGCCCGCGGCCCGGCCACAGCCAGCCGCCGTTGGCCTTGCCCCACTTCATCGCGGACTGGTCCCAGTCGGAGCCGTCGGAGGTCAGCGTGTCGTACAGGGTGGCGGGGCCGGGCCGGTAGGCGATCTTGGTTCCGGTGGCCGGGTCGGCGCCGGCACCGGAGATCACCAGGTAGTCGGCGTCGACCTTGATCTCGCCGGTCACCAGTAGCTCGCCCTGGGGGAGCTGAATGGAGCTGAGCCGGTCCGGGGCCGCGGTGGGCGAGCACTGTGTCCGGACGAAGTCGATCGCCGCCTGCAGTCCCGCGGTGTCGTCGCCGCCGTCGCCGGGGATCACGCCGTACGTGGTGGCCAGCACCGCTGGGGTCAGGCGACAGGCGGTGGCGGTGGTGTAGTCCTCAGAGCCGGGGAGGGGCGCGCCTTCCCGGTAGCCCGCCTTGGACCAGTCGTACAGCCCTGCCACGGGAGCACGGCGGTTCGCGGCCGTCAGATCAAGGCCGGTGCGCGCCTCACCCTCTGCGGGCGGTTTGGGCGTGACGGTCGGGGTCGGGGTCGGAGTGGGGGTCGGGGTCGGGGTGGGTGGCTGTGTGGTGACCGTGAACGTGGCCTCGGTGGAGACCGTGGTCCCGGCAGCGCTCCATCTCGCCTTGAGCTCATGGCCGCCGGTCGAGGTGTTCACCGTCCACTGGTACGGGGCGGTCGTGTCCTTGCCGAGGTAGGCGTTGTCCAGCAGGAACTTCACGCCGTCGGTCACCACGCCCGGATCGGCCAGATCCGCGGTGAAGGGCGCGGTCACGCTGCCGCCGGCCAGCGGAACCCCGTTCACCGCGAGGTACGGGCCCTCGGCCCATGCGATCGGCACCATGCCTAAGCCGAAGACGGCCACCAAGACGGCCACCGGCCGCCAGCGAAACCTGGACACGTGGGAAGTCCTTCCTGTCGGGAGTCGCGGTTCACGAGCGTGTGAATCGTCGCCGCCCCGGCGAGGGAAGTACATCGATCACCCAGTACGCGGGACACCGCAGGACGGCCCCACCTCCGACCTGCGGGGACGCCCGGAGAACCGGGAAATCCTGGAACGCTTCAGCGACCCGCGCCCACGCACTTCCTGGCGCCGCTGGTGAGTTCGGCGCAGGCGTAGCCCACCTCCGGGCCGGCCGCGGCGACCATGGGCGTGGCGGCGGCGGAGCCGGTGCGGTCCTTGCCCTTGGCCTCCGCGCCGCCGTCACCGGTGACGTTGACCCGGTCGTAGCGGCGCGCGCCGGCCAGCACGCCCCACGCGGCCCGGCACACCGGGCTGTAGCGCAGTTCGAGCCGCGCGTAGTCCACCTGGACCGACGCGGTGACGACCGCGTCGCGATCACAGCCCAAGGGCTCCGCCGCCCGCCCGGTGCAGTCGCGCGCCTGGCAGCTTCCCACAGGGGTGGGCGTACGCGGCTCGGCCGGCGAGGCCACGGGCCGGGAGATCGCACCGGTCACCACCGCGACCACCAACCCGATGGCCACCACCGTGATCCCTATGGCGAATATCGCGAGCCACCGCCGCATCGGCGAAGGGCCCCTGACCACCCCAAGGGGCCTGGTCGGCTCCGCGTCATGCTCTTCGTCCACCCGAGAGCCGTCGCCGCTCGCCGCGTACGACCCCTCGCCGGCCCGGCCGCCCGCCTCGGCGGCCAACTCCCACAGCGCCCGCAGCCGGGCCTGATCGGCGTCGGCCAACGCGCCCAGCGCGGCGACCACCGCGTACGGGGCGAGGGCCTGGCCGTTGAGGTACCGGCTCCACGCCGACTTGCTGCACGCGGTCTTCTTCGCCAGCTGCCCCAGGCTCAGCCCGGTCCGGTCCTTCATGACCCGCAACTCGACGGTGAGATGCCGCATCTCCGGGCTCAGCGAATCCGCCAGCGGTCGCCAGGCGCTCACGCATCCCCCCGTCCCCCGCGCGCGAACTCGTGGGCGTCGTGGACTGATGTCGAGCCGATGATATTCGGAGAATTCACTCGGTATCGGGCAGCAAGCCGACACATCCAGAGCTGACCAACTCCCTGTTAGGGCAGAGTTTTATGCCCTGTTTGCTGCCTATATCCGGTTTAGCGGAAAGGGTTAAATCGCATGGCGCATGGTCCGGGGGTCGCCTCCGCAGGGGAGACCGGCGCATCAAACCATTGAGGAGAATCACATGTCCGACCAGCCTGTTCAGCCGGTCCTGGAGCCGGCGGCAGCCGCCTTCGCGAAGGCCACCGCCAATCCGCCGTACCTGTTCGACCTGCCGCCATCCGAGGGCCGCAAGGCGGTCGACGAGGTACAGTCCGGCGAGATCGACAAGCCGGACATCGACGAGGAGTGGATCACCGTCGCGGGCGGTCCGACGGGCAGCGTCCGGGCCCGCATCGTCAAACCGGCCGGGGCCGAGGGCACGCTGCCGGTGATCCTCTACATCCACGGCGCGGGCTGGGTGTTCGGCAACGCCCACACTCACGACCGGCTCGTACGCGAGCTCGCCGTCGGCGCCGACGCCGCCGTGGTCTTCCCCGAGTACGACCTTTCCCCCGAGGCCCGCTACCCGGTCGCCATCGAGCAGAACTACGCCGTCGCCCAGTGGATCGTCCAGCAGGGCGCGGCCAAGGGACTGGACGCCTCCCGCCTGGCTGTGGCCGGAGACTCGGTCGGCGGCAACATGACCGCCGCGCTGACCCTGATGGCCAAGGAACGCGGCGACGTCCCGCTGCGCCAGCAGGTCATGTTCTACCCGGTCACCGACGCGAACTTCGACACCGGCTCCTACCACCAGTTCGCCACGGGCTACTTCCTCCGCCGCGACGGCATGCAGTGGTTCTGGGACCAGTACACGACCGACGAGGCCCAGCGCGCCGAGATCACCGCCTCCCCGCTGCGGGCCACCGTCGAGCAGCTCGCCGGCCTGCCCCCGGCCCTGGTCATCACCGGCGAGGCCGACGTCCTGCGCGACGAGGGCGAGGCCTACGCCGCCAAGCTCCGTCAGGCGGGCGTCCCGGTCACCGCCGTACGCTTCCAGGGCATCATCCACGACTTCGCCATGCTCAACGCCCTGCGCCAGACCCACGCCGCCGAGGGCGCCATCACCATGGCCATAGCCACCCTGCGCTCCGCGCTCCGCTAGCGTTTGGCGTGCAACCCTAGAGGAAACTATCAGTAATGACTCGGTAACTCTATGCAATGGGAGTCCACATGCGTCGTCTGGTAGTCACCCTCGTCTCCGTAGCCGCCGCGGGCGCGCTGACACTCGGCCTTGCCGCGACAGCTCAGGCCGCCGCCCGCGAGTACATCACCGTCGCCGCGTGCGTGTTCGCCGGTGGCGTGGTCGTTCCTGACTGGCTGAGCCCGACCGGACGCACCTGCGTCGGCGGCGGCTACCACGGGTCCCCGGTCTTCCCCTACTGACACTCCGCCATGCGAACGGGCCCGCCTCCCGCTACTCCGGGGGGCGGGCCCGCTTTGCGGGTCGTGGCCTCAGGCTGGGCTGAACCAGCGGGTGAGGGCTGCCTTCAGGCCGTCGGGATCCGCGCCCGCCCAGGCGACGTAGCCGTCGGGCCGGATGAGCAACGCGGGTGCCGGAGCGTCGTCGGCGGTCGCGGTCACGCGGTGCACCTGATCGTTCCAGGGCTCCGCGGTGGCGGCGAGATCGTCCCCGCCGGTGAGGTCGAGAAGCAGGGGGCGGGCATCGCGCAGGAGCTCGGCGAGGCGCCGTTCGCGTCCGTCGTCGGTGGTCAGGTCGATGGGCGGGACGAACCAGCCGGTGGGTGCGGCGGGGTGTTCCTCACCCATGTCGTAGCGGACATCGGCGCCCGCCACCAGGGCGGCGACCAGGTGCACGTTCTCGGTGCGGTCGAGGAGTTCGGCGAAGAGCCGGCGTAGTGCGGTGACGTCGCCTCCGGGCGCCGTCAGAGCGGTCGCGGCCTGGGTATGCATGAGCACGCGTTCGCCGCTCGCGTGGCGTTCTGACTCGTAGGTGTCCAGTAGGCCTTCCGGGGCCCATCCCCGCAGCGTGGCGGCGATTTTCCAGGCCAGGTTGGCCGCGTCTTGCAGCGCCAGGTTCAGGGTCGGCCCGTGGCTCACCTGTGCGGCGTCGCCGGCGATGAAGACTCGACCGGCGCGGTAGCGGTCGGCGAGCCGGGAGTTGCGGCCGCACATGCGGCGAAGCATGGTGGGCGCGCCCTCGGGCGGCGGAGTCAGAGGCAGGCGCGCTCCGAGCACCCGTTCGACGCTCTCCTCCATCTCGGCCAGCGTCATCGGCGTACCAGGTCCCGGGAAGTCCCCTGCCGGGTGATCTTCCCGTTCGGCCGTGTTGACCAGTGGCCGCTCCGGATCGTGCCCGAGGAGGGTGAAAACGCCCCGCTCCGTGCGGTGGAACACCGCCGGGATCTCGCCGAGGCCGTCGATCACGACGCGTCCCCCCGGTGCGAACCGGAAGCGGTCGCTCGGCCCGATCAGGGCCGTCCGGTCGACGGCGCCGTCGTCGCTGATGCCGGGGAAGGCGATTCCCGCCTGCTTGCGAATCAGGCTGTGGCCGCCGTCGCAGCCGACGAGGTATCGGGCGGTCAATGTCGTCTCGACTCCGTCCGAACCGCGTGCCACGACCTCGACCTGGTCATCGGTCTGGCTGAAGGACAGCGCGTCCCAACCTCGTCGGACATCCGTACCGAGTTCCGCCGCGCGCTCGTTGAGCACACGTTCAAGATCGCGCTGGTTGACCGGGAGGAGATACATCGGGTTCTTATCGCCGAGCACGTGCAGCGGCAGCGGCATCCCGCCGAAGAAGAACCCAGGCGCGGGCGCCGGTGCTCCTCGGCCCCCGCAGCGTTCGAAGAGGCCACGGTTGTCCAGCAGCCGTACGACCTGGCCGGCGAGGCCGTGTGCCTTGTCCGCCAGATCTGGTTCCGGCCGTCGTTCCAACACCAGCGGCTGGACCCCCGCGAGGCGCAGCTCGCAGGCGAGAAACAGGCCGGTGGGTCCACCGCCGACGATGATGACGTCGAACATCGCTGACGCCTCCTTAAGGTACGCGACCGTATCTAACGGAGGACACCGTAGGGCGCCGCGATAAGATACGCAAGTGGATCGTAAGCATGGGCGAATCGAGGGCGAGCGCGGGACGATCGGGGCGCAGGCGGCGGAACGCCGTGCCGACGGCGGCGCAACCCGCGACCGTGGCGCGACCCGCGACGGCGGTACGACCCGCGACAGTGGCGCATCCCGTCGACGCGGCCCCAAGCTCGAGGACGCGATCCTTGATGCCGCCTGGGACGTGCTGGTCGAGCAGGGGTATCACGGCTTCACCTACGAAGCGGTCGCCGCCCGTGCCGGGACGAGTCGTCCCGTGCTCTACCGGCGCTGGCCGCAGCGCGATGACCTGCTGCTGGCCACTCTCGCCAAGTTCTGGCAGCCGATCGCGGTGCCCGACACCGGCGGCCTCCGCGATGACGCGGTCGGGTTCCTGCGCAACGCCGACGCTGACCGGGCAAGCATGATCACGTTGATGAGCGTGCAGTTGGTGGACTACTTCCGCGACACCGGAACCAGCCTCGAAGAGCTACGCGACACCCTCATCACGCCGGGCCAGGCGACCGCCTTCGAGATGATCGTCGCCCGCGCGGTCGAGCGCGGCGAGCTGCCCGATGTGCCGCGTTCGTCCCGCGTGGTGAACCTGCCGTTGGACCTGTTGCGCCACGAGATGTTCATGACGATGCGCGCGGTGCCGGAGGAGTCGATCGTCGAGATCGTGGACGAGGTGTGGCTGCCGCTGCTGCTGGGGCTGCCTGGGACCTCGCCGACGACCTCGGCGTGATCGACCCCGTCTGCTTGATGCTTGGCTATGCCGAACCTTCCGCGGGGGAGTAGCGAGCGGCCAGACCTTGGAGGACACATGCGAGTCCGCCGGCGAACTCGTCGTCGCGGGTGGCGCTCACGTTCTGGTTTCGCTGGGCGGCGTACAGCTTCCGCAGCCGCGGGTAATCCTGTACGGCCTGTTCGGCGGCCGGCCACAGGCTCGCGGCCCATTCCTGCTCGCTTCGGCCGCTGCGGGCGAGTGTGGTCAACCAGGCGGCCTCGCCGGTCGACACCCCGATGACGTAGGCCACGACCGTGTTCAGGGCCCGATCGGCCGCTTCCAGGGTGAAGCCCCCTTGCTCGAACGCGGCGAGGACGGCCTCGTTCTGCCGCATCACGTTCGGCCCCAGATAGGCCACGCCCGTCTCGCCGAGCACGGAGACGATCCAGGGGTGGCGCAGGACTGTGGCCCGCAGGCTGTGGGCGTAGCGGGTGATGGCCGCCCGCCAGCCCGCGGGGTCGTCGGCGGCCGGTGCCTCGACCTCGCCGTAGACCTGGTCGACGAGCAGTTCGAGCAGCTCGTCCTTGTTGGCCACGTGCGTGTACATCGACGTGGCCCCGGCGTTCAGGCGGGTGCCGAGCTTGCGCATGCTCAGGGCGTTGATGCCTTCGGTGTCCAGCAGTTCTAGCGCCGCGGACACGATCTGCTCCCGGCTCAGCGGCTGCTGCTGCTCGAGTCGTCGCCGCTGCGGACGAGCCCACACCGACGGGTACGGCTGTTTGTCGGCCGGCATGCGTTCTCCCTCACGACGATCCCTCCGAACAGTGTACGGCTTGCCCAACGATGTTCGACCTCCGTACAGTGTGCGAAGCGCCGCACACTGTACGGTGCTTCAGGGGAAAAGGAGCCGTCTTCATGTCGTCATCGCCATTCGACACCGACCGCTGGCAGGCGAGGCTTGATGAGCTGCGCGCCGCCCACCACGTGCCGGGGGCCGCCCTGGCGGTGCTGGCCGGCGGGAGAATCCATGAGCTGGCCGGCGGCGTGCTGCACCGGGGGACCGGCGTGGAGGTGACCACGGACTCGGTATTCCAGTCCGGTTCGATCGCCAAGGTGTACACGGCGACGCTGGTGATGCAGCTCGTCGACTCCGGTGAGCTGCGGCTTGACAGCAGGGTCGCCGACGTTCTGCCGGGCTTCAGGGTCGCCGATGACGAGGTCACGAAGAGCGTGACGATCGGGCAGTTGCTCAGCCATACCAGCGGGATCGCCGGGGACTTCCCCCACGACAGCGGTCGCGGGGACGACTGCCTCGCCCGCTACGTGGCGGCGTGCGCGAGTGTGGGTCAGGACTGCCCGCCGGGGACCGTTATCTCCTACAGCAGCACCGGGTACGCGATTCTCGGCCGAATCGTGGAGGTGATCACTGGTCAGACCTGGGACGACGCGTTGCGCGACCGGTTGCTGACGCCGCTCGGCCTCGAACATTCGATGACCTTGCCGGAGGAGGCGCTGCGGTTCCGGGTGGCGATGAGCCATCTCGGCGAACTGGGACGGGATCCGGAGCCGGCGCCTGTGTGGGACATGTTGCCGCGCTCGGCCGGGCCGTACGGGCGCGTCCTCATCACCGCCGCCGACGTCGTCCGCTTCGCGCGGATGCATCTCGACGGCGGTACCGCGCCCGACGGCAGGCGCGTGCTGTCCGCCGAGTCGGCGGCGGCGATGCGGCGGCGCGTGGCCGACTGCCTGGACGGATGGTCGTTCATGGCGGACGGATGGGGTCACGGGTGGGCGCTGTACGACTGGGACGGTGTCGCCGGCTACGGTCACGACGGCGCAGCGGGCGGGCAGTTCTCGTACCTGCGTGTCGTGCCTGGCAGTGGCGTCGTCGCCGCGCTGCTGACCAATGGCGGCGGCGCGACCGGTCTGTTCGTCGACCTGTTCCAGGAGCTGCTCGGTGAGCTGGCCGGGGTGCGGATGCCCGACGTCTTCGCTCCCGCCGAGGAAGGGCGGCCGGTCGATGTCGCCGCGCTCGCGGGCACGTATGAACGCGAAGGTATGCGCATCATGATCGGCGAGCGGGACGGTGTGCCGCGCCTGCGAGTGGAGCTGACCGGCGCGATGGCCGGCTACTCACCGCCGATGGAGGCCGACCTGGTGGCGGTGTCCGACACGGTGCTCGCGATGCCGGGCATCGGTCCCGTGAGCGCGCCATGGCTGCCACTGGTGTTCGGGACGCTTCCGGATGGCACGCCTTACGTGTATTTCGGCATGCGGGCGGCCCCGAAGATCGCCTGACGAGCGCACGGATTGCCGCGATCGGCGGGCAGCCGCCCGCTTGCCCAAGGCCCCGGGCGAGTGGCTGAGCATAGGCGGGGTCATGTCCGCATGACGGACGCGAGGAGCGCCAGCTTGTCGGCACTGTCGGTGCCCGGGTCCGGGTGGAGGACGACGAGCGTCTGGCCTGTCGCGCCGCTGACGCCCAATCTCTCCCGGTTCAGCCACAGGCTACCGACCTGGGGGTGGTCGATGTGCTTGGGTGTGCCTTCGCACGTGTTCACGTCGTGGCGGGCCCAGAGCCTGCTGAAGCGAGGGCTGGCGAGGGAGAGCTCGCCGACGAGTTCGATGAACCGGGGGTCGTCCGTGTCGGTGCCGACGGACTTGCGGAAGCCGGCGACCATGCCCTGCGCGGCGTCCTCCCAGTCCGGGTAGAGGGCCTGCTCGGCGGGGTCGAGGAACACCTCCCGCAGGCGGTTGCCCCCAGCCACGAGTCGCGGCGACAGAGCGGTCGCCGCCGTGTTGGCGGCGAGGACGTCGAAGTAGCGGCCCTCCACGTACGCGGGGAGCGGAAGCGTGACGACGAGCTTGGCGACGCCCGGAGGGACGGTCTCCTTCCGGGGGCGCCGTCGCCGCCGCCGCGGTTTTCCCACCCCGAGGCGTAGCAGGTAGGCCGTCGCGTCGTCGTCGAGCAGCAGCACGCGGGCGAGGGACTCGAGGACCTGCGCGGAGGGGTTGCGGTCCCGGCCCTGCTCCAGGCGCAGGTAGTAGTCGGCGCTGATGCCGGCGAGCATCGCGACCTCCTCCCGGCGCAGGCCCGACACGCGCCGTACGCCCACGGAGGGGATGCCGGCCTGTTCAGGAGTAACGAGCTCCCGGCGCGCGCGTACGTAATCGCCCAGAAGGTTGAATGCGTCGCTCATGTCCCCACCGTAATTCGCGCACCTTCGTGCGTGCCTGGTCCTGTCACCCCCAGGATCGCGGGGGCTCTGGCTCCGTCAGCGGGTGAACGGAAACCTCACCTCCGGGATGAACATCGGCGAAATCGGCCGGTGGTCGCTTTCGCGAGCAAGGAGCTACACCATGTCAACATATTTGCTGGTACACGGGGCCTGGCATAGCGGGCAATGCTGGGAGCGGGTGGTCCCGTTGCTGGCATCGGCCGGGCATCGGGTGGTCGCGCCGTCGCTGACCGGCTTCGGCGACAAGGCGCATCTGCTCGGCCCCGAGGTAGGGCTGGACACGCACGTCGACGACATCGTCAGGCTGATCACCGAGGAGGACTTCACCGATGTGATCCTGGTGGGCCACAGCTACGCCGGGCTGGTCATCTCGTCCGCTGCCAACCGGATCCCGGATCGGATGGCCCATCTGGTCTATCTCGACGCGATGGTCCCGGAGGACGGCGAGAGCGCGGTGGATGTGCATCCCGTGACCCAGGCCCTCATCGACCGCGCCGCGGAGTCCGAGGTTGGCTGGCGGATCCCGCCGATGCCCGAGTTGCCACCGCCCCTAGGCCTGTTCGGGGTCACCGACCCGGCGGACGTGGCGTGGCTGCGGACGATGTTGTCGGATCAGCCGGTGCTCTGCCTCCGGCAACCGGTCCGGCTGGACAACCCGGCCGTGCGCACGATTCCGCGAACGCACATTCACTGCGTCGCCGGCGTACCGGAGGGCATCAAGCGGCGGGCCGTCCCAGCGATACAGCCCAACGGCAGCCCGGCACAGGTGTGGGAACTTGAGACGGGCCACGACTGCATGATCACCATGCCGGCCGAGCTCACCGAACTACTGCTCAAGCTCGGCTGACCCGCCCACCCGAGCCGCGCGGGCCGCTTCGTGGCTGAGAGCTCGGGATGGGCGACCTGAACCGGCGAGTACAGCGCGTCGCCGAAGGCGATCAGCCGCCGCCCGCCGGAGCTGAGCACGTAGGCGGCGTGGCCGGGGGTGTGCCCGGGAACCAGGCCGGCGTGCACGCCGGGGAAGATCTCCTCCCCATCGGCAACGGTACGGACCTGAGGAGCCAGTTCCGAGTTGCCGTCGGCCGCCCATTCCGGCCCGGTCAGGAGGACCTCGGCGCCGCGGAAGGGCCTCGAGTCGTGCAGCAGCCAGCCGGTGTGATCGAGGTGCAGGTGAGTGATGGCCACCGCCTCGATCTCCTCGGGGCCGCGGCCGAGCTCGGCCAGGTTGTCGAGCAGGTCGCCGCCGCGGAGCGCTACGCGAGCTGACCGGCCCGATGACCCTCCGCGAGCTCTCCGACCGGATGAGCTGCGAGCCGTCCAACGCGACGTTCATCGCCGACAAGCTGGAGCAGCGCGGCCTGATCGAGCGCCACGCCCACCCCCAGGACCGGCGCGCCAAGCAGCTCGTCCTCACCTCCGAAGGGCAGGCTCTGCGCGAGCAGCTCCTGGACCTGCTCACCAGCGACTCCCCACTGGCCAATCTCTCGCCACAGGAGCAGGAGACGCTACGCGACCTGCTGCTACGTGCCCGCACTTCCTGACTCGCGTACGTCCCCTGCTTCCTGACAAGCGGCTGTTCCGGAAGAGCGGGCCAGGGCGGCGGAGGCGGTTGCCAGAATGACGGTGTCTGCTCGCTGCCACGCTTGTAGAGGGGCATCGAGTGCGGGGCCCGATGGGACGGTTTCTGGCGCGGCTGGGCTCAGGCGGTTTTCCGAACGTGCGACGCTTCGGCGGAGAGCGGTGCGCCGTCTTGGCCGAGCGGGTGGAGTTCGGAAAGCTCCCGCCCTTGGTCGTCGACGAGAATGGAGTGCGGCTCGTCCGGGGCGAAGGCGTGGCGCTCGCCCCATTGGCGGAGGGCGACGACGGCCGTGAAGAGGTCCTGCCCGGCTTCGGTGAGCCGGTACGTGTGTCTTCTGCCGTCGGTGGCGGCGCTCTTGTCAAGGATGCCGTGCTCCACGAGTTTGCGGAGCCGGTCGGTGAGGATGTTGCGTGCGATCCCCAGTCGCTGATGGAACTCGGTGAAGGTCGTCGCCCCGTCCATCGCGTCGCGGATGATCAGCAGGCTCCACCGGTCGCCTATCAGGTCGACGGTTCGTGCGACCGGGCAGGCCGGGTCGGTCCAAGCGCTTCCTGCGGAGAGTGTGACGTTCACTGGCCCCCTCCGTGATGAGTTGCAATATGAAACCAGTATGCCCTAACTTCAGATAAGTTGCATTTTGAAACTTATCGGAAGGCGATATGTCATCAGGGTTGACCAGGAGGCAGCGGGCCGTGCTCGCGCTGGTGTGCGCGGTGGCGGTGTCGACCGTTTACGGCATCCAGCCGGTCCTCGAGGCCGCGGGCGAGGACCTCGGGCTGAGGGAAGGAGCACTGGGATGGCTGGTCGCCGCCGGTCAGATCGGCTATCTCGCGGGGGTGGTGCTGCTGGTCCCGCTCGGTGACCTGTTCGACCGCCGCAGACTCATCACGGTGCACTTGCTGCTCACAGCAGTGGGTGCGGGGGTGGCCGCCGCCGCACCCAGCGGTGGCATCGCGATCGCGGGTCTGGCCCTGGCGGGGCTGTTCGCCGTGGTCGTCCAGGTCACGGTGGCCTACGTCGCCGCCGTCTCACCGACCGGCGAGAGGGGCCGCAACATCGGAGTGGTCACCTCGGGCGTGGTCATCGGGATCCTCGGAGTGCGGGTGGTCGCGGGCACACTGGGCGAGCTGACCGACTGGCGCATGGTCTACCTGGTAATCGCTGGGCTTTGCGCGATGCTCGCGCTCGCCGCCCGATTCACCCTCGAGGCCGACATCCGCCGCCCCCGAGCCCGATACGGGCAGCTGCTGTCATCGCTGGGTCGTCTGGTCGTCGGCGACCGGCTCTTCCTCAGTCGCGGTCTGGTCGCGTTCTTCCTCTTCGCCTCCTTCGGCACGCTGTGGAGCGGACTGGCGCTCCCGCTCGGTGACGCGCCGTGGCACTTCGGCACTACCGAGATCGGATTGTTCGGACTCGCCGGTCTCACCGGGGCGCTGGGCGCGGCCCGGGCCGGCCGATGGGCCGACCGGGGCCTAGCGCCCTCGGTCACCGGCTGGTCGCTGGCCCTGCTCATAGCCGCGTGGCTGCTGATCGCTCAAGCGGGGTCATCGCTGTGGCTGTTGATCGTCGGCGTCATCGTCCTGGACTTCGCCGTGCAAGCCGTTCACGTCAGCAGCCAGCACCTGCTCACCACCGCCCGCCCCGACCAGAGCAGCAGCGTCATCGGCGTCTACATGGCCTTCTACTCCCTCGGCTCCGCGCTCGGTGCGATCACCACCACCTGGGCCTACAGCGCCATGGGATGGTCGGCCGCCAGCCTGCTCGGCGCAGCCTACGCCGCACTCGGACTCCTCGTCGCCACCTCGACCCGACGTTTCACCGCCCTACCGAGGGCGCACCGACCAAGTGCGTCCGTATCGGATACCTCCCGCTGACACTTTCGGGCTGACCGTCACCCCAACCTGGCAGTTCGTGTGGCTGGGACGTGGACGGGCCGTCGTGGGATCTGCCTGCCTGAGCGACGGGAGCCTGCTGCGAGGTGCCTATCGTCAAGAGGCTGCTGGCGGGGTCCATCGAATGGCAGAAGGCCGCCGGGAAGGGCTGCGTAGCGAGTTCAGCGGGCGCCTGATCTCGAGCCTTCCTCAAGAAGTGTGGGACAGGGTCGCCGCCTCTCACGTCATTGCGTCTGGGCAAACGATCGAGGGTTTGGGCGAAGCGCGCGGCGGAGCCGCGTTTCAGAGGGCGTCCGAGCGGAGCGAGGTCCTTCAGGGGTCGGGCCTTTAGCCCGGCTGGGGGCAGCGTCTGAGCTTCCAAAGCGCGAAGCGCCAAGCGAAGCCCGTTGTGGCGGGGTGGGCATCAGACGGTCAATCACGTGGGCCAGGGCCGAGGAAGGCGATCAATCCTCGGCCCTGGCGCGCAGGAACTACGCGAGACCCAGCTGGGCCTCGAAGCGCCCCTCTTCCAGGCGACGCTTCACGGTCGTCAGGAAGCGGGCCGCGTCCGCGCCGTCGACGAGGCGGTGGTCGTACGTCAGCGCCAAGTACACCATCGAGCGCACCGCGATGACCTCACCCTCAGCGGTGTCGATCACGACGGGACGCTTCACGACCGCGCCGGTGCCGAGCATGCCGACCTGCGGCTGGTTCAGGATCGGCGTGTCGAACAGGGCGCCGCGGCTGCCGGTGTTGGTCAGCGTGAAGGTGCCGCCGGTGATCTCGTCGGGCGTCACCTTGTTGGCGCGGGTGCGCTCAGCCAGGTCGGCGGTCTTGCGGGCGAGGCCGGCCAGGTTGAGGTCGCCGGCGTTCTTGATGACCGCCGCGATCAGGCCGCGCTCGGTGTCGACCGCGATGCCCAGGTGCTCGACGTCGAAGTAGGTGACCTCCATGGTCTCGTTGTTGATGGTGGCGTTGAGCTTCGGGTGCTGCTTGAGCGCCTCGATGGCCGCCATCTCGAAGAACGGCATGAACGACAGCTTGACGCCCTCGCGGCGCAGGAAGTCGGCCTTGGCCTGGTCACGCAGCCGGGAGATCTTGGTGACGTCGACCTCGACGACCGTGGTGAGCTGGGCCGCGGTCTGCAGCGACTCGACCAGTCGCTTGGACATGGTCTGACGCAGCCGCGACATCTTCTCCGTACGGCCGCGCAGCGTGGTGTCGACCTCGACGGGCTCGGGGGCGGCGGCCGGGGCCGGCGCGGTCTGAGCGGGTGCGGCGGCGGGAGCCTGGGCAGCGGCGGCGGGCGCCGGGGCGGCGGCCTGCTCGCGCTGCGACTTGGCGGCCTCCAGGACGTCCTGCTTGCGGATGCGACCGCCCACACCGGTGCCACTGATCGAGTCGAGGTCGACCCCGTGCTCGTTGGCGAGCTTGCGCACCAGCGGTGTCACGTAGGGGCTGTCGCCCGAGGACGGCAGCGGGGTCGGCTCGGAGACGGCCGGCACTTGCTGGGCGGGCGCCGGAGCGGCCGGGGCCTGCTGCGCCGGAGCCGGCGCGGGGGCCGGTGCCGGAGCCGGGGCCTGAGCCTGGACGGGGGCGGGCTGCGGGATCGAGGAGACCGGGGCGGGAGCCGGGGCGGGCTCGGGCTCGGGCTCCGGCTGCGGCTCGGGCTGCGCGGCGGGGGCCGGGGCGGCCTGCTGCGCCGAGGCGCCGCCGGCCTGGCCGTTCTCGTCGATGACGGCGAGCTCCGCGCCGACCTCGACGGTTTCGTCCTCAGCCACGACGATCTTGGTGAGGACGCCGGCGGACGGCGACGGGATCTCGGTGTCGACCTTGTCGGTCGATACTTCGAGGAGCGGCTCGTCGGCCTCGACGCGCTCGCCTTCCTTCTTCAGCCAACGGGTTACCGTGCCCTCGGTGACGCTCTCGCCGAGCTGGGGCATCTGTACAGAGACCGGCATCGTTATCTTCTCTCGCGTTCTGATCTCGAGGGCTTGGACTAGTTGTGTACGTGCAACGGCTTGCCGGCCAGGGCCAGCATCGCCTCACCGACTGCCTCGGACTGGGTCGGGTGCGCGTGGATGAGCTGGGCGACCTCTGCGGGCAGAGCCTCCCAGTTGTAGATGAGCTGACCCTCGGTCACGAGTTCGCCGATGCGGCGGCCCACCATGTGAACGCCCACGACGGGTCCGTCCTTCTGGGCGATGACCTTGACGGCGCCCGCGGTGCCGAGGATCTGGCTCTTGGGGTTGCCCGCGAGGTCGTAGACCTGTTCGACGATCTCGATGCCGCGCTCGGCGGCCTGCGCGGACGTGATGCCGACCGAGGCGACCTCGGGGTCGGAGTAGGTGATCCGCGGCACGCCCGCGTAGTCGATGGCGGGCGGGTTGAGCCCGGCGATGTGCTCGGCCACCATGATGCCCTCGGCGAACCCGGCGTGGGCCAGCTGGAGGGTCGGGATCAGGTCACCGATCGCGTAGACGCCGGCGACCGAGGTCTGGCAGTGCTCGTCGACCACGACCGCGCCGCGCTCGACCCTGATGCCCTGCTCCTCGAAGCCCATCCCGGCCGAGACGGCGCCGCGGCCGACCGCGACCAGCAGCAGCTCGGCGTCGAGGGTCTTGCCGTTGGCGAGCGTGACGACCACGCCGGTGTCGGTGGTCTTGACGCCCTCGAAGAAGACGCCCAGCTCGTACTTGATGCCGCGGCGGCGGAAGGCGCGCTCCAGCAGCTTGGAGCTCGACTCCTCCTCGGTCGGCAGCAGGTGGGGCAGCGCCTCGACGATCGTGACCTCGGCGCCGAAGGAGCGGTAGACGCTGGCCAGCTCGACGCCGATGACGCCGCCGCCCAGCACGATCACCGAGGCGGGCACGCGGTCCATCTTCAGGGTGTGCTCGCTGGTGATCACGCGCTCACCGTCGATCTCCAGCCCGGGCAGCGTCTTGGGCGCGGAACCGGTGGCCAGGACGATGTTGCGGCCCTCGTACACCTCGGAGCCCACCTGGATCCGGTGTGATCCGACCAGGTGGCCCTCGCCTTCGACGATCGTCACGCCGGCGCCCTTGAGCAGGCCCTGCACGCCCTTCCAGGCACGGGTGACGATCTTGTCCTTGAACGCGTGGACGCCCGGCACGTCGATGCCGTCGAAACGCGCCTTGACGCCGAACGCCTCGCTCTCGCGGGTCTCGTCGGCGACCTCGGCCGAGTGCAGCAAGGCCTTGGTGGGGATGCATCCCCTGTGCAGGCAGGTGCCGCCGATCTTGTCCTTCTCGATCAGGGCGACCGTCTTGCCCAGCTCAGCCGCCCGTAGCGCGCAGGCGTATCCGCCGCTGCCGCCTCCCAGGACGACGATGTCGTAGGCCACAGTCAGGCTCCTTGTCGGGGTGTTCGTGATGCCGTCATCTTTTCATTTGTTTCAGATGCTCGCGTGCCGCTCGGCCAGTCCGATGAGCGTGCGGGTGATGGCCCCCGTGCCGCCCTTCGGCGTGTAGCCGTGTGGCTCGCCCTTGTTGAACGCGGGTCCGGCCATGTCGATGTGCGCCCAGCGCACCCCGTCCGGCACGAACTCCTTGAGGAAAATGCCCGCGGCCAGCATGCTGCCCCAGCGCTCGGGCTGGAGGTTGGCGATGTCCGCGATCGGGGAGTCGAGGCCCTTACGCAGTTCCTCCGGCAGTGGCATGCCCCAGGCGCCCTCGCCCGCGGCGCCCGCCACCTCGACGACCAGCTCGCGCACCGCGTCGTCGTTGGCCATCACGCCGGCCGTGCGCCAGCCGAGCGCGACGATCTGCGCGCCGGTGAGGGTGGCCACGTCGACGATCAGGTCGGGGGAGTCCTCGGCGGCGCGCGCGATGCCGTCCATGAGGACCAGGCGGCCTTCGGCGTCGGTGTCGAGCACCTCGACCGTCTTGCCGCTGTAGCTGTGGATGACGTCGGAGGGGCGCTGCGCGGTGCCGCTGGGGAGGTTCTCGGCCAGGCAGAGGTAGCCGACGACGTTCACCTGCGGGGCGAGCCGGGCGATGCCGATCAGGGCGCCCAGGACCGCGCCCGCGCCGCCCATGTCGGACTTCATCCAGTCCATGGAGGCCGACGGCTTGAGCGACAGGCCTCCGGAGTCGAACGTGATGCCCTTGCCCACGAACGCCAGCGTCTTGGTGGCCTCGGGGTGGCTGTAGGAGAGGCGGACCAGGCGTGGCGGGTTGGCCGAGCCCTGGCCGACGCCGATGAGGCCGCCGTAGCCGCCGTCCTTGAGCTGCTTGTCGTCTAGCACCTCGACGGTCAGCCCGGCCTCGCCGCCACGCTGCTCGGCGATCTCGGCGAACTTGGCCGGCCACAGGTCGGAGGGCGGCGTGTTGACCAGGTCGCGGACGAGTGTGACCGACTCTGCCAGCACGGTGGCGCGTCCGGCGATCTCGTCGGACCCGTCGCTCGAGAGCACGGTGAGGTCGCCCACGGGCTCCTTCGACTCGCCGTTCGTGCGGTAGCGGGAGAAACCGTACGCGCCCAGCAGCGCGCCCAGCGCCACGGCCTCGGCCTCTTCGGCCGATTCGGTGGGCAGGACCAGGGCGGCGCGGGCCGTACCGGCGAGGGAGCGTACGGCGGCACCCGCGGCGCGGCGCAGTGCCTCGGCGTCGGCGGAGTCACCGAGACCCACCGCGACCAGCAGCGGAGCGGCGAGAGCGCCGAACACGGGCACCTTGGCGAGCTCTCCGGGCTTGCCGGAGAAGCCGATGGCGGTGAGCGAGGCGGCGAGCCTGCCGCCGAAGGCCGCGTCGAGAGACTCGGCGTCCGTAGCAGGGCGAGGGCCTTCGGGGCCGGACCGGAACCCGACGATCAGCGCGTCGGTGTCGAAAGAGACTGGATCTGCTGAGTTCAGCCGCACAGTGGTCACGTAAACCGATGCTATCCAGGGTTTCGAGGTACTCACAAACAGGGGTTCATCCCACCAATCTCCGATGCCCAAACATGAAGCCTTGGTGCTAGTGTCATTAGCACCATGTTGCTGACTCTGGACCTCAATGATGCGCGTCCCCTGCACGAGCAGGTGGCCGGTGCGATCCGCCGTGCCATCGGCGAGGGCTCGTACGCGCCGGGCGACCGGCTGCCACCCGCCCGCGACCTGGCCGAGGCGCTCGGCATCAATCCCAACACGGTGCTGCGCGCCCTGCGTGACCTGCGCGACGAGGGGTTGCTGGAGTTCCGGCGGGGGCGCGGCGTCAGTGTCGCGGGCCGCGCCGACGGGCGGGCACTGCTCCTGCAGCGGGCCCGCGAACTCCTGGAAGAGGCCATGAGGCTCGGCTACCGCCGCGAAGACCTCATCACGATGCTGGAGGAACTGCCATGATCCCCCGATTCGCCGTCGCCGCGTGGGGGCTGATCGTCAGCGCCGCGCTGGTCGCGGCTCCGCTGGCGCTGCGCGACCGGCTGCCCGAACCGCTGGCCACGCACTGGCGGCGGGGCCTCATGTCCGACGGCGAGATGTCGTTCACCTCCTATCTCCTCATGAGCGTGGGCGTGTGGTGCGTGACCTGGGCGGCGTGGTCCGAGGTGCGGTATCCGAGCCAGGTCGGGGGCTGGGGCATACGCGGGCTGCCGGGCAGCGCCACCATCATGCTCCGGGGTGGCGAGTGCCTGATCATCCGCTACCGCTCCGGCGGACAGCTCGCCGTGAGCGTCGACGACGCCGAGCGGGGTGCGGCCCTGATCAACGCGCTGATCGCCGAGCGGCCTCCCGTGGGGGCGTGAGGTTCTTCGGTACGACAGGCGGCGCCGGTCAGCCGAACAGGGCGCAGACGGTGAGTGTGGCGGCCGTGGCGGTCTCGACGAGCGCGCCCAGCACGTCACCCGTGACGCCGCCCAGACGCCGTCTGGCATGGCGGAGCAGGAGCAGCGCCGCCCCGAGCCCGGCGACCACACCGAGAGGGAGCACATAGATCAGCCGGTGCCCCGCCACCGAGCCGAGTCCGTGGTCGGCCGCCGACCCCAGGGCCGCGGCCGCCGCCAGGGCCGTGGCGGTGGCCGCCCAGGCGGCGCCTGGGCGTACCGTGCCCGCGACCAGCGCCCCGAGCCCGTCGGGACGGGCGGCGGGGACGGCTGACCGGCAGGCCCAGGTGAGCGCCAACCGGCCGGTCACGCAGGCGGTCACCAGGGCGGCCGGCCCGAGCCCGGACAAGGCGGCCACCTGGACGACCAGCACCAGCACCAGCGCCATCACACCAAACGGCCCAATATCCGACTTTTTCATGATGTCGAGCGCCTGAGGGGCAGGTTTCCCACTGCCCAGCCCGTCCGCGAGATCCGCCAGCCCGTCCAGATGCAGTCCACGCGTCAGCACGGCCAGCAGCCCCACCGCGAGCGCAGCACCCAGCAACGGCGGCCCGGGCAGCAGCAACGGCCAGCAGCTCACCAGTCCTAGCACCAGCCCAAGGACCGGAGCCAGCACCATCGCCCGCCCCGCGACCACACGATCGACGCGTGTCACCCGGACCGGAAAGACACTCAGCGTCCCGATCGCGAACCGCATCCCGTCCATCACTCCAATTCCCCCCACGGTTGTCGGCATGCCCACGGACCGGGGCCAAGAAGACGCACGTTACGGGGCCCAGCCCCGTAAACCGGGGGAGCGTGCCCCTGGACAGACGCCGGCCCCGTATGGCGGGTGGGGCTCACCGGGCTGGCCGTAAAAAATAGAAATGCACCTCACCAGCGGAGGCTGATCGCGGTCGGGGGCGGCCACTAGGGTGGCCGGATGCACGTTGTTGAACTCGAAGGCGTAGGAGTCCGGGTCGCCGGCAAGTCGCTGCTGAGTGCGGTCGACTGGCGAGTGGAGTACGGCGAGCACTGGGCCGTGCTCGGGCCCAACGGTGCGGGCAAGACGACGCTGCTCTCGCTGGCCGCCGCGATACGGCACCCCACAGAGGGTACGGCCAGCATCCTCGGCCACCGGCTCGGCCGGGCCGACGTGCGTTCGCTGCGGCGCCACATCGGCCTGGTGGCCTCCAGCCAGCGGCTGATCGACGAGGAACTCCTGGAGGAGGAAGGCGCCACCGCCCTCACCGTGGTGCTCACCGGCCACACGGGCACCAGCGCCCCCCTCTGGGACCGCTACGGCGAGGCCGAGCGGGATCGCGCGCTGCGACTGCTGGGGGACGTGGGCTGCAAGGATCTGGCCGACCGCCTGTTCCGGGTGTGCTCCCAGGGCGAGCGGGCCAGGATCAGGGTGGCCAGGTCACTCATGTCGGACCCGGCGGTGCTGCTGCTCGACGAGCCGTTCGCCGGCCTCGACCTGCCGGCCCGTGAGGACCTCATCGAGACGGTGGAGGACCTGGCGATGACCAGGCCGGTGCTCACCACGGTGACGGTGACCCACCGCCTGGAGGAGGTGCCCGCCACGACCACGCACGCCATGCTCATGCGTGAAGCGCGCGTCCTGGCGGCCGGCCCGGTCACGGACGTCCTCACACCGGCGAACCTGTCCGACTGCTTCGGCCGCTCCCTGCACGTCGACCGCATGGACGGCCGCTGGTACGCCAGAGCCATCCGCCACTAGGCCCAGCGGGGCGCAGGGGGCGTCACAGGCGCAGGAGGCGTCCGGCGACGACGAGGGCGACGTCTTCTGACTCGGCGGCGAGGCGTTCGTTGAGCCGCCCCAGCGCGTCCCTGAACGCCCGCCCGCTGGCCGTCGCGGGCACCACCCCCATGCCCACCTCGTCCGACACGGCCACGAGGCGCCGGCTCGTTCCCCGCCACGCCGCCACCAGCTCCTCGCAGCGCTCATCCACCGGCGCCCGGTCGCCGTCCCAGGCGCCGTGCTCGTCGAACACCGCCGCCAGCCACGTTCCCAGCCCGTCGATCAGCAGCGGCGTCGTGGCCGCGCGGATCGTCCCCGCCAGGTCGGTGGTCTCCACCGTCACCCAGTGGGCGGGCCGCCGCTCCCGGTGGGCCCAAACCCGCGCCGCCCACTCGCCGTCGCCTTCGCCACGCGAGCCGGTGGCGACATAGGTGACATACGGGTCGGCGGCCAGCCGCAGCTCGGCCTCGGCCGACTTGCCCGATCGGGAACCGCCCAGCAGCAGGGCCCGCCTCGGCTGTTCCGGAGCGGGCGACGCGGGGAGGGCGGTGTCGAGCGTCGTTCCGTCCGGTACGGCCCGCACGCGCCACAAGGCGAGCCGCCGTGCCAGCTCCTCCTGGGACCTGACCCGGTGATCCAGCCCGACGGCCACCACCTGGGTACGGTCGCCTGCCAGCCCCGCCCGCCGGAGGAGCCCGATCCGCTCGGGCCGATCGAGCGGCTCGACCAGCACGACGTCGTACGGCGCGTCCGGGGTCGCCGTCGTGTCCTGGGCCGCGTACAGCAGGCGGGTGCCGTCGGGACCCTCCAGGCCGTGACCGCCGGCGAGGATCCGGTAGCCGCGCGGCACGTCGTCGAACGGGAAGCGCACCACACCGTCGACCACGAGCTCGAACGGCCGGCGATGGCCGGAGGGGAGACCGGCGCACGAGGCGCACGGGCAGCCCGGCTCCGGCCAGCCGGTGCCGGCCGCTGTACCGGCGAGAAAGAGTTTCACCGGGTTGAGCGTACAAAGACGACGCCCGCCACCACACGACATGCGCGCGGCATCGATCGACCTCCAAGCTCGGGAGTAGGGTTCCAGTGCCGTCGGAGGGTGCGTCGGCGAACCCGCGGAGAAGGAGCGTATGGCATGACATGGCGGTGGCGTTATGAAAATGCAAACGGTGGTGAGGTGACGGATCGCCCTTTGCCGCGCGAAGTTTTTCCGAGCCAGGCGGACGCGGAGTCCTGGCTTGGCGAGAACTGGGGTGAGCTGCTGGAATCCGGCGTCGAGCAGGTGGCGCTGCTCGACGAGGACCGGGTCGAATACACGGGATTGTCATTGCGTCCGGAGTGAGTCCAGGAGAAATGAAAAACCCCTTGAGCGTCATTGTCGCTCAAGGGGTTTTTGCCGCCCGGGGTGTTATGGGCGCTTCGGCGGGCTTGCCGTCTTGGCGGGGTCACGCTCGATCACCGGGCCGAGAACGGTGTCGATCCGCTCCAGCACGCCGGAGTCGAGCTTGACGCCGACCGCCTTGACGTTGTCGCGCACCTGCTCGGGGCGGGAGGCGCCGACGATGGCGCTGGCGACGTTCGGGTTCTGCAGCACCCAGGCGACCGCCAGCTGCGCCATGGTCAGGCCCAGGTCGGCGGCGATCGGCTTGAGCTCCTGTACGCGGCCGAGCACGTCGTCGTTCATGAAGCGGGAGATCATGTCGGCGCCGCCGGCGGTGTCGGTCGCCCTGGAGCCCTCCGGCGGGGCCTGGCCGGGCAGGTACTTGCCGGTCAGTACGCCCTGCGCGATGGGCGACCAGACGATCTGGCTGACGCCCTCGCGCTCACTGAGCGGCACGATCTCCGGCTCGATGACCCGCCAGAGCGCCGAGTACTGCGGCTGGTTCGACACGATCCGGCCGAAGCCCATGTCGTCGGCGATCTTCAGCGCCTGGGCGATCTGGTCGGCCGTCCACTCGCTGACGCCGAGGTAGAGGACCTTGCCCTGCCGTACGAGATCGTCGAAGGTCTTGAGCGTCTCCTCCAGCGGCGTCTCGTAGTCGAAGCGGTGCGCCTGGTACAGATCGACGTAGTCGGTCTGCAGCCGCCGCAGCGACCCGTGGATGGACTCGGTGATGTGCTTGCGGGACAGGCCGCGGTCGTTCCGTCCGGGGCCGGTCGGCCAGTAGACCTTGGTGAAGATCTCCAGCGACTCCCTGCGTACGCCCTTCAGCGCCCTGCCGAGCACCGATTCGGCCTTGGTGCCGGCATAGACATCGGCAGTGTCGAACGTGGTGATGCCTTCGTCGAGCGCCGCCTGCACACACTGCTTGGCGGCGTCCTCCTCGACTTGGGAGCCATGGGTGAGCCAGTTGCCGTAGCTGATCTCGCTGACCTTGAGACCGCTGCGACCAAGGGTACGGAATTCCATAGATCCGACCTTAGGCGGTCTCATGGGGTGATCTATTTCGGGATAGGGTGCGCGACGTGCTGAAGCTCGTACGGTTGGCGCTGACCGCGGCCATACTGACCGCGATAGCGGTACGGCTGCGCCGCAGAGCCCAAAGGACGGAGACGGAACCGGAGCCGACCGGCCCCGAGCCCATCCTGGGCCGCCCGACCAGGGCGGATCTGGCCCGTTACGCGGTACGCGGGAAGGGGCGGCCGACGGCGGCGCTGTTCGGAGTGGGCGCGCTGACCGCGGTCGTCTTCGGGGTGTTCGCCCTCATGGGCATGCCGATCCATGACCGGGAGGAGGACGCTCTCGGACAGCTGGCTCGCGACTCTGTGAGGCAGTCGGCCATGGCCGCCGACCCCGAGGCCACTCCCGACTACGTGTCCTGGACGCCTCCGCCCGCCGTACCCGATCCGGCCTGTCACCCCGAGCGGCGCCCGGTCACCGTCCGGCCGCTGGACCCGCAGGTGAGACGGTCGGTCGACCGGCAGTGGCGGCGCATCGAACGGTGGCTCAAGGCCGAGGCGCCCAAGACGTACGCGACGCTGGGCCGTCCGGGCCGGGCCGGGACGATCGCCGTCGCCGAGTCGCAGATGGGTGTGGACTTCCCCGACAGCCTGCGCGCCTCACTCCTGCGCCACAACGGTGCGAAGGGCTTCGGCCTCGGGTACGGTGCGCAGCTGTCGACCAGGCAGATCCGCGACGCCTGGCGGCAGATGTGCCAGGAGGATCCCACCAATCTGGGGCCCGAGCCCGGGGCGGAGTTCTCCGGCGTGCTGATCCCGTTCCAGGACCGCTATGACGAGGGCTACGGCCTCATCGACTCGGAAGGGGGATCCCTGTCGTGGGACGTGGCGCAGGAGGGCATGTTGAGCACGTCGGCCCTGCCCTCCTATGACGCGCTGCTGCGCGCCACCGCCGACGCCCTGGAGCAGGGCGGGACGGTCGACGGCACGCGGCCGCGCGTGGTGCGCGGGAAACTGCGCTGGGAGAGGGCCGGCTGAGACGGCGTCACTTCTTCGGCGGCACCGGCTTGCCGCCCGGCAGCACCGTGGGCGGCGGGAAGCGCAGCTTGCGGATCTGCAGGGCCCGCATCGCGGCGTAGAAGCCGACGCCACGCAGGCTCTCCTTGGGATACTTCTCCGCCACCAGCTTCTTGACCCGCCAGGCCACGAAGATCGAGGTGAAGAGCACGCCGATCATCATGATCGGCCAGCCGATCGTGATCACATAGCTCAGCACCAGCGGCCTGATGTCGGCCGGCCACGGGATCCAGGTCGCCAGCAGGATCACCAGCGAGAACGGCAGGAAGTACTGGCTCGGCAGCCGCCGCGAGTCGACCCACTCGCGCGCGAACTTACGCGCCGGGCCCTTGTCGCGGGCCGGGAAATAGCGCTCGTCGCCCGCGAGCATGCCCTGCCGGGCCCGCTCGCGCTCGGAGTTCTGCTTGGCCCGGGCCTGCTTATAGGCCTCTTTGCGGTCCTTGGGCGCGGTGACCGGCTGGCGCCGTCTACCTTCCGCGTCCCGGCGCTTGGGTGTGGGACGACCCTTGCCCTGGGGCTTAGGATCGTCAATGGGGACGGGGGTGTCGTCCACGGAGGTTTGGGAACGGCGTCGCAACACAACGTCAACCCTACCTGGACGGCAACTTAGTGACGCCCCCGTGCGTTATGCGTAGGGTAATCCCAAGGCGGCTGCGCTGCACTGGGTGAACACCAGCACGACCTAAGAAGGGGACGGCCGACGCGCATGAGCGTGATGAAGAGACTTTCGATGATCTTCAAGTCCAAGGCCAACAAGGCCCTGGACAAAATGGAGGATCCGCGCGAGACCCTCGACTACTCCTATCAGCGGCAACTTGAGTTGCTGCAGAAGGTGCGCCGAGGCGTGGCGGACGTCGCCACTTCGCGCAAGCGGGTGGAGTTGCAGGTCAACGGTCTTGAACAGCAGGCCAGGCGTTACGAGGAGCAGGGCCGCAAGGCGCTGTCCGTCGGGCGCGAGGACCTGGCCCGTGAGGCCCTGCAGCGTCGGTCCAATCTGCAGTCGCAGATGGCCGACCTGAAGATCCAGCATGACAACCTGCAGGCCGAGGAGGAGAAGCTCACCACGGCTTCCCAGCGGCTGCAGGCCAAGGTCGACTCCTTCCGTACGAAGAAGGAGACGATCAAGGCGACCTATACCGCGGCCGAGGCGCAGACGCGCATCAACGAGGCCTTCTCCGGCATCTCCGAGGAGATGGGCGACGTCGGTCTCGCGATCCAGCGGGCCGAGGACAAGACCGCGCAGATGCAGGCCCGCGCCGGCGCCATCGACGAGCTGCTCGCCAGCGGCGCGCTCGACGACTACAGCGGCTCCCGCACCGACGACATCCAGGCCGAGCTCGACCGCATGGGCGGCGGCATGGACGTGGAGCTGGAGCTGGCCCGGATGAAGGCCGAGCTCGGCCAGGGTCCCGCGCCCAAGAGCGCCATCGAGCCGGGGCAGGGCGGTCAGCAGGCCGCGCCGCAGCAGCAGCCTCAGTCGCAGACGCAGCAGTTGCGCCAGCCTGGGGAGGGCGCATGATCGTCAGAATCATGGGCGAGGGGCAGGTCGAGATCTCGGCCGAGGACATCTCGGTGCTGAACGAGCTCGACAGCGAGCTCGAGTCGGCCATCGAGTCCGGCGACGAGGCGAGCTTCCGGGTCAAGCTGCACGCCCTGCTCGACAAGGTCCGCCACGTGGGCAAGTCGCTTCCCGACGACAGCCTTGAGCCGTCAGAGCTGATCCTTCCCCCCGCGGACGCCTCGATCGAGGAGGTCCGGGAGATGCTGGGCGACCAGGGTCTCATTCCGGGCTAGCCGTGAGCAGCACGCGGTTCGCGCCCGACCGCGGCCTGACCAGCCGTATGGTCGTGACGATGTTCCTGCTCGGGCTGCTCTACGTGGCCTTCGTGGGCGTCCTGATCGCCGTGGGCGTACAGGCTCTGGTCGTGCTGGTGTTCGCCGGGGGCCTGCTGCTCGTGCAGTACTTCCTGTCCGATCGCATCGCGCTGTTCGCGATGCACGGCCGCGAGGTCTCACCGCAAGAGGCTCCCGAGCTGCACGGCATGGTCGACCGGCTGTGCGCCATGGCCGACATGCCCAAGCCGCGGGTGGCGATAGCGGATTCCGATGTCCCCAACGCCTTCGCCACCGGCCGCAACCAGCGCAATTCCGTCCTCTGCGTGACGACGGGCATCCTGCGCCGCCTGGAGCCCCAGGAGCTGGAAGGCGTGCTGGCACATGAGCTGTCGCACGTCGCCCACCGCGACGTCGCGGTCATGACGATCGCCTCGTTCCTCGGCATCGTCGCCGGGCTGATGACCAGATTCGCCCTGTACACCGGGCTGGGCCGCAGCCGCGACAACAACGGCGGGGTGCCGATCGGGCTGATCATCATGCTCGTCTCGATCGTCGTGTACGCGATCAGCTTCCTGCTCACCCGCGCCCTGTCGCGCTACCGCGAACTGGCCGCGGACCGGGCGGGCGCGCTGCTCACCCAGCGACCCTCGGCCCTGGCCAGCGCGCTGACCAAGGTCACCGGCGACATGGCCAGGATCCCCAGCCGCGACCTGCGCGAGGCGGAGCCGTTCAACGCCTTCTACTTCGCCCCCGCGCTGGCCAAGGGCACCTCCATCGCCAACTTGTTCTCCACCCACCCACCGCTGGAGCGCCGCCTGGAGCAACTGGCCAGGATCTCCGCCCAGCTCGGAAGGGGCTAAACCGCATGGGCTGGCTCGACACCCTGCTAGGCCGGTCGAAGCCGGTACAACCCAACCTCGACGCGCTGTTCGCGCTGCCGTCCGCGGCGGTGACGCTGCAGGCCGCCACCGGTCTCGGCCCCACCGGTCTCGGCTCGGTGTGCTTCCGCGCGGCGGAGGGCGGCGCGTTCGCCACGCTCGAACGCGACGTACACGAACTGCTCGGCGACCGCGTCGACAAGTCCTCCGACAGTTACGGCTACACCTGGCTCCTGGTGCGCCGTTCGCCCGACGACATCAGTGACCTGGTCACCGAGCTCCACGCGGTCAATTCCACCATGGAGGGCGCCGGGTTCGGCCCCTCGCTGCTCTGCTCGCTGGTGTCGTTCGCCGACCGTGACGGCCGGCGGCTGGCGGTCGTCTACCTGTACAAACGAGGCACGTTCTACCCCTTCGCACCACTGTCCGGCCAGCACCGCGACAACGCGCTGGAACTCCAGGCCAGGGGCGCGCTGGAGGGCGAGCTGCCGCTGGAGCAGGATCTCAGCCGGTGGTTCCCGGTATGGAGTGCCCCCGGGCTCTGATCGCACCGGGTGATCTAATGATCACGTGGAGCGAAGACTGCTGGTGCTCGCGGCCACCGCGTTCGTCGTGGCGGCCGTGCTGTACAGCGCGTGGATGCCCGGCCAGTTCACCAGCCCGCTGGTCGACAGGACCGACGGCCTTGTCGGCGAGCTGGCGGCCCGCGACCAGCCGTCGACGCGCCTGTTCAGGACCAGCGACGTGCTGTCGGGCCTGGCGATCGTGCTCGGCGTGGCGGTGACGTACCGGGTGCGGCGCGAGTGGTCCGGCTGGCTCGCGCTGGCGGCCTTCGGCGTCCTCGTGATCGCCGGCGGGCTGTTCCCGCTCGACTGCGCCGCGCTCGGCGATCCGGTCTGCGAACTCATCCCGCTGTCCCTCTCCCACCACGTCCACGTCGTGACCGGCGTCCTGGCCACGGTCGCCGTGCTGGCCGCGATGGCCCTGCTGAGCCGGTGCTGGAACGCGTACGGCGCCTGGCTCATCACCGGCGCCGCCCTGGGCGCCACCGCGCTGACACTGGCGGCCATCGCGGGCGGTTACCTGGCGGGGGTGGCGCAGCGCGCGCAGGCGACGCTCACGGCGATGTGGCTCGTGTACGTCGCACTCCGGCTGCTGGTGGCCGATGACCCGGTCGACGGCGGCCCGGGTTCGGGTGGTTTGCTCTTCGGCGGTTCGGGGGCGCACGTGGTCGTTCAGGGGGAGGGGCCGGTGGTGCTCATCAGCGCGGGGCTGGGCGGTGCGTGGTTCCACTGGGATCGGGTGGCCGCCGAGCTGGCGCGGAGCCATCGGGTGGTCCGCTTCGACCGGCCCGGTCTCGGCCGCAGCTCCGCCTCGCCGGCCCCGCCCACCCTGTACGGCGAGGCCGCCCGCCTGGCCGCCCTGGCCCCCGCCCATCCCGGACAGGTCATCGTGGTCGCCCATTCGGTGGCCGCCTGGCACGCGGAGGCGTTCGTCCGGCTGCATCCGATGTGCGTGTCCCGGCTGGTGCTCGTCGACCCGAGCCGCGCCGACCGCCGCCGTCGCGCCGCGTCGTTCGGCCGGGCGGTCGGTCCGTGGCTGCCCGCGCTGGGCGGCGCGTGGGGGGCCACCGCGCTCGCCCTATTGGCGGGTCCGGTCGTCCATCGGCTGGTCAGGGGCTTGCCTGACCACGGGCGCGCGTACCGTACCGGGCGGGTGCTCGCCGCGGCGGCGGGGGAGTGGTTCGCCCGGCACGACATGGCCGCCGACCTGCACCGCGTCAGAGCCCGGCACGCCTTCCCCGACGTGCCTGTGACGGTGATCAGCTCGCGCGGGAGAGCGCGCGGCCAGAAGCGGCTGACCGCCGAGCTGAACGCCGACCTCGTCCACCTGACCGCCTCGGCCCGCCGCATCCACCTCGACGCCTCCGCCCCGATCGCCGACGCCGTCCGCCGCGATCGTGAAACCGGCTCCGCCGGCTGACCGCCCTCGGCTGTCGCCCGCTCGACCGACCCTCTCGCCGCCGCCCCGACCACCAAGCGCCCTTCCCGAGCCGCCGGTCCGGTCCGGGCGGTCGGGTGGCCGGAGGAGGTGTTTCAGGAGGTGCGTGCCCTGATGGGCTGACGGGGGGCGGCGCAACCCACCAGAATGGCGGAAAAGACGCCATATATGGGGGTTGCACAATGCCGGACCTCGCGGCCCTTCGGCCAGGGGATCCCGCGTCGGTGGGGGAGTACACCTTGTCGGGGCGGCTGGGCGAGGGCGGCCAGGGGACCGTCTACCTTGCGACCGCCGCCAACGGCGCCCGGGTCGCGGTGAAGTTACTCCGCGCGGACCTGGCGGGGGACCACGAGGCGTCGGAGCGGTTCGTCCGCGAGGTGGCGATGGCGCGGCGGGTCGCACCCTTCTGCACCGCCCAGGTCATCGAGACGGGGCTGTTCGGCCGCCTGCCGTACATCGTCAGCGAGTACATCGACGGGCCGACGCTCGACGAGGTGGTGCGCACGGACGGGCCGCGCTCGGGGACGTCGCTGCACCGGCTGGCCATCGGTACGGTCACCGCGCTCGTCGCCATCCACCAGGCGGGCATCGTGCACCGCGACTTCAAGCCGTCGAACGTGGTGCTGGCCTCCGACGGGCCCCGGGTGATCGACTTCGGCATCGCCAGGGCGCTCGACCTGACCTCGTCGTTGACGGCCGCTGCCATCGGGACGCCGTCGTTCATGGCGCCCGAACAGCTCACGGAGGCGGCTCCCGGGCCTCAGTCGGACATGTTCGCGTGGGCGTGCACGCTGCTGTTCGCCGCTTCGGGGCAGCCGCCGTTCGGGCAGGACAGTCTGGCTGCGGTGGTCAATCGGATCATTCACCACGATGCCGACGTGACGCCGATCGAGGATCCGGCGCTGCGCTCGCTGGTGACGGACTGCCTGGCCAAGGATCCGGCGCGGCGGCCGACGGCGAGCCAGGCGCTGATGCGGCTGCTCGGCCACGGGCCCGGCGGCGCCTCGCCCGGCCTCCTGCACCAGGGCACGGCCGTGGCCGCCTCGGGTCCGGTCCCGCCGGTGATCTCGGGCCCCGTCCCCTCGGGGCCGGAAATGGGCTCGATTCCTCGGTACGGCTCCGCACCTCCGCCGGGCTGGACGCCTCCACAGGCGTACGCTCCGGGGAGCTCGGGGCCGATGCGGCAGACGTACCAGCAGCCTCCTCCACCCCCGTTCTACCAGCAGCAACTCCCACTGCCGCCCACCCGGACAGGCGGCAGGCGGGGCACCGGGTGGATCGTCGCCACGGCGGTCGCCTGCACGCTCGTGCTGGCCACGGTGGGCACCATCGTCGCGGTACGGCTCGCCTCCCTGCCCGACCCGATCGCCACCCCCTCGTCGACGCCCGACAACACGAACAAAACGGATAACTCGCCGACACCGACACCGACACCAAGCCCGACCCCGACGCCAAGCTCCACCCCCACGTCCAGCACGAACCAGACCACCCGGACGATCGCGCTGCCCGGCAGTTCCGTCGAGATCCGCGAGAACGGCTCCGACCCGATCAAACTGGCCGCCTACAGCCTGGACAGCGGCAAGCGCGTCTACGTCAGGCGGGCCGCGTCCGACGACTTCACGCTCAACAGCCGCTACTTCGAGTACGCGCTGGCCGCCGACGGCACCCGGGCGCTCGCCACCGACGTCGACTACAGCAGCGACGGCTACGCCCTCGTGTCGATCATCGACCACCGGACCGGCGCCAGGCGCACGGTGAAGCTCAGCGTCAAGCCGGTGTTCCCGACGACGCCGCGCTGGTCACCGGACGGCAAGCTCGGCCTGGTGACGCTTTTCAAGGACACGGGTGGCAAGAGCGTCGAGTACGGCTACGGCGTCATCGACGTCGAGCGGGGCACCGGCAAGGTCTACGAGGTCAAGGAGAAGGGCGCGGGCGAGTGGCGCTTCTTCTGGGACGCCGACGGGCAGGCCGTCGGCACGTGGGTGGGCGGCCGGATGAAGTTCTACGACCTGGACGGCAACGTGCTGCGCACGCTGACCGGCGCGGGCTCGCCCGTCTGGGTGGAGGGCGACGACGTCTCCCCGTCGGGCGGGCTGTTCCTGTCGCACTGCGGCCCTGCGGGTGACACCCTCTGCGCCAGGCCCACGACGGGCGGCGGCACGCCCGTCACCATCCCCTTCGCCTCCAACCGGCTCATCGGCTGGTGGGATGACCAGCACCTGGCCGTGTGGCGGACCAAGGGCGCCGGTTACGAGGCGGTTGTCATCGATCTGAAGGGGCAGATCAGCAGAGTGCTGGCCACCGCGGCGAAGCGGGCCGAGTTCGACAACATGGGCCTGCGCTACAGCCGCGGGACGCCCTGACGAACCCGCCGATCCTACGGACCCAAGGGGGTACGCGTGGAAACGGAGCACGAGCGGATCGCCGTCGCCGGCGAGGGCGCGGTCTCGGCCGCGCCCGACGTCATGCGACTGAACACGGGCGTCGAGGTACGCAGGACCTCGGCCGCCGAAGCCTTCGCGACCGTCCGGGCCGCCGCCGCCCGGCTCATGGAGGCGCTGAAAGGGGCCGGTATCGCCCCTGAGGACCTGCGCACCAGCGAGCTGTCCCTCGGCCCCGAGTACGAGGTCTACCCCAAGGTGGCCGCCTACAGGGCCGCGCAGGGCGTCGAGGCGCTGGTCCGCGACCTGGCGCGGGCCGACCGGGTGATCGACACCGTGGCGGCGGTGGGTGAGGAGGCGCGGCTGAACGGCGTCTCGTTCGAGCTGTCCGACCCCGCCGGGGCGCTGGCGGAGGCGAGGGTACGGGCGTTCCGCGACGCCGCCGCCAAGGCCGCCCAGTACGCCGAACTGGCCGGGCGCCCGCTGGGCCGGGTCGTCTCGGTGACCGAGGAGCTGAGGAGCGGGCCGAAGCCGCTGGCGTTCGCCACGCTCGCGGCGGACGAGAACGCGTCGATCAGCCCCGGACACCAGACCTTGTCGATCGGTGTCCGGGTCGTCTACGCCTTCGGTGACCAGCCGCGTTAGGGGAGGGCCAGCATGCGGTCGAGGGCGACCCTGGCCCAGTGGGCGGTGTCGTCGTCGACCGTGATCTGGTTGACGACCTCCCCGAGCGCCAGCGACTCCAGCGCCCACACCAGGTGCGGCAGGTCGATCCGGTTCATGGTCGAGCAGTAGCAGACCGTCTTGTCGAGGAACGAGACGTTCTTGTCGGGGAACATCACGGCGAGCCGCTTGACCAGGTTCAGCTCGGTGCCGATCGCCCAGCTCGAACCCGCCGGGGCCGCCTCCAGCGTCTTGATGATGTGCTCGGTCGAGCCGACGTGGTCCGCCTTGAGCACCACCTCGTGCTTGCACTCCGGGTGGACGAGCACGTTGACGCCCGGGATGCGGCGCCGTACGTCATCGACGGACTCGGCCGTGAAGCGGCCGTGCACCGAGCAGTGGCCCTTCCACAGGATCATCCGCGCGCGGTCGAGCTGCTCCTGGGTGAGGCCGCCGTTCGGGCGGTGGGGGTTCCAGACGACGCAGTCGTCCAGGGACATGCCCATCTCCAGCACCGCGGTGTTGCGGCCGAGGTGCTGGTCGGGCAGGAACAGCACCTTCTCACCCTTCTCGAAGGCCCAGTCGAGGGCCCGCTTGGCGTTGGAGGAGGTGCAGACCGCGCCGCCGTTCCGGCCGCAGAACGCCTTGATGTCGGCGCTGGAGTTCATGTACGTGACGGGAATCACCTGATCGGCGAGACCGGCGTCCTCCAGGGCCTCCCAGCACTCCTCGACCTGGTCGAAGGTGGCCATGTCCGCCATCGAGCAGCCCGCCGCCAGGTCGGGCAGGATCACCTTCTGCGTCTCACCGGTCAGGATGTCGGCGGACTCGGCCATGAAGTGCACGCCGCAGAAGACGATGAACTCCGCCTCCGGCCTGGCCGCGGCCTGCCGCGCCAGTTTGAAGGAGTCGCCGGTGACGTCGGCGAACTGGATGACCTCGTCACGCTGGTAATGGTGGCCCAGCACGAACAGCCGGTCACCGAGCGCCTCCTTCGCCTTGCGCGCCCGCTCCACCAGGTCCGGATCGGAGGCGGGCGGCAGCTCACCAGGACAGTCGACCCCCTTCTCGCTGTGTGGATCGGCGTCCCGGCCGAGAACGAAGAGCGGCAGCCCAGTCTGGGTGGCCATGGCCATACCCCCTTATCGTCGAACTGACGATACTCATCATGACATATGGGGCGCCGCGCTTATTCCGGGGGTCCGGGGGGCTGGGAATGTGTAGCACCGGGGATGTGTTGGTAGCGTCTTAGTAGGACGTCGTAAACAGACAGCCGGGTTAGGGAGTCAGCAGATGACGGTTGAGAGCAACGAGACCACGACGCAGGGCCTGATCCTGACTGACGCGGCCGCCGCCAAGGTCAAGGCTCTGCTCGAGCAGCAGGGCGAAGAGGGCTTGCAGCTGCGCGTGGCCGTGCAGCCGGGTGGTTGCTCCGGTCTCCGTTACCAGCTCTTCTTCGATGACCGTTCGATGGACGGCGACGTGGTTACCGACTTCGGCGGCGTCAGCGTGGTCACCGACCGGATGAGCGCCCCCTACCTGCTGGGCGCCTCCATCGACTTCGTCGACACGATCGAGAAGCAGGGCTTCACCATCGACAACCCCAACGCCACCGGCTCCTGTGCCTGTGGCGACTCCTTCAACTAGTCATCAACTAGTTCGGAGTGGGTGAGGTCCCGCTCGCATTCGTGCGTGCGGGACCTTCGCGTCCGTCCTCGCGTATCCTCGTTTGGGCTTATTGGCTTGCTGACAACGAGGAAGAAGAATCCCGTGCGCATCGCCGTCACCGGCTCCATCGCGACCGACCATCTGATGACCTTCCCAGGAAGCTTCGGCGAACAGCTCATCGCCGAGCAGCTTGATCGGGTGTCACTCTCGTTCTTGGTCGACGACCTGCAGATCCGCCGCGGTGGGTGCGCGGCGAACATCGCCTTCGGCATGGGGTGCCTGGGGCTCACCCCGATCCTCGTGGGCGCGGTCGGCTCCGACTTCGCCGACTACCGCTCGTGGCTGGAGCGCCACGGCGTGGACTGCGACTCCGTGCACGTCTCCGAGAACCACCACACGGCTCGCTTCCTGTGCACCACGGACGAGCACCACAACCAGATCGCCTCGTTCTACACCGGCGCGATGGCAGAGGCGCGGCTCATCGAGCTGCGGCCCGTCTCCGACCGCGTGGGCGGGCTCGACCTGGTGCTGATCAGCCCGAACGACCCCGACGCCATGCTGCGTCACACCGACGAGTGCCGCCAGCGCGGCATCCCGTTCGCCGCCGACCCCTCGCAGCAGCTCGCGCGCATGGGCGACGAGCAGATCCGCGACCTCGTCGACGGGGCCGCCTACCTGTTCTCGAACGACTACGAGAAGGGGCTCATCGAGCAGAAGACCGGCTGGTCCGACGCCGAGATCCTGGACCGGGTGGGCGTCCGCGTCACCACGCTCGGCCCCAAGGGCGCCGTCATCGACCGCGCGGGCGAGCCGTCCATCCAGGTCGCGCCCGCGCCGGAGGTGGGCAAGGCCGACCCGACCGGCGTCGGCGACGCCTTCCGGGCCGGCTTCCTGTCCGGTCTGGCCTGGGACCTGTCGCTGGAGCGCTGCGGCCAGCTCGGCAACCTGACCGCCACGCACGTCCTGGAGCGGGTCGGCGGCCAGGAGTACGAGCTGGGGCAGAAGGCATTCGTGGAGCGGTTCGCCGCCGCCTACGGGGCCGGCGCCGCCGAGGAGATCGCGGGCCTCGTGCACTGCCACCACGCCTGACCCGCACCACCGCGACCGAACGCGAGCCGCCCCGCCGCACGATCAGTGTGGCGGGGCGGTGGTCTCCCCGGCCAGGCGGTCAGGCGCCCCCGTAGACGCGGTGCACGAACTCGGCCAGCTGGTCGTCGGGCAGGTGCTTGGCCAGGTCGGCCTCGGAGATCATGCCCACGATCCGGTTGCCCTCCATCACCGGCAGCCGCTTGATCTGGTGCTGCTCCATGCGCTGCAGCGCCTCCTCGACCGTGGCGTCGACCGGTACCCAGACCAGCCCGACCACCAGGTCGCCGGCCCGCATGTGGGCCGGGTCACGCCCTTCGGCCACGCACTTGACCACGATGTCGCGGTCGGTGATGATCCCGGTCACGCGGTCTTCGACGCAGACCGGCAGCGCTCCCACGTGGCTGTCACGCATCATCTGCGCGGCCCGGTCGAGCGTCTCGTGCGCGGGGATGCACTCCGCGCCCTCGCTCATCAGGTCACGGGCGGTCTTGTGCGGGTGTCCATCCGTCATGTCTCTTCCCCCCCCGGAAGTCGACGATCTGACTCCGAGGGGTTATTGCCCGTTTGATGGGGTTTACGCAGATCTTTTAACGTACGTGCCAGATGTCAGTAATTGCGGCGTACGTGAATGGACCAGCCGCCCTGCGGCAGCTCGTAGGAGCCCACGTGGCGGTGGGACTTCAGGCGGCACCACGCCGGTACGTCCGTGAACGCGGCCGGATCGTCGGCCAGGACGGCGATCACGGCGTTGAGCGGGACATAGTTGATCTGCTCGGCGAGCATGATGATCGGAATCGGGCACTTCTTCCCGAGCGCGTCGATCGTCAATGACGGCTGAATGACCTCGGTCATGCGACTCCTGCGTCCTGCCGGATTCGGTGCACCACATCGGGCAGCACGGCCAGGAATCTGTCGACCTCGGCCGCGGAAGCGCCCCTGGGCAGTGACACCCGGACATTCCCATGCGTGAGCACGCCCATCGCTTCCAGAACGTGCGATGGACGAAGCGTACTAGCGGTGCATGAACTCCCGGACGATACCGCGAATCCGGCTTTGTCCAGTTCGGTGAGCAGCACCTCCCCGTCGACGTAGAGGCAGGAGAAGGTCACGATGTGGGGCGCCCGCTCGACGGGGTCGCCGATCACCTCCACGTCGGGCACGATCTCCGGCACGGTCCGCCTGATCTTGTCGACGAGCGCGGAGAGCCGGGCACCTTCCCGCGCCGCCTCGGCGGTCATCGCCCGCAGGGCGGCCGCGGCGGCGACGATGGCCGGCACGTTCTCGAACCCGGGGACCCGGCGCCGCTCGCGCTCGTCCTCCGGCAGGAACGACCGGAACCGCGTGCCCTTGCGCACCGCCAGCACACCCACCCCGGCGGGACCGCCCCACTTGTGGGCGCTCGCGGTCAGGACCGACCAGCCCTGCGGGATCGGCAGCCGCCCGGCCGTCTGGGCGGCGTCGACCAGCAGCGGGACGCCGTGCTCCCGGCAGGCGGCGGCCACCTCGTCCACCGGCTGGAGCGTGCCGACCTCGTGGTTGGCCGTCTGCAGGCAGGCCAGGCCCGTATCGGGCCTGGACACGGCGGCCTTGAAGGCGGCCGGGTCGACGCGTCCGCGCAGATCCACCCCCACGATCTCCACCGTACCGCCGCCGCGTTCGTGCAGGCTGGCGGCGTGCAGCACGCTGGAGTGCTCGACCGCGCTCGTCACCAGGTGCCGTCCGGCGCGCCGTCTGCCGTGTAGGGTGCCGAGCACGCCGAGATGCACCGCCTGCGTGCCCGAAGAGGTGAACGACACCTCGTCGGGACGCGCGCCGAGCGCCTCGGCCACCTCCGTACGGGCCTGTTCCAGCAGCAGGTGCGCGCGGCGGGCCTGGCCGTACAACCTCGCGGGGTCGGCCCAGCCGACATCGATCGCCGCCAGGAGCGCTTCGCGGGCCTGGGGGTGGAGCGGCTCGGTCGAGGCCGCGTCAAAGTACGCCACGAGACCCATCGTCCCACTCGCGGTGCACCATCGAGGGGGTGCGCGGGAGGGCGGGGCTCTTGCACGCTAATGTGTCTCCAATCAGCTGTGCTTTTAGACATACGACCGCCCAGGAGGACTCCTGGGCTTCATCTGTGGGGTAGGCGATCCGTGAGTCCGACCCGCCGTTCGCCACGGCGTTCGTTGACCCGGCGCAGAGTGCCGCGAGCCGCCGCTTTGGCGTTGCTGCTGGCCTCCGCTACGGCATGTGCTAACGACATTCCCAAGGCCAATTGGTCCGACGGTCTGCTTCCCGAGCACATCACCAGCCAGGGCGACATCGTCCAGAATCTTTGGAACGGGGCCTGGGTCGCCGCACTCGCCACGGGCGCCGTGGTCATCGTCCTGATCATCTGGGCTTGCGTGTTCCATGTGAAGCGCAAGGCCAAGGCCGAGCTCCCGCCGCAGGTCCGTTACAACCTGCCGATCGAGATGCTCTACACCTTGATCCCGCTGGTCATGGTCTCGGTGTTCTTCTTCTTCACCGCGCGCGACAGCCGGGATCTGCAGGTGCTGTCCGGCCACCCTGACGTCAAGGTCAAGGTGGAGGCGTTCCAGTGGAGCTGGCGCTTCACCACGACGGTCAACGGCAAGACGCTGAAGCCGGTCGTGGGCCAGCCCGTGAGCGACTACAAGTCGGGCCCGCAGCTCGTGCTGCCCGTGGGTAAGAAGGTGGAGTTCGAGCTGGAGTCGCCCGACGTCATCCACTCCTTCTGGGTGCCGGCGTTCCTGTTCAAGCGTGACGTCATCCCGGGGCTGGCCAAGGACAACAAGGGCCGCTTCTTCGAGATCACCACGCTCAACAAGCCCAACGTCTACGCGGGCCGCTGTGCCGAGCTGTGCGGCGTCGACCACAGCCGCATGCTCTTCTCGGTGAAGCTCGTCCCCGACGCTGAGTGGAACCAGTACATCGCGACCCAGGCTGGGAGTGCCCAGTGACCGCCATCCAAGAGCCACTCCCGACGACCGCCCGGCCCGTTACCAAGGGCCAGGTGATCGTGAAGTGGCTGTCCAGCACCGACCACAAGATCATCGGTCACCTCTATCTGATCACGTCGTTCGCCTTCTTCCTGATCGGCGGCGTCATGGCGCTGATCATGCGGGCCGAGCTGGCGCAGCCGGGGCTGCAGATCACCAGCAACGAGCAGTTCAACCAGCTGTTCACCATGCACGGCACGATCATGCTGCTGATGTTCGCGACGCCGCTGTTCGCCGGCTTCGCCAACGAGCTGATGCCGCTGCAGATCGGCGCGCCCGACGTGGCCTTCCCGCGGCTGAACATGGTGAGCTACTGGCTCTACCTGTTCGGCAGCATCATCGCGGTGTCGGGCTTCTTCACCCCCAACGGCGCCGCCTCCTTCGGCTGGTTCGCCTACACGCCGCTGTCGACCGCGATCAGCTCGCCGGGCATGGGCGGTGACCTGTGGATCATGGGTCTGGCGCTGTCGGGCCTGGGCACGATCCTCGGCTCGGTGAACTTCATCACCACGATCATCACCATGCGCGCGCCGGGCATGACCATGTTCCGGATGCCGATCTTCACCTGGAACATCCTGCTGACCAGCATGCTCGTGCTGATGGCCTTCCCGGTGCTGGCCGCCGCGCTGCTGGCCCTGGAGGCCGACCGCAAGCTCGGCACCCACGTCTTCGACGCGGCCAACGGAGGGGCGCTGCTGTGGCAGCACCTGTTCTGGTTCTTCGGCCATCCGGAGGTCTACATCATCGCGCTGCCGTTCTTCGGCATCGTGAGTGAGATCTTCCCGGTCTTCAGCCGCAAGCCGATCTTCGGTTACATCAGCCTCGTGGCCGCGACGATCTCGATCGCCGGCCTGTCGATCACGGTCTGGGCGCACCACATGTTCCCGACCGGGCAGGTGTTGCTGCCGTTCTTCTCGTTCATGACGTTCCTCATCGCGGTGCCGACGGGCGTGAAGTTCTTCAACTGGATCGGCACGATGTGGCGAGGGCATCTCTCGTTCGAGTCGCCGATGCTGTTCTCGGTCGGCTTCCTGATCACCTTCCTGCTGGGTGGTCTGACGGGCGTCATCCTGGCCTCGCCGCCGCTCGACTTCCAGATCAGCGACACCTACTTCGTCGTGGCCCACTTCCACTACGTGGTCTTCGGCACCGTGGTGTTCGCGATGTTCGCGGGCTTCTACTTCTGGTGGCCCAAGTTCACCGGCAAGATGCTCGACGACAAGCTCGGCAAGCTGCAGTTCTGGCTGCTGTTCATCGGGTTCCACACCACGTTCCTGATCCAGCACTGGCTCGGCGTCGTCGGCTTCCCGCGCCGCTACGCCGACTACAGCCCCAACGACGGCTTCACCGACCTGAACATGATCTCGTCGGTCGGCGCGTTCGTGCTCGGCCTGTCGGTGCTGCCGTTCTTCTACAACGTCTGGAAGACCGCGCGCAGCGGGCAGAAGGTCACGGTCGACGACCCGTGGGGCTACGGCAACTCGCTGGAGTGGGCGACCTCCTGCCCGCCGCCGCGGCACAACTTCACCTCGCTGCCGCGGATCCGGTCTGAGCGTCCCGCGTTCGACCTGCACTATCCGCACGTGTCCGCCAAGAGGCCCCAGGAGGTCGAGGCCTGATGAAGGTTCAGGGTTGGCTGTTCCTGCTGTGCGGCCTGTTCTTCGCCGGTGTCGACGTCGCCTACTGGTTCTGGACCAAGGCGGATACGGGTCACGGAGAGCCGGTCGGCACCACGGCCATGGCCATCTCGGTCGGCTTCGCGTTCATGATCGGCTACTACCTGATGTTCACGGCGCGGCGCATCGGCGCCCAGCCGGAGGACAACAAGCAGGCCGAGATCAGCGACGGCGCCGGTGAGATCGGCTTCTTCAGCCCGAGCAGCTGGTGGCCGCTGTTCCTGTGCCTGGCGGCGGCGTTCGCGTTCGCCGGGTTCGTGATCGGCTTCTGGATGTTCCTGATCGGCGTATTCCTGATCATCATGGCCATGATCGGATTTGTCTTCCAGTACTACCGGGGTAACTTCTCGCACTGACGGCGAGGCTTACGGCGGGTGTCCTCTTCTGGGAGGGGGCGCCCGCTTTTTGCTGTTCTTTGCCGGGGGGCGGATGTGACGAATCGATCACTCAGGGTAATAAGTGAGGGGAATGGAGCGATCTCGGACGGGGGAGTGCACGTGGGGCGCTTGGCTCATAGATCGGCCGGACTGCTGGCCCTGGCTCTGCTGGCGTCGTGCTCGGGGTCCGAGACCGGCACTACTGGAAACGCCGCCCCGGTGGGCGCCACCGGCGGGGCGAGCGCGGTCGCCAGTACGGCCACGACCGGGGCGGGGAAGCCGGCTGCGGGGGCCACGGTCGTGGTGAACCCGCTCGACAAATCCGCAAATATCCCTACAGACCACACCGTCCTCGTCGCCGCCCAGTCCGGCACGCTCAAGAGCGTCCGCATCCAGGGGGGCAAGGCGGGTCAGTTGCCGGGCGTGCTCAGCGCCGACGGCACCAGCTGGCGCAGCACCCGGATCGCCAAGCCGGGCACCACGTACACGGTCACCACGGTCGCCGCCGGCCCCGACGGCAAGACGAGCGAGACCACCAGCACGTTCTCGACGGTCAAGGCGGAGAAGTTCTTCGACCTCGAGACGGTGACGCCCAACCGGTACGACACCGGCCTGACGGTCGGGGTCGGCATG
Source organism: Nonomuraea sp. NPDC049141 (assembly GCF_040648415.1). Classification (NCBI taxonomy): domain Bacteria; kingdom Bacillati; phylum Actinomycetota; class Actinomycetes; order Streptosporangiales; family Streptosporangiaceae; genus Nonomuraea; species Nonomuraea sp. NPDC049141. Next base: position 42,203 of record NZ_JBEZDR010000004.1, read on the forward strand.
CCGGTCATGATCACGTTCGACCAGCCGATCACCGACCGGGTGGCGGTCGAGCGCAACCTCACCATCCGCAGCTCGAAGCCGGTCGAGGGCGCCTGGCACTGGTTCGACGACCGGCACGTGGACTTCCGGCCGGCGAAGTACTGGCCCGCCCACACCAACGTCCGGCTGGAAGCCCATCTGGCCGGCGTACGGGGTGCGGAAGGCGTGTACGGAAAGCGCGACTTCGCCTTCAACTTCAAGATCGGCCGTGAGCAGATCACCAAGGGCAGCACCGACGTCCACATGCTGACGGTCCGCCGTGACGGCAAGAAGATCCGCACCATGCCGATGAGCGCCGGCCAGGGCGGGGCCTGGAAGTACTACACGACCTCCGGCGTCCACCTGGCCATGTCCAGGGAGCCGGTGACCGTCATGACCTCACCCGGCATCGGGCCCGGGTCGCCGGGCTACTACCAGCTGACCGTCTACAACACCGTACGCATCTCGAACAGCGGCGAGTACATTCACAGCGCGCCGTGGTCGGTCGGCTCGCAGGGCTACTCGAACGTGAGCCACGGCTGCGTGAACGTCAGCCCGGAGAACGCGGCCTGGTTCATCAAGAACACGCTGATCGGGGATCCGATCATCATCACGGGCTCACCCCGCCCGCTGGAGCCGACCAACGGGTGGGGGCACTGGCAGGAGAGCTGGAAGGAGTGGCTCAAGTGGAGCTCACTCAAGGCGGCACCGACGATGCTCATCCACTGACGGCTCCCGTAGGCCCCTGTGGCGGCCTCCTGGGCGAGCCAGCGCCGTCAGCGGCCTGTTGAGCGTGACAGCCTGTCAGGCGGCCTGTTGAGCATACTGGCCTCTCCAGGCGGCCTGCTGAGCGAGCCGACCTGTCAGGCGGTCTCTGAGCGAGCCAGCCTGTCAGGCGGGGCGGAGGGCGCGGCTGGTCGCTATCCAGCGGTCCAGGGTGGCCGAGCCGTTTCCGGAGTCGACGGCCTGGGCGGCGCGCGCGTAGCCGTCGATCATGGCCGCGTCGAGGTCGTCGCCGGGCCCGTCCAGCGCCACCAGGGCCGCCGCCGCGTTGAGGAGCACGGCGTCGCGCACCGGGCCTGGCTTGCCGCGCAGGAGGTCGTGGACCGCCTGGGCGTTGAAGGCGACGTCGCCGCCCCTGAGGGCGTCCGCGTCGGCCCGGGGGATGCCCAGGACGGCGGGGTCGAAGACGGTCTGGGTGGCGGCGCCGTCCTTGACGATCCAGACCGTGGAGGTCGTCGCGATCGTCAGCTCGTCGAGGCCGTCGTCGCCGCGGAAGACCAGGGCGGAGACGCCGCGCTCGGCGAAGACACCCGCCAGGATCGGCAGCATGCGCTTGTCGAAGACGCCGATGGCCTGGGCCGCGGGGCGGGCCGGGTTGGTGAGCGGGCCGAGGAAGTTGAAGACCGTCGGGACGCCGATCTCCTTGCGCGGCGGCCCGGCGAAGCGCAGCGCGGGGTGGTAGACGGGGGCGAAGCAGAAGGCGATGCCCGCCTCGCGGGCGACGTGGGCCGTCTGCTCGGGCGTCAGGTCGAGGTGGATGCCGAGGTGCTCCAGGACGTCGGCGGCGCCGCACGAGGAGGAGGCGGCGCGGTTGCCGTGCTTGACCACGCGGGCGCCCGCGGCGGCGGCCACGATGGCGGCCATCGTCGAGACGTTGACCGTGTGGGCGCGGTCGCCGCCGGTGCCGACCACGTCGACGACCGGGCCCTCGATGTGGAGGGGGGTGGCCAGCTCCAGCATGGTGCGGGCCAGGCCCGCGACCTCGGCCACCGTCTCGCCCTTGGCCCGCAGCGCGATCGCGAACCCGGCGATCTGGGCCGACGTCGCGGAGCCGGACATGATCTCCCGCATCGCCCAGGACGTCTCGTCGGCGGTCAGATGCTCACCTGACAGGAGAGCGGAAAGCAGGGCGGGCCAGGTCGTCCGGGCATCCACGGAAGGCACCTACTTCGCGTTGAGTCGGGTCGAGGCGCGGCGGCGCATCAGGTCGGCGACGGTGTCGGCCAGCACCATGGGCTCCAGCGGCTGCGGGACCACGGCGTCGGCCTTGGACCAGTCGGCCAGCCAGCGGTCGTCGCGCCTGGCGATGATCAGGCAGACGGGAGGGCAGTCGTAGACCTCGTCCTTGGCCTGGCGCGAGACGCCCATGCCGCCCGCCGGCTGGGTCTCGCCGTCGAGGACGGCCACGTCGATCTCACCGGAACCCAGCCACTGGTGCACTTTGGGCTCGGTGGCGCACTCCACGATCTCCACGAAGGGGACATCGGCGGCGGGTCGCCGGCCGATCGCCAGCCGTACCTCTTCACGGGTGGCGGCGTCGTCGCTGTAGACGAGGACCCTCATCGTGTCGTCGGTGCTCACGGTCGCGCTCACTATCGGTCGAAGCGGTATGGTCACCTGGAATCGTACCGGTGCCCCGGCCCCCAAACCCAGGCCGCCGTCTCTAGCGGTCGTTTTGTCCCTATTTTCTTGGGTTGTAGGCATGTTTGTTCCTGCTACGGGGGGGTCGTGCGTCGGACCGGCTACAGAAGCCGCAATAATGCTGCCCGTGGCGACAGCATCCGCAATAACTTCGACGACGACAGCACAGCCGTACCGCAGACCCAATCTGGTCAGCGTCGGTACGATCGTCTGGCTGTCCTCCGAGCTCATGTTCTTCGCGGCGCTGTTCGCGATGTACTTCACCATCCGGTCGGTGAGCGAGGGCAAGGGCCTCGAGTGGGGCCCCGCGCTCGTCATGCAGGGCGTGGAAGCCGAAGGCGCTCACCTGAACATCCCGTTCGCGACGGCCAACACGATCATTCTGGTTCTGTCGAGTGTGACGTGCCAGATGGGCGTGTGGGCCGCGGAGAAGGGGCAGGTCGGCAAGCTCCGTTTCTGGTACCTCGTCAGCTTCCTGATGGGCGCGGTCTTCGTCGCCGGTCAGCTGTACGAGTACGGCGAGCTGGCGAAAGAGGGCGCGACCCTGTCCGCGAACGCCTTCACCTCGGTGTTCTACCTGACGACGGGCTTCCACGGCCTGCACGTGACGGGTGGCCTGATCGCGTTCCTGTTCATGCTGGGACGCACGTACGCCGCGAAGCGCTTCACGCATGAGCAGGCCACCAGCGCGATCGTCGTGTCCTACTACTGGCACTTCGTCGACGTCGTCTGGATCGGCCTTTTCGCGACCATCTACATTATTCGTTAAGGAACGGGATCTCTGTGACTAGGATCACCGCTTGGCGGCGGCATCCCCTCGCGAGATACGCCGTCCTGATTTTCGCCCTGGCGCTGGTCGGGATGGCATACACCGCCTTTGTCCAGGTGGGCAAGCCTGCCGACGCGGCACTCGCGTCAGGCAGGGTCGACGACGTGGCCGAGGGTAAGGCCTTGTTCGAGGCACACTGCTCCAGCTGCCACGGGCTCAACGCGCAGGGCATCACCGGCAAGGGCCCCACGCTCATCGGCGTCGGTGCCGCGGCCGTGGACTTCCAGGTGAGCACGGGCCGCATGCCCGCGGCCGACTCCGGCGCCCAGGCGCCGCGCAAGCCGCTGTCGGACTGGGTCAACCCGGACGCGATCAGCAAGCTCGGCGCCTACGTGCAGTCGCTCGGCGGCGGCCCGCAGGTGCCCGGCAAGGAGCAGGTCGACGCCAAGCTCGGCGACGCCGGCAAGGGTGGCGAGCTCTTCCGCGCCAACTGCATCCAGTGCCACAACTGGGTCGGCGCGGGCGGTGCGCTGACCCGAGGGAAGTACGCGCCCAACCTGAACCAGGCGTCTCCCACGCAGATCTACGAGGCGATGGTCACCGGCCCGCAGGCGATGCCGGTCTTCAACGACTCGACGATCACGCCTGAAGAGAAGCGCAGCATGATCGCCTACATCACCGAGGTTCGCGCGCAGAAGGACCCGGGAGGTTTCGGCCTCGGACGTATTGGACCGGTCACCGAAGGTCTCGTAGCGTGGATAGCGGGCCTCAGTGCCCTCGCCCTCGCAGCCATCTGGATCACCGCGAAGAAGCGACAGAAGTCATGACAGACAACGAGCACGAGATCGAGCAGCCGGACGAGCGCGTTCCCAAGCGCGTCATCGGCACTCCCGTGCCGGGCACCTCGATGCTCGGCGCCCCCGAAACCGAGGAAGCCGAGGTCGACGTCCCGGGCGTCACGCTGCAGGACGAGACGAAGGCGCGCAAGGCCGAGAGGATCGCGACGCTCTGCTTCGCGGTCACGTTCCTCGCGGGCATCGCGTTCATCATCTCCTACGTCTACTTCCAGGTCGGCAGCCCGGAGAGCACAGGCGTCTCCAACCTCGCACTCGGCAGCACGCTGACGCTGGCGCTGCTGGGGCTGGCCTGCGGCATCGTGGTGTGGGTCCGCATGATCATGCCCAAGTACTCCCTGGTCCAAGAGCGCCACCCCATGGTCTCCGCCGAGGACGACCGTGAGTACGTCGCCGAGACGTTCGTGCAGGGCGCCAACGAGAGCGGCTTCGTCAAGCGCAAGATGATGCGCCGCACGCTGCTGCTCGCGGCCGCGCCGCTGGGCCTGCTCCCGGTGGTGCTGCTGCGCGACCTGGACAACTCCAAGATGCCCGGCGCCGCCTTCAACAAGACGCTGCGGCACACGGTCTGGGGCGAGAAGACCAAGGAGGGCAAGCCGCTCAGGCTCGTCGTCGAGGGCACCGGCCAGCCGATCCGCGCGGCGGACTTCAACTCGCCGGGCGGCATCCTGTCGGTGGTGCCCGAGGGCTACGAGCACGACCTGAACGCCCTGGCCAAGGCCACGCTGATCTTGATCAAGTTCCGCCCGGAAGAGATCAAGTCCGGGACCAACCAGAACTGGACGCACGACGGCATCGTCGCCTACTCCAAGATCTGCACGCACGTGGGCTGCCCGGCGGCCCTCTACGAGCAGACCACCCACCACATCCTCTGCCCCTGCCACCAGTCGACCTTCGACGCCGCCGACGGCGCCAAGGTCATCTTCGGCCCGGCCGCCCGGCCGCTGCCGCAGCTGCCGATCACGGTCGACGGCGAGGGCTTCCTCATCGCCAAGGGGGACTTCAACGTGCCGCCCGGTCCCAGCTACTGGGAGCGCGGCGACGCCGAAGCCGAGGCCAGGTCCAAGGGAGGCCAGGCATGAGCGAGCTGACCACCGTTCCGAAGGGCATCGCGGGCCCGTCGAACTTCCTCGACGAGCGCCTCGGCGCGGCCAACTTCCTCAAGCGCAATTTCCGCAAGGTCTTCCCTGACCACTGGTCGTTCCTGCTGGGGGAGATCGCGCTCTACTCCTTCGTCATCCTGCTGCTGACCGGGACGTTCCTGACGTTCTGGTTCAAGCCCAGCATGGCGGAGATCGCCTACGACGGGTCGTACGCCCCGCTCAAGGGCGTCATGATGTCCCAGGCCTACGCGTCGTCGCTGGAGCTCAGCTTCGACGTCCGCGGTGGACTGCTCATGCGGCAGATGCACCACTGGGCGGCCCTGATGTTCGTGGCCGGCATGACGGTGCACGCGCTGCGCGTGTTCTTCACCGGCGCCTACCGCAAGCCGCGCGAGCTCAACTGGCTGATCGGCGTCGGGCTGCTGACGCTGGCGCTCGCCGAGGGTCTGACCGGCTACTCCCTGCCTGACGACCTGCTGTCCGGCGCCGGTCTGCGGATCACCGAGGGCGTGGCGATCTCGCTGCCGCTGGTCGGCACCTACATCACGTTCTTCCTGTTCGGCGGCGAATATCCGGGTGATGATGTCATCTCCCGGTTCTACTCGCTGCACATCCTGCTCATCCCGGGCATCATCCTGGCGCTCGTCTCCGCCCACATGGTGCTCATGTGGACGCAGAAGCACACCCAGATGCCCGGCAAGAACCGCAACAACCACAACGTGGTGGGAGCGCCCTTCTACCCGGCCTTCATGGCCAAGGCGGGCGCGTACTTCCTGTTCACGTTCGCGGTGGTGGCGGGGCTCGCGACGTTCGCCCAGATCAACCCGATCTGGCTGTTCGGGCCCTACACGCCGGCCGACGTGTCGGCGGGTTCGCAGCCCGACTTCTACATGGGCTTCCTCGAAGGCGCGCTGCGCATCATGGTGCCGTGGGAGATCAACCTGTTCGGCACGGCCCACGCGGGCACACTGCCGCTCAACGTGATCATCCCGGCGCTGGTGCCGATGGGCATCATCATGACGGGCCTGGCGCTCTATCCGTTCCTCGAACGCTGGGTGACGGGCGACCACCGCGAGCACCACATCGCCGACCGCCCGCGCAACAACCCGCACCGCACCGCGATCGGCATGACGGCCATCACGTTCTACGGTGTGCTCTGGCTGCTCGGCGCCAACGACGAGATCTCGGCGAACTTCCAGATCAGCCTCAACGTCACCACGATCGTGGGGCGGTGGCTGATCTTCCTGGGGCCCGCGCTGGCGTACCTGATCACGTATCGCACGTGTCTCGGCCTGCAGCGCTACGACGCGGCCGTCGTCTCGCACGGCGTCGAGTCCGGCGTGATCAAGCGGCTGCCGCACGGCGAGTACATCGAGCTCCACACGCCGCCGGACGACGACATCGAGGCGCACGTGCGGGGCAAGGAGCCGGTGCTGATGCTGCCGGTCGCGCCCGACAGCTCGGGCATCCCGCCGAAGGGGATGCGCGGCCCGCTCGGCAAGCTGCGCGCCCTCATGTCCAAGGCGTACGGCGGGGAGAAGATCCCGCTCGACGACGGGCACGGGCATGGGCATGAGCATGAAGACGAGCACGCGGCTGTCGGCGCCGGCGATGACCATACGCTGACGCGGTAGTTCTTCCTCTTCATCTCCGGGCCCGGACGGATCTTCCGTCCGGGCCCGCTCTTTTGCCGTGCCGGGTTTCTATGGGGCCGGGGTTACGGAGGCGAGTAGCGTGCTGAGCATCTCTCGCCGATCGGGCCATGGGAACAGCGGGACGCTCGCGGTCAACGCCGCGTACCCGTGCAGAGCCACCCACAGGGCGGTGGCCGCGACCTGCGGCGACCGGCTCGCCGCGTAGCCGTTCTTCGCGCGGCCGTTCCGCGCTGGGACGTCGTTCGCGCGACGGTCCTGCGCGGGGCCATTCTGCGTGGTGCCGGCGTCGGCGCTACCGTCTTTCGCGTCGCCGTCGTTTGCGCGCTCGCTCTTCGCGTAGTCGGCGACCGCCTCGATCAGGCGGGTGAATGCCCGGCCGCCCGACAGATCCTCCAGCCGCGTGGCCGAGCCGGTGGTGGTCGGGTCGGCGGTGCTGTGCCTGCCGAACGCCACCCGATAGCGGTGCGGCCTGCTCTCGGCGAAGTCCAGATAAGCCTCGCACAGCTTCCACAACCGCCGCGCGGGATCGGTCTCGCCTTCGACGGTCGTGCCGAGCGCCTCATCGAGCTCGGCGAACGCCCGCGCCACCACCGCGCCGATGATCTCCTCGCGGTCGGCGAAGTGGGCGTAGATCGACGGGGCGGACACCCCTGCCTGGCGGGCCACCCCCCGGAGCGTGATCGCGTCCTCGCTGCCCGCCTGCTCCAGGAGCGCGGTCGCCGCCGCGATGATCTCGCCGCGTAGCCGGGAACCCTCGCCGCGCCTGTTCCGTGTGCGGTGCGTTTCACTGCTCATGCCATGACTTTACATCCGTTAGCTCAGCGATGTAACCTTACACTCGTTAACTTATGAGGGGATCGAGCATGAGCCAGGTAGTCGACCAGATCGAACGGGCCGCCGACATGACGGCCGGCATAGTCGCCGGCATCGCCGCCGATCAGTGGGACCGGCCCACGCCGTGCGCGGGCTGGGACGTCCGTACGCTGCTCAACCACGTCGTGGGCGGCATGCGGATCTTCGCCGCCAAGCTCGACGGGACCGACCCGGGCGCCGACCACGAGGCGGACTGGCTGGGCGCGGACCCCGTGGGCGCGTACGAGAAGGCCGCGGCGGCCGACCGCGCCGCGTGGCGCCGTCCAGATGCGCTGGAGCAGACCGTGCACATCTCCCTCGGCGCCCTCCCCGGGCCGCTGGCCGCCGTGGTCCACCTGACGGAGATCCTCGTACACGGCCTCGACCTGGCGATCGCCACCGGTCAGGAGTCCCTGGTCGACGAGGAACTGTGCGGGGACCTCCTGGTGACGATGCGCTCCATGGGCATCGACGCCTACCGGATCCCCGGCGTGTTCGGCCCCGAGACCCAGACCGCCGAGGACGCACCCCTGCACCGGCAACTCCTCGCCTTCCTGGGCCGAGCCGTCTGACCACTCACGACGCTTTGCCGGTTATCCCGGGTAATGCGGCGTGCCGCCGATCCGCGTGCCCAGTCAAGGCAGAATCTCGACGTACCCGTCGCTTCCGTGCACGCGGATCCGCTGCCCATCGGGAATCAGCCGGGTGGCATCGACCACGCTGACGACAGCCGGCAGGCCGTACTCCCGTGCGATCACCGCGCCGTGTGTCATCAATCCTCCGACCTCCGTCACCAGGCCTGCGATGGCGACGAAGAGGGGCGTCCAGCTCGGGTCCGTGTGGGTCGTGACGAGGATGTCACCCGGTTCGAGATCGGCCTGGGCCATGTCGAGGATGACGCGGGCGCGCCCTTCGATGGTCCCGGCGGAGACCGGGAGGCCGATCAGGGCGCCGGCCGGCACGTCGTCGCGTCGGTACGCCCCGGAGAGGGCCTCGCCGTCAGACGTGAGCACCCGGGGCGGCGTGAGCGCATGGTACGACCGGAACGCGTCCTTGCGCTCCTGGATGAGCCTGTCATCCACCTGGTTCGAGCGCACGACGTCGTGGAACTCCTGGAACGTGAGGTAGAAGACGTCCTCCTTCTCGAAGAGCACGTTGGCCTGCACGAGGCGCTCGGCCTCTTCCAGTAAGGCCTGCTTGTAGACGAAGTAGCGGCTGATGATGCCGTACTTCGGGTACTCCCGGTAGCCGATGAAGGTCCGGACCCGGTCGATCATCCGCTTGGCCTCGTCGGCCTTGTGCTCCCCGTCCGGCAGGGCCCGCAGGTGTTCGAGCACCTCCTGCGCCTTCTTCTGCGCCGCCTGCCGTCCTTGCTCGAAGCGCCGCTCGGCGGCGCCCGGCTCGAAGTTCCTGACGTGGTCGAGGATCACGGGCACGAGCGTGGTGGGGCGTTCGCGCCAACGCGGCCTCGTGATGTCGATCTCGCCGACGCAGCGCATGCCGTAGCGGTCGAGGTAGGCCTCGATGGCGTGGCGCGCTTCCGTCCCGCCCGCGAGCTTCGGCAGCTCGTCCAGGAAACCGTCGTCCTCGACGTCCCGCAGGAACGCCACCACCTGCGGATGCGGGCGGATCACGTCGGCGACGTCCAGCAGCGCCAGTCCCATCTCCGACGTGATGTTGTCGGGGGCGGACAGCGTGAGGGTGTCGGCCGCGTTCTTCTCGCCCAGCCATTCCCGCAGTTGGTCGTTGAGCCACCAGGTGGCCTCCATCCCCGCCATGATCGCCTGCATGCTCAAGGGATCACCGAGGACTCGCCTGTGCTCCTGGAAGGCCTCCAGCAGGAAGTCGAACAGCGCCGGTCCGGTCTTCGTCCGGATGTCGCGCCGCAGGGCGGTGATGGAGGCCTGGGTGCGCACGATCAGCTCGGTGACGATGGCCGGATCCGTCTCGATCGGGGCGGCCGGCCCGCCGGCCGGCGGGCCGCCGGGACCAGCCTCCGGGAGCGTCGGGACGAAGTCGCGGCGGTCGAGGACGGTCTCCAGCGCGTCCCTGGTCAGCGGATCGGACCTCCCCACCATCTCCAGGAAGCCGGCGCGGCTCGCGGGCGAGGCCAGACGCCGGGTGGCGTCGACGAACAGCCTCCCGCCGGCCTCGTGCATCGGCGCCATGGCCGTCAGCTGCCACATGGAGAGCCCCAGTGGCTTCATGGGGTCGGTCATCATCTGCTGATGACCGACGGAGAGGTAGACGTGGTTCTCCTGGTCGCGGGCCGCGGGGATGGGGAACAGCGTGGTGATCGGCCGGCTCTGCACGATCTGGAAGTCATCGTCGGCCAGGCACCATTCGATGTCCTGCGGGCGGCCGAAATGCGCTTCGATCCGCCGCCCGAGCCGCACGAGCCGTACGACCTGCTCATCCGTCAGCGCCGGCTGCTCCTGCCGCTGCCGGTCGATCGCCACTTCCCGCGTCCCGCCGGCCGGCAGGGCGTGAACGGCGCGCTGTTTGGCGGCGACCGTCCTGGCGACGACCTCGTCGTCGCGCACCTTGAAGACGTCCGGGTTCACCAGGCCGGAGACCAGGGCCTCGCCGAGGCCGAAGCCGGCGTCCACGGTGGCGACCTTCCGGCTGCCCGTGACGGGGTCGGCCGTGAACAGGATGCCGGACGCATCCGGGAAGACCATCTGCTGCACGACCACGGCCATGTGGACCGTACGGTGGTCGATGCCGTTCCGCAGGCGGTAAGTCACGGCCCGCTCGGTGAACAGCGACGCCCAGCACCGGCTGACATGCTGGAGGATCGCCGCCAGCCCCACGACGTTCAGGTACGTGTCCTGCTGGCCGGCGAAGGATGCCGTCGGCAGGTCCTCTGCCGTCGCGCTGGATCGCACGGCGTAGGCGGCCTGCTCGCCGGGCTGGGCGAGCGCGCGGGTGATCGCCGCCGCCAGGTCGCCCGGGATGGCGATCCCGTCGATGGTCCGGCGGATCTCCGCGCTGAGCGTGCGGATCGCCTCCCGGTCATCCGGGTTCAGGCGCGACAGCTGATCGAGCCGTTCGTCGATCGACGGCGCTTCCGTCATGATCCGCCGGAAGGCGTACGTCGTCACGCAGAACCCGGCCGGCACGCGGATGCCGTCGATCCGCGACAGCCCGCCCAGGTGCGCGGCCTTGCCGCCAACGACCGCGACCTGCGTCTGGTCAACCTCTTGAAGATCCAACACGTACTGCTCGATCATCGCGACACCTCCGAGGCGGCCATGCTCCGTCGCACCGCGTCAAGCGCCCGCAACCGCACCGCCGATCTCATCCGCGGTTCGAGGTCGTCGTGTCCCCCGTACATCGACAACACACCCACGTCGTGCCTCCCGTTTCCTCGTCGGTGCTGTGTCCGGCCGCCGATTCTGCGGCAAGACCCGGGTCTTGCCGCAAGCCCCCCTGTGCGCTATACGTTGGAAGTGGCAAGGAGATCTTCTTGCCTTTGCTCTGTCGTCCGCCGCGGGCTGAGATCCTTCGACCGCCTGGAGCGTGCCGGACACCCGCGACCGTCGCACCGCCGTTCCGAGCGACCCGGCAGTGGCAAAGATCACCGGCGGTGGGTTGCGAGTCACACCTGTGTCTGGTGTCCGGCGGTCAGGTCGTCCGGTGAGTTCGCCGTCGTAGAAAAGCGGTGCCGGTGCCGTGGCGCAGGAACGCCGGGAACAGCGGGGTGACGAGCAGGCGACGTACGGCGAGAAGCCGCCGGAAGCCACGGTCTCACCGTCTCGTCACGGCGCCCAGCCCCGGACACCTCAGTACCGTATCCCTGGACAGAGCCCAGCCCTGCCCCCGCATTGGGGCCCACCGTGCCAGCCGTAAAACAGCAAAAAGGGGTTTTTGGGTGGGGCGGGTTTAGTCGCTTTCTCCGAAACCGATGGAGAACGCCGCATCAAGGTCATGCTTGGAATAGGTGCGGAAGGCGATGTGGGTTTCGGTGTGGAGCACGCCGGCCACCTTGTTGAGGCGCCCCGGGATCACCTCGGCGATCTGCTCGTAGGCGGCCACCCGCACCATCGCCAGCAGGTCGTATTCGCCGGTGATGGAGTAGACCTCGCTGACCCCGTCGATCTCGGCGATCGTCTGGGCGACCTCCGGGATGCGGTCTACCTCGGCATTGATGTGGACGATAGCCGTGACCATGGGCCCAACTCTAGCGGCCCTGATCGAGGCCGCGGTAGGCGAGGTCGATGCGGGCTTTGTGGCGGGCGGCGCCGTGGGCGGGCAGGCTCCACTCGCCCTCGACCTCCACCAGGCGGACGCCCGGCGACTCCAGCCAGCGCAGGATGCACTCGGTCTCCTCGGCGCTGGCCGCGTGGACGGGCCCGGGGCCGGGGATGACGCTCTCGGCCGTGGCCACGAGGGACTCCACGTAGGGGACGGGGTGGGCGCCGCGCGGCATGACGCCGGCCGCGCTGAGCCGGCCGTAGCGGACGACGTGGATGTCCCAGCCGCCGTCGAAGGCCGGGCTCGCGGCCACCAATTGCGGGATGCGGGTGATGGCCGTCAAGCGCTGCATGCGGGCCGCGGCGCGGACGAAGGCCGCGAGACGGTCGCGGTCGATGGACGCCTCCTCATAGCGCTGCTCGACCGAGAGGCGTTCCATGCGGGCCGAGACCGCGGAGAAGACGGTCGAGGCGTCGAGGGTCATGGCCCGGCGGGCGGCCTGGGCGTGGAGCGCGTAGTCGGTCTGGCTCTCCCTGCCCTCGCACGGCGCCCCGCAGCGGCCCATCTCATACAGGACGCAGGCCGCGCGGTGGGTGCGCAGGCTGATCGGCTGGGTGCACTGGCGCAGCGGCACCGCCTCGTGCAGGGCGATGCGGGCGTCGTCGGCCGAGCGGCTGCTGGAGAACGGGCCGAGGTAGGCGGCGCCGTCGTCCTTGAGCTCGCGGACGATCGACAGGCGGGGGAACGGCTCGTCGGTCAGCTTGAGCCAGACGACCTTCTCCGGGAAGCGGGACCGGCGGTTGTAGCGGGGCTTGGCGCCGCCGATCAGGCGTAGCTCGCGTACCTCGGCTTCGAGGGCGGTGGTGCAGACGATGTGGCGGACGCGTTCGGCGATGCCGATCATCTCGCGGATGCGCGGGCGGGTCTCGCTGGCGGTGAAGTAGGAACGGACGCGGTTGCGCAGATTGGTGCTCTTGCCGATGTAGAGGACCTCGCCGCGTTCGTCCTCGAAGAGGTAGACGCCGGGGGAGTGCGGCACCGACTCGGCCAGGTGGCGCTTGGCCTGCTGCTCGGGGGTGGGGGCGCGGACGAAGGACTTGAGCTCTTCGAGCGTGTGGACCTGGAAGGAGCCGGCCCGCTCGATCAGGCCGTGGAGCACGTGGACGGTGGCCCGGGCGTCCTGCAGGGCGCGGTGGCAGGGATCGGTCGGGCTGCGGAAGAACCTGGCCAGCGTGGCGAGCTTGGCGTTGGGCGTCTCGTCACGGGTCAGCACGCGGCGGGCCAGGTCGACGGTGTCGACGACCGGGTTGGCCGGCGGGGGATAGCCGTGGGCGGCGCAGGCCGCCTTGACGAAGCGGGTGTCGAAGCTCGCGTTGTGGGCGACCAGGGTCGTGCCGCGGATGAACTCGAGGAAGGCCGGCAGCACCGACTCGATGCGCGGCGCGGCCACCACCATGGCGTCGGTGATGCCGGTCAGCACGGAGATGAACGGCGGGATCGGCCCACCGGGATCGACCAGCGTGGAGAACTCGCCGAGGACCTCGCCTGCCCGCACCTTGACCGCGCCGATCTCGGTGATCATGTGATCGGCCGGGGAGCCCCCGGTCGTCTCGAGGTCGAACACGACGAACGTGACGTCGCTCAGCGGCGTGCCGAGCTCGTCGAGAGTGCCTTGAACCGGATCCACGAACCAAGACCATAGAGAGGAAGACCGACAGTTAGCTGTTGCGGACGAATAACTGTTCGGCTTGATCCTTAGTTACCCTTCCGTTTATGTCCGGGGGAAGACTCGCCAGCCGCTATTCACTGCTGCGGCCGCTCGGCAGCGGCGGCATGGGCAGGGTGTGGCTGGCCAGGGACGAGATGCTTGACCGCGAGGTGGCGGTCAAGGAGCTCACGCTGCCCGACGGACTGCCCGCCAAGGAGCGCGGCGACCTCGTCACCAGGGCCGTCCGTGAGGCCCAGGCCACCGCCCGGCTGCGGCATCCGGGCATCGTCGCGCTGCACGACGTCATCGTCGAGCACGAGCGGCCGTGGCTGGTCATGGAGCTGCTGCGGGGCCGTACGCTCGCCGACGCGGTCCGGGAGCGCGGGGCGATGCCGCAGGAGCAGGCCGCCCGGATCGGCGCGGCGGTCCTGGACGCCCTGGCCACCGCGCACGCGCAGGGGTTGCAGCATCGCGACGTCAAGCCGGGCAACGTGTTCCTCACCGACAGCGGCCGGGTGGTGCTCACCGACTTCGGCATCGCCCGGCAGGAGGGGCAGGCGACGCTGACGGAGCAGGGGCTGATGATCGGCTCGCCGGGGTTCATCGCGCCCGAGCGGCTGGAGGGCGAGCCGGGCGGGCCGGCCAGCGACATCTGGTCGCTGGGGGCCACGCTGTTCGCGGCCGCCGAGGGCAGGCCGGCCTACGACGGCTCGCCGGCCGAGCGGATCAAGGCCACGCTGACGCAGCCGCCCCCGCTCGCGCGCGGCCCGATCGGGCCGCTGCTCGCCGCCATGATGGCGCGCCACCCCGCGGCCCGTCCTGACGCGCGGGCCGCGATCCACGCGCTGGAGGAGGTCGCGGCGGGCCGGACGGCCCGGCTCGCGGCGCAGCACGACATCACCGCGCCCGCCCGGGTGAAGCGCCGCGGCAGGGCGATCGTCTGGATCGCCGCCGCGGCGGCCGCGGTGCTCGTGGTCGGTGCGGGCGGTACGTACGCGGTGCTGAATGTCCTGAAAAATCAGGATGAGGTGCCGGAGGCCTTCACCGTCCCCATGAACGTGTGCTCGCTGATCGCCCAGGCGGAGATCGGCGAGCTGCTGCACACCCAGCAGCCGCCCAAGCCGCAGCCCGGCTCCGACGACATCGGCCCCAAGTGCGGCTGGCCGGTCCAGGGCACCGGCGTCGGACTGCAGCTCCAGAAGGACTCCGACACCGCCGACCCCTGGTCGATGACCCCGGTGACGGCCCACACGCTGCTGGGCAACCAGCAGCGCTACTGGGCCAAGTACAACGAGGTCGACTGGACCTGGCCGGAGATCGGGGTGAAGGGCTCGCTCAAGGCCAAGCGCACTCCGGTCCGCACGCTCACCGGCGTCGGTGAGGAGGCGTTCACCTTCGAGCTGACCGGGCCCTCGGGCCGGGTGCACTCCGCTCACATCTACTATCGCCTGGCGAACCTGGTGGTGAGCGTCGAATACACCACCCTCGCCACCAAGCCCACCGACGAGGACATCAAGCAGTCCGCGCTGAAGGCCGCGCGGGCCAGCGAGCGGGCGTTGCGCAGTGCAGGCTGACTTCTACCTGCTGGCCGGCCGCTACCGCCTGGTGGAGCGGCTCGGCGAAGGCGGCGCGGGCACCGTGTGGCGGGCGCTCGACCAGACGCTCGACCGGCAGGTCGCGGTCAAGCAGATGCGGCTGCCGGCCGAGCTGACGCCGCGCCAGCGGGCCGAGTTCGCCGACCGGGCGATTCACGAGGCCAGGTCCGCGGGACGGCTGCGCGACCCCGCCATCGTGCTCGTCCACGACGTGGTGCTCGACGGCGACCAGCCGTGGATCGTCATGGACCTGGTCGCCGGCCGCTCACTCGACAAGGTCATCAAGGAACGGGGCCCGCTGCCGCCGGAGGCCGTGGCCCGGATCGGGCTCCAGGTGCTGTCGGCGCTGCGGGTGGCGCACGCGCACGGCATGCTGCACCAGGACGTCAAGCCGGCCAACATCATGCTCGACGCCGACGGCTCGGCCATGCTCACCGACTTCGGCATCGCCACTCCGATGGGCGGCCGGGCCGACGGGCAGGGCACCGCGGGCTCACCCGGTTACATGGCGCCCGAACGACTGAACGAGCATGCCGCCGGCCCCGCCTCCGACCTGTGGTCACTCGGCGCGAGCCTCTACACCGCGGTGGAGGGCCGGCCGCCGTTCGAGCGCGCCCTGCCCGCCGCCGTGGCCGCCGCGGTGCTGCTGCACGAGCCGCCGTTCCCGGCCAGGGCGGGGCGTGAGCTCGGCGGGCTGCTGATGGCCATGCTGGCCAAGGACCCCGCGGCCCGGCCGACGGCCGAGCAGGTCGGCGAACGGTTGAGCGGTGCGCCCGCCCGCCGGCGCCGATGGTGGCTCGTGCCCGCGGCGCTGGCCGCCGTCGCCGTGGTGGGCGCGGGCGGCTGGTACGGCCTGACCGTACTGAACGGGCCGAAGGAGACGGGCAGGTTCGCCTCCGCCCCGGACCCGTGCGGGCTGATCGGTGACGCGCGGGCCGGGCAGTTGCTGAAGGGCACGGTGCAGCGACTGCGCACCAGGGCCGGCGAGTGCGTGTGGCAGGTGCGCGACGGCTCCCAGATCACCCGCTCGATCATCGTGCGGACCAGGGCCGAGCAGCCCGACCGTGACTACAGCGGCCCCGCCGTGGCCCGGCTGCGGTTCGACAGCGAGCACGGCAGCCGCGCCGCGGCGAAGGGCACGGTGTTCCGCAAGACCACCGGTCCCCTGGCCGACGTGTCCGGCGTGGGTGAGGCGGCGTTCGTCCAGGACACCTTCGAGTTCTACTTGAGCAGCACCGAATCCGGCCGAACGGACAGCACCCTGCTCTTCCGCACGAGTAATCTCGTGGGCGAGGTCATCCTGCACCGCGAGGACGTTCCGCCGAACACTCCGGCCGACAGGAAGACGGCGATCGAGTCCGCGCGTGTGGTCTCCGCGGCGCTGAACAACTGAGCCCTTGCAAGTGTCTTGCAAGTGGTGTGACTAGCATGTTTCCCCCTAAGTCAGGGCAACCCCAGGAGTCCCTCGTGCAACCCGGTAGCGCGTTCGAGCCGCCGACCAACCCCTATCGGATCCCGGGCAGGCAGTTCGAGCAGCCGACCATGCCACCGGGCCCGTCCGGGCCGCCGCCGCGCCCGCCGCGCAGGTCGTGGATCCTGCCGGTGGTGGCCGTCGCCGTGGTCGTGCTGATCGCGGGCGGCGCGGGTGCCTACCTCGTGTACGGGAAGGTCTCCCGCTCCACGCCCTCGACGGGGACCAAGCCGGTCAAGCCGCCCGCGTCCGCGACGGCCGCGGCGCTCGACGTGTGCTCGATGCTGCCCAAGAGCGAGGCCGAGCGCCTCGTGCCGGAGGCGACGGTGGCCAAGGGCTCCCGGGACTCCGACTACACGCTCAACTTCACCTGCAACTGGGTCAACCGCCGCATCTCGTTCGGCGAATACTGGCGCAGCCGGGAGGTCGACGTACGCGTCGAACAGCACCGCGGCGACGGCGCCAAGACCGGCCGGACCATGGCCCAGAACTCCTACGACATCGACTACGGCAGCGGCAAGTACGCCGAGACGGCCAAGCCCACACCGAAGAAGGGGGAGAAGGAGTACATCTCCCCGATCAAGGACGTGCCAGGCATCGGTGACGCCGCGTACGCCCAGTACACCTGGCGCCGTTCCGGCAAGCTGCTCTGGTACTCCTTCGGCGAGGCCCACGCCCGCGTCGACGACATGACGATCAAGGTCAAGTACCAGGCCGACCAGCAGCGCAAGGACGCGCAGATCCTCAGCAACGCGACCACCCAGTCGGTCACGGAGGACAACGCGATCCGCGAGGCCAGCGGCGTGCTCGGGCACATCGCCAAGGGCATCGCCGCGTGGAAGGCGCAGCACCCGAACGTGCTGGCCCAGCCGGACAAGACCGCGGTCACCACCACGCCCAAGCCCGAGGCGACGCCCTCGCCCACCGTCCTGGCCGTCTTCCCGGCCGCCTGCCAGGGCGTGACCGAACTGGCCACCCGTCTGGTCCCCTCGCCCACGCCACGGGCTCGCGGCACCGAGGCGGGCGGCGACGCGCAGACCGAGTGCCGGTGGCTGAACGTGGACATCCCCGTGGGCGACGACGTCAAGCGGATCCGCAGCGCGCTGATCACCACGCACCGCTTCACCAACCGCGCCGGCGTCGAGGACGCGCCCGCCGCCCGCGCCTTCTACACGGGCCAGCGCGGCAGCCGCGGCACCACCGCGGGCTCTTCCATGGGCGGCATCACGTGGAGCAAGCTGTCCGAGGTCAAGGGCCTGGGTGAGGCCGCCTTCAGCCAGTACGCGCAGCTCATGCACGGCGACACGTACGCCGCCACGGGCACGGTGCTGCTGCGGCAGGGGGCGACGGTGATCGTGGTCGACTACTCGGGCGCCGAACGGCCCAAGGACGAGCCCGCCAACTCGCCCAAGGTCAAGCTGATGGCCGACAAGGAAGCCCGCGACGGCGCGCTCTCCCTGGCCAAGACGTATCTGGCCGAGCTGGCCAGGAAGCCGATCGGCAGCTGACCGCCCGTCCGGGCGTCCAGTGGCCTCTGTGGCGGACGGCGAGGCCGGTCGCGGTCACTGGGATGGACGGCGTCGTGCCGGACGTCTGGGGGCCGCTCAGCTCCCTGTGGCCGGTACGTCGTTCACCAGGCACGATGTTGACGACAACGGTTAACAAGGCTGCAAGTGGCTTGCAAGTGCGGCACATAACGTTGTCCCCGAACAGCAAATGAGCCGCGTGGTCTCGCTTGTCCAAGACAGGGGCATGGGCAAGCCAGGGGAGATCCGCGGCTCACTGTTCTTCCCCGGCGAGGAAGGGCTCCAGCAGACCGGGCACGGCTCGCGCCGCGAGGTCGAGCCCGTCGCCCGTGCCGACGTCGACCACGTCATAGTGCCCGTCTCCCGCCGCGGTCGTCGCCGAGAGCGTGAGCAGACCGGCGCGGCGCTGGAAGAACGACTGCTCGATCGTCCAGCCGACGATGCCGCTCCTGTCGAGCGCGACCGTACGCCGCACGGCCGAGCCCCTCCTGGTCACCAGATGGCGCGGACCGAGCGCGTGGCCGAGTCCCCGGTAGGCGTCGCCGGCCAGCCACAGGCCGGCCGGGAACCCGATCGCGAGCACGGTCGCGGGCCAGATCCAGCCGCCCGGCCACGCCCAGAGGAGCGGTGGCAGCCCGGCCAGAGACGCCAGCGCCGCGACGGTGACGAGCGCGCGCACAACGCGCCGGCGCCCGGCCGCCGCCGGATGCGCCACCAGCCCGGCCCGCCATGGACCAGCCGCTCCGGCCTGCCATGGGTCCGTGGCGGGCGTCGCCGCATCGGACCGGCCCAGGTTCGCGACGCGTTCGGCGATCTGCTCGGCCAGCGCGCGGGGGAGCGGTGGGGTGAGCGCGGCCACGTCCTCCGTCTCGTTCTCCGCGGCCTTGCCCAGCCCGGTGGCGACGGCCTTGACCCGCGCTCCGCCGCCCAGCCGCAACAGCAGCGGCTCGCTGAGCTCCACCCCGCGCAGCCGCCGCTCCTCCAGCGTCAGCGACCGGCTGGTCAGCAGCCCCCTGCGCAGCCGGAGCCGGCCAGGCTCGCGCTCCAGCCGGTAACGCCCCCACGACTCGGCGAACAGCAGCATCGCGCCCGCCACCCCGACCACCACGTTGACCGCCACGAGCAGCGGCACCGCCGACCACGGCCGCTCCATGACCCAGCCCCAGGCGCCCGAGGCCGTCCCCGTGGTGAACAGGTTCACGCCGAACGCGTTGAGCAGCTTGTACAACGCTCCCAGCACCAGCGCGCCGCCCGCGAACGACCACACCGTCAGCGGCGCGTACCTGATCCAGGCCCACCGCAGCTCCGCCACCGCGCCGCCCTCGTCCCCGAGCGGGACCGCGCCGGCTCGCAGCAGGGTACGGCGCAGCGCCTCGGCCTCCTGCCTGGGCAGCGGGTCCAGGGTGAGCTCGGTCCCCTCGCCCGCGTGCTCTCCGGTGCCGACCTTGACGACGGTCAGCCCGAACACCCGTCGTACCGGATCCGCCCTGAGGTCGACGCTGCGCACGCGGTCGCGCGGGATCGAGCGGTGCTGCCGTACGGCGATGCCCGAGCGCAGCTCCAGCCGCTCCGCGGTGAGCCGCCACCGCGTCGAGCGGAGCCGCGCGACGTCGTAGGCCAGCACACCGGCCACGATCAGCGCCGCGGCGCCCGCGCCCGCCGCGACCGTCGCGCCGGCCGGCCAGTCGAGCCCGATCAGCGTACGCGCCAGGACGGTCACCACGGGCGCCACGATCGCCAGGGACAGGACCGACGACGCGCCCAGACTCCGTGAGGAGAGCTTGCGCCAGCTCACGTCGCATCACCCGGCGTCGCCTGAGTGATGGCGGTGAGCCGCCGCGCCAGCTCGGCGGCGAGCTCATGGTCCAGCGCCTCGATCTTGATCGCGCCCGCGGCCGAGGCCGTCGTCACCGTGACGTCGGCCAGCCCGAACAGTCGCTGCACCGGCCCCCGCGCGGTGTCGACCGTCTGGATGCGCGACATCGGCGCGACCCGCCAGGTGTGGGTCAGCCAGCCCTTCCGCGTGTAGACGGCCTCGCCGGTGACCTCCCAGCGCTCCACCCGGTAGTACGCGCGCGGCGCGGCCACCGCCAGCACCAGGCAGCTCGTCGCGAACGCGGCCGTCAGGATCCCCAGCCACACCGACCGGTCGGTGAACAGCCAGTAGGCCGCCATCGCGGCGACGGCTACCGGCACGGCCAGGATCATCGCCTGGGCCGTCCACCAGGAGATCGCCCGCCGGTCCGCCTGGTTGCGCGGCGGACGCAGTGTCGTGCTCACGTCCGGTCCGCCTTCCCGCTCATCGACGCCGAGGCCGACAGCAGCACCAGCCCGAGCACGCCGATGACGATGGCGGCGAAGATCTCGCGGCCTTGGAGGAACGGCAGGCGGTTGACCAGCAGCAGGTCGTGGGCCCAGCGCCACCAGCCCAGCAGGGTGTTGACCACGCCGCCGACGCCTTGCAGCACCAGCAGCCAGCCGAACACGTCGAGTATCGCCTTCATGTCACCCAGGCTTCCGTGCGCGGCAGCTCCGGCGCGTCCGCCGTAGGTCTCGGCGGGTATCGACTTTGGTCGCTGTTCCTCGGCCGGGGGAAGGGCCTAACCTCGGGGAACGTGACGGAATACCGCTGGCTGCTGCCCTCGGTCCTGCTGGGGGACGGCGACGAGCGGCGTCCGGTGCGGCGCTCGACCCGGGACTGGATCGTCGACGTCCTGATGTTCCTGGCCGCCTGCGGGCTGGCCCTGCTGAGCCTGCCGGACCTGGAGGGTCAGCCGACGCCCGTGATGGCGATCGAGCAGGTGGTCGGCGCGCTGGCGTGCGCGGCGGTGTGGCTGCGCCGCAGGTGGCCGGTCGCGCTGGCGCTGGTGACGTCGGTGCTGTCGGTGTACCTGGCGCTGGTGGGCGGGGCCGCGGTCGTCGCCCTGTTCACCGTGGCGGTGCACCGGCCGTTCAAGATCTCCGGCCCGCTCGTGCTGCTCAGCCTCCTGACGCTGATCCCGTTCTCCTTCCTCAGGCCCGACGCGGAGCTGGGCGTGCTGGGGCCGGCCATCATCGGGACGGCCATCGCGCTGACGGTGTTCGCCTGGGGCATCGTGATCCGGGCCAGGCGGCAGCTCGTCTGGTCGCTCAGGCAGCGCGCCGACATCGCGGCGGAGGAGGCCAAGCGGCTCGAACGCGAGCGGATCGCCAGGGAGATGCACGACGTGCTCGCGCACCGCATCTCCATGCTCAGCCTGCACGCGGGCGCGCTGGAGTTCCGGTCCGACGCGCCCGCCGAGGAGATCGCCAGGGCCGCCGGGGCGATCAGGAACAGCGCCCACCACGCGCTGCAGGACCTGCGCGAGGTGATCGGCGTGCTGCGCCACTCGGCGCCCTCGGCCGGCGACCCCGTCCCCGACCGGCCGCAGCCCACGCTGGCCGACCTGCACCCGCTGATCGAGGAGTGCCACGAGGCGGGCATGGAGGTGGACCTCGCCCTGGACGCCGGTGACGCGCCCGAGGGGCTGGGCCGCAACGTCTACCGCATCGTCCAGGAGGCGCTCACGAACGCGCGCAAGCACGCGAGCGGCGCTCCCGTGACGGTCACCGTCGCCGGCGGTCCGGGCACGGGCCTGACGGCTGAGGTGCGCAACCCGCTCCGAGTACGGCAGATCACCCGCATCCCCGGAGCCGGCGCCGGGCTCATCGGCCTGACCGAGCGGGCCCAGCTCGCGGGCGGGCGACTCGAGCACGGCGCGACCCGGGAAGGCGACTTCCTGGTGCGCGCCTGGTTACCGTGGCCGGTGGAGACTTCCCGGGAGGACACATGACCGCGCCGATCCGCGTACTGATCGTCGACGACGACGCCCTGGTGCGGGCCGGGCTGTCGATGATTCTGGGCGGGACCGGCGACATCCGGATCGTGGCCGAGGCGGGTGACGGCTCCGAGGTGCCGCCGCTGGTCGCCGAGCACCGGCCCGACGTGGTGCTGATGGACATCCGGATGCCCGACGTCGACGGGCTCACCGCGACCGAGACCCTGCGTACGGCCAAGTCGCCGCCCGAGGTGGTGGTGCTGACCACCTTCCACGCCGACGCCCAGGTGGTGCGGGCGCTGCGGGCGGGGGCGGCGGGTTTCCTGCTCAAGGACATCCCGCCGCGCGAGCTGGTCGAGGCGATCAGGAAGGTGGCGGCGGGTGAGCCGATCCTGTCGCCCGCCGTGACCCGCCAGCTCATCGCGCACGTCTCCGACGGCGGCGCGGACCGGCGTACGGACCGGGCCCGCGGGCTGCTCGACCGGCTCAGCGAGCGCGAGCGGGAGGTGGCGCTGGCTGTCGGCCAAGGCAAGTCGAACGCCGCCATCGGCGGCGAGCTCTACATGAGCGTGGCCACGGTCAAGGCGCACGTCTCGCGGATCCTCACCAAACTGGACCTCAACAACCGGGTGCAGATCGCGCTCATGGTGTACGACGCCAGCCTTTGAGCATCCGCTCGATCGTGGCCCGGTGCAGCACCAGGTCGTCGGGGTCGTCCGGTCTGGGCTGCTCGCCGAAGTGGATCCGGCGCTGCCACACCCTGGCCATGATGACGCCGTGCCGCAGCGCCGCGTACATCTCGTAGAACTCCATGTCCCGCGCCCGATAACCGGTCAGCTCCCGATATTTCCCGCAAACGTCGGCGCGTCGCATGAAGTCCGGAATCCCGGGCATACCCACGGACTCCGTGAGGTCCTGGAAGAAACGGTGCAGGAAGATCATCCACCCCAGATCGAGCTCGCGCGGCCCCACCGCCGCCATCTCCCAGTCGAACACCGCCACCGGCGTGAAGTCGCGATACATCACGTTCCCGATGCGGGCGTCACCCCAGCAGAGGACGTCGGGCCCCGGGTCGGCCGGCCAGTGCGCCTCCAGCCAGTCGAAGCCCCGCTCCAGCAGCGGGATGCGCGTGGCGCCGTGCGCCCACTCGTAATAGGCGTACTGCTCGTCCACGTGGCGGCGCAGCCCGCCCTCGGGAAGCACAGCCAGGTCATGCGCGGTGAACGGCGCGTCGTGCAGCGCGCCCAGGATCGCCACCGTCGCGTCCTGCAGCCGGCGCCGATCGTGCGGCGCCGCGTCGAGCAGCCAGCCCTCGAAGGTGTACGGCAGGACGTCGGGTGGTACGTCCCCATCCTCCCGTTCCATCACGAAAAACGGGCTGCCCAGTGGGGCGGGGTCGGGCTCGAACCAGAGGGCCCTCGGTGCTGGGATTCCAGCTTTTTCCCTGGCAGAACGCATGATCTCGAACTGTGCCCGCAAATCGTACGAAGGGAAAACCGGCACGGCCTCCTGGGCGGGCGCCATCCTGGCCACGCACCGGGTACGCTCGCCGGACCAGGACGCGGTGAAGAAGAGGGTCTCGCTCGACATGCCGTTTCCCGTAGGCCGCGACAGTTCGGAGACCGTCACCGGCCGGTCGACGCGTCCGCTGAGCCACGTTCCCACTCGATCACGCAGTTCATCCAGGTCACGGGTGGAGGTACGCATCTGGTCCGTCACGGTCGGCCTCCAGGGTGAACACCGGGTGAACGCGGGCCTCGGCACAGTCGTATACCCCTAGCAAGCGCTTGTCCATACGCGACCGGCCGTTACGGTCAGGTACACGGCAGCCGTACCCTTGTCTGAAAGGGCATGTCACGAAGGGACCGTGGGATGAGTTCAGCGGGTGAAGGCCTGTCTCGCCCGCTTCCCGAGCAGGTGAGACTGAATGTCGTCGATCTGGCGGCGACGGTCCTCGGGTCCATGCCCGCTGCCACGATTCCGCCGCCGCTGCGCGGGATCGCCAAATTCGACCCGCGCAAGCGCGCCAAACTCGGCAGCGCGCCCATCGCCGCCCAGTTGGAGAACGACAAGGAGTTCCGCGAGGTGGTCGCCGAGTCGGTGGCCGCCGGATGGCCCGAGCTCGTCGCCTCGCTGGTCGAGGGCAACGTGCCGCCCGCCGCCGACCCCGTGCTGGTGGCCGCCGCGGCCTACCTGACGCGCCCGGTCGGCTGGGCGGAGATGGTCGAGGCCGCCCGGGCCGACCTGGAGCAGTCGGCGGTCGCGGCCGAGGGCTCCGAGCGTGAAGAGGCGGTCAACCGGCTGCGGGAGCAGCTCGCCACCCAGAAGAGCGCCGCCAAGGAGGAGTCCGACCGGCTGCGCGAGCAGCTCAGGCTGGCCCGCGCCGAGAACTCCGACCTGCGTCGCAAGCTCCACGACGCCCGCGAGCGGAGCAAGGCCGCCGTGCGCCGCGCGGAGGAGATGGAGCACGCGGCCGACGACGCCAAGTCCGCCGCCTCGGCGGCGGGCAGCGCGGGCGAGTCGGAGCTGCGCAGGCTCCGCGAGCGGCTGGCCGACGTGGAGAAACAGCTCGAAGCCTCGCGCCGGGCCGCGCGCGAGGGCAGGAGCATCGAGGACGCCCGCGTCAGAGTGCTGCTCGACGCGCTGCAGGACGCCTCCGCCGGGCTGCGCAGGGAGCTGGCCCTGCCCACCATGATCAGCAGGCCCGCCGACTCGGTCGCCGCGCTCACGGGCGAGCGCCCCGGCGTCAGAGGCGTGCCCGCGCGCGCCCTGGCCGACGACGATCCGCAGCTGCTCGACCAACTGCTCGCGCTGCCGCAGGTGCACCTGATCATCGACGGCTACAACGTGACCAAGACCGGCTACGGCACGCTGACCCTGGCCGATCAGCGCACCCGGCTGATGACCGGCCTCGGCGGGCTGGTCGCGCAGACCAGGGTCGAGGTGACCGTGGTCTTCGACGGCGCCGAGCTCAACGCGCCCGTCCAGGTGGTGGCGCCGCGCGGCGTGCGGGTGCTGTTCAGCGCGCCCGGCGAGATCGCCGACGACCTGATCCGCCAGCTCGTACGGGCCGAGCCGCCCGGCCGGGCCATGGCGGTGGTCTCCTCCGATCGCGAGGTGGCCGAGTCCGTCCGCCGCATGGGAGCCAGACCGGTTCCGTCAGGTCTGCTGCTGCGCCGGCTGGGCCGCGCCTAGATTACGAATCTGCCGTTCAGTTCAAAGCGCACCCGCCACTTCTGTACCATTTCGCCCCAGATGTATTCCCTGGGAGGCGACACTGTGAGGTTTGGCCGGGTGCCACTGGCTGCGGGTCTCGCGATCGGGCTGCTGCTGTCCCCAACGAGCGAGGCACTGGCCGCGCCGAAGCCCACGATCAAGCAGGCGAAAGCCAAGCTCAGAAAGCTGAACGACAAGGCCGACAAGGTCGTCGACCGCTACAACACGGCGACCGAGAAGTACAAGGCGGCCCAGGGCGAGTACGGCAAGCTGAACGCGAGCTACAAGCGCAAGCTGGAGACGGTCGCCACGCTGCGCGCCCAGGTGGTCGCGATGGCCGTCGACACCTACAAGCTCGGCCCCGACGCCGGCTCCTGGCCCACGATGGTCGGCCAGCCGGACCCCACGGGCATGCTGGGCGGCCTGGCGCTCGCGGACCAGTTGTCGCAGGAGAAGGTAGCGCGGCTGGCCGCCTTCGACCGGGAGAACCGCGGGCTCAAGGACGAGCGCGACAAGGCCGAGACGGCGCTGCAGGCGGCCGACAAGGAGCGCGACGGGGTCGAGAAGGAGCGCTCGGAGGTCCGCAAGCTCATCGCGCAGCAGAAGAAGC
The DNA here is from genome assembly GCF_040648415.1 of Nonomuraea sp. NPDC049141. Classification (NCBI taxonomy): domain Bacteria; kingdom Bacillati; phylum Actinomycetota; class Actinomycetes; order Streptosporangiales; family Streptosporangiaceae; genus Nonomuraea; species Nonomuraea sp. NPDC049141. Next base: position 67,998 of record NZ_JBEZDR010000004.1, read on the forward strand.
TGCTCGAGAAGCTCGGCGCCTACAAGACCGGCGACCCGAACAGCACCGGCATCAAGTACACGGGCGCGGCCTCCGGTAACGCCGCCGCGGTGCTCAGGTTCGCGTACGCGCAGGTGGGCAAGCCGTACGTGTTCGGCGGTACGGGGCCGCGCGGCTGGGACTGCTCGGGGCTCACACAGGCGTCGTGGCGCGCGGGAGGCGTCTCTCTGCCCCGCACCACCTGGCAGCAGTGGGCCTGGGGGTCCTCTCGCAAGGTGGATCTGAAGGATCTGCAGCCGGGCGATCTCATCTTCAGCTCGGGGCTGGGGCATGTGAGCATTTATGCGGGCAACGGGCAGATCGTCCATGCGCCCCAGACCGGCGACGTGGTCAAAGTCGTCACCCTCTCCTCATATGGCGGCACGCTGGTTGGGGCTATCCGTCCGTAGCTCTCTTTTTATGAGCGTTATTTTTTGTACGGGGCGCGCTTCTCCGGTGGAGGGCTGGGCGTTTCTTTTTTGCTCTTGTACGGCCAGCCCGGTGAGCCCCACCCGCCCTACGTGGCTGGGACCTGTCCAGGGGCACGCTTCTCCGGTGGAGCCGGCTGGGCGCCGTGACGTGCGCATTCTTGGCCCCGGTCCGTGGATTTCGGCGGCCGGTGTCATGCCTAGAAGTGAGAAATGCCACCTCGGTGTCTGTGTTCCCGGTGTGGCTTGCCTGGCCTTTTCGGCGTGCGAGTGACCTCGGCCGACGACAACGCCCGTAGTTGGGTCGGCGTCGCCTGGGCCGTCAGCGCGAGCTCCACGTGCGGGAGGCGGAGTTTCGGCGGGCGGCTCGTATCGACCATACCGGCGGCAGGGCCGTGCTCGGCGTGATTTCCGCATACTTGCTGATCCGCGACGTTCGACGGGAGTCGTACCTGTCCTGGGGTCTCGGCGGCAAGATCCCTCAGGCGCCTGGAGATCGTCGAGGGCCTGTTGCTAACGGGATTAGTGGTGCAGAAGTGACGAATGGGACCTGACAGATCGGAGTTTCGTCAAGTGTGAGAAGGGTCACATTTGCGTAACATAAACCGCTGTTCCATCTGGGATTGCGGTCCTGACTGAGGGTCCTGCCTGATCCTGACAACCCCATGACGCCTTTGCCAGTTCGTTACTGAGGGCGTAGCTTCTGGCCTCGCGGCGAACAAGCCATGGCGTCGCGGCTCTCATCGGGTCTCCGATGTGGACAGATAAAAAAACCGTTTGGTCACCGCCGTTCCCCATGTCATCGATTTGGGCGGTGATCTGCCGAGTCCGTGCAGTCAGGAGGCACGGAGCCGGGGACCCAGCGATCCCGTCCCAGGGATCAGGGGTGAATCGGCGCTTATCGCGCCGTAGGGCGACTTCCAGGCCCGAATCCGTCAGCTAACCCGGTAGGCGTTCGTGGAAGATCCAAGGAGAAATCCTGTCTACCTCCCCGCATAACCCCCGTCTGTCCCGCCTTGCCCTGAGTGGCGCAGCACTCACGATGACCGTGACGGCCGGAGGTGTGGTCCTCCACGCCCCGACGGCGCAGGCGACGACAGCGCGCGAACCGGCCGGTATTTCCCGGACGACCACCACGGCGGGTAAGACCGTCAAGTCCGTGAAGAAGGCCGCGCGCCAGACGGCGGTCGCTCGGCAACAGGCTAGGGCCCGCACGGCCGTATCCGTGGCCAAGGACCAGCTCGGTGACCCGTACCGTTACGGGGCCACAGGACCTGGCTCCTTCGACTGCTCCGGTCTCGTCCAGTACGCCTGGAAGAAGGCCGGCGTCAAGATCCCACGCGTGACGAACAGCCAGTTCGCGCGTATCAAGAAGAAGGTCTCCTGGAAGAATCTGAAGCCAGGCGATCTGCTGTTCTTCCATGGGCTCGGGCACGTTGGCATGTTCGTCGGCAACGGCAAGATGATTCATTCGCCGAGAACGGGTCAGACGGTGCGCATCGAGAAGCTCAGTGGATGGCGCAAGGCGTCGTTCGCGGGTGCGGTGCGTCCCGGCCTGTAAGGCGGTGCGTATCTGCCTGTAAGACCGTCACGAAGGTCCCGTCCCGCTGGGGACGGGACCTTCGCGCGTCTCGGCCCACTTCACCGGATGGACCTGTGGCAAGTGCCGGTCCGTCTTGCCGGGGTCCCCTCAGGCGTGCGGGTCCGTCTTGCCGAGGTGTCCCCTTATGCGTGCGCGTCCTGTTCGCCGGAACGTCCTCTCATGTGTGCGGGTCCGTCTCGCTGGGGTGTCCCTCATGCGTGCCGGGACTGCCCGTGACGGCCGGGCTCCTGTGGTGGGCGACTACGATCGGGGAACGTGTCCGTGCAGGTGAGCCGCCGAGTCGTGGTGGCGGGGGTGCTGCTCCTGGCCCTCGCCTCGGCCAGTGCCGTCCCGCACCAGGCCGCCGGGCCGGCTGACCTCTCGGCGACGGTTCGTGACCTGCCGCTTGGTGGTGGCCATCAACGTGCGACGCTTGGCGGCCCATTGTCCGGTGGTGGCGATCAACGTGCGACCCTTGGCGACCTGTTGTCTGGCAGTCGCGATCAACGTGCGACGGATGGCAACCCTCCGTCCGCTGATCGCGATCAATCTGTGGAGGTTCGTGACCTGCCGTCCGGTAGTCGTGAGCAGCCGGTAGCGACGCCCGGTGATCGCGAGGTTCCGGCGGAGGCGCGGGGCCTCTGGGGTGACGGGGTGGATGTCGTACGGGGTGCGCGGTCGGTCGTGGTCGGGCACCACGCGGACACCGAACTGCTCCGAGACCTGGCGCGCCGGGCCGACGCCGCCGGGACGCGCGTCTCCGCCGTTCTCGGACGGCCGGTGCGGCCCGTGGTGCTCGTGCCTGGTTCGACGGCCGAGGCCGCCCGGGTGGCCGGGGTGGGGAGTGTCGCCGGGCTGGCGGCGGTGGCCGATGGGGGGCGGGTCGTCGTGGTGCCCGAATACTTCGGGCGACTGACCCCGACCGGGCGGGACGTTGTGCTCACCCACGAGCTCACCCATGTCGCCGCCGGGACGGAGCGGCTGCCTGTGTGGCTCTATGAGGGGTTCGCCGACTACGTGGGCTATCGCGACGCGGGGCTGCCGGTTCGGGTCGCCGCCGCCGAACTGGCCGCCGAGGTGCGGGCCGGGCGCTTGCCGAGTGGGTTGCCCGGGCCTGAGGCATTCGCGCCCTCATCTCGGGACCCTGTACGGCTGGCACGGGCGTACCAGGAGGCGTGGTTGGCGTGTCGCTTCATCGCCGAGCGGTTCGGTGAGGGGACTCTGGTGAGGCTCTACCGTGATGCCCAGACGGGTGGCGTCGACCGGGGGCTCGCCAGGCTCGGGCTCTCGGCGGGGACGTTGACGGCACGATGGCGCGACTACGTGCGGGACCAGCTTGCGTAAGGGGAACGCGGATGGACGATCTGCAGAGCACCAACGACATGCCGCCTGACGACGACGCGGACCCCGCTGCCCGACACCCAGGCTCACGGCCCGGTGATGACGCCGCACCGTCTGGACGGCCTGGTGAGGGCGCCGCATCGACTGGGCGGCCCGATGGAGACCCGCCGTTCGGGGTGGATGCCGGGTCGGCGGGGTCAGATACCGCCCCGGGCACTGGGCAGGCCGCACTGGGTGGTTGGGCTGCGCCGGACGGGAACTCCGCACCAAGCGGGCAGGCCGCGTCAGATGAGCGCTCCGCCTCAGTCGGGCAGCCCACATCCGGCGGGAACGCCGCGCCAGGAGGGCAGGCCACACCAGGAGGGCAGGCCACACCAGGAGGGCAGGCAACGCCTGGCGGGAACGTCGGGCCAGGTGGCCCCGATATGTCTGGGCGGGGTGGTGCCGGTTGGGCCTTGGTGCTGCTCGGGGTGGTGATCCTGGTCGTGGTGGGGTTCAGCACGCCGTGGCGGGTGATGCCACCCGGCACTCCCACCGTGCCGCCGGACGCGGCGCGTGACTTCAGCGCCGGTGAGATCGCCAGGGCCGCCGCGTTCGACGCCGCCACCAGCGTCCCCGGGTACCTGTCGCTCGGGCTGACCGTGCTGTTCGCGGGGCTGCTGGTGCTCACGCCGTTCGGGGCCAAGGTGCTGGGCGGGCTGCGCGGGCCGTGGTGGGTGCGGGTGGTGCTCGGAGTCGTGGTGCTGAGCGCGATCGTGGAGGCGGTCAGGTGGCCGCTGGGCGTCTGGTACGAGATGGTGCTGCGTGACTACGGCCTGTCCACGCAGGACTGGGCCGGCTGGACCATGGACCGGCTCAAGGGGCTGGCCGTGGGCGTGGTGCTGCAGTCGATCATGGTGCTGGTCGTGGTGGCGCTGGCCAGGAAGGTGCGGCGCTGGTGGATTCCGGCCGCCGTGGGGGCGTTCGCGCTGACCCTGCTGGGGTCGTTCGTGTATCCGGTCGTGTTCGAGCCGCTGTTCAACGATTTCCGCCCGATGCCGCAGGGCGCGCTCAGGGTGAACCTGATGACGCTGGCCGAGCGCGCCCACGTCCCGGTCGAGGACGTGCTGATCGCCGACGCCTCCCGCCGGACGAACGCGCTCAACGCCTACGTCTCCGGCTTCGGCGCCACGCGCCGGATCGTCGTGTACGACACGCTGCTCCGGGCCCCGCAGTCCGAGGTCGAGCTGGTCGTGGCACACGAGCTGGGCCACGCCAAGTACGGCGACGTGCTCGCCGGCACGCTGGTGGGCGGGCTGGGCGCCGCGTTCGGCGTGATCCTGCTGTACCTGCTCCTGGGAGTGGTACGGCGGCGCACGGGCATCGTCTCGGCGGCCGACCCGCGGGCGGTGGGCGTGATCATGGGCCTGCTGAGCCTGGCCACGGTCATCGCGGGCCCGGCCCAGAACGTGATCAGCCGCCACATCGAGGCCCGCGCCGACCTCCACGCCCTGAACCTCACGAAAGATCCGGGCACGTTCCTCTCGATGCAGAAACGCCTGGCAATCACCAATATTTCCGACTTGTCGCCGGATCCGGTGGAATATGTGCTCTATGTCTCGCACCCCTCCGCTCCCGAGCGCATCGCCATGGCCCGGGAGTGGGCCGCGCTGAACGGTCAGCCGCAGCCGTGACCGGTGTGCTCATCGTCACGAACGACTTTCCGCCCAGGCCCGGTGGCATCCAGTCGTTCGTGCACGGGCTGGCCCTGCGCACCCCCGGCGTGACCGTCTACGCTCCGGCCTGGCCGGGGTGCGCGGAGTTCGACCGCCGCCAGCCGTACCGGATCGTCCGTCATCCCACCTCGCTGATGCTGCCGACCCGGGCGGTCGCCCGCCGGGCGGCCCGGCTGCTGGCCGAGGAGGGGGCGGACACCGTGGTGTTCGGCGCGGCGGCCCCGCTGGGCCTGCTCGCGCCGGGGTTGAGGAAGGCGGGCGCGCGGCGCGTGGTGATGCTCACCCACGGCCATGAGGCGTCGTGGGCGAGCGCGCCGGTGTTCCGGACGGTGCTGCGCAGGATCGGGGCGCACGCCGACGTGGTGACCTACCTCGGCGAGTACACGCGCGCCCGGCTGGCCGCCGCGATCCCGGCGGCCAAGCTGGTACGGCTGGCGCCGGGCGTGGACGCCGGCCAGTTCCATCCGGACGCGGTCAGGGCCGAGCTCGGGCTGGACGGCCGGCCGGTGGTGGTTTGCGTGTCCAGGCTGGTGCCGCGCAAGGGCCAGGACCAGCTCATCAGGGCCTGGCCTCTGGTGCTGCGGGCGGTGCCGGAGGCGGTGCTGCTGCTCGTGGGCGGTGGGCCGTACCGCGAGAGGCTGCAGAAGCTGGCGCGGGGACACGAGTCCGTCCGGTTCACCGGCACGGTCCCGGCGGGGAGCCTGGCCGGTTACTACGCAGCCGCGGACGTGTTCGCGATGCCGTGCCGGACCAGGCTGGGCGGCGTCGACGTCGAGGGGCTGGGCATCGTGTTCCTGGAGGCGTCGGCGAGCGGCCTGCCGGTCGTCGCGGGCGCGTCCGGTGGCGCCCCGGACGCGGTACGAAACGGCGAGACCGGCCTCGTCGTCGACGGCACCGACGTGAACGAGGTGGCCGGAGCCCTCATCGAGCTGCTCGGCGACCCGGAACGGGCCCGCAAGATGGGCGCCCGCGGCCGTGACTGGATCGTCGGCGAGTGGGCCTGGGACCTGGTGGCCGCCCGCTTCAGCGCGCTCCTCTAACCCTTGGTGGCCCCCAGCGTGAGCCCGGCGACGAACTGCTTGTGCAGCATCTGGAAGACGATCAGCGTCGGCAGCGCCACCAGCATCGACCCGGCGGCCAGCAGGTTGTAGTCGGTGAAGAACTGGCCGCGCAGGTTGTTCAGGGCCGAGGTGACGGGCAGTTTGTCGCCCGACGACATCAGCACCAGCGCCCACAGGAAGTCGTTGTACATGAAGGTGAACTCCAGCGTGGCCAGCGCCGCCAGCACCGGGCGGCACAGCGGCAGGGTGAGCTGCCAGTAGCGGCGCCACACACTGGCCCCGTCGACCAGCGCCGCCTCGGTGATCTCCTCCGGGATCGTGCGCATGAAGTTCGACATGACGAACACGCAGAAGCCGAACTGGAACCCCACATGCACCAGGATCAGCCCGAGGTAGGAGTCGTACAGCGACTGGGAGTCCGACAGCCACGACGGCAGCGGCACCAGCGTGTAGAGGGTGTAGAGCGGGGTGATCAGCACCTGCGGCGGCAGCAGGTTGCCCGCCGTGAAGGTGATCAGCAGCACCTTGCGCCCAGGGATGCGCAGCCGCGCGATCGCGAACGCCGTGAACGACGCCATGAACAGCGTGATGAGCACGCCGGGGATCACCACGATGAACGTGTTGAGGTAGTAGCGCGGCAGGTCGGCCTGGCTCCACGCCTCCCCGTAGTAGTCGAGCGTCAGGTGTTCGGGCAGCGAGAAGTAGCCCAGCCGCGACGTCTCGTCGTACGGCCGCAGCGAGGCGTAGACGGCCAGGGCGAGCGGCAGCACCCAGCCCAGCGCCACCAGGCTCAGGAACGCGTACAGCAGGATCCGCAGGGGCCGCACCGGGCGGCGCACCGGAGGGCGCCCGTCCTGGAGCTCGCGCGTCGTGACGGGCGCGGTGAGCGTCATCGGTCCTCCTTGAACAGCTGCGAGAGGTAGACCACGATGAACCCAAGCGTGATCACCAGCAGGATCACCGCGATGGCCGAGCCGAACCCGATCCGGCTCGCCTCGCCCACGATGTTCTCGGTCACCAGCACCGACAGCAGTTCGAGTCCGTTCCTGCCCTTGTTGATGGCATAGACGATGTCGAACGCGCGCAACGCCTCGATCACCGTGATCACCAGCACGATCACGTTGACCGGGCGCAGCGTCGGGAACACCACCCGGAAGAACGCCTGCGCCTCGTTGGCCCCGTCGATCGCGGCCGCCTCCTTCAGCGCGGGATCGACCGCCTTGAGCCCCGCCAGATAGATGATCATGACGTACCCGACGTGCCGCCACGCCGCCGCCACCATGACCACCCAGATGTTGATCGACCGGTCGCCCAGCCAGTCCACCTTCAGCCCGGTCACCGCGTTCAGCACGCCGTAGTCGGAGGAGTACACGAGCTGCGCGATGAACCCCACCACGGCCAGCGACAGCACGACCGGCGTGTACAGGGCGCTCTGGTAGACCCGCGACAGCTTCAGCCGCCGGTCGAGCAGCACCGCGCAGAACAGCCCGAACGGCGTCGCGACCAGGCCGAGGAAGCCGAGCCAGAGCACGTTGTTGCGGATGGCCGACCAGAACGGCGGATAGTCGTTGACCAGGTCGGCGTAGTTGCGGCCGCCCACCCACTCCATCGGCCCGATGCCGTTCCAGCTGGTGCCCGACAGCCCGATGGAGGCCAGCGTGGGCCCCCAGATGAGGCCCACGTTGACGATGATGGCCACCCCCAGCCCGATGACCAGGATGGTCACGTCGCGGGCGGAGTAGCGACGGGTCTTGGCGGCCATCAGCGGAAGATGTTGGCCTTCTGCTTCTCGATGCCGGCCAATAAGGGGTCGATCTCGTTCGGCTTGCCGACGAACGTCTGCAGCGACGGGATCATCACGGTGGAGGCGAAGTCGGGCCGGGTGTCCCGGTCGAGGAACTGGGCGATGTGCGTCGCCTTGGACACCAGCTCGGCGCCACGCTTCTGCAGCGCGCTGTAGCCGCTGGTGTCGGCCTTGGAGCTGGAGGCCAGCGTGCCGGGGTCCAGCTTGGTGGCGATGTTCTGCGACGAGCCCTGGGCGAAGTGCTTCAGCAGCGCCTTGGCGCCGTCGACGTTCTTGGCCTTGGCCGAGATCATGTAGCCGTCGATGGGCGCGTCGATGGAGTCGGTGCCGTAGGTCGGATTGATCTCGGGGAAGGTGAAGAAGTCGATGTCGTCACGTTCGTTCTCCGGGAACTGCTGGGCGACGAACATGCCGAGCAGGTACATGCCGCTCTTCTTCTGCTGCAGTGACTGCCCGGCCTCCTCCCAGGTACGCCCCAGCGCCGCGGGCTGGTGATACTCCATCAGGCCCCGCCAGGTGTCGAAGACCTGCTTGACCTTGGGGTCGGTCCACGACTCCTTGCCGGCCATGAGCGAGATGTGGAAGTCGTAGCCGTTCATCCGCATGTTGAGGATGTCGAACGTGCCCATCGCGGGCCAGCCGTCCTTGTCGGCGAACGCGATCGGGATCAGCCCGTCGGTCTTCATCTTCTTGGCCAGCGCGGTGAACTCGTCCAGCGTCTTGGGCACCTCGTAGCCCTTCTCCTGCCAGACGCTCTTGCGGTAGAAGACGGCCCATGGGTAGTAGGTGAACGGCACGAAGTACTGCTTGCCGTCGGACCCCGTCGAGGCGGCCTTCATGGCGGGCGTGTAGTCGCCTCCGATCTCCCGCCACACGTCCGAGATGTCCGTCGCGAGCCCCTGCTCGGCGAAGAACTGCATGCGATAGCCGGCGAACCAGGTGAACACGTCGTCCGGCGTGCCCTTGAGATAGCGGTTGATGTTCTCCTGGAACGTGTTGTGGTCCACGGTGTTGATCTTCACCTGACCCTGGGTGAAGCCCTTGATCACCGAGGCGAGAGATTTCTTCGGGACCTCGTCGGAGTAGTTGGAGCCGAGCGTGACCGTGCCCAGGTTTCCGGCGGACTTACCACCCGGCGGCGCGACGGTGGGCTCGCTGGAGCCGCAACCCGCCAGCACGGCGGGGACGCCGAAGGTGGCTGCCGCGCCGAGAAGTAGATGGCGACGGGAGATCGGCAGACGTTGGACCATGGTGGTTCCTCCTTGCCCGGACCCTCACATTCCCCCGAATTCGCTCGATTTCCTTCAGAGAAGAGCACACTTATCCAGCTGTCAACGCACGATTTGATGTCGGCGTCCTCCTGAACCATCACAACCGAGCACGGGCCCTTGAACTCCGCAGGTGGCGTGTCATGATGCGTCCGAATGCCATGTCGGAAACTGTTGAGAACTGGGTGATGCGATGCTCGCCGTCCAGCGACAGCAGACAATTCTGGAGCTCGTACGCCTGAACGGCGCCGTCAAGGTGGTCGACCTGGTGCGCGAGTTCGGGGTCTCGGACATCACGATCCGCCGCGACCTGGAGCTGCTGGCCGAGCGGGGGCTGCTGGCCAAGGTGCACGGAGGCGCGACCGTCATCGGCGCGGGCTCGACCGATGAGCCGGGCTTCGCCGTCAAGTCGGTCCGGCAGGAGAACGAGAAGCTGGTCATCGCCCGCCGCGCGGCCGGGATGGTGCTGCCGGGCACCGCCGTGGCGCTCTCGGCCGGGACCACGACCTGGACGCTCGCCCAGCAGTTGGTGAACCTGCCCGGCCTGACCGTGGTGACCAACTCGGTGCGGATCGCCGACGTCTTCCAGCACGGGGGCCGGCCGGACCAGACGGTGGTGCTGACGGGTGGCGTACGCACGCCCTCGGACGCGCTCGTCGGCCCCGTGGCGGTGGCCGCGATCCGGCTGCTCAACGTGGACGTGCTGTTCCTGGGCGTGCACGGGATGACCACCCGGGCCGGCTTCACCACCCCGAACATGATGGAGGCCGAGACCGACCGCGCCCTGGTCGAGGCCGCGAGCAGCCTGGTCGTGCTGGCCGATCACACCAAGTGGGGGACCGTGGGCATCAGCACGATCGCCCGGCTCAGCGAGGCCGACATGGTGATCTCCGACGGCGGCCTGCCCGAGACGGCCAGGGCTGCGCTGGCCGAGCAGGCGGGCGAGCTGGTCATCGTTTGATCTCGCCCAGTGAGATACCAATCCGATCACATGGCATGCGTTGGGCTTGAGTGATCCTACCTTTCTGCGGCATCAGGCCTTATCTTGACAGGGCTTGGCTGTTACCCGTAGTAGTGGTCCTACCTATCGCACGCATCAGTTTTCGCGCCCCACCGAATGATCGGATGAGTGAGAAGGGTGGCACAGTGAACAAGCTGTTCGCGGCTGGGGCGATGACACTCGCCGTCGCTCTCGCACTGAGTGCCTGCTCAAGCAGTACGCCCAGTGGAGGCCAATTCTCGGCGCCGGCGTCCGGCGGCAAGCAGAAGGTCTCCTTCCTGGTATTTCCTTCGCCGAACCTGCCGGAGTCGTACTGGAAGGCCCAGGTCGATCTGGTGACCAAGGCCAACCCCGACCTGGAGGTCGAGCTGGTCGCCGCGCCCTCGGAGTCCGAGCGCAACGACTACGCCAAGCAGCTGGCCGCCTCGGGGCAGCTGCCCGACGTACAGATCGGCATGCAGGACCTGATCGCCCTGGAGCCGAGCCTGGCGACGTGGACGCCGGATGAGCTCAAGGACTTCCTCTGCCCGACCTGCGGCGCGGTCAACGGCAAGGTCCTCCAGTTGCCGACCAACACGCAGACGATCCCGAACGTCTACTACAGCAAGAAGCTGTTCCAGAAGGCCGGCATCGCCGAGCCGCCGAAGACCTACGCCGACCTGCTGGCCGACGCCGAGAAGCTGAAGGCCAAGGGCATCACCCCGTTCGTGTCCGGCGGCGTGTTCGTCACCTCCCAGCCGTGGACCGCCATCCTGGCCACGGACCTGTACGCCAAGACGCCCGACTGGATGACCAAGCGGCGCAACGGCGAGGTGAAGTTCGCGACCGACCCGGCCATGAAGGCCGCCACGCAGAAGTTCGCCGACCTGGCCGCCAAGGGCTACCTCGACAAGCGGCAGATCGGACAGGACTATCCCAAGACGCAGGAGGCGTTCCTCGGCGGCAAGGGCGCGATGTACCCGATGGGCAGCTGGTTCGCCGCCGCGGCCGACGCCTCGGACATGAAGGACGACATCGGGGTCTTCGCCTGGCCCGGCGACGACGGCAGCCTGCACATGCCGACGTTCACCGGCGGCGGGCTGTCCGTCAGCGCGACCGCCAAGAACATGGCCGCCGCCAAGAAGTTCGCGCTGGCCTTCCAGCTCACCAAGGCCAACCTGGACGCCTCGGTCAAGGCCGACGCGCTCTTCCCGGCGATCAAGGGCTACACGCCTCCGTCGGACACGGGCCCGGTGTTCAAGGCCGTCTACGACCTGTGGCAGAAGGCGCAGAACGAGAAGGCGACCGTCCCGGCGTTCAGCTGGGAGGCCGGGGACACGGCCATGCTGCCCGGCATGCAGGGCAAGTTCTGGTCCACGGCCCAGGACCTGGTCAGCGGCAAGAAGACGGTCGACCAGGCATTGTCCTTCCTCGACACCGAGTGGGAGAAGTCCGGCTGATCCGGCGGGGCGGGCCGCCGAGCGCGCCCGCCCCTTCACCCTGACTAGGAGGGGTCTGGCCTGATGGCCGCTGGCACCACCATCCACCATCACAAGTCCGGCCATGCGCAGGCCCGAGCGCGCCGGCGACGATCGGGCGGCAAACGGGCGGGGTTATGGCATTTCCTGTCCTTCGCGGCGCCGGGCACGCTCATCTACTTCTGCCTCGTCGTGCTGCCGATCACGCTCAGCTTCGGCTACAGCCTGACCGACCAGGCGCTGCTGCGGCCCAAGACGCACTTCGTCGGCCTGCGCAACTACGAGCTGCTCCTGCGGGACGACACGTTCCTGCAGTCGCTGCGGGTGACCACGATCCTCACGCTGATCGTCGTCATCGTGCCGAACGTCCTGGGTGTCGCCATCGCGGTGCTCCTCGACCGCCGCGGCTGGCTCTACAACGCGCTGCGCAGCGTGTTCTTCACCCCGATGGTGATCAGCTCCGTGGTCATCAGCGTCATCTGGACGCGCATCCTCGCCGACGACGGGCCGATCAACCAGGCGCTCAGGGCGCTGGGCGTCAGTGAGCCGCCGGGCTGGCTGTCCGACCCGGACATCGCGCTCTACTCGCTGTCGTCGATCGTCTGCTGGCAGATGCTCGGGTTCTGCGTGGTCGTCTATCTCGCCGGGCTCCAGGGCGTACCCCAGGAGCTGGCCGAGGCGGCGGCGATCGACGGCGCGGGGCCGGTGCGCAGATTCTGGAGCGTCACCTGGCCGCTGCTCGCCCCCGCGCTCACCATCAACACCGTGGTCCTGCTGATCTCCGCGTTCAAGATCTTCGACCACGTGAAGGTGATCACCAACGGCGGCCCTGGGACGGGGACCACCGCGAGCGTGGCGCTCGTCATCCTGAATGAGGGGTTCGTGGAGAACCGCACCGGTTACGCCTCGGCGGAGGCGGTCGTCATGCTGATCGTCATCGCGCTGCTGTGCGTGATCACGCTGCGCGTGCTGCAGCGCAGGGAGGTGCAGCTCTGATGCGCTCCACCGTGCCATGGCTGCGCCCGCTGGTCGCGCTGGTCGTCGGCGGGGTGTTCTTCATCCCTCTGTACATCGCGCTGATCAACGTCTTCAAGGAGAGCAGGCAGGTCGCCAGCGGGGCGATGTCGCTGCCGATCCCGCCCACCTTCGACAACCTGATCCGGGTGCTGACCAGCCCGGACAGCCTCTTCTGGTCGTCGCTGCGTACGAGCGTCCTGGTCACCTCGCTGTCGATCATCATCCTGACGCTGCTGTCGGCCATGCTCGGCCACTACCTGGCCCGGCAGAACACCTGGTGGTCCCGGGTCATCATGGTGCTGCTGCTGTGCGGGCTGATGATCCCGCCGCAGGTGATCCTGATCCCCATCACGCAGGTGCTCAAGGCGCTCGGGCTGATGTCGACGCTGCAGGGCCTCGTGCTCTTCAACGTCGGGTATTACGTGCCGTTCGGGGTCTTCGTCTTCTCCGGCTTCATGAAGGGTGTGCCCCGGGAGCTGGAGGAGGCCGCGGCCATCGACGGGGCCACGCGGTGGCAGACGTTCTGGAAGATCGTCTTCCCGCTGCTGCGGCCGGCGACGGCCAGCGTGCTGATCTTCCTCGGCGTGTGGATCTGGAACGACTTCCTCAACCCGCTGATCATCTACGGGCCGCGCGAGGGCACCACGATCATGACGGGGATCTACAAGTCGCTCGGGCAGTACGCGGCGGACTTCGGCGGCATGTTCGCGCTGATGTTCCTGGCCACGCTGCCGATCCTGGTGTTCTACCTGCTGCTGCAGAAACAGTTCGTCAAGGGGCTCACGGGGGGCGCGACGAAGGGCTGACGCCGCACAGCGAACAGCCCCCGGTCTGCGCTGCCGGGGGCCGTTCGGGTGGTGCTTAGTTGACGTCGAGCTTGCGCTGGATGGCGAGCAGGATGTGGGTCATCTCCGTCTGAGTCGACTGCATCTGGTCGACCGTGGTGCCCATCTGGTCGACCCTCCCGACCATCTGGTCGACCGTGGCGCCCATTTTGTCGACCTTGGCGCCCATCTGGTCGACCTTGGCACCCATCTGGTCGAACCTGGCGTCCATCTGGTCGAACTTGGCGTCGATCTGGGCGAACTTAGTGGTGACCTTGTCGTCCAGCCGCTTGACCCGGTCTGCGACGCCGTTGATGCGCTCCGTCAGATCCTGCGCCACCTCGACCTGGTCGGCGCGGATCTTGATCAGCTCGTTCTCGATGTCGAGGCCGAACTGAAGCGCGGAGTCCTTGATGCTCACTGTCATCTCCCCTACCTTCGAAGGTAGGGACCGGGGATGTAAAGGATCTCCGGTCCCGATTGCCTTCTCAGGCTAGCCCAGGGAAGTCAAGAGTGGCCAGTGAATGTGGCACAGCGTGTGGCGATTTCTATACCCAGCGTAGTCATTTATACAGAGCGTCCACATCCTCGGCGAAGTCCCGCATCACCACGCTGCGCTTGATCTTCAGGGTCGGCGTCAGATGGCCGCTGTCCTCGGTGATGTCCACCCCCAGCACCGCGAACTTCTTGATCTGCTCCGCCTTCGACACCGCCCGATTGGCTGTGTCTACGGCCTTCTGGACCTCCGCCAGGACGCGCGGATCCGCCCGCAGCTCACTCAGCGTGGCCGACGGCAGACCGTTGGCTGTCTTCCACTGGTCCAGCGCCTCCGGGTCCAAGGTGATCAGAGTCGCCACGAACGGCTGCCCGTCGCCGACGATCATGGCCTGGGAGATCAGCGGGTGCGCCCGGAGCGCGTCCTCCAGCGGGCCGGGGGCGACGTTCTTGCCCGCCGCCGTCACCAGGATCTCCTTCTTGCGGCCGGTGATGCGCAGGTAGCCGTCGGCGTCGAGTTCGCCCACGTCGCCCGTGTGGTACCAGCCATCGGCGTCGATCGCGTCGGCCGTCGCCTGGTCGTTGTGCCAGTAGCCGTGGAAGACGTGGCGGCCCTTGGCCAGGATCTCGCCGTCGTCGGCGATGCGGATCGACACGCCGGGCAGCGGCTTGCCGACCGTGCCGATCTTGTTGGCCCCCGGCATGTTGACCGAGCAGGGGGCCGAGGTCTCGGTCAGGCCGTAGCCCTCGAACACCTCGATGCCGACGCCCCTGAAGAAGTGGCCGAGCCGGTCGCCGAGCGCCGAGCCGCCGCACACCGCCGCCGACAGGCGGCCGCCCGTGGCCGTGCGGAGCTTGCCGTACACGAGCCGGTCGAACAGGGCGTGCCGCAGGCGCAGGCCCAGGCCCGCGCCGCCGGAGCTCTCGGCCTTGCTCCACGCGACGGCCGTGTCGACGGCGCGGGCGAAGATCGCGCCCTTGCCGCCCGCGATGGCCTTCTGCTCGGCGCCGTTGTAGACCTTCTCGAACACGCGGGGCACGCCGAGCAGGAACGTCGGCTGGAACTCGGCCAGGTCCGGGGCCACGTTCTTCATGTTCGGGGTGTGGGCCAGGATCGCGCCCGCCTCGATGATGGCGACCTGGATCATGCGGGCGAAGATGTGCGCGAGCGGCAGGAACAGCAGGGCGGCTGCCGTCCCCTGTCCGGTGAAGAGCTGCTCCAGGGGGCCGGCCACCACGTTGCGGGCGGTGAACAGCAGGTTGTCGTGCGTGATCTGGCAGCCCTTGGGCCGGCCGGTGGTGCCCGAGGTGTAGACGACCGTGGCCAGGTCGGCCGAGCCGACCCGGGCGCGCCGCTCCTCGAAGGCGGTGTCGTCCACCCCGGAACCGTCGAGCGTCTCATCCACGCGCCAGACGGGCTTCAGGCCGGGCGCGGCCTCGCGTACCGTCTCCTCGTGCGTGTCGAGCTCGACGAACACCGCCTTGGGCTCGCTGTCGGACAGGATCCACCTGACCTGCTCGACCGCCGACGTCTCGTAGATCGGCACGGTGACCGCGCCGACGGACCAGATCGCGTAGTCGATCAGCGTCCACTCGTAGCGGGTCCGCGACATCAGCGCGACCCGGTCGCCGTGCTCGACGCCCGCCGCGATCAGCCCCTTGGCCAGCTCGACCACCTGGTCGCGGAACTCGGCCGCGGTGACGGCCGGCCAGCCGCCGCCGGACTTGCGCCGCATGACGACCGCGCCGGGCTCCTGCTCGGCCCGCCTGAACACCGTGTCGGGCAGGCTCGCGGAGGCAGGTACGTCGACCAGCACCGGGACGCTGTACTCGCGCACGGATCAACTCCTCTTCGTGGACCGCCATGGCCGCTATCGCGTGGAATTACCCACGGGTAGGGGTGATTCTCACGCTAGCAGCCGCTCTCATAGGATTTCCCGCATGAGGGTCCATGTCATCAGCGACGTGCACGGCAGGGCCGACGCCCTGGCCCGCGCGGGCGCGGGCGCCGACGCGCTGATCTGCCTGGGGGACCTGATCCTCTTCATCGACTACGACGACCACGCGCAGGGCATCTTCCCCGACCTGTTCGGCGCCGAACGGGCCGCGGAGTTCATCCGGCTCCGTACGGCCAAGCGGTTCGACGAGGCCAGAGCCATGTCGGCGCGGCTGTGGTCCACCCTCGACGGCGACCCGCGCGAGCACATCGAACGCAACGTACGCGCCCAGTACGAGCAGCTCTTCGCGGCCATGCCCGAGCCCGCCTACCTCACCTACGGCAACGTCGACATCCCGCGCCTGTGGCCCGACTACCTCCAGGACGGCCACCAGGTGCTCGACGGTCAGAGCGTGGAGATCGGCGGCTGGCGGTTCGGCTTCGTCGGCGGCGGGCTCAAGACCGCCTACCGCACGCCGTACGAGATCAGCGACGAGGAGTTCGCCGCCAAGGTCGAGGCGGTCGGCGAGGTCGACGTGCTGTGCTGCCACATCCCGCCCGCGGTGCCCGAGCTGCTCTACGACGTGGTGGCCAGGCGCTTCGAGCGCGGCAGCGAGGCGACGCTGGCGGCGATCAAGCGGACGCAACCGCGCTACGCCCTCTTCGGGCACGTGCACCAGCCACTTCACCAGCGCACCCGGATCGGGCGCACCGAGTGTGTGAACGTGGGTCATTTCCGGGGAAAGGGGGTTCCGTTCATCCTCGAATGGTGACCAGACCGGTACGGTGGTCGCATGGCTGATCGCACCACTTCGAGCATCACCATCGGCGCGGACCGCGCCGCTGTGATGGCCGTCATCGCCGACTTCACGGCCTACCCCGAATGGGCCGGGCAGGTGAAGAACGCCGAGATACTGAGCACCGGGGCCGACGGCCGGCCGGAGACGGTGCGGTTCGTCCTGGACGCCGGAGTGATCAGCGACACCTACACCCTCGGCTACACCTGGCAGGACGACGAGAGCGTCCGCTGGAAGATCGTCGAGCCGGGCAAGATGGTCTCCGAGCTGGCGGGGAGTTATCTGCTGGCCGACACGGGCAATGGTACAGAAGTGACGTACGAGCTCGCCGCCGACCTCAAGGTCCCCATGCTCGGCATGATCAAGCGCAAGGCGGAGAAGGTCATCGTGGAGACCGCGCTCAAGGGCCTCAAGAAGCGCGTCGAAGGGCGCTGAAGTGAGCCCGCGGGTTCTGCTCTTCACCGGGAAGGGCGGCGTGGGCAAGACCACGGCCGCCGCGGCGACCGCCACGCTCGCCGCCAAGCGCGGGCTGAAGACGCTGATCGTGTCCACCGACACCGCCCACTCGCTGGCCGACGCGCTCGACGTCGAGCCGGGCGAGATCGCGCCGGGGCTGCACCTGCACCAGGTCGACACCCAGAAGACGCTGGAGCGCCACTGGGGCGAGCTGCAGGAGTACGCCAGAGGGGTGCTCACCGAGCTGGGCCTGGACGAGATCACCTCCGAGGAGATCACCATCCTGCCCGGCGCCGAGGAGATCATCGCGCTCCTGGAGCTGCGTGAGCACGCCCGCGAAGGACGCTGGGACGTCATCGTCGTCGACTGCGCGCCCACCGCCGAGACCCTGCGCCTGCTGGCCCTGCCCGAGGCGCTCGACTGGCACATGACCAGGCTGATGCCGGTCGGCCGCAAGATCATGAAGATCGTCTCGCCGTTCGTGCGCAGCGTCGCCCACGTCAGCGCGCCCGGCGAGGAGGTCATGAGCGCGGGGGAGCGACTCCACCGCGGCCTGCTGGAGGTACGCGAGCTGCTCACCGGCGAGCACGCCTCGGTGCGCCTCGTGCTGACACCGGAGTCGGTGGTGCTCGCCGAGGCCAGGCGCACCCTCACCTCGCTCAACCTGTACGGCTACCGCGTCGACGCGGTGATCGCCAACCGGGTCTTCCCCGCGGAGGGCGCCGACCAGTGGCGCGCCCAGTGGGTGGCGGCCCAGTCGAGACTGCTCGCCGAGGCCGAGGAGTCGTTCGCGCCGCTGCCCATCCACGTCGTGCCGTACCTACCGGCCGAGCCGGTCGGCAAGGACGCGCTGGCCGAGATGGGCGCGGCGATGTACGGCGAGGCGGATCCGTTCGCCGACCCCGGCGTCGAGCCGCCGCTGCGGCTGTCCGCCGACGAGCTGGCCCTGGCTCTGCCGGGCGCCGACCGGGCCGACGTGGACCTGGCCCGCAAGGGTGACGAGCTGATCATCACCGCCGGACCGTACCGGCGGATCCTGGCCCTGCCGGCAGCGCTGGCACGCAGGAGGATCAGCGGCGCGGCGCTCCGCGACGGCGTCCTCCGGGTACGGTTCACAGCAGGAGGGCCAGATGACTGAGCGCAACGACAGAGACCCGATCGGCACCGTCACGGACGAGGCACGCAAGCTGTTCGACACCATCCAGGGGCGGGCCACCCGCCAGGTCGGCAGGACCGTCCTCAACTCGTTCACCGGAGGCGGAAGCGGTGGCGGCAGCAGGGAAAAGGACGTGTGGAGCGAGGCGGTGTCCGAGCCCCACGAGGAGTACATCTGCCGCGCCTGCCCGGTCTGCCGGGCGATAGCGGCACAGCGGGAGTCCGGCAACGACGTCGCCGGGCACCTGGTGGCGGCCGGTGGCGAGCTGTTCGCCGCCTTCCGCCAGACGATCGACGCGCTGAGCAGGCCGGCCCCTCGCAGGCCGCGCGACGATCAGAGCGGCGATCAGCGCCGCGACAACGTAGAACACATTGATTTGGGATAGAGGGGATACAGGGGCATGCTCACGATCGGTGTGGACATCGGCGGCACGAAGGTCGCCGCGGGCGTGGTCGATGACGACGGCACGATCGTCGCCCAGGCGCTCAAGCCCACTCCGGCCGACCGGCCCGACCAGGTCGCCGCGACGGTGGCCGAGGTCGTGCGCGAGCTCGCCCAGGACAGGGAGATCGAGGCCGTCGGCGTGGGCGCGGCCGGATTCGTCGACGAGACCCGATCGATCGTACGGTTCGCCCCCAACCTCGCCTGGCGCGAGGAGCCGCTGCAGAAGAAGATCAGCGGGCTGATCGGGCTGCCGGTCGTCATCGAGAACGACGCCAACGCCATGGCCTGGGGCGAGGCGAAGTTCGGCGCGGGACGCGGCCAGTCGCACATCGTCTGCATCACGGTCGGCACCGGCATCGGAGGCGGCTTCGTCTTCGACGGCAAGCTGTTCAGGGGCCACTGGGGCATGGGAGCCGAGCTCGGCCACATGCAGGTGGTGCCCCACGGGCGACTGTGCGGGTGCGGTCAGATCGGCTGCTGGGAGCAGTACGCCAGCGGCAACGCCCTGGTCGCCGAGGCCAGGCACATCGCCGCCGTGCAGCCGCGGCGGGCCGAGATCCTGCTCGGCCTGGCGGGCGGCACGATCGAGGGCGAGGAGGTCACCGAGGCGGCCAAGCTGGGTGACGAGGCGTCCCTGCTCGCGTTCGACAGCATCGCCGACTGGCTCGGCCAGGGCATGGCCGACCTGGCCGCGGTCCTCGACCCGGGCTGCTTCATCGTGGGCGGCGGGGTCTCGCGCGCGGCCGAGTTCTTCCTCGACCGGACCCGCGAGACGTTCGCCCGCCGGCTCACGGGCAGGGGGCACCGGCCGCTCGCCGAGATCAGGCTGGCCGAGCTGGGCGCCTCAGCGGGACTCGTCGGCGCGGCCGACCTCGCCAGGCTGCGCTGACCGGTTCCCGCGCGATGCTCCGCGTGGCCACGTACAACGTCCGCGGGCTGCGTGACAGCGTGCCCGCGCTGATCCGCGTGATCGAGTCGATGCGCGCCGACGTCCTGTGCCTCCAGGAGGCGCCGCGCTTCCTCAACTGGCGCGGCCGGCGGCGCGAGCTGGCCCAGACGTGCGGCCTGCGGGTGGCGGCCGGAGGCAGGCTCGGCGGCGTGGCCGTGCTCGTCCGCCCCGGAATCGAGGTGCTGGCGGCCGAGCACCACGCGCTGAAGGTGTTCCTCGGCCTGGAGATCCGCGGGCTGGCCGTCGCGATCCTGCGCGTCGCGGGGGTGCCGCTGGCCGTCGGCTCGATCCACCTCGACCTCCACCGCGCGGCCAGGCTGCGGCACGCGTACGAGGCGATGACGCTGATGCGGCGGGCGGCGGGCGCGTACGGCGCCGCCATCGTGATCGGCGGCGACCTCAACGAGCAGGAGACCGAGCCCACCTGGCGTTATCTGGCCGGGCAACTGGCCGACTGCCATCCGGCCGCGCCCCGCGGCGACGGGCTGACCTTCCCGGCCCGGCAGCCGCGCGAGCGCATCGACGCGGTGTTCGCCGCGCGCTCTCTGACGGTCGTCTCATGCGGCGGCGCGGACGCCTCCGAGACCGACCTCGGGGCCGCCACCGACCACCTGCCGGTGCTCGCCGAGCTGCGAGTAGGACCCTAACGGAGCAGGGGTGGGTCGCGAACCCGTAGCATTTGCTCATGACCCGTCGCTTTCAGCGGCGTGCGCTCACCCTGATCTTGGCGACGTCCGTGGCCTTGTCGCAGGTCACGCCCGCCGCGCATGCCGATCCTCACCCCGCCACGCTTGAGGCGTGGCAGCAGTCGACGAGCGTCCGCCTGGACGCCGACGGCTCGCTCTCCGACGTGACCGCGCTCTCTTCGGGTGATGTCTGGGCCGTCGGACAGCAGGAGATCTGGGATGTGTGGAAGAACCGCGGCACGGTCCGCCACTGGAACGGCACCAGCTGGTCCGAGGTGACCCTGCGCGACGCCACCGGCGCCGGCAACCTGCGCGGCGTGGCCGCCACCTCGCCGTCCGACGTGTGGGCCGTGGGCGACGGCCACGACGGCCTGCCCTACCTCGCCCACGGCGACGCGGGCGGCTTCGACCGGGTCAGGGCGCAGGGGATGCGCGGGGGCGACTGGCTCGGCGGCATCGACGCCCGGCCGGGGCGGGTCGTGGCCGTCGGCAGCCGCGACAACTCCTGGCTCATCCTCACCGGCCAGGGCGGCGAGTGGACCACCCAGGAATCCCCCAGGGACGACGACGGAAAGGTCCTGGAGCCGGGCGCGCTCTACGGTGTGTCCAACGGGTTCGCCGTCGGCGACACCGGCCGGGCACCGCTGATCATGCACCTGTCGGGCAACACCTGGAAGCCCATGCGCGTGCCCGACCTCCCCGGCGGCTACCTGCGCGACATCCAGGTCGACGGCCCCAAACGGGCGCTGGCCGTGGGTGGCGTCTACCGCAGCGACGGCGAGGTGGACCCGCTCGTCCTGTCGTGGAACGGCAAGCGCTGGCAGCGGGAGCAGCTGCCCGTGACCGAGTCGCGTCTCTACGGCGTCACCGGCGACGGCAAGGGCCGCTTCTGGATCTCCGGTTTCGACCCGTCACGGGCCGCCGAGCCGTTCATGATGCGCTGCGAGAAGAGTGAGTGCGAGATCATCCGGGGCGACGCCGCGAAGGGCAAGGACAGTGTGCGGTTGCAGGCCGCCACCTACCTCGCGGGCAAGGGCACGGTCTGGGCGGTCGGCCATGCCGTGGACGCCCGTGAGCGCTACACCGACGTGGTGGAGTCGTTCGGGCCCAGGGACCCGTCGCTGAACTCCTAGCCGGCCTCCTGGAGGCCGGCCCTAAAGCACGGCGCCGTCGTCCCACCCGGAGTCGTTGGGCGGGCCGTCGCCCATCCGCACCACCAGCGCCACGAAGCCGCCGATGAACGCGGCCACGGCGGTGAAGAGCGCCCAGCCCTCCATCTGCCAGTTGGCCATCGCGGCGACCAGGAGATAGGCCGGGCCGCCGAACAGCGCCACCCAGGCCAGCTTGGTCGGCAGGTCGAGCTTGGGCAGGGGCGGCGGCACCGGTGGCTCGAAGCGCCCCTCACCGTCCTCGTCGAGGTCATCGTCCTCGTCGCCCTGCTCCGCCTCCAGGTCGGCGTCCTCGTCGGCCGCTGGTTTCACCACCCGGTGGGCGGGCTCGACCGGGACGTTCTCGCTGTCCGGCCATGGCTGGTGGGCCGAGTCGGGCTCGGCTGTGTCGTTGAAGGACGCGACGATCTGCCGCCAGACCTCGTCCTCGTCACTCTGGGGCGTCACCTAGATCGGCCTCTCCGCAGCGATCGCGACTTCCCCCTGGGTGCGATCAGTCCCTCTGCAAGGGTACCGAGGCATGTGTCCGGATGAAGTCGAGGCTACCGGCAAAGATCCTGTGGGCATCGTTGTCCAGCGTCGCAACATGGTAGCTATCGGTAAGCTCCTCGATCGTGGCCTGCGGTACGTTCTGGCGAATGATCGCCACACTTGTCGGTTTCACTACATGGTCCTCCGTGCTGTGGAAGACCAGCAGCGGCTGGGTCACCTTCACCAGGTCGCCCTGGACGAGCGACCACAGGCCGGGCAGCGAGGCGGCCGCCTTCACGGGCGTGCGCGCGTAGGCCAGCTCGGTCACGCCCGGCTTCTTGACGTCGTTCCCCACCCCCGGCACCGACGGCAGGAACCACTTGAGCACCGGCGCCAGCATCAGCAGCGGTGCGTCCCTGGTGATCGACGGGTTGACCACCACGACGCCCCTGATCGCCTCGCCGTGCACCTCGGCCAGCCGCAGCGCCAGGCAGCCGCCCAGCGACAGGCCCGCCACGAACACCTCCGCGCAGCGACCCTGGAGGTCCTCGAACGCCTTCTCCACCTCGGCGTACCAGTCCTCCCAGCGGGTACGGTTCATCTCCTGCCAGGTGGTGCCATGTCCGGGCAGGCGGGGGAGGGAGACGCTCACCCCGTGCCCGGCCAGATACTCGCCCCAGGGCCGCAGTGACTGCGGCGTGCCGGTGAAGCCGTGGCACAGCAGTACACCGACCTGACCTGCTTCATGGTGATAGGGCTCCGCGCCTGGCATGAGCGGCATAACAGCTCCTCGAAGGGATTTCATCCCGGAATTGCCCGATCGTCGCACGATCGAGGGGGATTGTGCGAGAGGTGAGGTAGGAGCATCCGTCGTGAGATGCGAAGATGACTTTGCTTGCTGACAGCGCTCTCGAGAAGAGGTGGCCGGGTGTTCTACTGGGTGGTCAAGGCCATCTTGGGGCCGTTCCTCCGCGTCGTCTTCCGGCCGTGGGCAGAAGGTGTGGAGAACGTACCCAGGCAGGGGCCGGCCATCCTGGCCGGAAACCACCTGTCGTTCGCCGACCATTTCTTCGGGCCGCTGCACCTGCGCCGCAAGGTCATCTCGCTCGGCAAATCCGACTACTTCACCGGGCGCGGCATCAAGGGCTTCTTCAGCCGGCTGTTCTTCAGCGGCGTCGGCACTGTGCCCATCGACCGTTCGGGCGGCAAGGCCAGCGAGGCCGCGCTGCGCACCGGCATGCGGGTGCTGAGCGAGGGCAGCATCCTCGGCATCTACCCGGAGGGCACCCGCTCACCTGACGGCCGCCTGTACAAGGGCAAGACGGGCGTCGCCCGGCTGGCTCTCATGTCGCGGGTGCCGGTGATCCCGTGGGCCATGGTCAACACTTTCGAGATGATGCCGCCCGGCCACCCGCTGCCCAAGCTCGGGATCCGGCCCGGGGTGCGGTTCGGCAAGCCGCTCGACTTCTCCCGCTACTACGGGATGGAGGAGGACCGGCTCGTGCTGCGCGCCGTGACCGACGAGATCATGTACGCGCTCATGGAGCTGTCGGAGCAGGAGTACGTCGACAAGTACGCCGCCAGCGCCAAGGTCGAGATGGAGCGCGCGGCCCGGGCCGCCAAGGGCTGAGCGGTCACTGCCGCAGCGCCTGCTCCGTCTTGCACATGGCGGTGGTCATCGTCTCCAGCTCACCGCGGGTCAGCCGGTCGATGAGGTAGGCCCGCACGACCTCCAGATGGCCGGGCGCGACGCGTTCCAGGCAGCTGACACCCGCCTCGGTCAGCACGGCCAGCACACCCCGCTCGTCGGACGGGCAGGTGGTGCGCTCGACCAGGCCCGCCCGCTCCAGCTGCCCGATCTGGTACGTCAGCGCGGACTTCGACACCACGACGCCCCTGGCCAGCTCCGTCATGCGCATCTGGCGGCCGGGGGCGTCTGCCAGGCGTACCAGGATCTCGTACTGCGGGTGCGTCAACCCGGCCGTGGCCTTGAGCTGCTCTTCGATGCGTCGCTCAAGCAGGTGGGAGGTGGACAGGAAGGCACGCCAGGCGGCCATCTCCGTCTCGTCGAGCCAGCGGGGGTCGGTCACACCGTCCAGTGTACTTGTTGTTCAGATTTGAACTTCACGCTAGAGTGCTGGTTCAAATCTGAACAACTGTCATTGGAGTTCGCATGCTTGACCAGTCACGTTCCGTAGCGCTCCTGATCGCCCGGGTGGCCGTCGGGGGGATCTTCCTGGTGCACGGCTACCAGAAGTTCGCCACGATGGGGATCGCCGGGACCACCAAGTTCTTCGAGTCGGCCGGGATCCCGCTGGCCGCGGCCGCCGCTCCGGCGGTGGCGGTGCTGGAGGTCGCGGGCGGCCTGGCGCTGATCCTCGGCGTGGCGCTGCCCGTGGTGGGGGCCCTGCTGGCGCTCGACATGGTGGGCGCGATCGTGTTCGTGCACGGGGCCAACGGGTTCGGGGCCGACAAGGGCGGCTACGAGTTCGTCCTGTCGCTGGCGGCGGGCGCGCTGGCCATCGGCTTCAGCGGCGGCGGCGCGCTCGCCCTCGACCGCCTGCTGTCCCGCCGCCGCACGCCTGAGAGCGTCGCGGCCTGACCAGCGCGGCCTGACCGGCGCAGCGTGACCGGCGCGGCGTGACCGGCGCGGCGTGACCGGCGCGGCGTGACCGGCGCGGCGTGCTGCGGTCCCCGTTCTGCCGCGCCGGCGCTCGCTGCGGCGGGACGCTCAGGAGACGTGGGCGCGGATCTGCTTGATGTGCTCGGGAGTGGTACGGCAGCAGCCGCCGATGAGCGAGGCGCCGGCCCGTTGCCACTCCTCGGCCGCCTGGCCGTACTCGACGGGGTCGGCGGTGCCGAGCCACCGGCCCTGCCCGGAGTCCCAGCGTTCGCCGGAGTTGGGGTAGACGACCACCGGCAGGCCGCCGGAGAGCACGCCGATGAGGCCGGAGATGTGGCGCGGCGCGGTGCAGTTGACCCCGACGGCCACCACCTGCGAGCTGCCGGCGAACAGAGCGGCGGCCTCGCCGATCGGAGTGCCGTCGTTGAGGTGCGCGGCGTCGCGGCAGGAGAAGCTCACCCACGCCTTGACCGACGGCGTCTCGGCGAGCAGCCTGGCCAGCGCCCGCGCCTCCGGGTAGGACGGGATGGTCTCGCAGGCGAGCAGGTCGGGGCCGACCGAGGCGAGGATCTCCCAGCGCGGCCGGTGCCAGGAGAGCAGACCCAGCTCGTCGAGGTCGTAGTCGCCGGTGTATTCGGCGCCGTTGGCCAGGTAGGCCCCGTAAGGGCCGATCGAGGCGGCCACCAGCCCGCCCCCGGCTTCGTCGCGGGCCTGGGCCGCCAGCTCGACCGAGAGCCTCATCAGCCGCTCGGCCTGCGCCACGTCGAGCCCGCGCCGGACGAACCCCGGGAACGACGCCTGATAGCTCGCGGTCGTGGCCACGTCGGCGCCCGCGGCGTAGTAGTCGGCGTGCGCGCGCCGGATCAGCGCCGGATCCTCCAGCAGCAGCCGCGCGGACCACAGCTCGTCGCTCAGGTCGGCGCCGAGCATTTCGAGACGGGTGGCCAGGCCGCCGTCCAGGACAAGGGTGCTCACCCGTCCAGAGTATGGTGCCCCGCGCACCGGGCAGGACTTTCCCGGTTGGTGGCCGCCCGGTGAACGGCTCGAATTAATCACATAACTTTTATGGGGAATCCCGCTTGTCATGGAAAGCGCGGATTATCTCGTCGAGCATGGCCGGCACGTCCGCCGGGCCGGAGACAGTGAAATCCGCCTGCCGCGCCAGGTCGTCTCCTGTTTCCGTGTTGGCCACCGCCACTCTGACCCCGATGAACTCAGGATCGCCTTCCTCGCGCGTACGCAGTGCCTCGAAGGCGCGGATGTCGGACAGGTCGTCGCCGAAGTACCAGGCCCTGGTCAGGTCGGCGGTCTCCGTCGCGACGACCGTGCCCTTGTCGCCGGGCACGGGTGGCTTCAGCTCGACCACCATCCGGCCCAGCTGCTCGGCCAGGCCCAGCTCGGCGGCCTTCGCCGACGACCACCTCTCCACCACGCCACGCAGCGCCGGATCCGCTCTGTAGTGCAGCGCCACCATCAGCGCCTTGTCCTCCACCAGCACCTTGCCCGGCAGTTCACGGGCGGCGTCGGCGATCAGGTGGCGGATCACCGGCGCCCACGGCTCGGCCTCCCCGGCGTTCCTGATCTCGCCGCCGACCACCGTCTGCAGGCCGTACAGGCCGAAGAGCCGCACGCCGGGGGCGGCCGAGAAGCGTTCGCGCAGGAACGCGGCGGGGCGCGCGGAGACGACGGCGACGCGCGCGAACAGCTCCGACAGCGCGCCCAGCCGTTCCACCGCCCGGGAACGGGGAGTACCGCGTCCGGGTCGTTCATGATGGGGGCGACAGTGCCGTCGAAATCGAAGAAGAAACCCGATTCCCGGGCCGCGGAAACAGTGGCGGAGACCGCCTCGGCGAAGCGCAGCGGTGCGCGAGAGGTCGCCATGTACGGTGACGATAGAACAGGCCGCCGGACTCCGAAAGACGCCTATTCGTATTTCCGGCGAACTTTACCGCCGGTGTCGGCCGGGGTGGTCTTCGCGATGCGGGCGAGCGCTTCTGCGTCCTTCACCGTCACCTCGCCGTCGCCGATCTCGACGAGCTCGCGGCGCTCGAAGGAGCGCAGGGCCCGGTTGACGCTCACCCTGGTCGCGCCGATCTCGGCACCCAGCCCCGCCTGCCCGGCATGCAGCCGCACCCGGCCGCCCTCGCTGTGCCGTACCAGCCACTTGGCCACCCGCGCGGAGACGTCCAGCACCACCGCGTCGGTGAGCCGCTCGTCGAGGTCGCGCACGGTCTCGGCCAGCGTACGCATCAGCCGGGCCGCCACCGACGGCTCGGTGGCGATCGCCTCCAGTACGGCCACGCGCGGCAGGTAGGCCACCTCCACCGGCGTGACGGCTGTCAGCGTGGCCCGGTGCGTGCCCTCCACCAGGAGCGTCGTCTTGTCGAACGCCACGGGCGCGGCGTCCACGGCCAGCACCACCTCCCGGCCGTCCACGCTCACCCGCCCCGCCTTGACCCGGCCGTCGAGCAGGACGATCAGCTGGTCAGCCGGGTCGCCCTCGGTGCAGAGCACCTGCCCCGCCGGATAGCGCCGCAGCCGTGCCACGGCCTCCAGCCTGCGCAGCCCCTCCTGGCCCAGCTCGCGGAACATCGGGAGGGCGGCCAGCGTGTGCGTCATGTATCAGGTGATACACCACGGCTGTGCCCGGTGATGCGGCGGCCGTCTCGATGGCGGGCCTAACGTGCGGGTATGGCGAGATACGTGGTGCAGCTGGCGTTCGACGGCGACCCCAGGCGGCTGGCGGCCCGGCCCGCGCATCGGGAGCATCTGCGGGTGCTTCGCGATGAGGGGCGGTTGGTGACGGCGGGGCCGTGGGCGGATGACAGTGGAGCGTTGCACGTGTACGAGGTGGGCGATGAGGGGGAGCTGGGGGAGATCCTCCGGCGCGATCCGTATACGGCGGTGAACGGGTATGAGGTGGTGCTGCTCAAGGAGTGGACGCCGATCTTGTAGCCGCGTCCGGTCCGATGCTCGGTAGTGGCGGTGTCCGGAAATTTCCGGACACCGCCACGGGTCGATCGCCGGTCCTGTCAGGTGCGCTTCCAGAACGGGCGGCGGGGCGTACTTGGTGAGGACGGGCTCGGAGAGGGCGATCCGCTGGTGAGTGTGGTGAGCACCTCGATGGCGCGCGTTCTCAGAGCTTCGGCGTCGGTGCCCGGCAGCTCCGCCGCCTGCAGCTCCTGGGCCAGGGCGGACAGCTCCGAGTGCCCGCCCAGGAAGGCGGCCAGCGCCGAGAGCCGGGAGCCCAGGTCCGCCAGGTAGAGCGGGTCGGGACCGCCGACCAGCGCCTTGAGCCGGTCGAGCTCGACGACCAGCTGCGTCCTGACCGACTCCAGCCCGGATGCGCCCGGACGCGGAGCCGGAGGCGGGGCGAACGGCGGCGGCGGGCTCATCCGCCCACCGGCCGAGCCGCCACCAAAGCCGCGGCCCGCGCCACCGCCCGGAGCGCCCGGAGCGCCCGGAGCGGCTATGTCTGAAGCGCCCGTCTCCTGGGCGCCGCCCGCGAAGCCGTGGCCCTGGCCGGGGGCGAAGCCCGGGTCGGGGACCGACATGGCGCGGAACGACGGCGCGGCCATCACCGCGGCCTGGGCCATGAAGGGCATCATCGGCGGGTTCTGCGGCAGCTCCCAGCCGCTCGGGGGCTCCACAGGCTGGATGACGCGGTGCTCCGGCTCGCCTTCCGCCACCTTCCTGGTGTCGACCGCCACATAGGCGGTGAAGCGGCACAGGACGCCGTTCTCCAGCGAGACCCGGACAATCTGCGCCTCCAGCTCGTGCTCGCCCATGGCGTAGCGGTCCTCCAGCTCGCGCAGGTACGCGCGGGCCCAGACGGCGCGGATCGCCGGGTTGTCGACCACGGTGCCCGTCACCTGCTGCTCCCACGGGGTGCCCGAGGCCAGCCCGCGTACGGTCACCGACGAGCCGTTCCGGTAGCGGCCGTATACCCGCAGCGGGACGCCGGGGAAGATGGAGCCCAGGTGGGTGACCGTGCCGGGCTCCACGTCGAGGTCCTTGAGCGACAGGTCGGTCACCAGGGGCGCACCGATACGCCGGTGGATCTGTTCCATAGCGGCGTCCAGGCGGTCCTCCGACTCGACCAGCTCGCAGCGGCCCGCGCCCAGGCCGGCCAGCCGGCCCAGGAACCCGGCGTTCACCGCCCGGTCGATGCCGACGGTGTGCACCCGCATCGACGACAGCGCGCCGCCGGTCTGCTCCAGAATCTGGTCCTCGTGGCCCACCTGCCCGTCGGTGACCAGCACGAGGACGCGTTCCCGCCCGGCCTGGTCGTGGAGCAGGGAGATGGCCTGGCGGAGCGGCTCCAGCAGCTCGGTGCCGCCGCGGGCGTCCACTCGCGAGAGGTGTTCGACAGCGCGGTAGCGGTTGCGGTCCGAGGCCGTCACGAGCCCCTCGAACGCCTGCTCCACCACCGAGTCGAACGTCAGCACCGCGAACCGGTCCTGCTCGGTCAGCGTGTCGACGATCCGCGCGGCGGCCCGGCGCGCGGCGACCATCTTCCAGCCGCCCATGCTGCCCGAGCGGTCCAGCAGCAGTACGAGGTCACGCGGCGCGCGCGGGGACTCCAGCGCCGGGGGCAGCACGGTCAGCGAGAACGCGCCCTCGCCGTCCAGTTGCAGCGCCGTCGAGGCGTCGAACGACAGCCGCAGGATGAAGTCGCGGTCCAGCCGCTCGCCGGGCCGCAGCCGTACCGTGCGGCCCTCTTTTTCGTGGACCTCTTTTTCGTGGACCTCTTTTTCGCGGACCTCTTCCTCGACCACGTGCAGGCTGGAGGCCATTTCGCGCAGGTCCAGCCCGGCGGCGTCGATCGTCGCGGTCAGCGACAGGCGTACGGGGTCGGGGAAGCCGGGCAGCAGCACCGGCGGCGTGATCCGTGAGGCGTCGGGCACCGCGTCGGTGTCGGGCGCGGTGCCGTCACCGGAGCCGGGGCCGTCGAGCGGGGTGCCCGGAATGTAGCGGGGGGCGACGACCAGCGGGAAGCGGAACGTGGCCGCGCCGTCCTCGTACGGCAGCGGCTGGCTCAGCGTGAGCCTGACCGTCACCCGCTCGCCGGGCAGCAGGTTGCCCACCCTGATCGTGAACACGTCGGGCCGGTCCTCCTCGGCGATCGCGGCCCGCTTCCCCTCGCGCAGCGCCTGGTCGTAGTCGGCCCTGGCCTGGCCGCGCTCCTTGAGCACGCCCTCGATCACCCGGTCGTCGGCCTCCATCCTGAACCCCGTCACCGCCGCGCGGTCAGGCAGCGGGAAGACGTACGTGGCCTCCAGCGTGACGTCGTACGGATTGCGGAAGCCCTGCGTCACCTCGACCCCGGCCACCAATCCGGAAATGTCGGCGGACACGTCCACGCTCTCCAGGGGCAGGTTCCCGCGCGCGGTCCGCAGCGCGCCGAACCCGGCGTCCGGCACCGGCAGGCACCGGGTGGGCTCCAGCGAAGTGATCTTCATATCAGCTTCCTCTCTTCGAGCAGCGCCAGCAGCGGCGCCGCCGCGGCGAGTACCGCCTGGATGTCGTCTTCAGCCGGGGTACGGCCGGCGCCGTCGAGCACGAGCGTGACCCCGTCGGCGAGCCTGACCCCACGCACCAGCGCCCCACTGGGCTGGGTGGCACGCGCGGGTCGGCCGGCACCGCTGGGCGGGGGAGGGCCGGCAGACCAGACAACGCCGGCGGGCATGGCCGCATTGGGGGACGGGAGAGTATCGGCGGGAGCGGTGGCGCCAGGGGGCAGGGCGGCGCTGGAGGGATGGGGAGCGTCGGCGGGGCGCGGATGCGGAAGGGCGGTGCCGGTGCCGTCGGTGGGACGTTCGGCCCAGAAGCGGCCACGCGGGCTCCTGGACCCGGCCGCCGAGTCGTCGAGGAGGTCCGCCGCCTCGGGCGTCTCCGTCTGGGGCATCTCCGTCTCGGACGCCTCACCGTTCGGGTGACCCGCCGCACCCCGAGCCTCCTCGCTGAGGATCAGGCCGGCCCCCACTGCGGCAATGTCCTCGTCCGAGGTCGGCCCTTCGGGGTGGGCCGTCCGCTCCAAGGTGGTGTCCGTCGCGCCGGTCAGGGCGGTCTGGATCTCCGCGATCGACCGCCCGGCGGCCTGGAGCCGCTTGATCGCCACGAGCTGCAGCAGGTGCCGCCTGCCGTACTGGGCGATCCTGCCGCGCCTGGTCAGCGGCGGGTCGACGAGGCCGATCGTGGTGTACCACCTGATCAAGCGCTCCCCGGGCACGTCGCGGACCCGGCCGTTGAGCGGCTGCGCATGGGCGCGCAACGCGTCGGCGGCGCGCTCCGCCAGCTCGCGGATGGTCCAGGTGTCGCTCATACCTTCACAATTACACTGTCATTATTGCAGTGTCAATCGGAAGGCTGCGGGTAAGTGGGGTGTTCTACGCAAAAGACCCTGATGTCGAACCACGGGGAGGAACACATCATGGCTACGATCACCGGTCCGCTCTCGGGCGACGCGAAGAACACGGTCGCGACGGCCCTCCAGGGAGCACTGGTCGATCTCATCGATCTCTCACTGCTCGCCAAGCAGATGCACTGGAACCTGACCGGCCCGCACTTCCGGCAGATCCACCTCCAGCTCGACGAGCTCACCGCCCTGGCCCGCGAGCACGCCGACACCATCGCCGAACGCGCCGTCGCCCTGGGACTCAGCCCGGACGGCCGCGCGGCCACCGTCGCCAAGTCCACCAAGCTCTCGCAGCCGGAGAACGGCTGGATCGAGGACGGCAAGGTCGTGGCGACGATGACGGACATCCTGGAGAGCATCGGCAACCGGATGCGCGAGCGCATCGCCGCGACCGACGAGCCGGACCCCGTCTCCCAGGACCGGCTCATCGCCGTGGCTCAGGACATCGACAAACAGCACTGGATGTTCCAGGCCCAGAGCTGACCTCGGCACCATGCACCGGCCCGGGAGCCCGCCCGCTCTGACCCGGCCTTCAGCCTCACCGCGACGGCCGGACGGGCCGCCGTCGCGCTCGACAACCCCCTGCCCTCCGCGATCCCCACCCGCGTGCGCGGGGATCGCGGAGACGGTGGCCGATGCGGGGCAGAGGTTTCTGCGCGGCGGACACTGCGGAGGTCCCGGCTGCCACAGTGAGGCCGACCGCTGGTTCGCCGTGCTGAAGTGAGCGGTGCTGAAGTGGGCGGTACTGGTGGCAACCGTGCCGATGTCGCTGGATCACGCCTGAGGTTCGCGCAGAGTTTGATCTCGCACATCCCTGGCATTCATGTCGGTGAGGTCGACTAGCGTGGCACTTAGAGGGAGGCTCCACGATGTCCAGCAAGACGCTCCTCCGCACGGGTCCGCTTCGGCAGGGCGGGATGAGCCCATATGGCCCCCTGGAGCCGCCCGGCGGCGACGATCTGGCCTTGCCCGGGGGGTTCAGCGGCCGGATCGTGGCCCGCTCGGGCCAGAAGGTGGCCGGGCTGACCTGGCACGCGGCGCCCGACGGTGGCGCGTGCTTCCCCGATGACACCGGCTGGATCTATGTGTCCAACTCCGAGCTGCCGCTGCTCGGCGGCGCGTCCGCGCTCCGCTTCCGTGCCGACGGTTCGATCGCGGACGCGTACCGCATCCTGTCCGGCACCGACCTCAACCGCGCGGGCGGCGCGACGCCGTGGGACAGCTGGCTCTCGTGCGAGCTCGGCCACCGCGGCCGGGTCTTCGAATGCGACCCGTACGGCACCCGCGCCGGGCGCCCCCGCCTGGCCATGGGCCGCTTCAAGCATGAGGCCGCCGCCTGCGACCCCGACCGGCAGGTCGTCTACCTGACGGAGGGAGAGCCCGACGGGTGCTTCTACCGGTTCAGGCCGGGCGATTGGGGCGATCTCACCGAGGGCACCCTGGAGGTGCTCTGCGACGGCGGCGACTGGAAGCCGGTGCCCTCGCCCGCCGCCCTGCTCAAGGCCACGCGCCACCAGATAGAGGACGCCCGCCACTTCGACGGCGGCGAGGGCTGCCACTACGCGGGCGGCGTCTGCTACTTCACCACCGAGGGCGACAGCGGCCTGTGGGCCTACGACGCCGAGACCTCCACACTCGACCGGATCTGCGACGGCGTACGCGCCATCACCGCGGCACCGTCGGGCGACCTGTACGTCGCCAGGCAGTCGACGCAGATCGACCTCATCACGCCCGACCGGGAGGTCACGCCGTTCCTCAAGCTCGGCGGCCCGAGCGGGGCCGAGCTCACGGGACTGGCGTTCGCTCCCGGCGGCGGCCGACTCTACTTCTCGGCCAGACAGGGCCGCGACAACGGCCACACCTTCGAAGTGGCCGGCCCCTTCCGCGCCTGAGGGACCTCAGCGCGTGACCCCCGGACGGCTTCCGGGGCTGGAAACGTGTCGCGGGGACAAGTCCACCGCCGGGTACACCCGCGATCACGAACCTGGCAGCCGGGCTGACATCGCCGCGGTCCTGGGCCTCGACGGCCCGATCGCCGGCCTGAGCCTCTCCACCCCGGCTGACCGGGAGGCTCCGCACTGGCCGATACGCCGCGCTGAGCGGCCGACCACCCGCTGGCCGCGTCACCAACTGCACAAGACAGAACAACTACCTCAGGTACCGCACCAGCGCGACCTTCAGCTCCTCGATCAGCTGCGCCGCCCGTGTGGGCTCGGCCGTGGAGATCAGCGCCATGACGGTCGAGACCATCGCCACCGCCATCGCGGCCATGAGGCGCGCCCGCGCGGGATCCAGGTCCGGGGCGCGCCGCAGCAGCATGGCGGCCACCTGTTCGCCGACCGCCTCATGCAGGCGGTTGGCCGCCTCGGCCAGATTGTCGCCCGTCGCCGAGCCGTGCATCACGGCCCAGTAGGCGGGCGAGTGCGCCTTGAACGCCACGCTCTGGTCCACGACCTGCCCGACCAGCGTCTCCAGCGGCAGGTCCGGCGTGACGGCCGACAGCCGCTCGGCCCAGAACTCCGCCCGTTCGTCGGTGTAGCGGGACACCAGCCCGTCGAGGATCTCCTCCTTGTTGCGGAAGAACTGATAGAGCGACCCGGGTGACAGCCCGGCCTGGGCGGCGACCTGGTTCGTCGTCATGGCGGGGTAGCCGGCATCGGCGATCACCACCTCGGCCGCGTCGAGGATCTCCGCCATGCGCTTGAGCCCGCGCGCCTGCCGGCGCACCGTGCGCTCAGTCATGGCACACCACTTTGACAAATGCGAGCATCTACTTGTATTTCTGATGAGGCGGAAAAAACACGAGTAGTTTACCGAATTTCGTCGGGGAGAACCTATGAAGACCGAAACCATGGCACAGGCAGGGCCGCGCTCGACCGGGCCGCCGCTCCGCAGGCTCGGGTTCCTCCTGGTACGGCGGCGCCGGCTGGTGCTGTCGCTGGCCCTCGTCGCGTTCGTGATCGCCGGAGCCTTGGCCGCGGGGGCGGTGCCGCGGCTGTCGCTGTCCAGGTTCGACGCGCCCGGCTCGGAGTCCGACCGGGCCCAGGCCGAGCTGGCCGAGCGTTTCCGCACCGGCAGCCCGGACCTGGTCTTCCTGCTGACCGCGAAGACCGGCACCGTCGACGACCCGGCCAACGCGGCCGCCGGGCAGGAGCTGACCGCGCGCGTCGCCCGCTCCGGCGGCGTGGCGGAGGCCGCGTCCTACTGGTCGCGGGGCAGGCCCGCGACGCTGCGCAGCGCGGACGGAAGGCAGGCGCTGATCTTGGTCCGCGTGCCCGGCGACGCCGACCACGTGCGGACACGGGTGCTTCCTGAGCTCGTGCCACGCATCACCGGCGATGGCGAGCCGTTCGAGGTGGGGGGCGGGAATGGGCCGTTCCAGGTGCGGGCCGGGGGCGGGGAGGAGGTGTTCCGGCAGACCGTGCCGCTGGCCAGGCAGGACTTCGTCCGGGCCGAGCTGGTCATCTTCCCGCTGGCGTTCGTGCTGCTCTGGCTCTACCTGCGCCGGGCGCTGGCCGCGCTGGTGCCGATCCTGGCCGGGGTGTTCGCGATGGTGATCGGGCTCGCGCTGCTGCGCGGCGTCCTGATATTTGCGGATATATCGACGTTTGCTCTGAACCTCACCTTGGCGATGGGCCTGGGGCTGGGGATCGACTACTGCCTGTTCGTGATCTCGCGCTTCCGTGAAGAGGTACGGCGCGGCGCGGGCCGGGCCGAAGCCGTGGCCGGAGCCGTCGAGCACGCCGGCCGTACGGTGATCTTCAGCGGTCTCACTGTGGCGGCCTCTCTGGCCGTACTGTTCGCGCTGCCCTTCGGCTTCCTGCGCTCGTTCGCCTATGCGGGCATCGCCGTGGTCGCCGGTGGCCTGGTCGTGGCGGTGCTGGTGCTGCCGGCCGTCCTCGCCTCGGCGGGCGGCGGGATGCTGCCGCGGCGGGAACGGGCCGAGCGGCCGGACGGGTTCTGGCACGGGCTCGCCACACGGGTGATGCGTAGGCCGTTGATCTTCGGGGGCGCGGCCACGGTGCTGCTGCTCGTGCTGGCCTCGCCGTTCCTGAGCCTGCGCTTCGGCGCCGCCGACGACCGGATCCTGCCGGCCGAGGCGCCCGCGCGGCAGGTGCAGGAGGTGATCCGCCAGGGCTTCCCCGCCGAGGAGACCGACGCGATCCAGATCGTGTCCCGGGGAGCCGCCACGGACGTGGCGGGCTACGCGGTGCGGCTGTCGAGGCTGCCCGGCGTCGCCCAGGTCGACTCCGCCGCCGGGTCCTTCACGGGCGGGGCGCGGGCGGGCGACGGCGATCCGGTCCGGTTCGCCGGGAGCGCGGGCACCTGGCTGTCGGTGGTGCCGTCGGCCGCGTCGCTGTCCGGCGACCCGGTGGAGTTGGTGGAGGCCGTACGGGCGGTCGACGCGCCGTTCGAGGTGCTGGTCGGCGGCTATCCGGCCGAGCTGGCCGACTACCGCGCCTCGGTGGTCGACCGGCTGCCGCTGGTGATCGCGCTGATGCTGGGTGTGACGTTCGTGCTGCTGCTGTTCATGACGCGCAGCCTGATCCTGCCGCTCAAGGCGACCGTCCTCAACGTGCTCAGCCTGGGCGTCATGTTCGGGGCGATCGTCTGGGTCTTCCAGCAGGGCCACCTGTCGGGCCTGCTCGGCTTCACCCCGACGGGCACGCTCGACGCGAGCATCCCCGTCCTCATGCTCTGCGTCGCCTACGGGCTGTCGATGGACTACGAGGTGTTCCTGCTGTCGCGGATCAAGGAGGAGTACGACCGGACAGGTGACACGAACGAGGCGGTGGCCGCCGGGCTCCAGCGCGGGGCGCCGCTGATCACGGCGGCGGGCGGCATCCTGGCGCTGTCGTTCGCCGCCTACGCAACCGCCCAGGTCGCGTTCGTGCAGATGCTCGGGGTCGGCATGGCCGCCGCCGTGCTCGTCGACGCCACCGTGATCAGGGCCGTGCTGGTGCCCAGCCTGATGCGCCTGGCCGGACCGCTCAACTGGTGGCCTAGAGGTCGCGGCTCCACTCCTGCTCGGTGAACTCGATCCCGTTCTCGGTCCCCTTGTGCTCCGACTCCAGCTCGAACCCGGCGGCCTGGTAGATGCGCCGCGCGCTGACCAGGCAGTCGCGGGTCATCAGCGTGATCCGCTTGTAGCCCTCGGCCTTGGCGTGGCGCAGGCACTCGCCGACGAGCCGTCCACCCAGGCCCAGCCCGCGGGCCGACGGCTCGACGAGCAGCAGCCGGAGCCGCGCGGTGGTGTCGTCCTCGCGGACGCAGAACACGCACCCGGCGGGCTCCCCGCCCACCTCGGCGATCCAGCCCATGTCGCGCGC
The DNA here is from genome assembly GCF_040648415.1 of Nonomuraea sp. NPDC049141. NCBI lineage: Bacteria > Bacillati > Actinomycetota > Actinomycetes > Streptosporangiales > Streptosporangiaceae > Nonomuraea > Nonomuraea sp. NPDC049141. Next base: position 104,443 of record NZ_JBEZDR010000004.1, read on the forward strand.
CGGGTCGTACGCGCCGATGATCCTGGCGACCAGCCGCTCGAAGTCCATGCCCCAGCCTTGCTCCTGGCTGTAGAGGACGCCGTGCCGGTAGACGACCCAGCTCAGGTCGCCGGTCCGCAGGGGCCTGATCACGTACGGCTCGCGCTCGCCGGTGCCCTCCAGCAGCGCCCTGATCGTGGCCATGCCGGCGATCAGGCGCTCCTGTCCCTGCTCCGGCAGCGAGGTCAGCAGCCGCTCGGCCTCCTCGTCCGACCGCACGTCCAGTTGGCCGTACGACTCGGCGCCCGCCGCGCTGAGCCGGACCAGCTGCTTGCGGGCGTCCGCGGCCGAGCGCTCCCTGGAGATCAGCCCGTCGCCCTCGAGACGGGTCAGGATCCTGCTCAGGTAGCCCGCGTCGAGGCCGAGGAGGGCGCGCAGCTCGCCCGTCTCCAGCCGGCCCGCGTGCCCGAGCTCGAACAGCACCCTGCACTCGGTCAGCGAGTACGGAGAGTCGAGCATTCCGGCTTGCAGAACGCCGATGACCTTCGTATAGAACCGGTTGAAGGCCCTGATCTCGGAAACCCTTGCCTTTGTCAACGAACTCATTGCCGCAGTCAACCATGAGAAGATGCCTTCTGTGAAGCACCTGTATATAGGCGGATATGGGCCTGGCATCGTCACCCCCGGCGGAGAGCTGACCCGACTCACCTCGTCCTCGTTCCTGGCAGCGCACCCGAAGCTGCCGGTGCTGTACGCGGTGGGCGAGCTGGCCCAGGGCTGGCTGACCGCGTTCAGCGTCGAAGAGGGAGCGCTCCTCCCGCTGGACGAGCGGCCCAGCATGGGCGACAGCCCCTGCCACGTGGCGGTCGATCCGGAGGGCACGCTGCTCGCCGTCGCCAACTACGGCGACGGTGTGGTGAGCCTGCATCACCTCGACTCCCGCGGCGCGTTCGAGGGCCGCCCGATCGTGCTGAGCCACGAGGGCTCCGGACCGCACCCCGAGCGCCAGCAGGGCCCGCACGCCCACCAGACGGTCTTCCACGACGGCCTGCTGTACGTCTCCGACCTGGGCACCGACCAGATCCGCCGCTACCGGCCCGACGGCGAGGCGCTGGAGCCGCTGCGCCTGACCCCGGGCACCGGGCCGCGCCACATGGTCTTCTCCGGCTCGCGCCTGTACGTCGTGGGCGAGCTCGACGGCATCGTCACGCTCATCGACGGCGAGAAGTCGGCGGGCACCCTCGCCTCACGGGCCGAGGGCGTCAACCATCCCTCCCACCTCGATCTCGACGGGGACTTCCTGTACGTGGCCAACCGCGGCCCCGACACGATCACCGTGCTGCGGGCCGACGACCTGTCGCTGGTGGCCGAGGTGCCGTCGGGCGGCGAGTGGCCCCGGCACTTCGCCATCGACGGCGACCGCCTGTACGTGGCCAACCAGCATTCGGGAGTGGTCACCGAGTTCGCGCTGAAGGACGGCGTGCCAGAGCCGACCGGGCAGGTGCTGGAGGTCGACAGCCCTTCTTGCGTGCTGCCCGCGTAAGGACTTCGCCAAGTCGCCGGCCCGGAGGGCGGCCGGTCGTGATCATGGTGCGCTGTGCGAAAGTCCCTCATCGTCCTGATCCTGCTGGTGACCGCGTGCGGCGGAGTCCCCGCCGCCCCGGCTCACCCGTCACCTCCGGTCACGGCTCCGCAAGTCAGCCCGCCCGCCGACCCGCCCGCCGCCCGGCCGGCGCGCTGGCGCATCACCGAGCGCGGCGCGGAGCACGAGATCGAGGGATACGCCGACCGCGTCAGCGTGCTGCCCGGCGAGCGGTTCCGGATGCGCGTCTCCACGACCGCGCCGCACTTCACCGCGTACGCCTTCCGCATGGGCGCCCGCCCGGCCGAGGTGTGGCGCTCCGGCCGGCTCCCAGGGGTACGCCAGGCGCCGCCCCAGACGGTGGAGGGCATGGTCACGGCCGCCCACTGGAAGCCCTCGCTCACCGTCGACACCACCGGCTGGCGGGAGGGCGCCTACCTGGTACGCCTCGACGCCTCCACCGGCGGCCAGCGCTACGTCCCGATCACCGTGCGCTCGGCCTCGACGCGGGGGCGGGTGGTGCTGGTCAACGCGGTGACCACCTGGCAGGCGTACAACCTGTGGGGCGGTCGCAGCCTCTACCAGGGCCCGGGCGGGTTCGACACACGCTCGCGCAAGGTGACCTTCGACCGGCCCTACGACACCTCCGGCGCGCGGCTCTTCCTCGACTTCGAGCGGTCCGCGATCGCGGTGGCCGAGCGGAGCGGGGTGCCGCTGGCCTACCTGACCAGCCTGGACCTGCGGCCCGGCGTGCTGGACGGGGCCAGGGCCGTGGTGTCTCTGGGGCATGACGAGTACTGGTCGCCCGGCATGCGTGCCGCCGTCACCCGCGCCCGCGACGCCGGCACGAACCTGGCCTTCCTCGGTGCCAACGCCGTCTACTGGCGGATCGGGCTGTACGGCCGGATGATCATGTGCGACAAGGAGACCCAGTGCCCGCTCTGGCGCGCGTCCGCGCCGGAGAGCACGTTGGTGGGGCAGCAGTACGACTGCTTCCCCGCCGAAGCGACCTACGTGGTGCGCAGGCCCGGCCACTGGATCTTCGAGGGGACCCGGGGCAGGAGCTTCCCCGGCCTGGCGGGCGTCGAGACGGACAAGGTGTCCACCGATTCGCCGCGGAAGGTCAAGGTGCTCGCCCATTCGCCGGTCGACTGCGGCGGCCGGGCGACGACCTCCGACAGCACCTACTACACGGCCCCGGGAGGAGCCGGGGTGTTCGCCTCGGGCACGATGCGCTGGGTGTGCGGGATGCGGGGAAGGCGGTGCGGCCATGGAGTGACCAAGGCCGCCGCCCCCTTCACCCGCCACGCGACGCGCAACATCCTGACCAGGTTCGCCCAGGGCCCGGCGGGGGCACCCTAGGACTTCTTGTCGCGCCCGAGGAGGAGTTCGGCGAGCAGTCGCTTGATCTCGGACTCGGCGGCCTCCTTGGTCACGCCGAGCCCGTCGAGCGCGATCGCGGCCGTCCCCTCGCCGAGCGACAGCACGCCGAGCAGCATGTGCTCGGTGCCGATGAAGTTGTGGCCGAGCCGCAGCGCCTCGCGCAGCGTCAGCTCCAGGGCCTTCTTGGTCTGCGGGGCGAAGGGCGGCTTGCCGGGCGCGTTCTCGCTCGCCGGGGGGAGCAAGGCCTTCATGACCTCCTCGACCCGCTCCAGCGGCGCGCCGAGCGTCACCATGGTCTTGGCCGCCAGCGCATCCGGCTCGCGCAGCAGCCCGAGGACGAGGTGCTCGGGCTCGATGTGGTCGCTGCCCGAGCTCTGGGCCGCCTTCTCGGACTCCACGATGACGTTGCGGGCCTTGTTGGTGTAGCGGCCGTAGGCGCGGGCGATGATGTCTTCGGCCAAGCCGCCCTCCTTGGCCACGAACCGCTTCTGAGCGGCCTGCTTGGTCACGCCCATGCTGCGGCCGATCTCGGTCCAGGAGGCGCCGGAGTGCCGGGCCCTGTCGACGAAGTGGCCGATGAGGTGGTCGGCCACCTCGCCGAGGTGCTCGCCCAGCGTCACGGCGTCGGAGAGCTGGCCCAGGGGGTCATCGTCGGGGTGACGGCTCTTGATCGCGTTGATGAGGTCGTCGAGACGTACGGTCTGATCCATGGGTCAACCATAGGTTGACGATTTTAGACCGTCAACCCTAGGTTGACGCTAGGTGGCCACTCGCGATACTTGTCACCAAGGTCAACTCAGCGGGCGCTCCGCTTGGTGAAGCCGGAAGAGATCAGTCCGCTGCGGTCGCCTGAGACCACACGGCCTGCCAGCGTCCCTCGCGCAGCTCGTAGCAATCGGTATGCCAGCAGGTAAGGGACAGCAGGTCTCCGTGATCTGCGGAAACGTCGATCCGCGCGCGGTACCGCAGGATGGCCAGCTGGTCGCTGCTGCGTACGACGATGTCGGAGACAGCCTCGAACACCTGGTAGCGAAGTTGTCCCGAAGCGATCTCGCCGAGGTACTCCGCCTTCGACAGAGCGATGCCGCGCGGAGTGATCAGCTGATAGTCATCCGCGTGCAGGACGTCCGCGGCTTCCATGTCTCCTGTGACCAGTGAACGCAGGCGCTGCCGCTCGATGTCACGCATCGCCTCGGCTTGTGGCCTCATCCCGCCTCGTTTCTCCGCCTTGTCGGCGTCCTCCGAGCCGAACGATCAAGATTCTATGGTCATGCGGCAGATCGCTGTCAGCAGCTGGAGTCGTGCCGCTTTGCCGGGCAGACCGGGCCGCTTGTTGTCACCTTCGGGATGCACGGTCAGGAGGGCGAGCGGGCTTGGTGCGGCATTCGTGAACTGCACCTGGTGACAGATAGCTCGAGCAAGGAGTGACAACTGCCGAGGGTTGAACACCCTTCCTGCCAAGCTCACGCTGACCAGTCGGTGACAACTGACGCGAGCGGTCACACGCCAGGAATCTCAGTAGTCGAGCACCCCGGTGAAGACATCGAGTTCGTCATCGACGCTTGTCTCGCTCGGCGGCTGCGCGAAGGTGTCGAGCAGCCGCATGCCGTCGTTCACCCTGCGCCAGCGCCAAACGAGGTCGTGTCCGGAATGGGCCCTGGTCAGAATGTCGAGGTGGTTCGCCCGGTCCCAGAGCAGCCCGTTGCCGTCTTCGCCGGCGGGAAGCTTGATGGGGGAGCTGACCGGTCCGCCGGCCAGGTCCAGGAAGCGGATGTAGTCAGGTTCCTTGCCGAAAGGGTCCGAGGCGAGGTAGGCGATCGTCGTCCCATTCGCGTGGAGCGCGGGGAAGTACGCGGCTCGTGGCCCCGTCCGGACCACGCCCCAGGTTTCGGTCGAATAGACGGCGGACGTGCCATCCTGCTGCCGGACGAGGAGATATTCGTTGTCCGGGCTGAAGCTCATCGGGTACTGCCCCGCGGGCAGGGTGTGCGCCTGCGCGGTGACGGAGTTCAGCACCTGGTGGAGTTCGTTACGTCTGGTCACGACGTAGTGGCCGGCAGGGGACAGGCCTATCCCGACCCGGTTCGTGAGCATCGCCGGGAGTCAGATGCCAGTGCGACGGCCGCCCGCCATCGCTCGTACGCGGCGTCGTCGCGGGTTCCCGGCTCGAAACGGCGGTCCAGCCGCCACGTCTCGCGCAGTTCGTCCGCCGACCCCCAGACGCCCGAGCCGAGACCCGCCAGGAACGCCGCTCCCAGCCCGGTCGTCTCCTGGACCACCGGCCGCTCCACGACCGTGCCGAGCTGGTCCGCCTGCACCTGCATGAGCAGGTCGTTGCCGCTGGCCCCGCCGTCGGCCTTGAGCACCGGCGCGCCGGCGCCATGGGACGTCAGTGCGGACCCGCTCGTCATCACCTCGACCACGTCGCGCACCTCGAAGGCGATCGCCTCCAGTGTCGCCCTGACCAGGTGGGCCCTGGTGGTACCGCGGGTGATGCCGGTGATCAGGCCGCGCGCCTCCGGGTCCCAGTACGGCGCGCCGAGCCCGGTCAGGGCGGGCACGAACACCACGCCGCCGCTGTCGGGCACCGTGCGGGCCACCGCCTCCGACTCCGGCGCGGTGCCGATCAGCCCCAGCCCGTCGCGCAGCCACTGCACGGCCGCGCCGGTCACGAAGACCGAGCCCTCCAGCGCGTACGTGATGTCTCCCGACGGCGTCTGCCAGGCGACGGTGGTGAGCAGACCCGCGTCGGAGCGGACGATCTCCTCGCCGGTGTTGGTCAGGATGAACGAGCCGGTGCCATAGGTGCACTTCACCTCGCCCACCCGGAAGCACGTCTGCCCGAACAGCGCCGCCTGCTGATCGCCCGCCACGCCGCTGATCGGCAGGTCGAGCCCGAGGAACACGCCGGGGTCGGTACGGCCGATCGGGCCGTAACTGGGCACGATCTCCGGCAGGGCGGACTCGGGCACCCCGAACAGTTCGCACAGCTCGGGCTCCCACGATCCGGACGCCAGGCCGTACAGCAGGGTGCGCGAGGCGTTGGAGGAGTCGGTCACGTGGCGCGCGCCCGCGGTGAGCCGGGCGATCAGGTAGGAGTCGACGGTGCCCACCACCACGTCGCCCGACAGCACGCCCTCCCAGGAGCCCTGGTCGTGCTCGGCCAGCCAGGACAGCTTCGAGGCGGTGAAGTAGGGGTCGAGCCGCAGGCCGGTCAGCTCCGAGACGCGCGGCTCGTGGCCGGCCGAGCGCAGCCGCTCGCAGATGCCCGCGGTGCGCCGGTCCTGCCAGACGATCGCGCGGCGTGGCGCGGCCAGCGTGCGCCGGTCCCACAGGACCGCGGTCTCCCGCTGGTTGGTGATGCCGAGGCAGGCCGGCCTGGACGTGGCCGCGCGCAGAGCCGCCGCGCAGGCGCTCAGTGTGGCCTGCCAGATGTCCTCGGGGTTGTGTTCGACCCAGCCGGGTTCGGGGAAGTGCTGGGCGAACTCCTCGTAGCCCTTGGACTCGATCCGGCCGTCCTCGGTCACGACGAGCGCCGTCACCCCTGTCGTCCCGGCGTCGATGGCCAACACACTCACGAAATCGCCTCCCGGAAGGGGTTTCGCTCGCTACGCTCGCGATTTGGTCTAGACCACTGCCCGCGCGGGCGGGCAGAATGCGATGCTGGTTGTGAAAGCGTTCGGAGAATCTTGTTGATCCTCGTGCCGGCCCCATCGGCATGCGCCCCGGTCGTCCGGGGACATGCGCCGCCTCACGCTGCCTCGAAGGCGGCCCGGAGGGCGGCTCTGGCCCTGCGGGCGGCCGAGCGCCGGCCGTACAGGCGGGCGCAGAGCGAGGTGAGGACCTCGGCCATGTCCCGCAGCAGCTCGTCATCGACCCGGGCGCCGGGGATGGCGCCCTCGCCGCCTTCGGTGTCGTCGATGACCACGATGCGACGGCCGGTGGCCTCCAGCGCGGCCGACAGCTGCTCCAGCCCGAACCGGGCGAGCCGGTCGCGGCGCTCGACCACGATCACGCCCACCGACGCGTCGCGCAGCAGCCGGGCGAGCTTCGGCCGGTCGCCGTCCATGCCCGAGCCGACCTCGCCGACGACCTCGGTGACCGTCAGGCCCATCCCGGTAGCCGCGGCGACCACCCGTCCCGCCTGCCGGTCGAGCTCGGCCAGCTGGTCGGTGCCGGAGACACGGCAGTACGCCACCGTCCGTCCCGTGACCTCCGCCGTCCGATCCAGGACCATGTACCTACCGGTCGCGGTCTTGACCACCGGGACCGGCATCTTCCCGTCCCGCGCCCACTGCCAGGCGGTCTGGTAATGCACCCCGTTCCGCCGCGCCCACTCCGAGAGCTTCACGTATCGACCATCTCAGACAAAGCTGAGAAGGACTGATGTTTTCACTAATGGCAAGAAACCCATAGGAGGAACCCGTCATGCGAATCGGAGTGCTCACCGGAGGCGGCGACTGTCCCGGTCTCAACGCGGTGATCAGGGCGGTCGTGCGCAAGGGGGTGAGCGTCTACGGTCACGAGTTCGTCGGGTTCCGTGACGGCTGGCGCGGCCCGCTCGAAGGCGACACGATGCCGCTGGACATTCAGGCCGTCCGGGGCATCCTCCCGCGCGGCGGCACCATTCTCGGCTCCTCGCGGACCAACCCCATCAAGATCGAGGGGGGCGTCGACCGCATCAAGGAGAACCTGGCGGCCACCGGCGTCGACGCGCTGATCGCCATCGGCGGCGAGGACACCCTCGGCGTCGCCAAGCAGCTCTACGACCGCGACGTCAAGGTCGTCGGCGTGCCCAAGACGATCGACAACGACCTGTCGGGCACCGACTACACCTTCGGCTTCGACACCGCGGTCAACATCGCGACGGAGGCCATCGACCGCCTGCACACCACCGCCGAGTCCCACCACCGGGCGCTCATCTGCGAGGTCATGGGCCGGCACGCGGGCTGGATCGCGCTGCACGCGGGCATGGCGGGTGGCGCCAACGTCATCCTCATCCCCGAGCGGCCGTTCGACATCGACCGCGTCTGCGAATACGTCGAGTCGCGCTTCCGCACCCGCTACTCGCCGATCCTCGTGGTCGCCGAGGGCGCGCACCCGGTCGAGGGCCAGATGGCGCTGCAGGCCGGCGAGCTCGACTCGTTCGGCCACGTGCGGCTCGGCGGCATCGGCGAGGTGCTGGCCAAGGAGATCGAGAAGCGCACCGGCAAGGAGGCCCGCACCACCGTGCTCGGCCACATCCAGCGCGGCGGCACCCCGACCGCCTACGACCGGGTCCTGGCGACCAGGTTCGGGCTGCAGGCGATCGACGCGGTGCACGAGGGCGACTACGGCAAGATGGTGGCGCTGCGCGGCACCGACATGGTCCGCGTCGGGCTCGACGTGGCGACGGCCGAGCTCAAGACGGTGCCGGTGTCCCGGTACGCGGAGGCCGAGGTGTTCTTCGGCTGATTGAAAGCGGCCTGCAAGCGGGCGGCCGTACCTTCTGAATCAGCGGGGTTTCCGCTACAACCCCCTCGAGGTACGGCTTGCGCCGCGACGAGTCGGCGGCCCACCTACGCGCCGCAGGCCGTACCTAGGACATAGATCAAGAGCGGGGCGTGCCGAAGAGATCCACATCCGGCGCGCCCCCGCCGCGTTCCTTCGGCCCGGCGGCTGTCTCCGGCCCGCCGCGGCCCTCCAGCCGGGCGAGGAACTCCGCCTCCCCGCGCATCTCCTTCTCCGAGGGCGAGAGCATGACGGCGAGCAGCAGCCCCATGGTGATCACGCTGATCCCGACGATCAACGGCAGCAGGAAGTCGATGGCCGGCGCGCCGGGGATCGGCGCCGACGGGCTGTGCGCGCGCACCGACATCCCGTACATGCCCGTGTAGTGCATGCCCGTCACCGCGACACCCATGACCAGGGCCGCGCCACCGATCTTGACCGCGCCGCGGACCCGCAGGGTGAACCAGAGCGCGACGGTGGCCGCGGCGATCGCGATGAGCACCGACAGCGCGACGAGCAGCGGGTCGTAGCTCACGTCCCCCGCCATGTTCATCGCGTACATGCCCAGGTAGTGCATGCCGGCCACGCCGACACCGGTCAGGACGCCGCCGCTGAGCAGGTACGGGGCGCGCTCGCCGCCCCGCCACACCACGAACAGCCCGGCGCCCACCACCACGACCGCGAGCACCGCGGAGGCCGCGGTGAGCGGCATGTCGTAGCGGATCATCGTGCCCTGCACCGAGAAGCCCATCATGGCGATGAAGTGCATGGTCCAGATGCCGGTGCCACCGATGGCGACCGCCGCGCCGGCCAGCCAGAACCGGGCATCCCTGCCGCCGGCCAGCCGGGCCCGCGAGGTCAGCAGCAGGCCGAGCATGGAGCCCACACTGGACATGGCATAGGCCAGGAGGAGGGTCAGCGGCCCATGAGAGAAGTGGTCAATCGGTGACATAAGCCCACACGTCCCTTAAATGTGAATAAGGGAGTATGAGCAGGGCTCAAGTGGATTTGCAACTATCTCCGGCGTGTCTGGGGACGAGTCGGCTGTTGCGGGAACCCCTGCTGCGTCGGGGATCCAGGCGTTTCGAAGATCGGCTGCGGCTCCGGAACGGGTGCGCCGAAGATCGGCTGCGTCCGGACGGGCTGCGGGCGAACGGGCCGCTGCTGGACGGGCCGCGGGGGAGCGGGGAGGGTCTGTTGCTGGTGGGTGGCGCGCCTGCGCAGCTCCAGCCGGGCCACGAGCTCGGCGTCCTCGTGCAGCTCCTCCTCCGACGGCGACAGGATGACCATGAGCAGCATGGTCAGCGTGATCAGGCTGATCACGGTCATGAGCGGCACGAGGAAGTCGAGGGCGTCGGCGCCGGGCACGGGGGAGGGTTCGGCGTCGACCGTGACCAGCATCGCGTACATGCCGGTGTAGTGCATGCCCGAGACGGCCACGCCCATGACCAGCGCCGCGCCGGTGATCCAGACGGCGCGCTTGACCCGCAGCGTGAACCACAGGGCCACGGTCGCGGCGACCACGGCGATGAGGACGGAGGCGGCCACGATCTTGCGGTCATAGGAGACGTGCGCGGACATGTTCATCGCGTACATGCCGAGATAGTGCATGCTGGCCACGCCCAGGCCGGTCAGCAGGCCGCCGCCGAGCAGGGCGAGCACGCGGCCCCCGCCGTACGAGACCAGGAACAGGCCGGTGCCGACGACCACGATGGCCACCACGGCGGAGGCGACGGTGAGCGGCACGTCGTACTTGATCTGGGTGCCCTCGACCTCGAAACCCATCATGGCGACGAAGTGCATGACCCAGATGCCGGTGCCACCGATGGAGATGGCCGCTCCGAGCAGCCAGCGCATCCGCGAGGCGCCTCGGGAGGCGTGCGCCTGGGCGGTCAGCCGCAGTCCGAGCATCGACCCCATGCACGACATCACGTAGGCGAGGACTGGCGTGAGCGGGCCGTGGACGAAATGGTTAACAGCGGACATTTAGTCAGTTTCCTTGCATTAGGGTGCACCGGATTCTGCCAGTTGACCTGTCCCATTCACATGGATATCTCGACTATCTGTCAACTTGTCATGTCGGAACATGAGAAGGGCTCATGGGCATCGAAAGGCCGTTCTGGCGAGCGATAGCGGTGTTCCGCGTCGCCTCGCTGCTGTACGCCGCCGTGTTGCTGGCGCAGCACCGGGGGTACGCCGAGCCGCTCACCGGGTGGCTGGTGATCGGCGTCATGGGGTTGTGGACCGCCGCGGCGATCTTCGCCTACTCCGTCGAGGCGCTGCGCCGATGGCCGCTGCTCGTGCTCGACCTCCTGGTGGCCGTGGCCTGCCTGCTCGCCTCGCCGTACGTGGAAGGCGCCCGGCCGCCCGGGGAGGGCACCATGCCGGTCCCGGCCACCTGGATCGCCGGCCCGGTGCTGGCCTGGGCGGTGCACGGCGGGCGGCGGCTCGGCACGGTGGCCGCGGCCGTCGTCGCGGCGGCGGACCTGTGGCTGCGGGTCCGCGGGCCCGACGCGCCCGTCCTGATCAACGGCGCGGTGCTGCTGTTCATGACGGGCGTGGTGGTGGGTCACGTGGCGCGGCTGGCCAAACAGGCGGAGGAACGCATGCAGCGGGCCGTCGAGATGGAGGCGGCGCAGCGCGAACGCGACCGGCTGGCGCGCGACGTCCACGACTCGGTCCTGCAGGTCCTGGCGCTGGTCCAGCGCCGCGGCCAGGAACTCGGCGGCGAGGCCGCGGAGCTGGGCCGTCTCGCCGGTCAGCAGGAATCGGCCCTGCGCGCGCTCTTCATCCGGCCCGCGCCCCCGCCGACGGGGGTGATGGATCTGCGTCCGCTGCTCATGCGGTACGGCTCCGAGCAGGTGACGATCTCGGCCCCGGCGACGCCCTTGGCGCTGCCAGGACCGGTGGCCGAGGAGGTGGCGGCGGCCGTCGGGGCGGCGCTCGACAACGTCCGCGCGCACTGCGGGCCCGCGGCGCGGGCGTGGGTGTTCGCCGAGTCGGGGGACGGCACGGTGACGGTCAGCGTCCGCGACGAAGGCCCGGGGATCGCGGCCGGCCGTCTGGCGGAGGCCGCCGCGGACGGCCGCCTGGGCGTCTCCCAGTCCATCCGCGGCCGCATCGAGGGCCTCGGCGGCCACGTCCTGATCACCGGCGTCCCGGGAGAGGGTACCGAGATCGAGCTCACGGTCCCTGCCTGACGCTTCGTGACCCTAGAGTGGCGGCCATGGTGCGGGTGATGGTGGTGGACGACCATCCGATGTGGCGCGACGGGGTCGCCAGGGATCTGGCCGAGGCGGGCTACGAGGTGGTCGCCGTCGTCGGCGAGGGACGGCAGGCGCTCCGCGTGGCCGGAGCCGTGCTGCCCGAGGTGGTCGTGCTCGACCTGCGGTTGCCCGACATGTCGGGGGCGGAGGTGGCCAAGGGGCTGGCCGGGATGTCGCCGTCGCCGAGGGTGCTGGTGCTGTCGGCGAGTGCCGAGCCGGACGACGTGCTCGACGCGGTCAAGGCCGGAGCTTCCGGATATCTGGTGAAGTCGGCGAGCCGGGAGGAGTTCCTCGACGCCGTCCGGCGGACCGCGGACGGCGACGCGGTGTTCACGCCCGGCCTGGCCGGGCTCGTGCTGGGGGAGTACCGGCGACTCGCCGCCCAGCCCGCGCCGGCCGAGGGGCCGCGGCTGACCGACCGGGAGACCGAGGTGCTGCGGCTGGTCGCCAAGGGCCTGTCCTACCGGCAGATCGCCGACCGGCTCGTGCTCTCGCACCGGACCGTGCAGAACCACGTCCAGAACACGCTCCAGAAGCTCCAGCTGCACAACCGGGTGGAACTGGTGCGATATGCGATCGAGCAAGGGCTCGACGCGGACTAAAATCGGTGGGTCGAGGCGTTGGCTTCGGCGCGTCCCCATTACTCCCGGAGGTTCTGCCATGTCGATGTCCGCCCTGGGCGAGCCCTGCGTTCTGCTCAAGCTGGGCGAGATCGTCCTCAAGGGCAAGAACCGTGATCTCTTCGAACGCCGGCTGGTCGACAACATCCGCGAAGCCGTCAAAGAGCTCGGCCTCAAGCTCGACGTACGCAAGCGGCACGGCGTCATCGCGATCTTCCTGCCCGAGGGCGCCACGGCCGAGCAGGCGGAGACCGTGGCCCGGCGGGTCGCCGACGTGCCCGGACTGGTCTGGATCCACTCGGCCTGGCGGGTCGCCAAGGACCCCGACGCCGTGCTCAAGGCGAGCCTGGAGCTCGTGTCCGAGCGCGAGGAGGTCAAGCGCGGGGCGACGTTCGCGGTGCGCTCGCGCCGCCGTGACAAGCGCTTCCCGCTGCGCTCCAACGAGCTCGACCGGCTCGTCGGCGGCGCCATCAACGACGCCTACGGCCTGCCGGTCAGGCTGAAGGACCCCGAGCTGACCGTGCACATCGAGGTCGACAGGGACGAGGTGTTCGTCTTCACCGACGGCATCCCCGGCCAGGGCGGTCTGCCGGTCGGCAGCAGCGGCCGGGCGCTGGTGCTCATGTCGGGCGGCATCGACTCGCCGGTGGCGGCCTACCGGATGATGCGTCGCGGGCTGCACGTCGACTTCCTGCACTTCTCGGGCATCCCGTTCACCACGTCCGAGTCGATCTACAAGGCGTACGCGCTGGTCAGGAAGCTCGACCGGTTCCAGGGCCGGTCGCGGTTGTGGGTGGTGCCGTTCGGCAAGGCCCAGCAGTCGATCCGCACCTCGGGGCAGGACCGGCTCGCGGTGATCGCCCAGCGGCGGCTCATGCTCAAGACGGCCGAGGAGGTCGCGCACCGCATCCACGCCGCCGCGCTGATCACCGGTGACGCCCTCGGCCAGGTGTCCTCCCAGACGCTGACCAACATCACCGCCCAGGACCACGCGGTCGAGCTGCCGATCCTGCGCCCGCTGGTGGGCTGGGACAAGACGGAGATCATGGCCGAGGCCCGGCGCATCGGCACGCTGGAGATCTCCGAGCTGCCCGACGAGGACTGCTGCTCGCTGCTGGCGCCCAAGCGGGCCGAGACGCGCGCGAAGATCGAGGACCTCAAGCAGATCGAGAAGCGGCTGGACGCCGAAGAGCTCGCCGTCCAGCTCGCCGACTCGATCCAGGAGTACAAACTCTGAGCTGAGGCCGGGCCGCCCGTAGGGGGCCATCCAGCCGGGCGGGCCCGGCCTCAGGCTTCTATCAGGCCGAGTCCACCCTGAACGGGTCGTGCTCGGCCAGCAGCTTGTCCAGGCGGGCCTGGTCGACGCGGGTGCTGACCCCCGACAGCTCCTGGCGGTCGCGTATGACCTTGCTGAGCGTGATGGTCGAGGTGATGACGTAAAGGACGCCCAGTGCGAGGAAGGCCCTGATCCACCCGGAGGCCGGGAGATAGACCAGAGCGATCACCACTGACGACACGGAGACGGCGAACGACAGGATCGCCTGGACGTAATAGGCGGTGGTCTGGGTGGGTTGGATGGGCTTCGTCATGCCGACCATCGTCACGCCGGGCGCGAGGTCGGCGCATGGGGTCACATACTCAAGTTACTGATGAGTACGGCCGACCTGGCGCCGTGCCGGCCGTACCCGTCAGGAGCGGGTCAGACCACCATCGCGGCGGCGGCGGTCTTGCCGAGCAGCGGTGGGAAGTCCCGCATGACCTGGGCCAGCTCGCCCAGATCCGTGTCGACCAGCGCCTGCGGCCCGTCGACGAGCGCCTGCTCGGGATGCGGGTGCACGTCGATGATGACGCCGTCGGCGCCCACGCCGATCGCCGCGCGGGTCAGCGGCAGCACCAGATCGCGCCGGCCGCCCGAGTGCGACGGGTCGACGATGACCGGCAGGTGCGACAGCCGCTGCGCCACCGGCACGGCCGAGATGTCGAGCGTGTTGCGCGTGCCCGTCTCGAACGTCCTGACGCCGCGCTCGCACAGCACGATGTCGAGGTTGCCGCGCTGCGCGATGTACTCGGCGGACATCAGCCACTCCTCGATCGTGGCGCTCATGCCGCGCTTGAGCATGACCGGCCGGCCCGCCGCGCCGACCGCCTGCAGCAGCGCGAAGTTCTGCGCGTTGCGGGTGCCGACCTGCAGCATGTCCGCGTACGAGGCGACCAGTTCGACGTCCTGCGCGTCGACCACCTCGGTGACGATCGGCAACCCCGTCTCCTCCCGCACGTCGGCGAGGATGCGCAGGCCCTGCTCGCCCAGCCCCTGGAAGGCGTACGGCGAGGTGCGCGGCTTGAAGGCGCCGCCGCGCAGCAGCGTCGCGCCCGCCGCCATGGCCATCCTGGCCGCCTCCAGCGTCTGCTGGGGCGTCTCCACCGCGCACGGCCCCGCGATCAGTGTCACGGTGCCGGGGCCGATCGGCACGCCGCCCACGTGGACCGTGGACCGTTCGGGGTGGTTCTCCCTGCTCACCAGCTTGTACGGGGTGCTCACCCGCATCACGTCGCGCACCCCCGGCATGCCGCGCAGGCTCGCCTCGTCGAGCTGGGCCACATCGCCCACCAGCCCGACGATCGTGCGCCGCACACCCCTGCTCACGAACGCCTCGACCCCGGCCGCCTGGACGACCGCGACGATCGACGCGAGATCATCCCCGGTGGCCTCCTGGCCCATCACGATCACCATCTGCTGCTCCTTTGATAGAACGACATAGCCCTGAAACGCCAAAAGGCCCCGGGTCCTTGTGGACCCGGGGCCTTTCGTTCGCCTGTGTGCTAACGCAGCATCAGCTGGCGAACGGACTCGGGTCCGTCGCCATACCAAAACAGGAACGCGTTACGCATGGACCCGATGCTACCGCACCGCACCCGCGCGCGAGGCACGCACGGGCCGGTGGCAGGATGGCCCAAGACCACGGAAACCGGCGAGGGGAGTGTACGTGGAGGAATCGCGCCTGCCTCCGGGCCAGTACGTCCCGCGCGGCCGGCCGGTGATCCACTACGGCAGGGTGCCTCAGTTCCGGCCCGACAGCTGGGACTTCCGCGTCCTCGGAGCCACCGCCTCGGGTGAGGAGCACCGTTTCACCTGGCCGGAGTTCGAGAGCCTGCCGCGCACCGGCGTCATCGCGGATTTCCACTGCGTGACCAAGTTCTCGATCATGGGCAACGAATGGCGGGGCGTGAGCCCGGCGACCATCGTCGCGGCGGCGCCGCCCGACCCGGGTGTGCGGCATGTGATGATCTGGGCCGAGTACGGCTACAGCGCCAACATCCGGATGTCCGACTTCACCGCCCCGGGCACGCTGTTCGCCATGGAACTGGACGACAAGCCGATCAGCGCCGAGCGCGGCTTCCCCGTGCGGGCCGTCGTGCCCCACCTGTACGCCTGGAAGAGTGTCAAATGGGTGCGGGCCGTCGAGTATCTCCTCGAAGATCGCCGGGGCTTCTGGGAGGAACGCGGCTACCACAACGTGGCCGATCCCTGGTGCGAGCAACGCTACTCCTACCAGGAAGAACCCGGTGAAGGCCCTCCGTAGGGTTTTCCCCCGAACACGGTCCGTTGTTGGCTACGGTTGCCCGCATGTCGACCACCGCGTGCGTGGTGCTCTCCTCCCTGACCTTCTTCCTCGGCTATGCGGTCGCCCGGCTGTCGCGCAGCCGCCCGGAGCCGCCCGAGCCGGCTGAGCCTCCCGCGGGCGACTGGAAGGACGAGGCGACGTTCACCGCGCTGCACATCGCCGCGCTGGCGGCCCCCTCGCTGCGCGCCGGGCTGAACCGCGACTCGGCCCGCAAGGCCGTACGCCATCTGCACGCCCTGCTCGGCACGTACGCCGTCGCGATCACCTCGACCGAGGCGGCGCTGGCCTGGGACGGGCCGTGCACCGACGAGGTGCTCACCTACGCCAGGACCGTGCTGGCGTCCGGGCGGGCACAGGTGTTCGCCGGCGAGCCGTACGGCGCGGTCGTCGTGCCGCTGCTCGTCGAGGGCAAGCTCGTCGGCACGCTGGCGGCCTTCGACCAGGAGGTGAGCGCGGCGCTGGTGCGGACCGTCGCCGAGGTCGGCCGGTGGGTGTCGGGTCAGCTTGAGCTGGCCGAGCTCGACACCTCGCGGCGGCGCGCGCTGGAGGCGGAGATGCGGGCCCTGCGCGCGCAGATCTCGCCGCACTTCATCTACAACGCGCTGACCACGATCGCCTCGTTCGTCCGCACCGATCCGGCGCGCGCCCGCGAACTGCTGCTGGACTTCGCGGACTTCGCCCGATACGCGCTGCGCAGAGCGCACGACTTCACCACCCTGGCCGACGAGCTGACCTGCGTCGACCGCTACCTGCTGCTGGAGCGGGCGCGCTTCGGCGACCGGCTGCGCTTCAGCGTGCAGGTGGCGCCCGAGGTGCTGCCGGTGCCCGTGCCGTTCCTGTGCCTGCAACCGCTGGTGGAGAACGCGATCAAGCACGGCATGGGCAGCCGCGGCGGCACCGGCGAGGTACGCGTCGTGGCCCGCGACGCCGGGCCGGAGGCGCACATCACGGTCGAGGACGACGGCACCGGCATGGATCCCGAGCACGCCAGAAGGGTGCTCGACGACGACCCGAGGCGCGAGGGCAACGGCATCGGCCTGGCCAACGTGGACGTGCGGATGCGCCAGATCTACGGCGACGGCTACGGGCTGGTGGTGGAGACGGCGCTGGGCTCGGGCACCACGGTGCGGCTCCGCGTGCCCAAGACGCGCCTTAGCCCTCTGTAGTCAATTATTCGCGCTGCGTTCGCAAGTCGCTTGTGACCTCAGCGTTATTAAGGCAGCGTTGAGGTCATGCTGCGTGTGCTGGCCGTCGACGATGAGGTGCCCGCCCTGGAAGAGCTGGCCTACCTGCTCCGCAAGGACTCCAGGGTGGAGCGGGTCACGACCGCGAGCGACGGTGTCGCCGCCTTGCAGGGGATGGTGCAGATGATCGGGACCGGCGAGCGGCTCGACGGGGTGTTCCTCGACATCAGGATGCCGGGCATGGACGGGCTCGACCTGGCCAGGCTCGTCGGCGGCTTCCCCAGCCCGCCCAGGCTGGTGTTCGTCACGGCGCACGAGGAGTGCGCGGTGCGGGCGTTCGAGCTGGAGGCCGTCGACTATCTGCTGAAACCGGTCCGGGCCGAACGGCTGGCCGAGGCGGTGCGCCGGCTGGAGGTGGCCGTTTCGCCGCCCCCCGAGCCGGGCCTCGACGATGTGATCCCGGTTGAGCTGAGCGGGATCACCCGGTTCATACCGCAGCAGGCGGTCTGGTTCGCCGAGGCCAAGGGCGACTACGTGCGCCTCCATACGGTGGACGGCAGCTACCTCGTACGCATGTCCCTGGCGGCGCTGGAACGTCGCTGGGCGGACGCCGGGTTCATCAGGGTGCACAGGAGCACTCTCGTCTCCGCGCGGCACGTGAGCGAGCTCAGATTCGAGGGCGGCAGGGTGATGCTGACCGTCGGCACCGAGACGCTCCAGGTGAGCCGGCGGCACAGCCGCCAGGTGCGCGAGCAGCTGGTCCGCCAGCACCGCGGCGCCATCTCCTGACCGTCCCGCCGTCCGTCTTCCCGCCCGTCTTTCCGGGCGGGCAGACGGACGGGGGTGGGCGTGAACGCGGGGAGTGTGAACGGCCCCCCGCGCCGTTCGCGGCGCGGGGTGTTTCTTCGTGCTGGGCGCGAGTTCCCTGGTCAACCGGGTTGAATGTCTCTGTGGCGGTCCGGACTGCCCGCGTGCCCGAGTTCGCGGGGGCTCCGGAATCGACCGCTCGTCGTGTCGGATCGGCCGTTCATCGTAGCGCCACGCTCCGTATGGCGATGACTACATACCGTTCGACGAGCTGTCCGTAAACTGGGGTTCGCCCGCAAGATCGCGACCGTAGTGTTTGCGCATCGGAAGCCACCCGGCGCATCGGGGGGACGAGCCGCAAGGCTCACTGCTTTGGACTGATGCGCCGGATCCACGGTGACCTCTCTGGTCACCACGGCTGTCGGGCCCTCTACCGGGGGGCAGGGCCCGCCTGCCGAGCACGTGTGGGACGCCCGCTGTGGCCGCGGAAGGACCGCGATCCGGCTAACGGGGGCGGCCGGATCGCGAGAGCGGGCGTCCCGACACGTGCAGGAAAGCCGCAGAGGGCGGTTGTCAACCGTCGCGGAGTTTTTTGAGGGTTGCGATGTCCTCGCGGTGCTTGTCAGCTTTGCCCGGGGTCTCGATGCAGATCGGGACGCCCGCCACGGCCGGGTGGCGCATGAGGTCGGCGAACGGCTGGGCGCCGATCTGCCCGGCGCCGATGTTCTCGTGGCGGTCCTTCTTCGAGCCGCACGCGTCCTTGGAGTCGTTGGCGTGGATCAGCTTCAGCCGCCCCGGCGCGATCTCGTGCAGCGCGTCGAACGTCTCCTTCACCCCGCCCTCCGCGACCAGGTCGTGCCCGGCCGAGAACGCGTGGCACGTGTCGAGGCAGATGCCGGCCCGCGGGTGCCAGTCGAGTGTCTCCAGGTAGGGCTCCAGATCCTGCACCGTGGCGCAGAGCATGGCCCCCTGGCCCGCCATCGGCTCCAGCAGCAGGTCGGGGCCGCCGTCGGGGATCTCGTCGAGCAGCGGCAGCAGGTGCTCGCGCAACTGGCGCAGCGCGTCGTCGCGCGGCTGCGTCACCGCCGAGCCCGTGTGCACCACGACCCCCTTGGCGCCGATCTCGACGCCGCGTCGCAGCGTGTAGCGGACCAGCGCCACGGAACCGGCCAGCGTCTCGGGGTTGGGCGAGCCGAAGTTGGCCAGGTAAGGGACGTGAACGAAGGTGTCGACACCCGACTCCGCCAGCGCGGCGTCCTGGTCGGGCTTGCCCGCCGCGAGCGCCCAGGCGCGCGGGTTGGTGACGAACACCTGGATCATCTCGGCGCCGATCTCGGCCATGTACGCCAGACCGCCCGTCGCCAGGCCGCCGGTGACGGAGACGTGTCCGCCGATGAGAGAGGTTGGGGTCATGATGCCTATCAGTTTAGGCGGGGTGCGCAGCAGGCCGGGCCGGGCCGGAGTTGGAGCATGACACGAAAAGTCATAGCCAATCGCTGGACCGGTTCAGAGTTCTTGCGGATGGACCGGGCAGCACGCGGATGTGTGTACTGCTGATATGCCCAAGACGCTCACCGGCCTGGCCGAGTTCAACGCCCGGGACGACGTCGCGGCGGAGCTGCTCGCCTGCTGCGCCTCCCGCGCCTTCGCCGGGTCCGTCGCGGCCCAGCGCCCCTACCGCGACCCGGATCAGCTCGCCGCCGCCGCCGACGCGGCCGTGCGCGGCCTGGCCTGGCCCGACGTCCTCGAAGCACTCAGCGCGCACCCCAGGATCGGGGAGCGCGCCGCCAGTGCCTGGTCCAGGCAGGAGCAGTCGGGGGTGGCGGACGACACGCGCGCCGAGCTGGCCGAGGGCAACCGGGCGTACGAGGACCGTTTCGGCCACGTCTACCTGATCTGCGCCACCGGCCTGACGGGCGTCGAGATGCTCGCCAGGCTGCGCGAACGCCTCCTCCACGACGAGGAGACCGAACGCGAGACCGTCCGCGACGAACTGGCCAAGATCACCAAGTTGCGGCTGGTCAAGCTGCTGGAGGGGTCCTGATGAGCTTCTCGACGCATGTCCTGAACGCCGTCACCGGCCGCCCCGCCGAAGGAGTCGCCGTACGGCTGGAGCACGAGGGCGAGGTCGTGGCCGACGGCCGTACCGACGCCGACGGCCGGATCAAGGGCTGGAACCCCCCACCCGGCGTCAACCGAGTGGTCTTCGACACCGGCGCCTACCTGGCCGACACCTTCTACCCCGAGGTCGTCATCACCTTCACCGTGACGGACCCGGCCGCGCACTATCACGTGCCGCTGCTGCTCAGCCCGTTCGCGTACTCCACCTACCGAGGGAGCTAAACGTGCCCGACGTCATCCTGGGTCCCAACCGCTACGGCAAGGCGGAGACCAGGCTCGTCCGCGTCGTCCGGGAGGGCGGCGTTCACCACCTCAAGGACGTCAACGTCAGCTCCTCGCTCTCCGGCGACATGGAGGCCGTCCACCTGACCGGCGACAACGCCACCGTCCTGCCGACCGACTCGCAGAAGAACACCGTCTACGCCTTCGCCAAGAAGCACGGCGTCGACCAGATCGAGGACTTCGCGCTGCTGCTGGCCCGGCACTTCGTCGCGTCGCAGCCGCCGATCCACCACGCCAGGGTGGAGATCGAGGAGTACGCCTGGGAGCGGATCTCCGGCGACCGGCCGCACTCCTTCGCCCGCAAAGGCGGCGAGGTGCGCACCTGCGTCGTCCACCACGACCGGGACGGCCGCACCACCGTGGTCTCCGGCCTGAAGGACCTGGTCGTGCTCAACTCGACGGGCTCGGAGTTCCACGGCTACATCCAGGACGAGTACACCACGCTCCCGCCGACCACCGACCGCGTCCTCGCCACCGCCGTCGCCGCCCGCTGGCGCCACGGCGCCGAAGGGTCCGCGTACGGCAAGTCCTACGAGGAGGTACGGCGCTGCCTGCTCGAAGCGTTCGCCGACACGCACAGCCTGTCGCTGCAGCAGACGCTGTACGCGATGGGAAAACGGGTACTGGACACCCGTGGCGAGGTCTGCGAGATCAGGTTCGCGATGCCGAACAAGCACCACTTCCTGGTGGACCTGTCGCCGTTCGGCCTGGACAACGACAACGAGGTCTACTTCGCGGCCGACCGCCCCTATGGCCTGATCGAGGGCGGCGTACTCCGCGAGGACGCCCCCGACGCCGCATTCGCCTGGGAGTAGAGCGATGGATTTCTTGCGCCCCACGACATGGGACGAGGCGCTGGCCGCCAAGGCGGACCAGCCCGAGGCGGTGCCCATCCAGGGCGGCACCGACGTGATGGTGGAGATCAACTTCGACGTGCGCCGGCCGGTGGCGTTGCTGGACCTGACCCGGGTGGCCGAGCTGCGGACCTGGTCCCTGGAGGACGGCCGCTACCGGGTGGGGGCCGCCGTGCCGTACACCACGATCATCGAGGAGCTTGGCGGCCCGCTGCCGGGCCTGGCGCAGGCGTCGCGGACGGTCGGCTCGCCGCAGATCCGCAACCGCGGCTCGGTCGGCGGGAACCTCGGCGCGGCCTCGCCGGCGGGCGACAGCCACCCGCCGCTGCTCGCCGCCGGAGCGGTGATCGAGGTGGAGTCGCGCGACCGCGGGGTCAGGATGATCCCCGCGCACGAGTTCTATCTGGGCGTCAAGCGGTCCGCGCTGGAGCCGGACGAGCTGATCAGAGCCGTCCACCTCGAACCCGCCGCTGGCCCCCAGTACTTCTCCAAGGTCGGCACCCGCAACGCCATGGTCATCGCGGTGTGCTCGTTCGCGGTCGCGCTGCATCCCGGCGAGGGCCGGGTCGGCACCGGCCTCGGTTCGGCCGCGCCCACGCCGCGCCGGGCGCTCGCGGCCGAGGAGTTCCTGCGCCGCGAACTCGACTGGAGCGCCAGGCTCGACCCCGCCGTGCTGGCGCGGTTCGGCGAGCTGTGCGCCCAGGCCGCCTCGCCGATCGACGACGTGCGCGGCACCGCCGACTACCGCAGGCACGCGATCGCCGTGATGGCCCGCCGCACGCTGACCTGGGCCTGGAACGACTACCGAGGAAAGAGGGCCGCCTGATGCGCGTCACCTTCACCGTCAACGGCCGCGAGGAGTGCGCCGACGACGTGTGGGAGGGCGAGAGCCTCCTGTACGTGCTGCGCGAGCGGGTCGGCCTGCCCGGCTCCAAGAACGCCTGCGAGCAGGGCGAATGCGGATCATGCACGGTCTACCTCGACGGCACGCCGGTCTGCGCCTGCCTGGTCGCCGCCGGTCAGGCCGAGGGCCGCCAGGTGCGTACCGTCGAGGGCCTGGCCGACGGCGACCGGCTCGACCCGGTGCAGGAGGCGTTCGTCGAGAGCGGCGCCGTGCAGTGCGGCTTCTGCACGCCCGGCCTGATCGTGCAGACCCACGACCTGCTGGAACGCGTCGACCGGCCGTCCGACGCGGAGATCCGCGAGGCCCTCGCGGGCAACCTGTGCCGCTGCACCGGCTACGAGAAGATCTTGGACGCGGTACGGCTCGCGGCCGAGCGAAAGGCGGCGACCAGGTGACGCCGCCGACGCAGCCCACCCCCGGGCAGACCGGTCCCGCGCAGACCAGGTCGGTGCAGATCGACAACGTCTACATCGCGCCCGTCGCAGGGCCCGAGATCCAATCCGGATATATCCGGATTGAGGGTGATCGGATCGCCGGCCTCGGCCCGATGGCCGAGGCGCCCGCCACCCCGGCGGCCACCCGGATCGACGGCACCGGCTGCCTGGCCACCCCCGGCCTGGTGAACACCCACCACCACCTCTACCAGTGGGCCTCGCAGGGCCTGGCCCAGGACGCGACGCTGTTCGAGTGGCTGACGGCCCTCTACCCGGTGTGGGCCGCCATGGACGCCGAGGTCGTCAGGGGCGCCGCGAGCGCGGGACTCGGCCACCTGGCCCTGTCCGGCTGCACCACCTCAAGCGATCACCACTACGTCTTCCCGAAGGGCCGCGGCGACCTGTTCGCCGCCGAGATCGAGGCGGCGCGCGAGCTGGGCATCCGCTTCCACCCGGCACGCGGCTCCATGGACCGGGGCGAGTCGCAGGGCGGCCTGCCCCCGGACGTCGTCGTCGAGCGGCTCGACGAGATCCTCGCCGCCACCGCCGAGGCCGTCGACGCCTACCACGACCCGTCGTTCTCCTCGAAGCTGCGGATCGCGGTGGCGCCCTGCTCGCCGTTCTCGGTCAGCGGCGAGCTGATGACCGAGGCCGCCGCCCTCGCCAGGGACCGGGGAGTGCGCCTGCACACCCACCTGGCCGAGACCCTGGACGAGGAGGAACACTGCCGCGAGCAGTTCGGCATGCGGCCCGTCGAGTACATGGAGAAGCTCGGCTGGCTCGGCCCCGACGTGTGGTTCGCGCACGCGGTGCACCTCAGTGACGCGGACATCGGCAAGTTCGCCGCCACCGGCACCGGCTCCGCGCACTGCCCCTCGTCCAACGGGCGGCTCGGCGCCGGAATCGCCAGGGTGTCGGAGATGCTGCGCCGCGGCGCGAACGTCGGCCTCGGCGTCGACGGCAGCGCCTCCTCCGAGCTGACCACGCTGTCCGGCGAAATGCGGCAGGCCCTGCTGTTCCAGCGGGCCGTGCACGGCCCCGGCGCGCTGACGGCCAGGCAGGCGCTCGAACTGGCCACACTCGGCGGGGCGCGCAACCTCGGCCGCCAGGACGAACTGGGCACGCTCGAAGCAGGCAAACTCGCCGACATCGCGCTGTGGCGGGTGGACGAACCGTTCGCCGCGGCCGTGACCGACCCGGTCTGCCGCCTGGTCTTCGCCACCCGCCAACCGCCGCTGGCCCGCCTGCTGGTCGGCGGCGAGACGGTCGTCGAGGACGACGAGCTCCGGACCGTCGCCCACGACGCCACCGGCCGCGCGGGCGCGGAGGCACACCGCCGCCTGACCCGGCTGGCCGAGGAACGCGGCATCACCGCGGCCAAGGAGGTCCACTCGTGACGACCTCGGACGATCGCGCCGGACGCCAGTTCGAGTCGCCGCCTACCGGGATGTGATGATGAATCGTCCCGTCTCCACGGATGCGGGACCGTTCGCCGTTCGTCACCGTTTGGGAGTTCGTAGTGGTTGAGCATGTGCTCGTTGCCCCTGACAAGTTCAAGGGGTCGCTGACCGCCGCCGAGGTGGCGGCCCACGTGTCGGCGGGGCTCGGCGTCCCGACGGTCGAGCTGCCCGTCGCCGACGGGGGCGACGGCACCGTGGACGCCGTCGTGGCCTGCGGCTTCACCCGGGTCTCCCGCCAGGTCACCGGGCCGACCGGCGAGCCGGTCCAGGCCTCGTACGCGCGGCGTGGGGACACGGCCGTCGTCGAGCTCGCCGAGGCGTCCGGGCTGCGCCGCCTCCCCGGCGGCCACGAACCGCTCACCGCCACGAGCTACGGCACCGGCGAACTCGTCGCCGACGCGATCCGCCAGGGCGCCAAGCGCGTCGTCCTGGGCCTGGGCGGCAGCGCCTGCACCGACGGGGGCGCGGGCATGGCGCAGGCGCTCGGTGCCCGCTTCCTCGACGCTCAGGGCGACGAGCTGGAGTACGGCGGAGCGGCCCTGAGCAGGCTCGACCGCATCGACATCACCAGTTTCACGGATATGTCGGGCGTCGAGGTGGTGGTGGCCAGCGACGTCGACAACCCGCTCCTCGGCCCGCACGGCGCCGCGGCCGTCTACGGTCCCCAGAAGGGGGCGACGCTGGAGGACGTGCCGGTCCTGGAGCGCGCGCTCTCCCGCCTCGCCGCCGTTGCCACGCGGACGCACGGGCTCGCGGGCGCCGTCGAGCACGACGACGTGCCCCGCCCGATGGGCGTCGCCGGGGCGCCCGGCGCGGGGGCCGCGGGCGGCGTGGGGTTCGCCGCGCTGGCGTTCTTGCACGCGGAGGTTCAGCCGGGCATCGACTACCTCCTCGACCTGCTCGGGTTCGGGGAGCACGTCAAGGGTGCCCGTCTGGTGGTCACCGGTGAGGGCTCGCTGGACGAGCAGTCGCTGCGGGGCAAGGCCCCCATCGGCGTCGCCCAGGCGGCCGCCCGGGCGGGGGTGCCCGTGGTCGCCGTCTGTGGCCGCCGTACCCTGTCCGACGCCGAGCTCCAGGCGGCGGGCATCGAGGCCGCCTACGCGCTCACCGACCTGGAACCCGACCCGGTCCGCTGCATGGCCGACGCCGGCGCGCTCCTCGAACGCCTGGCCGCCAAGCTCGCCGCCGACCGCCTGTGACCGCTGTGGGCCAGGGGCTTTGACCAGGAAGGGGCGAACATGACCGGCTACGACCTCGTGGTCCGATCGCGCAGGACCGTCACCCCCGACGGAGAGCGGGCCGCTTCGGTGGCCGTTCGCGACGGCCGGATCGTCGCGATCGGCGCGTACGGCGACGCGCTCGGGGCGGCCGAGGACATCGACCTGCGCGATCTCGCGCTGCTGCCCGGCCTGGTCGACACCCACGTGCACGTCAACGAACCGGGCCGCACCCACTGGGAGGGGTTCGCCTCGGCGACCAGGGCGGCCGCGGCGGGCGGGGTCACCACGATCGTGGACATGCCGCTCAACTCGCTCCCGCCCACCGTCACGGTGGACGCGCTCGACGCCAAGCTGCGCGCCGCCGCCGGGCAGTGCCACGTGGACGTCGGCTTCTGGGGCGGGGCGATCCCGGGCAACCTCAAGGACCTGCGCCCGCTGCACGACCGTGGTGTCCACGGCTTCAAGTGCTTCCTGTCGCCGTCGGGCGTGGAGGAGTTCCCGCCGTTGAGTCCCTCGGAGGTACGGTCGGCGCTCACGGAGCTCGCCGGGTTCGACGGCCTCATGGTCGTGCACGCCGAAGACCCGGCGCTGCTCGCCGAGCCGACGGGTCCGACCTACCGGGAGTTCGTGGACTCCCGGCCGGGCGCTGCCGAGCGCAGCGCGGTCGAGCAGGTGATCCGGCTGGCCAGGGAGACCGGCGCCAGGGTGCACATCCTGCACGTCTCCAGCGCCGACTGCCTGGAGCCGCTGGCGGCCGCCCAGGCCGAAGGGGTGCGCGTCACGGCCGAGACCTGTCCCCACTACCTGACGCTGGCCGCCGAACAGGTGCCCGAGGGCGACACCGCCTACAAGTGCTGCCCGCCGATCCGCTCCGCCGCCAATCGTGACCGGCTCTGGGACGGGCTGGCGAGCGGCGTGCTGAGCTGCGTGGTCTCCGACCACTCGCCCTCTCCGGCGGATCTCAAGGTGCCCTCGTTCGCGGCGGCCTGGGGCGGCATCGCCTCGCTCCAGCTCGGCCTGCCGGCCGTGTGGACGGAGGCGTCGCGTCGGGGGCACGGGCTGGCGGACGTGGTGCGCTGGATGTCCACCCAACCAGCGGCAATGGCCCATATTTCCCGAAAAGGCGCGATAAAGGTGGGCAATGATGCCGATCTGGTGGCTTTTGATCCCACCGGGGTCAACGCGGTCGACGCGGCCCGGCTGCACCACAAGAACCCGGTGACCCCGTACCACGGCCACCTCCTCAAGGGCGCCGTCCTCACCACCTGGCTCCGCGGCCGGCCCGCCGACGGCGTACCGCACGGAGCCTTCCTGTTGGGAGAGCAGTAGATGCCCCGCTTCACCGCGCTGCCCGACCTCGCGCTCCGTACCCTCGGCGGGTCGGTCGTCGCCGCCAGCGACGAGTCGTTCGCCGAGAAGGAGAGCCTGATCCGGCCGGGACGGCCCGGCTTCCAGGCGGAGACGTTCGGCAACAAGGGCCAGGTCTACGACGGCTGGGAGACCCGCCGCCGTCGCGAGCCCGGTCACGACTGGGCGATCGTCCGGCTCGGCCTGCCGGGTGTCGTGCGCGGCGTGGTGATCGACACGGCCTGGTTCAAGGGCAACTACCCGCCCCACGCGTCGGTCGAGGCCGTGGCCGTGGACGGCTACCCGTCGCCCGCCGAGCTCGCCGACGCCCCGTGGGTGGAGATCGTGCCGAGAAACGACCTCAAAGGCGACACCGAGCACCCTTTCGAGGTGACCGACGAATCCCGTTATACGCACGTCCGGCTGAACATGTACCCCGACGGCGGCATCGCGCGGCTGCGCGTGCACGGTGAGGTCCGGCCGGATCTGTCCCTGTACGACGGGCTCAGCCTCGACCTGGCCGCCCTGGCGAACGGGGGCCGCGTCATCGCCTGCTCCAACGAGTTCTACTCGGCCCCCGACAACGTCCTCGCCCCCGGGCTGGCCCGCCACCAGGCGGAGGGCTGGGAGACCGCGCGGCGGCGCGAGGAGGGGAACGAGTGGCTGGTCATCCGGCTCGCCGCCCGGGGCGTCATCCGGCTCGCCGAGATCGACACCACGAACCTGCTGTTCAACGCGCCCGGGTGGGTGTCACTGACCGGGTACGACGGTGACCGTGAGGTCGGGCTGCTGGCCAGGACGCGGTTGCAGCCCGACACCCCGCACCGGTTCCGGCTGGAGGGCGACGAGCCGGTCACACGGGTGCGCGTCGACATCTACCCCGACGGCGGGCTGGCGAGGGTCCGGCTCCACGGCAACCTCGCCTGACCGGCCGCCGAGGTCACTGCCAGAGGACGACCGTCGCGCCGGGCGGGCGCTCGCTGTTGCCCGCCGGGCGCTGGAACCGGACGACTCCATCCTTCGTGAGCTTGCGGACCTGCACCTTGAAGCCGAGCCCCTGTAACTCGTTGCGGGCGTCGTTGGTGTTCTTCCCCACCACCGACGGGACGAGCTGGAACTCCTGGTCGTCACGCGCCTCGTTGTCGCCCTTGAACCATTCCCAGAAGTCGGTCTGGCACCGGGCCACCGTGATCATGGCCTGTGCGCCCTTGTCGACCTCGGACTTGGCCTTCGGCGCCTGCGCGATCACCGTGCACGGCTCGGCGTCGTCATCAACCTCGTTGACCTGCACCCCGAAGCCCTGGGTGGTGAGGTAGTTGGCCGCCTCGTCCTTGGGCATGCCGGAGACGTCGGGCATCACCAGCCCCGCGCTGACGTAGATGTTGACCTTCGAGCCTTCCTTGACCTTCTCGCCCACCTCGGGGGAGGTGCGGATCACCTTGCCGCGCTCGACCCCCTGATTGGCCAGCCGGCTGACGCGATTGACGTCGAGCCCGGCCTTGGCGACCGCGGTGCGGGCCTCGGGCTCGGACATGCCCTCGACGTTGGGCACCAGCACCCGCTTCGGCCCCAGCGAGGGCACTAGCGTGAGGACCGAGCCGCGCTTGAGCTCGACGTTCCGTCCCGGGTCGGTGCGGAGGACGAGGCCCTCGGCGATCTTCTCGTCGTTCTCGCCAGCGGCCGTCTTCACCTTGAAGCCACTGGTGGTGGCGGCCTTCTGGGCGACCGCCAGGTCCGTGCCGACCAGGTCGGGCACCGGTACGTACGTGGCCTGCGAGAAGTACCAGCCCGTCAACGCCACCGCCACCACCATGACGACGGCGAGCACGACCAGGAACCAGTTGGGCCGGAAACCGGCGCGCCGCGCGGGCACCTCCTCGCGCGGCTGGATCAACGTGTGGTTCGGCGCCGCCTGCGGCATCTGGAGCGGCGCGGTGCCGGGTCTGGAACCCGGCGCAGAGTACGGCATCGAGTGCGCCTGGGACGTCCGCGTGTGCGCCGGCGGCGTCGTCATACGGGGCAGCATGCGGTGCGCGTCCACGGCCGCCACCAGCATCGCGGTCGCGTCGGCGGGACGGTCGTCGGGAGAGCGCGCCGTGGCGTGCGTCACCAGCGTGTCGATCAGCGGCGGCACCTCCGGCACCACCGACGACGGCGGCGGCACGGTGTCATGGACGTGCCGGTAGGCCACCGACATCGGCGTCTCGCCGTCGTAGGGCTGCTGGCCGGTCACCAGCTCGAACAGCATGATGCCCGCCGCGTAGACGTCGCTCCGCACGTCGGCGCCGCCCGTCATGACCTGCTCGGGCGACATGTAGCCGATCGTGCCGATCATCACGCCGGTACGGGTCTGGTTGGTGGCCTCGATCGCCCGCGCCAGGCCGAAGTCCACCACCTTGACCCGGCCGTCGTCGGTGAGCAGCACGTTCTCGGGCTTGACGTCGCGGTGCACCATCCCGGCCTGATGGGCCGCGCCCAATGCCGCGAGCACCGGTATCATGATCTCCAGCGCTTCGCGGGCGGGCAGCCTGCCCCGGTCGCGCAGGGTGTCGCGGAGCGTCTTGCCAGGGACGTACTCCATCGACAGATAGACCACGTCGGTGTCGGTGCCCTGGTCGAAGACGTGCACCACGTTGGGGTGGGAGAGGCTGGCCACAGACTTGGCCTCGCCGATGAATCGCCGCACGAACGCCGGGTCCTCGGCGAGCGAGCGATGCATGACCTTCAGCGCGACCGTGCGGTCAAGCCGGACGTCTAGCGCCAGGTAGACGGTCGCCATACCGCCCCGCGCGATCCGGGACTCGATGCGATAGCGCCCATCGAGCAGCCGGCCGACCAGGGGGTCCGCAGTCGTCGTGTCCACCCCGCTGAGTTTACGGGCGTTTTGCCACTGGCAAGGCCTGACCATCCGAAACCGATGCCGAGCCGTGCTCGTTGGAATGCCCCCATTTTCCGCTTAATCGGACATAAGCCACCGACGTCCCGCCACTCCCACGAGGGTATCGGGCTGCGGGGGGTTGGGGTCTGGGGGATCTGCAGGCCTGCTGTCTGCCGGCCCGGGGCCTGCTGGACTGGGGTCTGCTGGCCGGGGGTCCGCAGGCGTGCTGTGCGCGGGCGCTGCTGGGCGCTCGAGCACCACCCCATCCGGACGGAAGACCGTGGCCCGGCCGGACACCGTCGAGTGCCGGTCTGGTGCCGCGCCCGTCGGCGGCCGCGCCAAGGTGCGGGTGCAGGCCGCGCGGAAGGGCGCGGACCGGGGCTACGGGCCCGTCGGGGAGGAGGCCTCCGCGTAGCGGCGGCGGGGGATGCGGCCCGCCTGGCGGGCGAGCCGGCCCGCCTGGACCGCCGCTCTCATGGCCGTCGCCATCAGTTCCGGCCGCTGTGCCCTGGTGACGGCCGTGGCCAGGAGTACGGCGTCGCAGCCCAGCTCCATGGCCAGGGCGGCGTCGCTGGCCGTACCGATGCCCGCGTCGAGGATCACCGGCACCGAGGCCGCCTCCACGATGAGCTCGATGTTGTGCGGGTTGCGGATGCCGAGGCCCGAGCCGATCGGCGCGCCGAGCGGCATCACCGCCGCACACCCGGCCAGCTCCAGGCGGCGCGCCAGCGCCGGGTCGTCCCCGATGTACGGCAGCACCACGAACCCGTCGGCCACCAGCCGTTCCGCCGCGTCGAACGTCTCGATCGGATCCGGCAGCAGCGTCCGCTCGTCGGCGATGACTTCGAGCTTGACCCAGTTCGTGCCGAGCGCCTCCCTGGCCAGCCGGGCGGTCAGCACGGCGTCGCCGGCGGTGAAGCAGCCGGCGGTGTTGGGGAGGACCTTGATGCCGCGCTCGCGCAGTACGTCGAGCACCGAGCCGGGCGCACCGGGGTCGAGCCGCCGCATGGCGACGGTCGTCAGCTCGGTGCCGGACGCGACCAGCGCGTGGTCGAGCACCTCCAGCGACGGCGCGCCGCCGGTGCCCATGATGAGCCGGGAGGAGAACTTCTCCCCGGCGATCAGCAGATCATCCACCTTGCACCGCCGTCAGAACCTCCACGCGGTCGCGGTCGCCGAGCGCCGTCGTCTCCCAGGCGCTCCGCGTCACCACCTCGTCGTTCACGGCCACGGCCACGCCGGTCGTGGCCGCCGTCAGCGTGAGTACGGCCTGCGCCACAGTGGTGCCGTCGGGCACCTCATGCGCGGCCCCGTTGATGGTCACATTCATGAAATATCCCGATACCTCAATGGCGAGCACAGCTCCGCCATCTCGCCCTCCTCGCCCAGCACAATGGCCGCCGTGAGCGGGGCCAGCAGCACCCCGCCCCGGTGATGCCCGGTGGCCAGCACCAGCCCCGGTGTGCCGCTGGGCCCGATGAGCGGAACGTTGTCCGGCGTGCCCGGCCGCAACCCCGCCTCCACGTCGGCCACCTCCAACTCGGTGACGCCCGGCACCAGCTCGCGGGCGTCCCGCAGCAGCTCGTACAGCCCGCCCGCCGTCACTCTCGTGTCGAACCCCAGCTCCTCCTGCGTCGCCCCGACCACCAACTCGCCATCACCCCTCGGCACCAGATAGACGGAGGCCCCGTGCACCGTCCCGCGCACGCATCTGCCGAGCAGCGGCTGGGGGGAGCGCAGCCGCATGATCTGCCCCTTGACCGGTCGCACCGGAACATCGACCAACCCGGCACTCCACGCCCCGGCCGCCAGAACGACCCGCTCGCCCCGGATCTCGTCGGGCACGTTCGCCTGGGTGGGGTCGCTCGCGGGTATGGCGTCCTCGCCGACCGGAGGCGCAGGCCGCACGGGGTCCTCGCCCGAGAGCTGGTGGGCATGAGGCGTGCGTCGTGCCGGGTCCTGAGCGGGTGGCCCGTCCGGGGCCGGCGACCGGTCCAGGGTGAGCGGCCTGTCCGGGGCGGGCGACGGGTCCGCGGGTGTGAGGCGTACACCTACGACCTTGTCGCCGTCGCGGAGCAGTTCGCTCACGCGAGCCCGTACGAGCGGGACGCCCAGGCGATCGAGGGCGGCCAGGAGCGCGGTGGTGACGCGGCGCGGGTCCACCCACGCGTCACCCCGGGCCAGCAGCCCGCCACGGACGGAGGGCGCCAGCATGGGCTCCAGCCGGCGGCACTCGCGCCCGGTCAGCCGTTCGACCGGTAGCCCCAACTTCTCCATGAACGCGGCCAGTTCCCCGAGCGCCGCCAGATCGTCGGTCCCGAACGCCACAGCGAGCGTCCCATCGACCCGGAAGTCCAGCCCGGCCCGCGCCGCGTCGCTGAGCCCCCTCATAGCCTCGTCAGACGCCCCAGGCCCGCTGGGCTCACTTCCGTCAGCCTCAAGCCCCGTACCAGCGCCAAAGCCCGTACCAGCCTCAAGGCCGGCGTCGGCGGCGAGTTCGGAGGCGAAGGACGGCCAGCGGCGCAGGCTGGCGAGGCCCAGCCGGAGCAGTGGTTCCTCTGTGTAGGTGACCTCACTCACCGGGGCCAGCATGCCTGCCGCCGCGTGCGAGGCCCCCGAGGCCGGAGCCGGGTCGACCACGGTGACCGGCCGTCCGGAGCGGGCCAGGCGCCAGGCGATGGACAGCCCGACGATCCCGCCGCCTACGACGATGTCCACATCCGCTCCCTTCGCCGGCATGATCCGGATCAGGTGTCTTGCGGTCGAAGGCCCGGTGCAGCCTTCCTCTCAGCCCGGTAAACGGCCGGACTCCCGCGCGTCTTACGCCCCCAGCCTACGGCCTCGGCGCGACGATCCGGCACGGCCCCCGTTATGGTCTTGAACGTGAATCATGTCGTGGTGGCAGGCGCCGGACTGGCGGGCGTACGTAGTGTCGAGGCGCTCCGCGCGAGAGGGTTCGACGGCAGGATCACCCTCATCGGGCAGGAACGGCACCGGCCCTACGATCGCCCGCCCCTGTCGAAGGCGGTGCTGTCCGGCAGCAGTGACTCCAGCTTCGTCGACGCCGACCTCGCGGTGCTGGAGGTGGACTTCTGGCCGGGCGTCTCGGCCAAATCGCTGCGGCCTGGCGTCGTCGAGACCTCCGAGGGCGAGCTCGGCTATGACGGTCTGGTCATCGCCACCGGAGCCGAGCCGATCACGCTGCCCGGCGACGGCCAGCAGCACGTGCTGCGCACCCTGGACGACGCTCTGGAACTGCGCGCCCGGCTCGTCAAGGGCGCCCGCGTGGTGATCATCGGCGCCGGCTGGATCGGCGCCGAGGTCGCCACCGCCGCCCGCCGGGCCGGCTGCGCGGTGACCGTGATCGAGGCCGGCCCCACCCCGCTCGCCCAGGCGGTCGGGCCCGAGATCGGTGCCCGCACCCAGGGCTGGTACGAGGACATCGACCTGCGGCTCGACACCCTGGTCGGCTCCGTGGACGAGGGCGGCGTCACGCTGGCCGACGGCCGCTTCATCGAGGCGCACGTCGTCGTCACCGGCGTCGGGGTGCGCCCGACCGTCGGCTGGCTGGCGGGCTCCGGCATCGACCTGGACAACGGCGTCGTCACCGACGAGCACATGCGCACCTCCCTGCCGAACGTCGTGGCGGTGGGCGACTGCGCCGCCTGGTGGTCGCGCCGTTTCGAGACCCGGCTCAGGGTCGAGCACTGGGACGCCGCGCTCAACTCACCCGAGGTGGCCGCCGTCTCGCTGCTGGGCGGGGATTCGGTGTACGACCCGGTGCCCTATTTCTGGTCCGAGCAATTCGGCCACATGGTCCAGTACGCGGGCCACCACCCGGCCGGAGACCGCCTCCTCTATCGGGGCGAGCTCGAAGGCAAATGGTCGGCCTGCTGGCTCAATTCGGACGACACCCTGGCCGCGGTACTCGCCGTGGATCGGCCACGGGATCTCGTACAGGGCCGCAGAATCATCGAAGGCGGCCACCGCGTCGACGCCGAACGCCTGGTAGATCCCGACGTCTCCCTACGGGATTGTGTTGTTTGAGCAAGCACGGCATGTGGTAGTTGTGGTTTCGTGACGCTTTCTGTTGCGCAGATCGACCGGGAGACCGACCAACTCGTCGCCGAGTGGCTCACTCTCCCCGAAGTGGCCGCGCGCCTCGACCTCTCACTGGGGCGGGCCAAGCAACTCCTCAAGGACCGCAAGCTGCTGGGTGTACGCCGGGGTGGTGGCGGGCCACAAGTGCCCGCGGTGTTCCTTGACGGAAAGGACGTGATGAAGGGCCTGCCTGGCACCCTCTCGGTGCTGCGGGACTCCGGTTACGACGATGTCGAGTCGCTCCGGTGGCTCTTCACCCCCGACGACTCCCTACCTGGCTCGCCTGTCGACGCCATCAGGGCCGGTCGTCATACCGAGGTCAAGCGGCGTGCCCAAGCCCTCGCTTTCTGACGCCCGCCTCTACCTCTGCACAGACGGCCGCCGCGAACGCGGTGATCTGGCGGACTTCCTCGACGCGGTGCTGGCCGCCGGCGTGGACATCGTCCAGCTGCGGGAGAAGGGGCTTGAGGCGCGCGAAGAGCTCGCGCTCCTCGAGGTCTTCCGCGACGCCTGCGACCGGCACGGCAGGCTGCTGGCGGTCAACGACCGGGCCGACATCGCCTACGCCGCCCGGCCCGACGTGCTCCACCTGGGGCAGGACGATCTTCCGGTGAAGGTCGCGCGAGAGATACTCGGCGACGACGTCTTCATCGGACGGTCCACCCACTCCACCGCCGAGGCGTCCGCCGCGGCCGTGGAGGAGGGCGTCGACTACTTCTGCTGCGGTCCTGTCTGGCCCACGCCGACCAAGCCGGGCCGCCACGCGCCGGGGCCGTCGCTGCTCCGGCACGCGGCGTCGCTGGGTGGCGGGCGGCCGTGGTTCGGGATCGGCGGGATCGACCTTGCCAATCTCGACCAGGTCAGGTCGTACGGGGTCGAACGGGTCGTGGTGGTACGCGCCATCACGGACGCCGACGATCCGGGCGCCGCGGCAGCGGAGTTCGCCAAGCGCCTGGCCGGCTGACGGGCGCGGCGCCTGGCCCCTGCGATACGTCGTGCGTACGGTGCGTCGTGCGTGCCGTGTGGTGCGTTGGACGGTGCGTCGTGCGTGCGGTCGCCGGGTTCAGGTGGTGCGTGAGGTGGCGGCCACCGCCAGGCTCGACAGGGCCGCGCGGGCCTCCGGCGTGATGGGCGCCTTGCCGAGGAACGTCAGTGCCTCGGCGAGGTAGTCGCCGATCATGTCCTCACACGCCCGCAGCGCCCCCGTGCCCTCGATGATGCCCCGCAGCACGCTCACCCCGTGCTCGTCGAGCCCAGGGTCGCCGAGCAGGGCTCGCACGGTCTCGGCGTCGCCGGGCGAGGCCGCGGCCAGCGTCCTGGCGACCAGCATCGTCCGCTTGCCCTCGCGCAGGTCGTCGCCCGCCGGTTTGCCGGTCTGCGCCGGATCTCCGAACACGCCCAGGATGTCGTCGCGCAGCTGGAACGCGATGCCCACGCGCCGGCCGTACTCCATGCAGAGCTCGTCCATCCACGGCGCCAGCCCGCCGGCGGCGAGCACCAGGCCGAGGCGGAGCGGTTGTTCGACGGAGTATTTGCCGCTCTTGTAGAGGGCGACGCGCAGGGCGGACTCGAAGGTGTTCTCGCCGTGCGCCTGCTCCAGCAGGTCGAGGTATTGGCCGCACATCAGCTCGGTACGCATGTGGTCGTGCACCGGCTGCGCCGCCGCGAGTGACTCGGGCGGCAGGCCGCTGCTGCGCCACATCTCGCCGGACCAGATCAGCAGCAGGTTGCCCAGCAGGATCGCCGCGCCCTCGCCGAACTGCTCCGCCGAGCCGTGCCAGGCCGACTTCTCGTGGATGGCCTGGAAGCGGCGGTGCGCGGACGGCATGCCCCTGCGCAGGTCGCTCTTGTCCATCACGTCGTCGTGCACCAGGGCGCTGGCCTGGAGGAGCTCCAGGGACGCGGCGGCGGTGAAGATCTCGGGCACGTCGGTGCCGCCCGCGCCACGCCAGCCCCAGTAGCAGAAGGCCGGGCGCAGCCGCTTGCCGCCGGACAACAGGTCGTCGGCGGCCGCGCGGAGCGGTTCGAGTTCGGTGTCGCCGGGAGCGGGCAGCTGCCGTTCGACGAACTTCCGCAGCGCGGCGTCCACCTCGGTACGCAGGGCGTCCAGGCTCGCGGCGTCAGTGGTCATAGCACTGAGACTAGTGGCCAGGCAGTGGCGGCGGATCTCCAGGGACGGGGCATGTGGCGGTAGCCTGGTCCACATGGCGCTTGGTCGACCCTCCATCCTGCCCGATCGTGTCCCCACCGTCCGCGAGCTTCTCGCCTCCGGTGCACGGTCGTTCTCCTTCGAGTTCTTCCCGCCGAAGACCGACGAGGGGGAGCGGCAGCTGTGGCGGGCGATCAGGGAGCTGGAGTCGCTGCGGCCGACGTTCGTGTCCGTGACGTACGGCGCGGGCGGCTCCAGCCGTGACCGCACGGTGGACATCGTCGAACGGCTGGCCCACGACACCACACTCACTCCTGTGGCGCATTTCACCGCCGTCAACCACTCGATCCGCGAGCTGCGCCACCTGATCGGCCGCTTCGCGGACGCGGGCGTGCGCAACATCCTCGCCGTACGGGGCGACCCTCCGGGCGACCCGACGGGGGAGTGGGTCCAGCATCCCGAGGGCGTCCTCTACGCCGAGGAGC
Organism: Nonomuraea sp. NPDC049141; assembly: GCF_040648415.1. Taxonomy (NCBI): domain Bacteria; kingdom Bacillati; phylum Actinomycetota; class Actinomycetes; order Streptosporangiales; family Streptosporangiaceae; genus Nonomuraea; species Nonomuraea sp. NPDC049141. Next base: position 140,612 of record NZ_JBEZDR010000004.1, read on the forward strand.
TCGTGCGGCTGATCCGGCAGGTGGGCGACTTCTGCGTGGGCGTGGCGGCGTTCCCGTACAAACACCCGCGCTCGCCGTCGATCGAGTCCGACACCGACTTCTTCGTCCGCAAGTGCCGGGCGGGGGCCGACTACGCGATCACCCAGATGTTCTTCCAGGCGGACGACTATCTGCGGCTGCGCGACCGGGTGGCGGCGCAGGGCTGCGACACGCCGATCATCCCCTGCATCATGCCGGTCACGCAGATGAGCACGATCGCCAGGTCGGAGCAGCTGTCGGGGGCGCCGTTCCCGGCGGAGCTGGCGGCCCGCTTCGAGGAGGTGGCCGACGACCCGGCGGCCGTGCGGCGGCTGGGGATCGACCACGGGGTGGAGCTCTGCCAGCGGCTGCTCAATGAGGGCGCGCCGGGCATCCACTTCATCACCTTCAACCGGTCGAGCGCGACGCGCGAGGTGTTCGAGCGGCTGTCCGTGGTGGAGGCGCTGTCCGCGTGATGCTCGTTCACATGAAAAGCAGTTTTCTGTACGGCTGAGCCCGGTGGGCCCCAACCGCCGACCGGGGCTGGGGCCTGTCCAGGGGAACGGTTACGGGGTTCCCCGGCTTGCCGCCGTGACGTGCGTGTCGTTGGCCGTCTACGTACATGCCGGACGCGGCGGGGATGTCGGGGCCGGCGTCTAGAGTGGCGCCCACCTTGACGCGTCGATCGGAGCCGTGATGACCGCCACACCCCGGGATGCCTGGGACGACATCCTGGCCCGCGCCTTCGCTGTCCTGCTCGGCAAGCCGGTGGACGAGCACGACCCGAGCGCCTCCTACGGCGTCTACTACTGCTGCGACGATCTATCGTTCGAGCTGTTCAAGAAGGGGTTCGACATCGGCCCGCTGGCCCGGGGAGAGCTCGTCCGGGCGCCGTTTCCCACCATTCCGGTTCTGGGCAAGCTGCTGGAGGGTTGGGACCTGATCGCGCCTCACTGGACCATCGACCTGGGCCGCTCGCTCTTCTATGGCGAGGACTCCGGGCACGGCATCGACGGCCTGGAGGACGGGCTACCGGGTGCGGAGCTGGGGCGGATCCTCGTCGAGCGCGGCATGAAACCGGCGGACCTGAAACAGGCCTACATGACGGTCATGTTCCGCGCGCACACCGACGGCTCAGTGATGGACGCGATGCGGGCCGCCACCGGCACCCTGCGCGGCCCCGGCCACCTCTTCCCGCTGGAGCCGGCGTACGGGGTGGATCCCCGCTGGGACGGCCCGCTGTCCTCCATCGCCCATCCTGGGCTGAGCGAGCATCTGCGGCACCTGTGCCGAGACGAGGACACCGCCCGTGCCGACGGCGCGTTCTATTTCGGGTCCGATGCCGACGCTCTTCCCTATCCGGTGGTCGCGGGATGGCGTTTCGGGGAGGGGCAAGCCTGGTCGGCGGTGGTTCAGCTGCCAGGCAGCGGCGGGCCGCCGACGGCGTCCCGCCAACCGTCGTACTAGGGCTCAGTCGATCCGCTGGCAGATCTCCACCGGAAGCTGAGGAGACCACGTCTTGGTGGCCTCGTCGTACGCGCGGGCGTAGCCGTTCTTGAACCCGGAGCAGGGAGCGGCGATCGTCGTCTCCACATAGATGGCCCCGCCGGGGGTGATGGGGTGCGGCCGGGCGATCTCCCACCTGGCGAACGCCACCCGGCCGGTGGTGAACTTGACGGCCAGGTAGACCCGGCGGTTGACGGTGAAATTGCCGCCGGCGACCTTGAGATGGCCGTTGAAGGTGTAAGTGAACAGGAAGGGCTGGGCCTGCCGGAGACCCTTGAAGGTCGCGCTGGTGATGCCCGCGGTGGATGTGGTCGACGCGTTCGCGGCGGCGCTGAGGGCCGGGACGCCCAGGGCGAGGAGGCCGGCGGTGGCGGTGACTCCGAGCAGGCTGCGGATGGTGCGGTTCATCGGGATCTCCTATGTGATGGCGTGAACCGTGCGGGCCCGTTGAAGGCTTGCGTCACCATTGATGCGCAGGTCGCCTGTAACGTGCTTACAGCGGGCTTACGTCCGCATGCAGACCGCTGTCGGTTGCCTGAACGTGAACGCTCCGGCCTAGTTGAAGTACTGCCAGATGCTGAACCTGCGCACGTAGAGGGGGATGGCGTCCCGGCCGAGCACCCGGGTCCGGCTGATGCGGGTCTTCTTGTTCATCGTGACCTTGACGCACTTCAGGAGCGCCTTGTGCCACCCCGGCAGGGCGTAGTAGGAGATGGACACGCCGCGGTGCCCCAGGCCCCGGTCGGAGAATCCCATCCCCACCTCCCGGTAGATACGTCTCGACCCCTTCAACTGGAACGCGGTGGAGCCGATGATCGCGTGATTGGCCTTCTTGGGGCAGTGCACGAATATCCGGACATGGCTGGCCTGGCGCGGGTTCCAAGGGAGGATACGGAGCCACGGGACCTTCTTCAGCGCCTTGGGAATGTGGTTCTTGCCGCCTTTCGTATCTCCCGATGTAGCGGCAAGCGTGGTGACCTGCTCGGCCGGGGCGCCTGGGCTCACCATGAGGGTGGCGGCCAGTCCGATCTGTGCGACGAGACGCATGTGTTCCTCCTGCCGGACGCCCGGGCGGCGGCATGCTCGCCGAGTGGCGTGTCACGGGTGTCGGTGAAGGGGGAGGTGCTCGGGATGACCCGGACGATGGCCACGAGTATCCCGCCTGACCAGCCTGATCAGCTCAATTATGGCGATCGTGTCGCGGACGGGAGGGGAGCCGCGCTGGTACGTTCCGCTGTTCTTGGACGGTCGGCCTGGCGCGCATGCCACGCGGGCCGATCAGGTCAGCGGGAGGCGTCTGCCCAAGATCGCGTACTGCTCGTAACCGCCAGGGAAGAGGAACGGGCTCAGCAGGTCGGTGAAGCCCATGCTGGCGTACAGGTGGCGGGCCATGGTGGGGCGGTCGTGCGTGGACAGGACCGCCGAACGCTCGGGGCGGCCCGCGCACAGGGTGGTGATCATGGCCCGGCCGATGCCCTTGCCCTGGTAGTCGGGGTGCATGTGGATCTCGGCCAGTTCGAAGGCGTTGCCCAGCCAGGCTTCGGCGGCCTCCCTGCCCGCACGGCTCTCCAGCGCGCGGAACACGACGTCGTGCCACCACTGACCCGGGGCGCCCCGGAAGCCGTAGGCGAAGCCGACGATCTTCGGGCTGGACGCGCCGCCGGGGTGTCGCGTTCCAGCGGCGCCCCGCGTGGTGTTCGGCTCCGTGGCGATCAGGCTGCTCGGTGAGGCGCCCGGCATCGAGGCCGTGAACCACCGCCTGCGCTCACTCAGCGTCGGAACCTCGGCCAAGTCCGGAGTCTCCGGGCCCCCGCGCAATTCAGCGAAGTAGCACTGGAAGTAGGGATATGTGCCGTGATTTCGCATGATGGCCTTGCGGCCGGTGATCTGGTCCGTGGGCGGGCGCATGGCGGCGGTATAGATGTCGATCACCGTGTCCAGACGTTCGGTGAACTCCGCCTGGCCCGCCCCGCGAAACTCGATCACGCGTCGCACACTACTCGACGTCGACGGGGGTACCACCGGTGATACGCACCAGCTCATCGAATGTGGTGGGAAAGACAGTGAGCGGGTGCCCGCCCGCCGCCCACACGACCTCGTGCTTGTCCAGCCAGTTGTCCACGAGGGTCCGCACCGGGGCAGGATGCCCCACGGGCGCGACGCCGCCGATCGGCTGGCCCGTCGCGGCCCTGACGAACTCCGGTGTCGCCCGCCGTACCTTCTGGACCCCCGCCGTACGGGCGATCAACTCGACGTCGACGCGGTGCGCACCGCTGGTCAGCACGAGGAGCGGCGCGCCGTCGGCGTCGAAGATGAGGCTGTTGGCGATGGCGCCGACCTCGCAGCCGACCTGCGCGGCGGCGGTGGCCGCAGTGGGCGCCTTTTCCGGCAAGACGATGATTTCTCCCTTGGCGTCCAGCGCGCGGAGGGCGGTTTCCACCAGAACGGCGTTAGCCGGCAACTTCTCAGACATGGGCACACTCTAAACAGATTGACCATTGCATTACCTGGACATGGTGGTGGTGTAGGGTCCTTTGATTCGAATGTTCATGGTATGAGAGGTGGTACGGGGTGGGGGACCGACGGCTGCCCGGCGTGGCTGCTCTCTTGACGACTGGTGCGGTACTCCTGACGGGGTGCGGCACGTCCGCGACCCAGGTGCGGCTGGCCGCCGCGCCCGCCATCACGTCCATCACGACAACACCCACCGCGGCCACGCCCGCTGCGGCAACACCCAGTGCGACGCCTCCAGTGGCGGCCGCCACGGCGGGACCAAGTGCCGTCGCCGCGCCGAAGAAGCAGCTCAAGCTGGGTGCCAAGGGCGAAGCGGTCATGTGGCTGCAGAACCGGCTCAAGGGGCTCGGTTACCGCCCGGGCAAGGCCGACGGTCGCTACGGCGGTTCGACGCTGACGGCCGTGTGGGCGTTCCAGAAGGTCAACGGCATCAGGCCGACCAGCACGATCGCCAAGCGCACGTGGACCGCGCTGGAGAACCCCAGGACCCCCAAGATCCTGGTAAAGAACGGCCAGCCGACCCGCGCCGAGGTCAACCTAACCAAGCAGATCATGGTCCTGTACGTCGGCGGCCAGGTGAAGCTGATCACCCACATCTCCTCCGGCAGCGGCGTCCCCTACTGCGAGACGGCGACGTGGCAGGGCAAGAAGCAGCGCTTCTGCGGCTCGGCCAGCACGCCCACAGGCGACTTCAAGACCACGTGGCGCGCGAAGGGCTGGCACCGGTCGTACCTGGGCCAGCTGTACAACCCGATCTTCTTCAACGGCGGCATCGCGTTCCACGGCGCGCTGTCGGTGCCGCTGTACCCGGCGTCTCACGGGTGCGTGCGGATGCCGATGAACGTGGCGGTCGAGCTGCCCGGCCTGCTCGGCAAGGGCGTACCGGTGCACGTGCGACGCTAGCCTCGCCGGTGATGGGTCCGTGCGCTTCGGGAGATTCTCGTCCCGGAGTTCGCGGACCTTTCGGCGTGACCCGCGGAACTCGGTTGCCACTCCGCTTGTTACTTTGACTCGCTCCCACGGTGCGACCAGGGCTGTCACCATGGACGCATGTCAGGGCGCGGGCTTCTGGGGATCCTCGTCACAGCGGCTCTCGTAGCCGCGTCCGTCGTCCTCGGGGTGCTCGGCACCGCGTGGGACAAGCCCATGAACGCCGTGGTATTCGTCGTCACCTTCGTGGCGGCCGTGGTCTCGGCTCTGTACACCGTGCGCTCCTACCGCGTGGCCAAGGCCGGTTCCCCACTCACACTCGCCCAGGTGGCCGACGCGCTGGCCGGTATCGTGCGCGCCCAGTGGCGGCTGGAGGCCGAGCACTGGTCGGTCGGCGAGCCGCTGCATCCGTCCTACCACCCGGTTGCCGAACTGAGCGGCTCGTGGACCGGCCTGGTGAAGGCGGCGGCTGAGGCCTCCTCGCGCCACTGGGGCAGAGGCTTCGCCGACCTGGCCGGCGACGCGGGTGACATCGCGCGCGTCTTCTCCCGGGTGCCCACCGGCAAGCTGGTGATCTTAGGCAGGGGCGGGTCGGGCAAGACCGTGCTGGCCGTTCATCTCGTGCAGAGTCTGCTGACCCGCAGGCGGCCGGGCGGGCCGCTGCCGGTGCTGCTGTCGGTGGCCTCGTGGGATCCTGAGGCCCTTGACTGCGCCGACTGGGCCGTCCGCCGGCTTGAGCTCACCTACGCGGGCCTGCGCGCCCCCGTCGCCGATGGTGGGCCGAGCAGGGCCAAAGCGCTACTCGACGCGGGGCTGCTGGTGCTCGTGCTGGACGGCCTCGACGAGATCCCCGCCGCAGCCATAGGTGTGGCGGTCGACCGGGTGAACAGGCTCGGGCCCGGCCAGCCGTACGTGGTCACCTGCCGGAGCGCCGACTACCGGGCCATGACCTCGGCGCAGGCAGGCGCCGTACGCCTGCACGGCTGCGCCGTCGTGGAGATGGCCGACGTGGACCCAGCCGTGGCGGCCGAATACCTGACCCAGACCACGGGCGACCCGGCACGCTGGGACCGAGTCACAGACACGCTGCTGTCCAGTCGGCACACCCCGCTGACTGAGGCACTGTGTACGCCGATCATGGTGTCTCTGGCCCGCGAGTACTACAACCCGCCCAGGACGACCAGCCGCGATGCTCCGCCACCTGACCCAGCCAGGTTGCTTGGCTTCTCCAGTCCAGCCGAGATCGAGAACCACCTTCTGGACAGTTACCTCACCGCCGCCTATCGCAGCCACGGGCGTGCTTCAGGGGTGCGGCGCGGCCATCATTGGGATCCGGTCAGCGCCGAGCGCACACTGCGCTGGCTGGCCGGTTACCTGGCCGGGCGCCAGAGCAACGACCTGGCCTGGTGGCGGCTCTACCGCATCGTGCCGGGCTTGACCGCCATCGACAAGCTCGTTATCGCCGCCTCGATCACCGCGGCGGTCACGCCGATCACCGGCAGCCTCTGGTACGGCCTGGCGTGCGGCGCCGTCGGGCTGGTGGCGGGTGGGCTGATATTCGGCACTGAACGGGCGTTGGCCGACGGTGAGCCGCGTCGCCTCGGGCTCCAGCGGCCCACGGTCGCGCAGTGCATGAGCACGATCGTGTTCGCCGTGCCCGTGACGCTGCTGTTCTGGGCGCTGGCCGACCTAGGGACCGCGCTGGTCCTGGGTGTGTGCGTGGCCCTGGGCGGTCCGGTCACCAACACACTCAGCCTCAACGGCGGCGCCGCGATCGACGTGGTAACGCCGCGCAGGGCGCTGCGTGACGACCGGCGGGCCGCCTTTGTCCACGCCGTGGAAGCCGGCGGGTTGAGCGCGGTGGTGGGCTGGGCCATCATGCGGTCGTTTCCCGAGATCGGCGGCGCGGCGGGCGCGGCCACTATGGGGCTCGCCCTCGGGCTCACCGGCTGGTTCGGCAGCGCGGCGGGTCGCTTCGCTCAGACCAGACTGTGGCTGTACCGTCACGGGCTGCCGCTACGGCTCATGAAGTTTCTCGACGACGCCCACGACCGCGGGGTACTGCGCCGGTTCGGCCCGTTTTACCAGTTCAGGCACGCGCTGCTGCGCGACCGGCTGGCGGATCTGCCCGGCGAGAACGCGGGCCGTACCTCGACGGCGTGATCAGAGGGGTCAGCCTGTGCGGCGAGGCGCCCGCGATTGACGAATTCCCTGGACGCCGTCCTTCGCGGGTATCTCCACCCACACCACCTGCCGGCCCGAGCCCTCATCCCGTACGCCCCACCGGGCCGCGAACGCCTCGACCAACCACAACCCGCGCCCGCCGCAGTCACCGACCTCGGCTTCTCGCACCTGACGAGCTCGCTGATCACCAGCCGCACATCGTCGGTGTCCATGTGCCCGGCGGCCGTCAGGATCTCTGCGACACACCGAAGGGCAAGCGACACCGAACGCTCCACCCCCGGCAACACGATCTCGCCCAGGAACTGCCCGCTCACATCCCCACCGTTGCCAGCACGCATCTGGCCAGGGAGCTTCGGGCTCAGCGTGACAATGCGGGCATGAGTCAAGAGGCCGTCGCCGAGGAGATGGGCTGGGCGGAAAGCAAGCTATATCGGATCGAGAACGACAAAAGCCGCGTCTTGCAGCGCGACGTCAAACGCCTTCTCAAGCTTTATGAGACTGAGGAGAAGCAGGCGGAGGTGATCGCCGAGCTTGGTCGCCTCGCGGGCGAGCCGGACTGGTGGCATCAATATTCGGGAGCCATCCCGGAGTGGTTCCAGGTCTATGTGGTGCTGGAGGCATCTGCCTCGCATGTCTTCGGCTACCAGTCGGAACTCGTTCCCGGAATCCGCAGACCGAAGGCTACGCGCGATCGATCATGTCCACTGCGCCCGAGCCCGACTCCGACGTCGAGGTCGACAGCCAGGTCCAGGTTCGAGTGAACCGCCAAGCCCGACTCACCGAGAAGAACCCGCTCAATGTCTGGCTTGTGCTGAATGAGGCTGTTATCCGCCGCACGGTAGGTGGGCCCAATGTCATGCGTGAACAGGTCGAGCACCTGATCAAGGTCGCGCAACTCCGCAACGTGACCCTGCAGGTCCTTCCGTTCACGAGTGGCGAGCACAGTGCCATGCACGGCTCGTTCAACCTCTTGAAGTTTCCGACGCCCGAAGATCCCGACAAAGTGTATCTAGAGCAGCAGATCGGGGGTATCTACCTGCAGAAGACGCACGAAGTGGAGCGATATCGCCTAATGCTCGATGATCTTCGCGTCCGCGCGCTCGGTCCTGGTGAGACGATCGCCGTGCTCCACGCAGTGCGGGCAGGGTTAGCGTGAGGACTGCAGTGAGGGAAAGCCCATCGTGGACCTAAACGCCGCAATCTGGCGCAAGAGCACTCGGAGCGGTAACAACGGCGGCGACTGCGTAGAGGTCGCCGTCGTGCGTGGCCGCGACGCAGGAGTCACCAACAAGGCCGGCGAGGAGTTCGTCGTTCTCGTTCGTGACACCAAGAATCGGGATCGTGAGCCGCAGGTGTTCACGATCCCGGAATGGGACGCTTTCCTGGATGGTGTGCGGGGTGGGCAGTTCGATTCGTCCGTCATGCTTGAGGAGTTGAGGGGCGTTCCGAGCCCGGGGTGATCAACCCGGTCTCGTACGCGAGCACGACCGCCTGAACCCGGTCCCTGAGGCCGAGCTTGGACAGGATGCGAGCGACGTGGGTCTTCACCGTCGTCTGGCTGAGGCTCAGTCGTTCGGCGAGTTCGGCGTTGCTCAGTCCGGTGGCGAGCAGGCGCAGCACCTCCAGTTCCCGGGGCGTCAGCTCCGACAGGTCGCGGTGGACGGCCGCCCTGGCCTCGTCGCGGCGGGCGAACCGTTCGACCAGGCGGCGGGTGATCGTCGGGGCGAGCAGGGCGTCGCCCGCGCGGACCAGGCGTACCGCGGCTACCAGGTGCTCGGGCGTGACGTCCTTGAGCAGGAACGCACTGGCCCCCATGGTGAGCGCGGCGTAGACGTAGTGATCGAGGTCGTAGGTGGTCAGGATGAGGACGCGGGTCTCGTCCGTGGCGCCTGCCATGATCTGCCGGGTGGCTTCGAGGCCGTCCATCTCCGGCATCCGGATGTCCATGAGCACGACGTCGGGCCGGGTGCGCCGGACGGCGGCGACGGCTTCGGCGCCGTTGGCCGCCTCGGCCGCCACCTCGATGCCGTCGGCGGCGAGGATCATCCCGAAGCCGCTGCGTACCAGCGCCTGGTCGTCGGCGATGACCACGCGCAGTGGCCTGCTCACGTCCATGGAACCCTCGCCTTGATCTGGTAGCCGCCGCCGCTCCTCGGTCCCGCCCGCAGGGTGCCGCCGTAGAGCGCGAGCCGCTCGCGTAGCCCGATCAGGCCCCTGCCCTGGCCGTCTCCGGCGCGCGTCATCTGCCGACCGCCGCTGTCGGTGACCCCGATCGTCTGCTGGCCGCCGGTGTCGGCGAGTTCGATCGCCTGCCCGCCGCCGGTGTCGGTGACCTCGATCTCCAGCCAGTCGCCGCTGTGGCCGATCGTGACGGACGCCGTCGCGCCGGCCGCGTGCTTGATCGTGTTGGTCAAGGCCTCCTGTACGACGCGGTACGCGGCCAAATCCACCCCCGGCGGCAGCGGGCCGGGCGGTGGAGCGACCTCGACGCTGACCGGAACTCCGGCTGCGCGAACCCGTTTGATCAAGGAGTCAAGCTGGTCGAGCCCTGGTTGGGGTTCGAGTCCGTCCGCGCCCGCCCGCGCGCTTTCCGGACCGGCGAGCAGGCCCATGACGTGGCGTAGTTCGGCCATGGCGGCCCGGCCGCCGGCTTCGACCGCCAGCATGGCCTGCTTCGACTGGGCCGGGGCCGTGTCCATCACCTTGCGCGCCGCTCCGGCCTGGATCACCATCACGTTCACATTGTGGGTGACGACGTCGTGGAGTTCGGCGGCGATCCGGGCGCGCTCCACCTCGACGGCCTTGCGCATGGCCTCTTCCTGAGCCTGCTGGAGTGCGGCGAACCGGTGACGGCCGGCGTCGAGCCGCTGCCTCCAGAACCGGCCGGAACTCGCGGCGACTCCAGCGCTCAGCACCACCACCAACGGCCCCAGCCAGCTCGGCAACGGTGGTACGGAGTCCTGGAAGGCCGCGCCGGCCAGGACGGTCGCGAGGACGAGGCCGCCCATCGCCAGCGCCCGGTGACGGCTGTGGGCCACGGCGCCATAGGCGGCGATGGCGAACGTCAGCACGGTGATCCAGGTCGCGTCGTCGGAGGTGGCCAACGCCGCGACCAGCACCACCCAGAAGGTGGTCAGCGGATACAGCCGCCGTACCGCCAGCGGCAACGCGGTCAGGACCACCAGGAGCGGAAACGGGCCCGAACCTTCCGAGTCGTCGGCGGAGGGATTGACCGGCCGTACCAGCCTGTCAGGCCGGACCTCGCTGCTTCGTGGCTGAGGAGCGGGCCGCAGTCGCAAGGGCTCCATCAAGGGGTGTTGCCGCACGTCGACGCGGCCGGGACCACCGTCTGTCGTGCTCGCCGTCGCGGCCACCGCGACCACCGTCAGGACGATCGCGAGCAGCAGGTCGGCGAGGAGGGACCGGCGCGAGGGCCGGGCGGGTTCCCGCTCAGGGCGCAGCGCATCCAGCCCAACCTGCCACCATCCACGTCGTTCGCTCACTGTCACTGATGCATTGTCCCGACTGCACGGTACGTCCCGCGTCAGCCTCGGTGACCGGGCCCGGCGTCCCCCAGGAGTACATCGCAGGGATGACACGGCCGGCGGTCGTCCTCAAGAAGGGGCCGATATCAACAGGACAGCCGACGCGGGCGAATCTCCCGCGCGCATAGCTTGCTTGCTGCCATCGGCCGCCCGTCGAGACTCCGTGGAGACTCCATCGAGGCGGCCGCTCCGATCAGGAAGGACGACAGTTCATGGGTCATGTGATCGCGCGGAGAACAACGCACCGGGGCGCCACCGCCGTCGCGGCGCTGCTCGCCTTCGTGGCCGCCACCTCCTGCGCCCCCGCGTCGGCAGCCGGGCCGGACCGGTCCGCCAGCCCCTCGCGCACGCCGTCGTCCACCTCCGCCAGGCCCGACTCCGCCAGGCCCGCCGCCGCCGGTCTGGCGTCCCTCCGAAACGGCGCGCCGTACCTCCCCAAACCGACCGGCTCCCAGCCGGTCGGCACCACGTCCCTGTACCTCAAGGACACCTCCCGCGCCGACCCCTGGGTTCCCAGCGTGAAGGCGAGGGAGCTCATGGTCTCCCTGTGGTACCCGGCGAAGTCCCGCGGTGGGAAGACGGCCCCGTACATGACGGCCAAAGAATCAGAACTTCTCATGAAAGACGGGGAAATAACCGATCTCCCGCTCGACCTGCTCAGCAAGACGCGGACCAACGCGATCACCGACGCGAAACCCGCAGGTCAAAGGCGCAGCCTGCCGCTGGTGGTGCTCTCCACCGGCTTCACCGAGCCCCGGAGCTCGCTCACCGCACTGGCCGAGGACCTGGCGAGCAGAGGGTACGCGGTGGTCTCCATCGGCCACACGTACGAGACCGAGACGAGTTTCCCCGGCGGACGGATCACCACCTGTGTGGCATGCGAGGTCAAGAAGAAGGACCAGACATTCTGGGACAAGGTGGGGGCGACCAGAGCGGCAGACGTCTCCTTTGTGCTGGACGAACTGACGCGTGCACACTCCAAATGGAAGAGCGCCGAGCTGATCGACCCGGCCAGGATCGCGATGGCCGGTCACTCGGCGGGCGGCGCGAGCGCTGTGGGGGCCATGCTCAAGGACTCGAGGGTACGCGCCGGGATCGACATCGACGGCACCGCGTTCGTCCCCGTTCCGGAGAGCGGGTTGTCGCGGCCGTTCCTCTTCCTCGGCACGCAGGCGAAACACAGCCCGGGCGGAGACGTCACGTGGGACAAGGCCTGGCCGAACCTGACGGGGTGGAAGCGCTGGCTCGTGGTGGCGGGGGCGGAGCACGTCTCGTTCACCGACATCGCCGTGCTGGGCGAACAGATCGGCATCTACCGGAACACCACCCTGCCCCCTGCCCGTTCCATGGAGATCACCCGCACGTACGTGGCGGCGTTCTTCGACCAGCACCTGCGCGGGAAGCCGCAGCCGCTGCTCAATGGGCCGTCTTCGCGTTTCCCCGCGGTCAAGCTGTGTGACGTCGAGCAGAAGACGTGCGCTTAGCCCCCTAACCGACCCCTCCGCGCCCCCTGAATATCCCGAATTCGCTGGCCGAAATCACCGCAGGCGTCCTGTCATGGAAGTCGACGAGGGGAACGAGAGGTGCTGTGCCATGCGGAGACGCCTGCGTGCCGGGGTGGCGCTGGTCGCCGGACTGATGGTGAGCCTGACGGCGCCGTCTGTCTCGGCGCAGTCACGGCAGGCCACGGAGCAGTACGTCCCGGGGCTCAGGCAGCCGGTTGAGCTGCTGGTGGACCAGTGGGGTGTGCCGCACATCTACGCGCGGAACACCGACGACCTCTTCCTCGCCCAGGGATTCAACGCCGCCAGGGACCGGCTGTTCCAGATCGACCTCTGGCGGCGCCGCGGCCTGGGCGAACTGTCGGCGGTATTCGGCCCCGCCTACGTGGAGCAGGACAAAGCGACGAGGATGTTCCTCTATCGCGGAGACATGGACCGGGAATGGTCGAGCTACGGCCCCGGAGCGAAACAGGCCGCGACCCGGTTCACCGACGGCATCAACGCCTACGTGCGGTTGCTCGCGGCGAATCCGGAGAGCATGCCGCCCGAGTTCCGGCAGCTCGGGTACGCGCCCGCGCTCTGGCGGCCGGAGGATGTGGTGCGGATCAGAAGCCACGGCATCTCCAAGAACGTCTTCAGCGAGGTCCTCCGATCGCTCCTTGTCTGCGCGGGAGGAATCAAGGCCGCCGGATCCCTGTGGCAGCTGGAACCCGAACGGACCGTCGCCCTGCCCAAGGGACTCGACCCCTGCGACGTGCCCGTAGACGTGTTGCGGACGTACGACCTGGCCACCCGGGGCGTGGTCGTCGAGAACGGCGCGTTACGCCTGGCCCCCGCCGACCCCGCGGGCGCCGAAGGCAGCAACGCCTGGGCCATCTCGCCGGGCCGGTCCGCCACGGGCCGGCCCATCCTGGCCAGCGACCCGCACCGGTCGCTGACCGCGCCCTCTCTGCGCTACCTGGCCCATCTGTCGGCGCCCGGACTCGATGTCATCGGGGCCGGTGAACCCGCGCTTCCGGGGATATCGATCGGGCACAACGGCACCGTCGCGTTCGGCCTGACCATCTTCGGCACCGACCAGGAAGACCTCTACGTCTACCAGCTCGACCCCGACGACCCGGGCAGGTACCGGTACGGCGACGGCTGGGAGCGCTTCAAGACGACCACCGAGCAGGTGCCGGTCGCGGGCAGCGCGCCGGTCGAGGTGGAGCTGCCCTTCACCAGGCACGGGCCCTTGCTCAAGATCGACCGGCAGCGCAACCTCGCGTACGCCCTGCGCACCACCTGGCTGGAGCCCGGCACGTCGCCGTACTTCGGCAGCCTGACGTACATGGGCGCCCGCGACTTCACGGAGTTCGCCACGGCTATGAGCACCTGGGGCGGGCCGCCGGAGAACCAGGTTTATGCCGATAAATCGGGCAATGTTGGTTGGGTGCCTGGCGGCCTCACTCCCAAGCGCACCGGCTACGACGGCCTGTTGCCCGTCCCGGGCGACGGCCGCTACGAATGGGACGGCTTCTACGACGGCGCCCGCCTGCCCCGCTCCTACAATCCGCGCCGGGGACTCGTCACCTCGGCGAACGAGTTCGACCTGCCCGCGAATCATCCCGTGCAGGTGGGGTTCGAGTGGGATCCTCCCTACCGCAAACAGCGGATCGACGAGGTGCTCGCGTCAACCCCGCGCAGTTCGGTCGCGGACTCGATCCGCCTGCAGTCCGACAAGGTGTCCAAGCCCGCCCAGCGGATCGTACGCGTGCTCGCCGGCCTGACCAGCACGGATCCGGACACCACGCGGGCGCTGGAGCTGCTCCGGTCCTACGACGGGGCGGCGGAGGCGGACTCGCCGGCGGCGGCCCTGTTCGAGCCGTGGTTCTCGCGCCATCTCGTGCCGGCCTTCCGCCGAGCGGTGCTGCCGCCGACGGTGGCGGACTTCATCCCGGTCACCGATGCCCGCCTGCTGGTCGACGCGCTGGAGAACCCGGAACGCTGGTTCGGGTCCGGAGGGACGGCCACGCGGGACGAACTGCTGGCCACGACACTGGCCGCCGCCTACCGCGAAGTCGCCGGGCGGCTCGGTGCCGACCCGCGGGTGTGGAAGTGGGGCGCGCTGCAGTACACCGAGTTCGCCGGCCCTGTCGGCGCGAACGTGGGACCCTTCCCCCGGGGCGGCTCGGCGTACACGGTGGACGCCTCCACCTACGACCCGGCCACGTACCGGCAGTCGTCCGGAGCGTCGTTCAAGATGGTGCTCGACGTCGGCCAGTGGGACAACTCCCGCGCGGTCAACGCTCCCGGCCAGTCCGGCGATCCGCGGAGCCCGCACTACCGGGATCTGGCGGAACGCTGGAGGTCGGGCGAGTACTTCCCGCTCCTGTACAGCCGCGCCCAGGTGGAACGGTACGCCGCGATCAGGATCACGCTGCGGCCGGGCGGACCTGGGCGATAGCTTCGCGTGTCATGGCGTTCAATCACAATGATCACTATCATCCGCTTCTGCTCAAGCAGATTCCGGAAGGGGCAGGCACCGCCCTGGATGTGGGTTGTGGGTCCGGCCGGTTCGCTCGGCGCCTGGCCGGGCGGGGGCTCGAGGTCGACGCGATCGATTCGTCCCTGGAAGCCATCGAGGTGGCCCGCTCGATCCCGGGTTCCGTACGGTACGAGCAGGCCGACATCGCGTTGGCCGAACTGCCGAGCGGCCGGTACGACTTCGTCTCGTGTCTGGCGAGCATCCACCACGTGCCGTTCGAGACGGTGAGCCTGTTGCGTGGATCGCTCGCCCCCGGTGGGGTGCTGGCGATCCTCGGCTGCTATCGGGAGAGCACGCCGGCGGACTACGCGACGAGCTTGTGCGCGGTGCCGGTGAACGCGGTCGCGCGCCTGCTGTCGAGGACTGGTGCGAAAGAGGAAGAGATGGTGGTCGCCAAGGCGGTGATGACCTTGCCGGAGATCAAGGCGGAGGCGGCGACGCTGCTGCCCGGAGCCGTGATCCGCCGTCTCCTGTTCTGGCGCTACCTGCTCGTGTATCGAGGCTGAGGGCCGGCCAGAGGGCGTCGGGGATGGGGTGGTCCAGGGCGGCGAGGTTGGTGGTGATCTGGGCTGGTTCGTGGGCGCCCACCAGGATGGAGTGGACCGCCGGGTGCTGGAGGGGGAACCGCAGGGCCGCGGCCGTCAGCGGGACGTCGTGCTCCTGGCACGCCGCGGCGATCCGCTGGACCTCCGGTGCGGCGTCGTCCGGGGGCGGGCCGGTCAGTTGACCGCGGTGCAGGAGGCTGGCCGCGACGACGGGGATGGCCCGCTCCTGGCACAGGGGTAACAGCTCCTCGAACGCCGACCGGCGCAGCAGCGTGCACTGGTTGGCGGCGAGCAGGAGGTCGGGGTCGGCGTGCTTGACGAAGTCGACGAGCATCCGCGACTGGTTCATGCCGACGCCGATCGCCCGCACCACGCCCTGGGCGCGCAGGTCCGCCAGGGCGGGGTAGGCCTCGTCCAGCGCCTGCGGCCAGTGGCGGTCGGGGTCGTGGATGAGCAGGATGTCGATCCGGTCCAGGCCGAGGCGGTCCAGGGAGTCCGCGACGCTGCGCAGGACGCCGTCGCGGGTGAAGTCCCACTCGACATGGTGATCGTCGGGGACCGCGAAGATGCTCGCCTCACGCGACCCGTTGGAGCCGGGCTTGACCAGCCGGCCGACCTTGGTGGACAGGAGGTATTCGGACCGGGGGCGGGAGCGCAGCGCCCGGCCCAGGCGCCGCTCCGCCAGGCCGAGGCCGTAGAAGGGGGCGGTGTCGAAGTAGCGGATGCCGGCCGCCCAGGCCGTGTCGATCACGGCCTGGGCCTGGGCGTCGGAGATGGGCTGGAGGTAGTTCCCCAGGGGTCCGCCGCCCAGGCCCACCCGGGGGAGGGCGAGTGAGGGAGTCACCGTGTGCTGCTACGCATCGACACCCGCCTCCTTGATGGCCCGGTCGATCTGGGCCAGTTCGTCAGTGGTGAAGTCGAGCCGGTCGACGGCCGCGACGTTCGCCGCGAGCTGCTCGGGGCTCGACGCGCCCACCAGTACCGACGTGATGCGCGGGTCCCGCAGCGCCCACGCCAGCGCCAGCTGGGCCACCGACTGCCCGCGGGCCGAGGCGAGCTCGCCCAGCGCGCGGACGAACGTCAGCACCTCGGGCGTGACCCGGTCGGCGGTGAGGAAACGGCCCTCGGCCGCCCGCGAGTCGGCCGGGATGCCGTTCAGGTAGCGGTCGGTCAGCAGGCCCTGGGCCAGCGGCGAGTACACGACGCAGCCCATGCCCTCGCGCTCCAGCACGCCCAGCAGCGACTCCTCGATGCCCCGCTTGATCATCGAATACACCGGCTGGTGCACCACCAGCGGGGTGCCGAGGTCGCGCAGCAGCCGGGCGGCCTCCGCCGTACGTTCGGGGGAGAAGTTGGAGACCCCGACATAGAGGACGCGGCCGGTGCGCACCATGTGGTCGAGGGTGCTCACCTGCTCTTCCAGCGGCGTGGCGTCGTCGTCGCGGTGCAGGTAGAAGATGTCCACGAAGTCGAGGCCGAGCCGGTCCAGCGAGCGGTCGAGCGTGGCGAGCAGGTGCTTGCGCGAGTTGCCCTTGCCGTAGGGGCCGTCCCACATGGGGTTGCTGCCCTTGGTGGTGACGACGATCTCGTCACGGTGCCCGCGCAGGTCCTGGCGGAAGATCGTGCCGAACGTCGACTCGGCGGCCCCGAGCGGCGGGCCGTACCTGTCGGCGATGTCGAAGTGGGTGATGCCGAGGTCGAGCGCCTTGTGCAGGATCGCGCGCTGGCTGTCGAGCGGTTTTCCGCCGCCGAAGTTGTGCCACAGGCCCAGCGAGACCGCGGGGAGCTGCAGGCCGCTGCGGCCACACCTTCTGTACGGCTGACGTTCGTAATTCAAAACTTACCTTCCAGCGATTCCGGTGAGCGTGACGCCCCGGATGAACGTTTTCTGTGCCAGGAAAAAGACGATGAGTATGGGCATCATAGAGATGATCGAGACGGCCATCATCTGGTTGTACTGGGTGACGTACTGGCCGCTGAACATGCCCAGCCCCTGCGCGAGGGTGATCTTGTCCACCGACCGGAGGTAGATGGAGTTCTCCAGATACTGGTTCCAGTTCCCGACGAAGGAGAACAGGCAGATCGCCGCGATCGCCGGTCTGGCCAGCGGCAGCATGACGCTCCACAGGATGCGCAGCTCCGAGGCGCCGTCGATGCGGGCGGCGTCGATGAGCTCCTGCGGGATCGTGGTGAAGAACTGCCGCAGCAGGAAGATGTAGAGCGCCACGCCGAAGAACTCCGGCACGATCAGCGGCAGATAGGTGTCCACCCAGCCGAGCTTGGAGAACATGATGAACTTCGGCACCAGGGTGATCTCACGGGGGATCATCATGGTCGCCATCAGCGCGCCGAACATGATGGTGGCCGCCGGTGCCCGCATCCTGGCGAAGGCGTAGGCGGGCAGCACGCACGAGAGGAGGTTGCCGGCCATGGACAGCCCGGTGATCACGATGGTGTTCACCAGGAACCTCGTGAACGGCAACGAGCCCGACCAGCCCTTGACGTAGTTCTCGAAGTGGAAGGAGTCAGGCAGCCACTGCGGCGGGAAGGCCAGGTTGTCCGCGTCGGACTTCAGCGAGGTCGTCAGCATCCACAGGAACGGCAGCAGGAACACCGCCGAGCTGACGGCGAGCAGGACATAGGCGCCGGTGCGCCGGATCCGCCTGATCCGATCGGCCTGCTCCACGGTCAGGGGCGGCCCCGGCCTGGTGCGCGCGGGCCTGGCCGCGGTCTCGACGAGCATCGGCGTACCTCACTTGAACTCGTAGTGCACCCAGCGCCTGGCCAGGCTGAACTGGATCGCGGTCACGGCGATGACCAGCACGAACATCGCCCACGACAGCGTCGCCGCGTACCCCATGTCGAAGTAGACGAAGGCGTGCCGGTAGATGTAGAGGCCCAGCACCATCGTGGCGTTGCCGGGGCCGCCCTCGGTCATGACGAGGATGAGCACGTAGCTCTGCAGCGCGGCGATGAACCCGGTCACCACGTTGAAGAAGATGACCGGCGACATCATCGGCACCGTGACGCTCCAGAACCGGCGCCACCACCCGGCGCCGTCGATCTCGGCCGCCTCGTAGAGCGTCTTCGGGATGCCCTGCAGGCCGGCCAGGTAGATGACGATCGTGTTGCCCGCGCCCCACACGCTCATCAGCACGAGCCCGGGGATGGCCCACTCCTGCGAGGCCAGCCACCCGGGGCCCTGGATGCCGATCGAGGCCAGCACCTTGTTGATCAGGCCGTAGTCGGGGTGCAGGATGTTCAGCCACAGCAGCGCGGTGGCCAGGCCCGACACCACCGAGGGCAGGTACATCACGGTACGGAACAGGCCCTGGAAGCGCAGCGGCTGGTTGAGCAGCAGCGCCAGCAGGAAAGTGAACGTCACACCGAGCGTCACCGCGCCCAGGCCGTACTCCACGGTGTTCCCGATCGACTCCCAGAACTCGGGGTCGTTGACCATGCGCTCGTAGTTGGCCAGGCCCACCCAGGTCGGCGACTGGAGCAGGTTCCACTTCATGAAGCTGAGCACGATCGCGGCCAGGATCGGGCCCACGCTGAAGAGCACGAACCCGATCGTCCACGGAGAGGTGAACAGGTAGAAGCGCCGCGCCTCCCTGCGGGCCAGAGTGCCGCGGGCGCTCACCGCGGTCATGCGATCTTGTTCTCGCTGAGGACCGGCGTGACCTTGCCGGCCATCTCCTTCAACGCGTCGTCCACGCCGATCTTGCCGAGCTGCGCCCGCTCCCAGATCGGTATGGCGGTGTCCACGACCTTCTTGTTGGCCGGCAGCCGCAGCACGCCGTCGTCCGAGGCGTAGTCGGCCATGATCTTCTTGACCAGCTCCGCCTCCTCCGCCGGGATGCCGAGCGCCTTGGCGTTGTCCTCCCACGCGGACTGGCGGGCCGGCGCGGCGATCCGGCGGAACTTGTAGCCGGAGGCCGACAGGTACTCGTGCATGTAGATCCAGGCGGCGTCCTTGTTCTGCGCCGAGGCCGCCATCACCAGCGCGCTGCCGACGGCCGGCGTGGTGCGGCCCTCCGGCCCCTTGGGCATCTGCGTGGCGCCCCACTTGAACGCCTTCTGCTTGGACAGCTCCAGCATGACCCACGCGCCGTTGAGGAACAGGGCCGCGTGCCCGGACTTGAACGGATCGACCTTCTCCAGCAGCTGCAGCTCGGCCAGGCTGGGCACCGCCTTGTCCTTGAGCAGCAGGTCCATCCAGCGAGCCATGACGTCCCTGGCCTTCGGATCGGTGATCATCACCTTGGACTCGGCCGCGTCCAGGAAGCGCCCGCCGAACGGCATCAGGTACACCGAGCTCAGGTCCGGCGCCGGCTTGGGCATCGGCGAGACGCCGTAGATCTTCTCCGCCCCCGACCCGCTGGTCAGCTTCTTGGCCGTCTCGAAGAGCTTGTCCCACGTCCAGCTCTCGTCCGGGTAGTCCAGCCCGGCCTTGTCGAACAGGTCCTTGTTGTAGAAGAGCAGCTTGGGCGCCATGTCGGTGGGCAGCCCGTACAGCGCGCCGTCCCGCTTGAAGTAGCCGAGCCCGCGCTGCGGGATGTCCTTCATGTCGAACTCGGGCGTCTTGGCGATGTAGTCGTCCAGCGGTTGCAGGACCTTGTTGGCGATGAGGTTCTGCGTCCAGGAGTAGTGGTTGTAGAGCACGTCGGGCAGCGAGCCGCCGGCGGCCTGCGCCATGTACTTGGTGAGGAACTGGTCGAACGGCGCCGACTCGCGCTTGATCTCGATGTTCGGGTGGCGCTTTTTGAAGAAGAAGTCGAACTGCGCGTTGCGTACCTCGGTGACGGCGTCCGTGGTGAACGCCAGCGTGATCACGACCTTGGACGCCGGGTCGGGCACGTCCGTCTTCGGCCAGGTCAGCGAGTTGTTGAGCTGCTCGGCCTCCTCGAAGGGCCAGTCATCGCTGGCCGGTCGGTTCGGGTCGATCACTTGGGCGCCCGACTTGACCGGGGCCGCCGCCTGCTTCGCCTGACGGTTGTCGCCGCAGGCGGACAGTATGGGCGCGGTCGCCGCCGCCACCGCGAGGGCCAGCATCTGCCGACGGTTCATCTCCATGGGGGTGGGCCTTTCACAGGAAGAGCTCGATCACCGGCACGGCCACGTCCGGGCGCTGGACCGGGAGTTGGAGGGTGAGGGTCTCAGGCGGCAGCGTCCCCAGTTGGGAGTTGCCGCTGTCGACGGCCGGGTCGGGGACCAGCCTGCGGATCTCCGAGGCGTCGTTGAGCAGCTGCGCGTAGCGGACCTTGCCCGCCAGCCCCGGCAGGTGCAGATGCCGGTACGGCCAGGCGAGCAGGTGCACGTAGAGCCGGTCGCCACGCTGCGTGTAACGGCAGTCCGGCGGCGCCTCGAAGGTGCTCGGGCCCGCGCCGTAGATGGAGCGGCCGTGCAGCCGCATCCAGTCCCCGATGCCCCGCAGCGTCTCCAGTGCCCGGGGGTCGAACGCGCCGCGCCCGTCGGGGCCGACGTTGAGCAGCAGGTTGCCGTTCTTGGAGACGCTGTCGACCAGCATGCGCACGAGCAGGTCGACCGACTTGTAGTCCAGGTTGTCGCGGTCGTAGCCCCAGCTTCCGTTGAGCGTCTGGCACGCCTCCCACACCTCGGCGGGGGCCGCGGCGGGCTGGAACTGCTCCGGAGTGGTGAAGTCGCCGGGGATCTCCAGCCGATTGTTGATCATGATGTCCGGTTGGAGCCTCCTGACCAGCGCGGCCAGTTCTTCCGAGCGCCAGTCGGCCGCGCCCTTCGCGCCCGGTGTGAGCTTCCCGTTGCGCCGCCGGTTGGTGTAGGAGAAGTCAAACCACATGGTGTCGATGCGGCCGTAGCGCGTCAGCAGCTCCTCGACCTGCCCATGCAGATAGGCCTGATATTTCGTGATGTCTCGGTCATTATTGGTCAGACCTTCACGCCATGCGGGATGCAGTCCGTCAATGGGAAAGTCAGGGTGATGCCAATCGAGCAGCGAGTGGTAGAAACCCACGCCGAGCCCTCGGCCGCGGAAGGCCTCGACTATCGGGCCGACCAGGTCCTTGCCGTGCGGCGTGCCCGCCACCGAGTAGTCGGTGAGCGCGGAGTCCCACAGGCAGAAGCCGTCGTGGTGCTTGGTCGTGAGCACCATGTACCGCATCCCCGCTCCGGCGGCGGCCTCGGCCCAGGCGTCCGGGTCGAACAGATCGGGATCGAAGTGCTCGAAGTAGGGCTGGTACTGCTCGTCCGTGAGCCCCTCGCGCTGCTTGACCCACTCGTGGCGAGCGGCGAGCGCGTACAGGCCCCAGTGGATGAACAAGCCGAAGCGTTGCTCCCTGAACTCGGCCAGCCGGGCAGGAGAGATCCGATGTGTTGATCCGTCGGCATCCGATGCGTGAGGCATGGCCGTACCGTAGACCTGGTAATTAACTTCGTCAAGAATTGAATTGCAAGCGCTTGCAACCTAGGCTCAGGCACGTTGTGAGGAGCTCAGCGGGGCCGGCGCGCGCCGCTCGTCCGAGCCGGCGCACCCGAGCGGGTTGCCGATGAGTCCTCCTATCTCTGTTCTGGAGGGCCCTGTGCCGAAGTGGACGCTCAGTGATGAAGACCTGGAAGTCGCGGTCGCGCTCTCGGCCGACGGCGAGCCGACCCTGGAGGTGCGGCGCGGCGGTCGCGTGGTGGTGCGGCCCTCCAGGCTGGGCCTGCGGGCCGCGCACGAGGACCTGAGCACGGGCCTGGCCTTCGACGGGCTGTCGTCCAGGCAGGTGACGGAGACCTATGACACGGTGACCGGCAAGCGGCGCGAGCACCGGTACACGGCCAGGGAGTGGACGCTGTCGTTCACCAAGGGCGCGCACCGGCTCGACCTGGAGGTGCGGATCGGCGGCCACGGCGTGGCATATCGGTACGTGGTTCCGTGGACCGGCCCAGTGACCGTAATTGACGAAATTTCGGAGTATGTGGTGCCGGGGGAGGCTCGGGCGGTGCTCCTGCCGTACGAGAACGGGCGCTGCGACTACGAGGAGATCCACCGGCACGGTCAGGTCGCCGACGCCGAGCCCATCCTGTACGGCTACCCGTCGCTCTTCCAGATCGGCGAGACCTGGCTGTTCGTCACCGAGTCGAACCTGGACAGCGGCTACGCCGGAACCCGGCTCCGCTTCGACGGCCACGCCTTCCGGCTCGACCTGCCCGACCCGTACGTGACGGCGGCCAGCCCGCTCGTCACGCCGTGGCGCACGATGATCATCGGCGAGCTGGACACGATCGTGGCCAGCGACCTGGTGACCAGCCTGGCCGCGCCTTCGGCGGTGGCCGACACCTCATGGATCCGGCCCGGCGCCGCGGCCTGGTCGTGGTGGTCCGACGGGCCGTCCACACGTGACCTGGAGGCGCAGAAGCGCTGGGTCGACTTCGCCGCCGAGCACGGCTGGCCGTACGTGCTGGCCGACGCCGGATGGAACAAGGAGTGGATGCCCGAGCTGATCGCCTACGCCGCGGCCAGGAACGTCGGCGTCTGGCTCTGGTCGCACTGGCAGCACGTCGACACCGAGCTGGAACACCGCGAGAAGCTCGCGCTCTGGAAGGAATGGGGCGCCGTCGGCGTCAAGATCGACTTCACCGAGTCCGACGGCCAGGACCGGATGCGCTGGTTCGACTCCATCCTGGCCGCCACCGCCCGGCTGAAGCTCATGGTCGTCTTCCACGGCGGCACGATCCCGCGCGGCACCGAGCGGACCTGGCCGCAGTTCATGACCGCGGAGGCGGTCAAGGGCGCCGAGTGGATCAAGCCGAAGCCCGGCAAGCTGCCGCTCTATCCGCCCGCGCACTACCTGTCGCTCGCGTTCACCCGCAACGTGCAGGGCCCGATGGACTTCACCCCGTGCACGTTCACCGCGGTCCGCACCATCTCCGCCGGATTCGAGCTCGCGCTGTCGGTGATCTTCGAATCGGGCGTCCAGCACTTCGCCGACAGCATCGAGTCCTACCGGGCCAGGCCCGAGGCGTTGCGGCTGCTCTCCGGCGTCCCCACCGCATGGGACGACACGCGGCTGCTCTCCGGCGACCCCGCCGACCACATCCTGCTGGCCAGGAGGAGCGGCGACGAATGGTACGTCGGTGCGGGCGTGTCGGGCGAGGCCCGCACGCTCACCGTGCCGCTCGACTTCCTGGACGCGGGGGAGTGGGCGGCCGAGATCTACCGGGACGCCCCCGATGACGGCATCCTCGCCGAGACGGCGACCATCTCCGCCGGGGGCAAGCTCGACCTCGCCGTATCCCCCAACGGCGGGTTCACCCTCCATCTGAGGAGACAGACCTCATGATCAAGCGCCTGAGCGGCACCCTCGCCGCCCTCACCCTCATCGCGTTACCCACCTCGCCCGCCTCGGCCACGGCGGCCGTCTGGACACAGCGCTGGAACCCGAGCCCGGCCAATCAGACGGTCGCGCAGGCCTTCGAGGGCATCGAGGACGACCGCTCCGACTCCCACTCCGGCGTCACCCACATCTACGTCTCCGGCGACGCCTACCGCTTCGACATGCACACCCAGGACCGCGACGGCGACGACCGGCAGCGCAACGAGGTCAAGGGCATGCGTACGAGCGGCAGCGCGTACATCAAGATCCTCAAGAACCAGGTCTGGCGCATCTCCTACCAGCTGTACATCCCGGCCTCGCTCGACGCGACCAGCTCCTTCACCCACATCGCGCAGATGAAGGTGCCCGGCTCCGGCGCGCCCCTCTACACGATGTCGCTGCCCATCTCGGGCGGCACGCCGAAGATCAATGTCCGCTACTGGGACGAGGACGAGCAGACGCACGAGGTCGGCAACACGAACCTGACCCCGATCCAGGGCAAGTGGCTCGACACCACCTTCGAGTTCAAGGCCTCGGACACCGGTTACCTGCGCTGGACGCTCAAGGACGGTTCGACGACGCTGGTCGACAAACGCCTCGACAACACCGATCTCTGGCGCGCCGACACCGACTACCTCCGGCCCAAGTGGGGCATCTACCGCAGCATCAACAGCTCCGGTCTGCAGAACACGTACCTGCTGATCAGGAACCTGCGAGCCGAGCAGCAGACGGCCGCCGCGGCCGAGACCGACGCGGCGGAGGGCCCGTGAAGCTCACTCGACTGGCGGGCGCGCTCGCCACACTCGCGCTGATCGCGACCGCCACCCCCGCCACCGCCGCGCCTACCCCGTCCCCGTCGGGTCGGCCGCGCTGGGAGCTCCGATGGGATCCGAGCGTCAGGAAGGACGGTGTCAAGGCGTTCGAGGCGCTGGAGGACGACCGGCGCGGCTCCCACCCCGAGGGCCAGCCGCACGTCTCCACGGACAGGGACGCCTGGAAGTTCACCGCCCACCTGGAGGACCGCGACGGCTCGGACCGCATGCGCAACGAGGTACGCGGCATGCGCGACCACGACGGCGCCCCGCTGGAGATCCGCAAGGACGAGACCTGGCGGATCAGCTACCGCATGTACATCCCGGACACCCTCGACGCGACCACCTCCTTCACCCATATCTGGCAGTTGAAGAACTCCGACGTCGGCACCCCGATCGCGCAGATCTCGCTGCCGGTCATCGGGGGAGTCCAGAAGATCGCGGCCCGCTACTGGACGCTCCCGGACAACGCCTCGCACGACTTCGCCACCGCCGACCTGGAGCCGATCCAGAACAAGTGGGTCACCACCACGCTGGAGTTCAAGTCGAGCGACGACGGCTACATGCGCTGGACGCTGGCGGACGGCAGCCGGACGATCGCCGACCAGAAGATCGAGCACATCGACCTGTGGTGGACCCAGGAGCAGTACAACCGCCCCAAGTGGGGCATCTACCGCAGCATCAAGAGCGCCGGGCTGCAGGAGACGTACCTGCTGGTCAAGGACCTCAAGGCGTGGCAGCTCGGCCCGGCGACGCCGCCGGTCAAGCTGCCGGCGCCGGACCGGAGCCCGGGTGCCTATGAGGCCGAGCGGGTGGGCAACGTCTGGGAGGGCGCGGCCGAGCCCGCCTACTGCGCGGTCTGCTCGGGCGGCCGGAAGGTGATCCTCATCGGCGGCAACGTCTACGACTACGCCGTGGTCAAGGGCGTGCTGTCGGAGACCACCGGCACCCGGCGGATGACCGTGCACGCGCTGGTGGACGGCGCGCAGACGTTCGCGGTCAGCGTCAACGGGGCCGACTCGATCCAGGTGCCGATGACCGGGACCAAGGACACGGTGACGACCACGACCGTTCCGGTGGACCTGGTGGCCGGGGTCAACACGATCCGGTTCTTCAGCCTCACGGCCAGGGGTCCCGAGCTCGACAAGATCGTCATCAGCTGAGCCCGTACGAACGGCCCGCGCCCTGCTCGGGTGCGGGCCGTACCCCCTGAGGAGAGGCCATGGCACACGATCTCAGCAGACGCGGATTACTCGTGGCCGGAGGCACGCTGGCGATCGCCGCGGCCGCCGGTGCCACGCCCGCGAGCGCCACCACGCTCTGGCAGTCCAAGCTCGTCTCGTACGACAGACGCGGGCGGCTGGCCTACGCGCAGGATGCCGAAGGCAACCGCATCCCCGACTTCAGCCATGCCGGATACCGCAACGGCGAGCGGCCGATCCCGTACGCGCGGGTGGTCAAGGCCATCCGGCCGGTCGAGGGCGACAACACCGCGCACGTCCAGGCCGCCCTCGACGAGATCGCGGCGCTGCCCCGCGAGCGGCGCGGCGCGCTGCTCCTGCTGCCCGGCCTCTACCCGGTCGCCGGCACCCTGTACGTACGCGCCGACGGCATGGTCCTGCGGGGCGTCGGTGACGGCGAGGACCCGGCGGGCAACACGATCATCAAGGCCACCGGCAACAACCCCAAGGACCGCGACGTCATCGTGGTCGGCGGCACCGCGGCGGGCGGCTGGAAGGGGGAGGTGCCGGGCACCCGTACCGACATCACCACGGACTTCGTGCAGGTGGGCGCGCGCGAGTTCGAGGTGGCGAACGCCGGGTCGCTGCGGCCCGGCGACAACATCGTGATCCACCACCCGTGCTCGGAGGAGTGGCTCAAGGCCATCGACTACGGCGGCCACGACGTGGGCCCGGCGTGGCAGGTGGGCGAGCACCCGATCATCTACAACCGCTACATCCGCGAGATCTCCGGCAACAGGCTGAAGATCGACGTGCCCGTGTACAACCACCTGAACCGGGCGCTGTCCCAGTCGTCGGTCTACAAGTGGGACCGGGCCGGACTCGTCACCCAGGCAGGCGTGGAGCGGTTGCGCGTGGACATCGAGTACCACGGCGATCCCGAGCAGGACGAGGACCACGCCTACAACGCGATCGTGCTGCTGCGTACCGAGGACTCGTGGGTGCGCGACTGCACGATGCTGCACTTCACCCAGTCCGGGGTGGCCACGCAGGAGACCACGCGCGCCACCGTCGAGAACTGCCGCGCCATCGACCCGGTCAGCATCGTCACCGGCAGCAGGCGCTACAACTTCAACACCTACGTGTACTCGCAGCAGGTGCTCTTCCGTGACTGCTACGCCTACAAGTCGCGGCACGCCTTCGTCTCCAACGGGCACAGCACGGTGTCGGGCGTGGTGTTCCTGCGCGGGACGGCCGAGTACGCGCTCAACTCCAGCGAAGGCCACCGCCGCTGGTCCCAGGGCCTGCTGTACGACGGTCACCGCGACATCGACCCGCACTACGACTACACGCTGGGCCTGTACAACCGGGGCCGCTACGGCACCTCGCACGGCTGGTCGGCGGCGCACTCGGTGGCCTGGCGGTGCGACGTGTCGACCAGCAGGCTCATCGTCCAGAAGCCCCCGACCGCCCAGAACTACGCGATCGGCTGCCTGGGCACGGTCACCGGAGACGGCCCCTTCCAGCAGCCCGCCGGGTACATCGAAGGCACCGGACAGCAGGGGCTCCTCCCGCCCTCGCTGTACGAGGCGCAGTTCCTCGACCGGCTACGGGGCGGCTTCTGAGCCCAGGTCCAGCCGGAGCAGCCCGCCCGTGGGCACCGTGATCAGGTGTGTGCCGGGCGACAGCTCCAGCGTCGTGTCGTTCACCGTACGGCCCCGGCAGGTCTGGACCCTGGCGCGGGCCGTACCGGAGTGGCCCGCCTGGAGCAGCACGTCGGCCGAGTCGTCGGCGTTGGCCAGCCACAACGTGCCCGCCTCCGGGACCGCCACCGGCAGCGGTGCGTAGCGGGCCGTGATCACCGTGTCCGCCGAGCGGGCCGTCACCTGCGGGTAGACCAGGTCGGGCCGGGCCGGCTCGAACGCGCCGCGCTGCAGCACCTCGGCGTGCTCCTTGACGAAGCCCAGCCAGAACCGCAGCACCTCCAGCTGCGCCGGCGTCTGCGTGGTGAGGTCCACCGAGATCTGCGGCACCGCGAACAGCACGTTGACCAGCTGCGCCGCCACCCGCTCGGGAGTCTCCTCGAGGTGCCACATCAGCATGTCGGCGTGCACGGCCAGCGGCCCGGCGATCAGGCGCAGGTCCACGGTGCGCTGGCGGTTGTGCGCGGGGCTGAGCGGGCAGTCCGAGGCGCGGACCATCGTCGCGTACGGCCACAGCCCCGGGCTCACGTACGGCTGGCGGAGCTCCACCAGGCAGTCCGTGGGTAACAGGGCCAGCAGCCGCCGCACGCCCTCGTTGACCGTCGCGCAGTCGGCCTCGGGCCCCGGCTCGGGCGGGTCCTCCACGGCGAACTGGTCGATGAAATCGATCTTCAGGCCGTCCATGCCCCACTCCCGGACCGCCCGGGTCAGGTGGCCGGCGAGGAGCTCGCGGATGTACGGGTAGCGCGGGTCGACGATGACCGCGTTCATGTGCTCCTTGTAGGCCAGCGAGTACGGCTGTACGCGGTCCCAGAGCGCGGTGTGGCGGCCGACGAACGGCAGCGCGTACCAGAGCAGGTAGGCGAGCCCCGCCTGCTTGACCGCCGCCACGTGTCCAGAAATATCGGGAAAAGACGTGGCGGACGGCTCCCACTCGCCGACGTGGCCGTAGCCGCGCCCGCGGTCGTCGCTGTGCCAGCCGTCGTCCACGATGATCGCCTCGCAGCCCAGCTCGGCCGCCGGAGCGGCCTGCCGTTCGACGCCGGCGGCGTCGACGTGCTGCTGCATGGCGTACCAGGTCGAGTAGGCGGGCATCCGCGCCACCTCGGGAACGTCCGCCACCGAGCCCCGCCACCACGCGGCCACGTCCGCGAGCGTGCGGGCGAAGTGCCGTCCGGTGAGATCCAGCCGCAGCACCAGGCCGGTCCCGGGCTCGGCGTCGTGCTCGGCCCAGAAGCCGAAGTCGCCGGTCTCCTCCACCACCCCGGTGCGGAGGTGGACCGGCCGGATCACCTCGCCGACGGCGTACGTGCACAGCGACACGTCCCCGGCGCCCACCAGGCACCCCACGGGAGCGTTCTTCTCCAGGGCGGCCACCCGTGGCTTGCGCCAGAACGGCGGCAGCCCTCGGTGCTCGCCGCCGTCGGGCGCCCAGAACGCGGTCGCGGCCACGCACGGCACCCGCCACGCCACGCGGACGGCCGCGGGCCGGTCCGGCGTGATCCGCACCTCGTGGACGCCCTCGGCATCCTCGGTCACGGTCCAGGCGAGCTCGGCCGCGGCCGTCGCCGTCAGCTCCGTCCCGCCCGCGACGATGCGTACCTCGCGGGTCTCCGCCGGAGCCCGGTCGTGCGGCTGCCAGATCCCGGTCGCCGTGGTCATCAGCGCTCCTGGAGGGTGAAGAAGGTCTGGATGGCGACCGAGGCCGCGCCGCGCGCCCACTGCTCGAACGGCCGGGGGCGCAGGAAGATCCGGCAGTCCGCCGCCGCCCCGAACGCCTGGCTCGCGAACGACCGGCTGATCTGCTCCTCGAACAGGTCGTAGGCCGCCAGCCCCTGCACGTCGCCGGTCACGATGATGCGCTCGGGCCCGATCAGGTTCGCCATGGCGGCCATGGCCAGCCCGATCGCGTGCCCGGCCCTGGCGAACACCTCGCGCGCCGCCACGTCGCCCGCGTGCGCGGCGTCGATGGCCGCGTCGATGGTCAGCTCCGCGTCACCGAGGGCCTCGCGGACCGCGGTCACGATGGGCGCGGTCCCGGCGATCGCCTCGACGCAGCCGCGCCCTCCGCAGTGGCACTCGGGCGCCTCGCCGCCGACCGGGATGTGCCCGATCTCTCCGGCGACGCCGTGCGAACCGGCGACGATCCGGTCGTTCACCACCAGTCCGCAGCCGATCCCCACCCCCACCGTGACCAGGGCGAACGACGACGCGCCGATGCCCTCGCCGAACCACTGCTCGGCGACGGTGAGGGACTTGACGTCGTTCTCGACCGTGACCCGCAGGCCCGTCGCCGCGGCGGCCAGTTTGGCCAGCGGCACCTGCCGCCAGCCGAGGAAGGGGGAGTAGCGCACCATGCCGTGCGCCTTGTCGACGTCGCCCGACACGGCCAGGCCCAGCGCGTGACAGCGCTGCCGGTACGCCGGGTCGGCGGCGAGCAGCTCGGCCACGAGATCGGCCAGTGTGGCCACCACGCCCTCGGGCGAGGTCGCCGTCAGCGGGCGATGCGCGCCGACGAGCACCTGGGCGCGCAGGTCGGTGACGACGCCGATGAGCTCGTCGTCGGTGATCTTCACGCCGGCGAAGAACTCCCGGTCCGGCTTGATGGCCAACGGGCTGGCCGGGCGGCCCGCGCCGGGGCCCGGCCGGTCGGTGGCCTCCAGCTCTTCCAGATAGCCCGCCTCGATGAACGGGCGGGCCGCCTTGGTGACTGCGGCGGACGACAGCCCCGTCCGCCTGGCGATCTCGACCCGGGAGACCGGCCCCTGCGTCAGCACCATGGTGAACACGGTGGCCGCCGCGGGAGTGGTGAGCGGTGCAGGCATGATGGGCATCGTAACACTAATTAACTTCGTTAAGAATTGATTCGAAGGGCACGTCGATCTAGGCTCCGGACATGCCTTCGGTGACCTTCGACGCCGCCAGCCGTACGTACCTGCTGCGTACCTCCACCACCAGCTACGTCTTCGGCCTCGACGCCGAGGATACGCCCGTCCACCTGCACTGGGGGCCCGTTCTGACCCAGGAGCAGGCCGCCTCGCTGCCCCGGCCGGCAGCGCCCCGCGCGAGCAGTTTCGACGGCGCGGGACCGGCTGAGGAGCTCGGCACCGAGGCGGGTGCCCGCTTCGGCACTCCGTCGCTGCAGATCGCCTTCCCCGACGGTGCCCGGGGCGTCGACTGGCGCCATCTCGGTCACACGATCGACGGGGGACACCTGACGGTCCGCTTCCGGGACGCCGTCCAGCCGTTCGAGGTGGACCTGCACTACCGGGTGCGCGGCGACGTCCTGGAACGGTGGATCGGGCTGCGGTCCGAGGTGCCCGTGACGATCCCGCGTTGCGACTCCGCCGCGTGGAGCGTTCCGTCGCTGTCCGGCTACCGGCTCAGCCACGCCACCGGCGGGTGGAGCGCCGAGCATCAGCTGCGCCGTACCGACCTCACCGTGGGCGAGACGACGCTGACCAGCAGGCGCGGGGTGACCAGCCACCACGCCAACCCCTGGCTCGCCGTCGACGGCGGCGACGCCGGTGAGCGGCACGGCGAGGTGTGGAGCTGCGCGCTCGCCTGGAGCGGTAGCTGGCGCGTCACGGTCACCCGCACCCCCTCGGGGAGTACGGGGTGGACGGGCGGGTTCGGCCACGAGGGCCTCACCTGGCGGCTGGAGCCGGGGGAGGAGTGGGTCACGCCGGTGTTCGCCGGTGTCTACGCCCCTGACGGGTTCGGCGGGGCCAGCCGCCGCTGGCACGACCACGTCACCCAGAACGTGCTGCCCGAGCCGGACGAGCTGCGCCCGGTGGTCTACAACGCCTGGGAGGCCGTCGGGTTCGACGTGGCAGAGTCGAACCAGAAGGAGCTCGCCGTGCTCGCGGCCCGTGCCGGTGTGGAGCTGTTCGTCATGGACGACGCCTGGTTCGGCGGGCGCACCGGCGACAGCGCCGGACTGGGCGACTGGTGGCCGAACCCGGACCGCTTCCCCAACGGGCTGGCTCCGCTCATCGACGAGGTGCACGGCCTGGGCATGCGGTTCGGCCTGTGGGTCGAACCCGAGATGGTCAACCCCGACAGCGACCTCTACCGAGCGCACCCGGACTGGGTGCTGCACATGCCCGGCCGCCCGCGCACGCTGCTGCGCAACCAGCTCGTCCTCAACTTCGCCCGGCCCGACGTCGCGGACTGGGCGCACAAGTGGCTCCACCGGCTGGTCGGCGAGCACGGCGTCGACTTCCTGAAGTGGGACTTCAACCGGGCCTTCACCGAGGCGGGCCAGCCCGGCGCCGCCGACCAGGACCGGCTCTGGATCGACCACGTCAGAGCCGTCTACTCGATCATGGACCGGCTCCGCGCCGACCATCCGCACCTGCGCATCGAGGCGTGCGCGGGTGGCGGCGGCCGTACCGACCTGGGCATCCTCGCCCGTACCGACCAGGTGTGGACCTCCGACAACACCGACGCCCACGATCGCATCGCCATCCAGCACGGCTTCAGCCAGATCTACCCGGCCCGCGTGATGGCCGCCTGGGTCACCGACAGCCCGAACCCCCTCACCCGCCGGGTCACCCCGCTGAGCTTCCGCTTCCACGTCGCGATGGCCGGCGCGCTGGGCCTCGGCGGCGACCTGCTGAAGTGGACCCCCGCCGAGCTGGCCGAGGCCGCCGCGCTGGTCGGCCGCTACAAGGAGATCAGGCCCGTCGTCCAGCTCGGGCGACAGGACAGGCTCGAGTACGGCGTGCAGTACACCCATGGCGACCGGGTGGTCGTCCTCGTCTGGCGGGGGCCCGTCGCGCACGGAACGCCGCTCGTGCCGCTCCGCCTGGCCGGGCTCGACCCGCTCGGCCGCTACCGCGACGAGGACACCGGGGCGCTGCACCACGGGGCCCTGCTCATGGCGCCGGGCCTGCTGCCGGACCTGCCCGCGGGTGACTACGCCAGCACGCTGATCCGCCTGCGCGCGGTCGGTCCTGGCTCATCCGATTGACGACAGGCCGCGCAGGGTGAGCTGGGCGGCGCGCATGGCCGCCTTCTGCGCCTGCTCCAGCGATCCGCCTCGGTTGATGCTGGAGATGACCGCGAGCTTGGTGGCGCCGATCAGCGCGCCCACGGCCGCCGCCGCGTCCACGTGGTCGAGCTCGTCGGGGAAGGCGTCCTCCAGCGCCCGCGCCAGCCGGAGCTGGCTGTCGAACAGCAGGTGCAGCGCCCGCGCCTGCAACGAGGGGACGGTCATCACGAGCCGCATCCGCAGGGGCACCTCCTCGACGGAGATGCTGTCTTCGCCGGAGGCCAGGTCCACGCTCGCCCGTACGAGCCGCAGCAGCAGGTCCGCCAGGTGCTCGCCGGGCATCCTGGACGCGATCAGCTCCATGGCCAGCGCCATGCGCGACTCGCCGTCGTAGAACAGCACGTCCTCCTTGCTGGCGAAGTAGCTGAAGAACGTCCGCGTCGACACCTCGGCCTCGGCCGCGATCTCGGCCAGCGTGGTCTCCTCGAAGCCCTTCTCGTCGAACAGCCGGAGCGCGGCCTCGATCAGCGCCCGGCGCGTGCGCTGTTTCTTACGCTCCCGCAGTCCCACCATGTCGCGAACTTTACCGTCAATCTCCGTTTGTTGCATCCATTGAAATTTTGCAACGGATGAGGTTTTCTGGAGAGGTTGACGATGAGAAAGGGAACCGCAGCATGTCTGATCTGACTCTCACCACCACCCGCCAACGCCCCTTCGATCCGCCCGACGAAATCGCCGAGCTACGGCCAAAAGCAGCGCTCCACCGCATGACCTACGCTGACGGGCACCTCGGCTGGCTCGTGACCGGCTACTCCGCCGCGCGCGCCGTGCTCGCCGACGCGCGCTTCAGCAACCGCCCCGAGCGCATGCACCCGCCGATCCCGGCCCGGATGGCGCTCGCCCAGGAGGGGGGCTTCCGCGTTCCGCCCGGGTTCTTCCTGCGGATGGACGCGCCCGAGCACACCCGCTACCGCAAACTCCTCACCGGCCAGTTCACCGTGCGCCGGATGAAGGAGCTGGAGCCGAGGATCGCCGAGATCGCCGAGGCCTGCCTCGACGCCATGGAGTCCGCGGGCAAGCCGGTGGACCTGGTGCAG
Organism: Nonomuraea sp. NPDC049141; assembly: GCF_040648415.1. Classification (NCBI taxonomy): domain Bacteria; kingdom Bacillati; phylum Actinomycetota; class Actinomycetes; order Streptosporangiales; family Streptosporangiaceae; genus Nonomuraea; species Nonomuraea sp. NPDC049141. The sequence continues at coordinate 174,011 of NZ_JBEZDR010000004.1, forward strand.
GAGTTCGCGCTGCCCATCCCGTCGCTGGTGATCTGCGAGCTGCTCGGCGTGCCGTACGAGGATCGGGCGCAGTTCCAGGAAGACACCAAGGTGCTCGTCAACCTGGAGGTCAAGGCCGAGGACGCCATCGGCGCGATGACCCGGATCTCCGCGTACCTCTACGGGCTGATCCAGCGCAAGCGCGCCAAGCCGACGGACGACCTGCTCAGCGGCCTCGTCGAGAGCGGCGAGCTGAACGACGAGGAGCTCACCGGCGTCGCGTTCCTGCTGCTGGTGGCAGGCCACGAGACCACCGCCAACATGCTCGGCCTCGGCACCTACGCGCTGCTCACCAACCCCGCCCAGCTCGCCGTCATGCGCGACGACCCGTCCGCGGTCGAGAACGGCGTCGAGGAACTGCTGCGCTACCTCACGATCATCCACCTCGGCCCGATCAGGAGCGCACTGACCGACGTCGAGATCGAGGGCCAGGTCATCAAGGCCGGCGAATCGGTCATGCTCCACCTGCCGGTGATCAACCGCGACCCGTCCCGCTTCCCGGACGGCGAACACCTCGACCTCGCCAGGCCCGCCACCGGCCACCTGACGTTCGGCCACGGCATCCACCAGTGCCTCGGCCAGCAACTGGCCCGGGCCGAGATGCGCATCGGCTACCCCGCGCTGCTGCGGCGCTTCCCCGGCCTACGCTTGGCTGTATCACCGGAGGAGGTGCCGATGCGCTCGGACATGAGCATCTATGGAGTGCACCGCCTCCCTGTCACCTGGTAGGTCAATGATGGAGATCAAGGCAGACACGACGGTGTGCATCGGTGCGGGCATGTGCGCGCTGACGGTGCCGGCGATATTCGACCAGAGCGAGGACGAGGGGACGGTGGTGGTCCTTGACTCCACCCCACCGGCCGAGCTGGAGGACGCCGTCCGCCGCGCCGTGACACTGTGCCCGTCCGGGGCCATCTCGGTGGTCTGATTCCACGCGTTTTTCACGATTTGCCGGCTATTACCGCGCCGACGGCGGGCTCTCTTTTGTCCTACGTTCTGACCGGACGCATTGCCTTACGATCCGGCCAGGCCGGGACACACCGCCGTCGACGCGGCTCCCTGACGCTTCACGCCACACTCCACGGCCTCTCCTGCCCTGGCACACACCCCCTGGGCTCTCGGGCCGTAGCTCCAGAGCCTCACGCCCCGCCCGGGCTTCTCGGGCCGTAGCTCCAGAGGCTCACACTCTCGGCCCTTGTGGCCCTTCGGCGGCGCGCCCCGAGCCCGTCTCTTCCACGCCCTCGCGCCCTCGGTCCCTGCGGCCCTTCTGCCCGCCTTCGGCCCCTTGCGGCCTCTCGGCGGCGCGCCCCGACACGGCGGTTTCCCCAACGCGCGGCGGTTTCCCCAACGCGCGGCGGTTTCCCCACGCGCGGCGGTTTCCCTCCAGGGCGGGCCCCTCCCGAGCGGACCCCCACCCCCAGGCGGCCCCTCCAGAGCGGACCCCCGGTAGCCCCGACCCAGGCGGACCCCTCCAGAGCGGACCCCCACCCCCAGGCGGCCCCGACCCAGGGCGGAGGCCTCTCCCAGGGCGGATTCGCACGTCGAAGGGCATAGGCTCTTTCGTCCTCCAGGTTGATCGAATCTGTGTTCGTAGAACAGGTTGACACCGAGCGTGATCGAAATTATGTTCGACCTAGTGGCGTGAGGCTCGCGGCTCACGTCGTAGGACCTGGTCGCGGGCCGTTCGCTTCCCCCAAGCGAGACCCGCGATCAGGCTCCAGGGCGAAGGGCGTGTCCTCGTCGTCGGCGGAGACGAGTGGGCGCGTCCTGGCTGGACGGGGAGTGGGGAAGCTCCTCGTCCAGCCAGCCCGGCGGAATTGTCGGTGGGGTCTGCGAACGTTGACTCCACCGGCGGAGACGCCGGGAGCCGCCACGACTCCAAGGAGGCGCGCAAGATGGCACAACGGCTCGGCGATACGCAGGGGCCCCGGCTGTCGCCCGCAGTGCGGGCACACCTGACGGATTCACGTTCCTGCCTGGCGGAGGCGGCGACCGCTCGCACCCCGGCATCCCGATATGTGGCAGCACATCTGGCAGCTCTGCGAGCGGCGGCGGCGATCCTGGCCGCCCGTCCCCGCCCCATGGAAGGCCGCAGGCGCCGCCTGCGCAGCGCGTGGGAGCTGCTCCCAGAGGCGGAGCCCAGGCTCGCGGAGTGGGCCGCCTACTTCTCGGTGAGCGCCGCCAAGCGCGCCGCCGCCGAGGCCGGCATGGTCCGTGGCGTCAGCGCGGCCGACGCGGACGAGCTCCTGGCCGAGGCGGACACCTTCGTCGCCGTGGTGCAGGACATTCTGGGCGTCCCCGCTCAACCCCAACTCCCGGTCGAGGTCCCCCTGGCCGGCTGACCACACCGCTCGCGCCGCCGGCATCGGCGGTGAGTGGGCAGCCGGACGACTCCAACACGAGCGAACACGCCGACGCGGGCGAGGGATCCCCGAACACTCCGACCAAGTACGACCACGCCAAACCGGCAGAGCGATCCGTTCCAGGCGTGCGCGAATACACCGATGTACGCGAACGTCCCGAACGTGCATGATCACGCCAAGTCGGCAAGAAGGCAAGCGGGACGCTCCAAGCGTTCGCGAACCTATCGACGCACGCAAGGCCAAATCTCCCGAACGTGCATGACCATGACAAATCGGCAAAGGCGGAGCGATCCTTTCCAAGCATGCGCAACATGCCGACGCCAAACCGATAGGAGACAAGCGGGACGCCTCAAGCGAGCGCGCTGACGCGGGCGGGGCCGATTCTGAACGTGGGTGACCCGCTAAGCCGGGAATCGGGGCTGGGCGCCTCAATCCGCAGGCGATCGACATACGCGGACGCCCCTTTTGGGCGGGGACACGCTAGATGTGGCCACGCGGCGGCGAAGGCGAGCCCGTGTGTCCCGCCTTCGTCGCCGCGCTTAGCTGCTTGTCCTGCGCGGCCCGATCCGACCTACGTGTCCAGGCTCGCGCGCGTGCGAATACCCATGTGATCGACACGCGATGTCCGGACAGGTCTGCCCGCATGTCCTAGGTGGCGCGGCAGGGGTCGTTCACATCGGATCGCACAGCGGCACGGTGCTGTAGTCCTCGCCGGCTACTGGGCGGATGTCCTGCCAGCGCACCCAGTGGGCCTGGCCCATGTGCTCGCTGCCGTCGTCGGTGTTCACCGTCTGCGGGGGCCAGAGCAGGAATCCCCACCGTTCTCCTTCCGCATCGCCCCACGCCAGCAGGTATCGCGCCTCACCGGTGCCGGTGATCGGGAACATCGACTCGGCATGTTCGACGATGGGCGGTCGCCACAGTCCTGGTAGGCCTTTCGTGTCGAGATGCATTGGTCCATTGTACGAACTGGAGTTCGATATCGCTAGGGAGATCGCTTCCCTCTCCCGATCCGCTTCCCTCTTCCGATCTGGGTGAACACGGTCGGGCGGCGGCTGGGCGTGCGCCGGTGGACCTACGTGGCTGCGTCTGCGCGGTGAGCTTGCGCGGGCCGGCCTTGCGAGGGCGGATGCATGCGTTGGGGGATCAGTGAGGGAGAGAGGCCCGCGAGTGGGCCTGCTGGTGGATCCGCCCGGCATGGCTCAACGCGGGAACGCGGGCGTTCCGCCGGGGTGTGCATGGCTGCGCTGCGCCGGGTGTCTGTGCGAGGTGCCGACGGCTATGTGTGGCGGGCCTGCGCGGTGGAGGTGTGCGGGCGGCCTGCGCGGTGGGGATGTGCGGGCGGGCCTCTGCGGTGGGGATGTGCGACCGGACGTGCGCGGTGCCGTCTCCGTCAAGCGGTGCCGTCTCCGCCAATAGGTTGTACGGGCCTCGGCTGCAGGCAACTGACGAACCGGCGGCGTCTCCCCTGCGGATGGCGGATGACACCCGCCGTCATGCCATCACCAGGGGAATGCGGCGCCGCTGAACAAGGGGCCACTCATGCTGACGTACGACAGAGGGCATGAAAGCGGGGCGCGCCGATCACATGGCGCGCCCCGAAAACAGGAGTGGTCAGAAGGACTCGACGGCTCGGCGGGCCTCTGCGTCGAGGACGCCCCAGCTGATGAGCTCCTCCGTCAGTTCGCTAGGCGACTTGTCGTAGATCACGGCCAGGGAGCGCAGGTCCTCCTGGCGGATCGACAGGACCTTCCCGTTGTAGTCACCACGCTGGCTCTGGATGGTGGCCGCGTAACGGGCGAGTGCCCCGGCCTTCTCCTTCGGCAGCGTCGCAAGGCGTTCCAGGTCGATCACAAGCTTGGGTGTCGGGCCGAGCGGGCTGGGCGCGGCACCGCCGGGCAGCAGCTCGGAGACGGGCACCCCGTAGAAGTCGGCAAGCTCGGCAAGCTTCTGAACCGTTACAGCGCGGTCGCCACGCTCGTACGAACCTACGACCACGGCTTTCCACCTGCCACGCGACTTCTCTTCGACTCCATGCAGGGACAGCCCCTGCTGGGTGCGGATGGCGCGGAGTCGTGCACCCAGCGACTTTGCGTACTCAGACGGCATCGTGTGGCCCCCCGGCTCTCGTATGTATCGCTCTCAGTAGATTGTGCTCCCTTGCGGCGAATGCCCGTGCCACCGGGGGGTGTGGTGCCTGGCTCGGCACCATCGGTAGCCATGGCTCTGGGTTTACCCCATAACGCCGCGCAGTGTGGTTACGCACAGTGACGGTAAAGGGGTGGACGCCTAAGGTCAAGCTGATTGGAAAAAAGATGCCGAATCCGATCCGGGATGGAACGACTTAATAGCCCCTCTTGTCCCACTGGTAACACTACTTCGTCACTGTTTGCCCCAGTGACATCCATGGTGAAATCACCTCGAAATCCGTGTCAGTGATCGCGTAGAGGTCGAGGTGAGGGGTGGTAAGAGGGCATTGGGGAGGGTCGGCGGGGAGCGGCCAAGAGGGCGCGGCAGGGCGGGGCGGGCACGCGACAAGGGACGTCGGACGGCCCGATAAGCCGCGAAGCGCGTGGCGCCGGGGTCAGGCTTGACGGGTTAGGATCATCACCGGAGACGTGGCCGCGCGTACGATCTTGAGCGACGTGTCCCCCAGGAAGACCCGCCGCAACGGCCCCGCGTTGCTGGAGGCGCAGATGAGCAGTTCGCCCGGCAGCCATGACGTCTGCCCCATGGCCTCTGCCACGTCGCGGCCCTCCAGGATCTCGAACTCCGCCCGGAGAAGCGGCCGATGCCCGCTGGCCGCCTCCGAGAGGTCGGCCGCCACCTGGTCGCGGAGCCGGGTGAGCATGTCCTCCTCGACCTTGTGGCGGCGTACACCGCGGATCACCAGCGTGACCAGCCGCAGCGGCACGTCCAGGGTGACCGCCGTCTTGGCGGCGTCCCTGACGGCGGCGTCCGCGCAGGGACCCCGGCGGTAGGCGACGGTGATCCGCTCGAAGGCCGGGGCCGGCGCGTCCGCGTAGCCGCGCGGGGCCAGCAGGACCGGCACCGACGAAGAGTGCAGCAACTGGTCGGCGGTGCTGCCGACCGCGATGCGGCCCTTGCCGCCACCCGGCGCGGAGCCGATCACGACGACATCGGCCGCGCGCCGGCGGGCCAGCTCCACCAGCCCGCGCCCGCTGCCTTTGTGGGTGTGGACGACGTAGCCGGCCCTGTCGCCGGTCAGCGCCCGGGCCTGTTCGAGCGTGGCCTGCGCCTGTTCCTGCAAATATTTGCGCCACTCGGTCAGGTCGGCGCGCGCGGGCCCTGGCGTGGTCCACACGGGCGGCTGCACGTACGCCACCGTCAGCTGCCCCTTGACCTGTCCGGCCAGGAGTACGGCCAGCGCCAGCGCGTCACGTCCTCTCGGCTCGGGGATGAATCCGGCCAGTACGCTTTCGAGCTTCATCTGAATGGTGGCGCCAGGGTCGGGAGGAAGCGCCACCCCTCCTTTCGAAAACAGTATGGAAAGTCTCGGTCACGTTCGGTAATGTGTGCGGTGGGTGAGAGCAATGTGACAGGAGGTGCGCGATGGCGATTCGCCGCTCCGCCACCAAACGGCACGGCCTGCCCACCGTCGTGCAACTGCGGCTCACGCCCACACCGGCCCAAGCTGAGGCGCTGGCCGCGGCGGTGCTGCTGTGCAACCAGGCGGCCACTGTCGTGTCCCGGCTGGCCTGGCAGCATCGTGTGTTCTCTGTGGTGGAGTTGCATCGGCTGGCCTACTACGAGGTGCGGGCGCAGGTGGCCGGGCTGGGTGCGCAGGCGGCGGTGCGGGCGATCGCCCGGGTTGCCGACGCCTACGCCAACCGGCGCTCCACCAAGAAACGCGCTCACATCTTCCGGCCGCACGGCGCCGTCCCCTATGACGCCCGACTGCTCAGCTGGAACCGTGACGCCCGGACCGTGTCGCTGTGGTCCCCCGCCGGCCGCGTCGCCGTGTCCTACACCGGCCGGCCCGAAGACCTCAAGGCTGTGGATGGGCTGCCGCTCGGTGAGGCCGACCTGATCTGCCGGCGCGGGGTGTGGCTGCTGCAGGTCACCCTCACCCTCACCCTGCCCCAACCGGCGGTGCGCGAGCCGGTCGACGGCTTTCTTGGGGTGGATCAAGGGGCGGCGAACCTGTCGGTCACCTGCGACGGCGGGGTGCTGCCCGGCCCCGTCCTGGCCGGGCCGATCGGCGGCAACGGGCACGTCCGCACCCTGCGCGAGCGGCGGCACCGCCAACGCCGACGGCTGCAGAAGAAGGGCACCCCTGCGGCGCGGCGGGTGCTGCGCCGCCTGTCCGGGCGTGAACGCCGGATGATGACCGACCTCAACCACCAAATCAGCAAGTATGTGGTGCGTCAAGCCGAACGCACCGGCCGTGGGATCGCCCTGGAGGATCTGCAGGGCATCCGCGGCCGGGTCAGGGCTCACCGGCTCCAGCGGCGCACCCTGCACACCTGGGCCTTCGCCCAGCAGATCACCTTCACCCGCTACAAAGCCGCCCGCGCCGGAGTCGCCTTCCTGCTGGTCGACCCTGCGTATACCTCGCAGGGCTGTCCGGAGTGCGGGTGGGTGGCCAGGGCGAATCGGCCGGCGCGGGGCCGGTTCGTCTGCACCGGGTGTGGCCTCGCTGGGCACGCCGACCACATCGCGGCCCGCAACATCGCCACACGCGGCGCAGCGGGCTGGGCTGCCGTCAACCAGCCACACGCTACCGGCCTCCCTTCACCCAGACGGGACCGTGAGAGCAAACCACCGGCTTCAGCCGTTGGTAGTTGATCTGGGCACCTCGGTGTTCAACCGTGAGTGGCTAAAGCCGTACAGGAAGTAACAGATCAGGCCCACCAGCATCCAGAGGCCGAATGCGAGCCAGGTGACGCCGGCGAGACCGGCCATCACGATGACGCAGAAGATCGTGCCGAGGATCGGAGTGGCCGGGAAGAGCGGCGTGCGGAAGCTGCGCGGCAGCTCGGGGCTGCGGTAGCGGAGCACGAGCACGCCGATGTTGACGATGGCGAACGCGAACAGCGTCCCTATGCTCGTGGCCTCGGCGAGCTGGCCCAGCGGCACCAGCCCGGCCAGCACCGAGATGAACGCGGCCACGATGAGAGTGTTGGCGACCGGTACCTGGTGGCGCGGGTTCACCTTCTGGAAGATGTGCGGGATGAGCCCGTCGCGGGACATCGCGAACAGGATGCGGGTCTGGCCGTAGATGACGGTCAGGACGACGCTGGCGATCGCCACGACCGCGCCGAAGGAGACGATCAGGCCCGGCCAGGTGGCACCGGTGGCGAGGTTCACGATGTAGGAGAGGCTGGCTTCGGTCCGCTCCGGGTCGAAGTCGGTCCACGGCATGGCGCCGATCGCGGCCACGGCCACCAGGACGTAGACGATCGTGACGATGGCCAGGGACAGGATGATGGCCAGCGGCAGGTCGCGCTTGGGGTTCTTGGCCTCCTCGCCGGCGGTGGAGGCCGCGTCGAAGCCGATGTAGGAGAAGAACACCTGCGAGGCGGCGGCCGTGACGCCCGCGACCCCCATGGGCGCGAACGGCGAGAAGTGCCCGGCCCTGAACGCGGAAAACGCCACCACGCAGAAGAAGATCAGCACCGCGATCTTGATGAGCACGAACACGGCGTTGGCCGTGGCGCTCTCCGACGCCCCGCGCAGCAGCAGCCAGGTGGCCAGCAGCACGATGAGGATCGCGGTGACGTTGACCACGCCGCCGTCCTGGCCGGGGGAGCGGGTGATCGCATCGGGCAGCGACCAGCCGAACAGGCCCTGCAGGAACGAGTTCAGGTATTCGCCCCAGCCGACGGACACCGCCGCGACCGACACCGCGTACTCGAGCATGAGGCACCAGCCGCAGATCCAGGCGACGAGCTCGCCCAGCGTCGCGTACGCGTAGGAATAGGACGAGCCGGACACCGGGATCGAGCCGGCCAGCTCCGCGTAGGAGAGCGCGGAGAACAGCGCCGTGATCGCCGCCAGCACGAAGGCCAGCACGACGGCGGGACCCGCCTTCGGCACGGCCTGGCCGAGAATGACGAAGATGCCGGTGCCGAGCGTGGCGCCGACGCTGAACAGCGTGAGCTGCCACAGCGTCATCGTGCGGCGCAGCTCACCGCCCTCGCCGTGGCCGCCTTCGGCCACGATCTGTTCGGTGGGCTTGGTACGGAAGAGCCGTTGGGCGAGTGCCACTTCGAAACCTCCTTGAGCCCTATAGCGTGCTGGTCAGCGGCCAGCGGGCGTTCGGCGTGACGATCGTGCCCGCGGAGCCCTCCAGGATCTGCTCCGCCTGACCGAGTTCGCCGATGGCCGCCATGTCGCCGGTGGTCTCCACGAAACGGCAGACCGCTTCCACTTTCGGCCCCATGGAGCCGGCTGGGAAGTCGAGGGCGCGTAGTTCGTGCGGTGTGGTGTGCGCGAGCTCGCTCTGCCGCGCGGTGCCGAAGTCCTTCAGCACGCGCGGCACGTCGGTCAGGATGAGGAACGCGTCGCATTCGAGCGCCTCGGCCAGCATCGACGCCGTGGAATCCTTGTCGATGACCGCCTCGACGCCCGACAGGCGGCCGTGCTCGTCGCGGATGACCGGGATGCCGCCGCCGCCCGCGCAGATCACCACGACCCCCTCGCGGACCATCTTGCTGATCAGCCGGGTCTCCACCACGCGCCGCGGGGCGGGGGAGGGGACGACGCGCCGCCAGTAGCGGCCGTCGGCCGCGACCGTCCAGCCGTACTCCTTGACCAGCTTGGCGGCCTCGTCCTGCTCGTAGACGGGGCCGACGAACTTGGTCGGGTTCTCGAAGGCCGGATCGACCGCCGACACGAGCGTCTGGGTCACCATGGCCAGGACCTGCCGGCCGGGCAGCGCGTTCTGCAGGGCCTGCAGCATCCAGTAGCCGATCATGCCCTGGGTCTCGGCGCCGAGCGTGTCGAACGGGTAGGGCTTGGTCAGGCGGGGGTCGTTGGCGCTCTCCAGCGCCAGCAGGCCCACCTGCGGGCCGTTCCCGTGGGTGATGATCAGCTCGTGCTTCTCCGCGAGCTTGGCCAGCGTCTTGACCGCGTTGGCGATGTTGGCGACCTGCGGCTCGGCGTCGGCCTTCTGGCTCCGCCGCAGCACCGCGTTGCCTCCCAGAGCGACGATGACCCTCATCGGTCAGATGCCGTCTCGCTCTAGCGGGCAGCTCATGCAGCGCGGGCCGCCCCGGCCCCGGCCGAGCTCGCTGCCCCGGATCGTGATGACCTCGATGCCATTGTCGCGCAGGAAGTTGTTGGTCGTGGTGTTGCGCTCGTAGGCGATGACCACGCCCGGCTCGACGGCCAGCGCGTTGCAGCCGTCGTCCCACTGCTCCCGCTCGGCGGCGTAGACGTCCTGCGTGGGGGTGAGGACCTTGATGTCGTCCAGCTCCAGGGCCCGCGCGATGGCGCGGTGCATGTCCTGCGGCGGGTGGTCGGTGACCTTGAGCTCCTTCTCGGAGTCGCCCGGCTCGATCGTGTACGAGGCCAGCATGCCGAGCCCCGCGTACTTGGTGAACACGCCCACGTCCACCATCGTCATCACGGTGTCCAGGTGCATGAACGCGCGGGCCTTCGGCATGTTCATGGCGATGATCTTCCGCGCGGAGCCGGCCTGGAACAGCCGCTGCGCCAGCATCTCGATGGCCTGCGGCTGGGTGCGCTCGCTCATCCCGATCAGCACCACGCCGCGCCCGAGAACCAGCACGTCGCCGCCCTCCAGCGTGGCCGGGGCGATGGACTGGCCGGGCAGCCACACGTGGAAACCGTCCTTCTGCGGCCGGCCGAACCCGTCGGCGAAGGTCGGGTGGAACTCGTAGATGGCCTCCATGTTCACCGTCTCGCGCATCCGCGCCTTCTTCTTCATCGCGTTGATCGAGACGCCGTCGTACACCCAGCAGGAGGTGTCGCGGGTGAACAGGTGGTTCGGCAGGGGCGGCAGGATGAAGTCGTCGTCGCCGGCCGCGTGGTAGGACATCGATTTCGGGTCGCAGCCGGCCTCGACCATCTCGCGCTTGGTGATGCCGCCGGTCAGGTAGAGCTGCAGGGTCTTGGAGTCCATGGCGTCGAGCGTGTTGCGGATGTCGTCGACGGCCAGCGGGCCCAGGAAGCGCTCGTCCAGGATCCCGTCGAGGATGTGCTTGCGCGCCTCGGGGATCTCGATCGTCTCTTGGAGCAGGTCCGCGAGCATGTGGACCTTGACGCCGCGCTTCCGCAGCACCTGCTGGAACTCCTCGTGCTCCTCCATCGCGCGCTGCACCCACAGCACGTCGTCGAAGAGGAACGCGTCCTTGTTGGTCGGGGTGAGCCGCTTGAGCGCCAGGTCAGGCTTGTGCAGCAGCACCTGGTAGAGCTTGCCCACCTCGGAGTCGACATGGAAGGTCATTGTCTCTGTATCCCCTCGAAGCAGGCGGACGTCAACGCGCCGGCGCCGCCCGCGATGCCGATGACGTGCCCCGCGCGGGGGGTGCCAACACGGGAAAGGGCGGGAAATTACCGAATCGCGGGCCGCCACGGGCAATGGCCCGCCCGAGTTCTGGCTGGTAGCCCCTGGTACTGTGTGTCCCGACCAACACCCTTTTAAGACCCGTCCCGTGAGGCGGGAAAGGTGGTGAGCTCTGCCGTGTCCGACTTCCCGACCGACCAGACGCCCCATTCGAGGGCAGTCCTGGAGGGCCCGGACATTCATCGGGCGCTGACCCGTATCGCGCACGAGATCCTCGAACGAACCAAGGGCGCCGACGGCGTCGTCCTCCTCGGCATCCCGACCCGCGGCGCCACCCTGGCCCGCCGGCTGGGTGACCGCATCGAACGCTTCGAAGGCGTCAAGATCCCCGTCGGCTCGATCGACATCACCATGTACCGCGACGACCTCCGGCTCAAGCCCGCCAGGCCGCTCGGCCACACCGAGCTGCCGCCCGACGGCATCGACGGCAGGATCGTCGTCCTGGTCGACGACGTCCTCTACTCCGGCCGCACCGTCCGCGCCGCGCTCGACGCGCTCAACGACCTCGGCCGCCCGACCGCCGTACAACTGGCCACGCTGGTCGATCGCGGCCACCGCGAGCTGCCCATCCGCGCCGACTACGTCGGCAAGAACCTGCCGACCGCCAAGAGCGAGAAGGTGAAGGTCTATCTGCAGGAGACCGACGGGCGTGACGCGGTGCTCCTCATGAAGGAGGACGCCAAGTGAACCGCCATCTCATCTCCGCGGGCGACCTCGGCAAGGACGACGCCCTGCTCATCCTCGACACGGCCGAGGAGCTGGCGAGGGTCTCGGAACGCTCCATCAAGAAGCTGCCGACGCTGCGCGGCCGTACGGTGGTCAACCTGTTCTTCGAGGACTCCACCCGGACCCGCATCTCGTTCGAGGCGGCGGCCAAGCGGCTGTCGGCCGACGTGATCAACTTCTCCGCCAAGGGCTCCAGCGTCTCCAAGGGCGAGTCGCTGAAGGACACCGCGCTGACCCTGGAGGCGATGGGCGCCGACGCGGTCGTCATCCGCCACGGCGCCTCCGGCGCGCCGCACCGCCTGGCCAACTGGGTGCACGGCAGCGTCGTCAACGCCGGCGACGGCACCCACGAGCACCCCACGCAGGCGCTGCTCGACGCCTTCTCCATGCGCCGCCGCCTGGGTGGCCTCGACGGCCGCAAGGTCACGATCGTCGGCGACGTGCTGCACAGCAGGGTCGCCCGCTCCAACGTGCTGCTCCTGGCCACGCTCGGCGCCGACGTCACGCTGGTGGCACCGCCCACGCTGCTGCCGGTCGCGGTCGACACCTGGCCGTGCGCGGTCTCCTACGACCTCGACGCGGTGCTGCCCAAGTCCGACGTGGTGATGATGCTGCGGGTGCAGAAGGAGCGGATGAACGCCGCCTACTTCCCGAGCGAGCGCGAATACTCCCGCCGCTACGGCCTCGACCGCGACCGCTTCGCCAAGATGCCCGACGAGGCCATCGTGATGCACCCCGGCCCGATGAACCGGGGCATGGAGATCGCCGCCGAAGTGGCCGACTCACCGCGCTCGACCATCGTCGAGCAGGTCGCCAACGGTGTGACCATCCGCATGGCCGTCCTGTACCTGCTCCTCGGGGGAGAGACCGCATGATCGTCCGCAACGTCAGGATCCTCGGCGGGGAGCCCGTCGACCTCCGGATCGAGGACGGGGTGATCGCCGAGATCGCGCCGCGGATCGAGGGTGAGCCGGGGATCGACGGCGGCGGCGCGATCGTGCTGCCCGGCCTCGTCGACCTGCACACCCACCTGCGCGAGCCGGGCCGCGAAGACGCCGAGACCGTGCAGACCGGCACCCAGTCGGCCGCCCGCGGCGGCTACACCGCCGTGCACGCCATGGCCAACACCTCGCCCGTCGCCGACACCGCCGGAGTGGTCGAGCAGGTCTGGCGGCTCGGCCGCGAGTTCGCCCACTGCGACGTCCAGCCGGTCGGCGCGGTCACCGTCGGCCTGGAGGGCCGGCAACTGGCCGAGCTCGGCGCGATGGCCGACTCCGCCGCCCGGGTCCGCGTCTTCTCCGACGACGGCAGGTGCGTCGACGACGCCGTGCTGATGCGCCGCGCCCTGGAGTACGTCAAGGCGTTCGACGGCGTGATCGCCCAGCACGCCCAGGAGCCCAGGCTCACCGGCGGCGCGCAGATGAACGAGGGCGTCATCTCCGGACGGCTCGGCCTGACCGGGTGGCCGGCGGTCGCCGAGGAGGCGATCATCGCCCGCGACTGCCTGCTGGCCGCCCACGTCGGCTCCCGGCTGCACGTCTGCCACGTCTCCACGGCCGGCTCCGTGGAGATCCTGCGCTGGGCCAAGTCCAAGGGCTGGAACATCACCGCCGAGGTCACCCCGCACCACCTGCTGCTCACCGACGACCTCGTCGAGGACTCGCCGGTCGGCGCCTACAACCCCATCTACAAGGTCAACCCGCCGCTGCGCACCCGCGCCGACGTCGAGGCGCTGCGCGCGGCGCTGGCCGACGGCACGATCGACATCGTCGCCACCGACCACGCCCCCCACCCGGTCGAGGACAAGGAGACCGAGTGGTCGGCCGCGGCCATGGGCATGGTCGGCCTGGAGACCGCGCTCAGCGTGGTGCAGGAGGCCATGGTGGACACCGGGCTGCTCGACTGGGCGGGCGTCGCCGATCGCATGTCGATCGTCCCCGCGCGTATCGGCCGTCTGTCGGGGCACGGGCAGCCGATCGAGGTGGGTGTGCCGGCCAACCTCACCTTGTACGACCCGTCCGTCCGCACCGAGGTGGATCCGTCCGCCTTCGCGTCGAAGAGCCGCAACACGCCGTACGAGGGGATGACGCTGCCCGGCCGGGTCGTGGCGACGTTCCTGCGCGGCAAGCCGACAGTACTTGAAGGGAAGCTGGTGTGACTTCAGCGCTACTCGTTCTGGAAGACGGTCGTGTCTTCCACGGAACCCCCTATGGCGCCGAGGGCGAGACGTTCGGCGAGATGGTCTTCAACACCGGCATGACCGGTTATCAGGAGACCCTCACCGACCCGTCCTACCACCGGCAGATCGTCGCGATGACGGCCCCGCACATCGGCAACACCGGCGTCAACGACGAGGACCCCGAGTCGGGCCGCGTCTGGGTGGCCGGCTACGTCGTACGTGAGCCGTCCCGCGTGGTCTCCAACTGGCGGGCCAACCGCTCGCTCGACGACTACCTCAAGGAGCAGGGCGTCGTCGGCATCGCGATGCCCGGCACCCGCGCGCTCACCCGCCACCTGCGCGAGCGCGGCGCCATGCGCGCCGGCATCTTCACGGCTCCCGCCGAGCCGGTCGAGGACCTCATCGAGCGCGTACGGCAGGCGCCGCTCATGGAGGGCGCCAACCTGTCCGCCGAGGTGGCCACGACCGAGCCGTACATCGTGCCCGCCATCGGCGCGAAGCGGTTCACGGTCGCGGCCGTGGACCTGGGCATCAAGGGCATGACGCCGCACCGGATGGCCGAGCGCGGCTGCGAGGTGCACGTGCTGCCGGCCGGCGCCACGTTCGAGCAGATCATGGCGGTCGAGCCGGACGGGGTGTTCCTGTCCAACGGGCCCGGCGACCCGGCCACCGTCGACGTCACGCCGCTGCGGCGGGTGCTGGAGGCCGGGGTGCCGTTCTTCGGCATCTGCTTCGGCAACCAGATCTTCGGCCGCGCCCTGGGGCTGTCCACGTACAAGCTGCGTTACGGGCACCGCGGGGTCAACCAGCCGGTCCAGGACGTACGGACCGGAAAAGTGGAGATCTCCGCGCACAACCACGGCTTCGCCGTCGAGGCGCCGCTCGGTGAGCCGTTCGACACCCCCTACGGCCGGGCCGAGGTCAGCCACGTCAACCTCAACGACCGTTGCGTGGAAGGGCTGCGCCTGCTCGACGGGCGCGCCTTCAGCGTCCAGTACCACCCGGAGGCCGCCGCCGGGCCTCACGACGCCGCCTACCTTTTCGACGAGTTCTGTGAGGTCATGAGCCGTGCCCAAGCGTGATGACATCAGGTCCGTCCTGGTGATCGGCTCGGGGCCGATCGTGATCGGACAGGCGTGCGAGTTCGACTACTCGGGCACCCAGGCCTGCCGCGTGCTGCGCGACGAGGGGTTCCGCGTGATCCTCGTCAACAGCAACCCGGCGACGATCATGACCGACCCCGAGTTCGCCGACGCCACCTACGTCGAGCCGATCACCCCCGAGTACGTCGAGAAGATCATCGCCAAGGAGCGCCCCGACGCGCTGCTGCCGACGCTGGGCGGGCAGACCGCGCTCAACACCGCGGTCGCGCTGCACGAGTCGGGCGCGCTGGAGCGCTACGAGGTCGAGCTGATCGGCGCCGACTTCGACGCGATCCAGGCGGGCGAGAACCGCGAGCTGTTCAAGGGGATCGTCGCCAAGGTCGCCCGCGAGCACGGCCTGAACGCCGAGTCGGCCAGCTCGGTCGTCTGCCACACGATGGACGAGTGCCTGGCCGCCGCCACGGAGCTCGGCTTCCCGCTGGTCGTGCGGCCGTCCTTCACGATGGGCGGCGTCGGGTCCGGGTTCGCCTACGACGAGAGCGACCTGCGGCGCATCGCAGGCGCCGGGCTGGACGCCTCGCCGACCACCGAGGTGCTCCTGGAGGAGTCGATCCTCGGATGGAAGGAGTACGAGCTCGAGGTCATGCGTGACAAGCACGACAACGTGGTCATCGTCTGCTCCATCGAGAACATCGACCCGATGGGCGTCCACACCGGCGACAGCGTCACCGTCGCCCCCGCGCTCACGCTGACCGACCGCGAATACCAGAACATGCGGGACGTCGCGATCGCGGTCATCCGCGAGGTCGGCGTCGACACCGGCGGCTGCAACATCCAGTTCGCGGTCAACCCGGCGACCGGCCGCATGATCGTCATCGAGATGAACCCGCGCGTGTCCCGATCGAGCGCCCTGGCCTCGAAGGCCACCGGCTTCCCGATCGCGAAGATCGCCGCCAAGCTGGCCATCGGCTACACGCTCGACGAGATCCCCAACGACATCACCAAGGAGACCCCGGCGTCGTTCGAGCCCACGCTCGACTACATCGTGGTCAAGGTGCCGCGCTTCGCCTTCGAGAAGTTCAAGGGCGCCGACCAGACCCTCACCACGCACATGAAGTCCGTGGGCGAGGCCATGGCCATCGGCCGCTCCTTCCCCGAGGCGCTGCAGAAGGCGCTGCGGTCGCTGGAGAAGAAGGACTCCTCCTTCTCCTGGACCGGCTCCCCCCGGCCCAAGGCCGAGCTGCTCGACGAGTCGCGGGTCCCGCACGACGGCCGGCTGCGCACCATGCAGCAGGCCATCCGGGCCGGCGCCACGGCCGAGGAGCTCTTCGAGGCCACCAATGTCGATCCCTGGTTCCTCGACCAGCTGTTCCTGATCGACGAGGAGGCGCGGGCCGTCGGCGAGGCGACCGAGCTGACCGCCGAGGTGCTGGAGCGGGCCAAGCGTCACGGCTTCAGCGACGCCCAGCTCGGCGAGATCCGCGGCATCGACGAGGCGCGCGTGCGCGACCTGCGCCACGCGCTCGGCCTGCGGCCGGTCTACAACACGGTCGACACCTGCGCCGCCGAGTTCGCCGCCAAGACCCCCTACCTCTACTCGGCCTACGACGAGGAGAGCGAGGTCCCGTACGGCGAGCGGGAGAAGGTCATCATCCTCGGCTCCGGACCGAACCGCATCGGCCAGGGCATCGAGTTCGACTACGCCTGCGTGCACGCCTCCTTCGAGCTGTCGCGGGCCGGGTTCGAGACCGTCATGGTCAACTGCAACCCGGAGACGGTCTCGACCGACTACGACACCTCCGACCGGCTCTACTTCGAGCCGCTCACCCTGGAGGACGTGCTGGAGGTCGTACACGCCGAGCAGCAGACCGGCCCGGTCGCGGGCGTGATCGTGCAGCTCGGCGGGCAGACGCCGCTCGGCCTGGCGCAGGCGCTCAAGGACGCGGGCGTGCCCGTGGTCGGCACCTCGCCCGAGTCGATCCATCTGGCGGAGGAGCGCGGCGCGTTCGGCCGGGTGCTCGCGGAGGCGCAGCTGCCCGCGCCCAAGCACGGCACCGCGACGACCGTGGCCGAGGCGCTGGCCGTGGCCGAGGAGATCGGCTACCCCGTGCTCGTGCGGCCCTCGTACGTGCTCGGCGGCGCCGGCATGGCCATCGTCTACGACGACGCGACCCTGACCACCTACATGGCGGCCCAGGAGGGCGGCCACCCGGTGCTGGTCGACAAGTTCCTCGACGAGGCCATCGAGATCGACGTGGACGCGCTGTTCGACGGCGACGAGCTCTACCTGGGCGGCGTCATGGAGCACATCGAGGAGGCCGGGATCCACTCCGGCGACTCGGCGTGCGCGCTGCCGCCGATCACACTCGGCAGCAACGACATCAAGCGCATCCGCGCCGCCACCGAGGGCATCGCCCGCGGCGTCGGGGTCCGCGGGCTGCTGAACGTCCAGTACGCCATGTCGGCCGGCGTCCTGTACGTCCTGGAGGCCAACCCGCGCGCCAGCCGTACCGTGCCGTTCGTCTCCAAGGCGACGGCGGTGCCGCTGGCGAAGGCGGCGGCTCGCGTGATGCTGGGCGCCTCGATCGCCTCGCTGCGGGAGGAGGGCATGCTGCCCGCCACCGGAGACGGCGGCACCCTGCCGCTGGAGGCGTCGATCGCGGTGAAGGAGGCGGTGCTGCCGTTCAACCGGTTCCGCGGCGTCGACATCGTGCTCGGCCCCGAGATGCGCTCCACGGGCGAGGTCATGGGCATCGACGAGTCCTTCGGCGTCGCCTACGCCAAGTCGCAGGCGGCCGCCTACGGCGAGCTGCCCACCAAGGGCCGGGCGTTCGTGTCCGTGGCCAACCGGGACAAGCGTGCGATGATCTTCCCGGTGCGCGCGCTGGCCGACCTCGGTTTCGAGATCCTGGCCACCGAGGGGACCGCTGAGGTGCTGCGCCGCAACGGTGTCCATGCCAAGATCGTGCGAAAGCAGAGCGAGGGGCCCGGACCGGGAGGTGAGCCCACAAGTGTGCAGTACATCCTCGACGGCGAGGTCGACCTGATCGTCAACACACCGTTCGGCAGCCCGGGCCAGTCGGGTCCGCGGCTCGACGGCTACGACATCCGCACCGCAGCCGTGCTGCGCGGCATCCCGTGCATCACCACGGTCGCCGGGCTCGCCGCCGCGGCCGCGGGCATCCAGGCCATCGTGCGGGGCGATGTCGGCGTACGGTCCCTCCAGGAGCACGCGCGGGCGCTGCGGGCGGCAGGGGCGTAGGGGCTCGATCGACGGCAGGCTCCCGCGGGAGGTGAAGAGGACTGGCCGGCACCCCGGTGCAGGTGACGGGCACGGTGCTGACGACGCGCCGGGTCGACGCCTTCCATGCGCTGACCGTGGTGGCGCCCGGCATCGCCGAGCGCTACCGCCCCGGCCACTTCGTGTCCGTCGCCGTGGGCGGGGCTCACACGTCCATGGTGACGCGGCGGGCCTTCTCCATCCACGACGTCAAGCCCGACTACGGCGGCACGGTGGAGCTCGTCTTCACCGTGCGCGGGCCCGGCACCGCGTGGCTGGCCGAACGCCGCGCGCGTGACACGATCGACCTCGTCGGGCCGCTCGGCCGGCCCTTCCCGCTGCCCCGCGACCCGGTCCACTGCGTGCTGGTCGGCTCCGAGTACGGCTCGGCGGTGCTGTTCCCGGTGGCCGACCAGCTCATCGAACGCGGCTGCCGGGTCGACTTCGTCCTGGGCGGGGCCAGCGCGGACCGGGTGTTCGGCGCCATGCGGGCCAGGCGGATGGCGCAGACCACCACACTCACCACCGAGGACGGCTCGCTCGGGCTGCGCGGCAGGGTGACCGACGCGCTGCCCGCGGTGATCGCCGACACGCGGGCCGACGTGGTCTACGCGTGCGCGCCCATGGAGACGCTGCGGGCGGTCACGGCGGTGGCGATGGAGTTCGACATCCCGGTGCAGGTGGCGGTGGAAGAGGCGATGGCCTGCGGGATCGGGGTCTGCATGACGTGCGTGCTGCCGGTCATCGGCGACGACGGGGTGACCCGGATGGTGCGGGCCTGCGCCGAGGGGCCGGTGTTCCGGGGGGAGCGGGTGCGGTTCGAGGACGTGGGGACGATCCCGTTCGACGCGCTGGGGGCGCCCGGGGGCGGTGCTCGCCATGCGGGCTGACCCCTGCGGCCCGCGTCTCGGCTTCGTACGGCGCCAAGGATCTTCACTCCCGTGTGCCCCGAAGGACCTCCGCCTTGTTGTCGATGGCGCAGTTCTCTCTGCGGCGGTGACCTGACGTGTCAGTAGATATGCGGACCTTCCTGGCGCACGTCGAGCTGGCCAACCCCATCACCACCGCCGCCGGCTGCGCCGCCTCGGGCCGCGAGCTGGCCCAGTTCTTCGACCTCCACCGCCTGGGCGCCCTGACCACCAGCTCGATCACCATGGCCCCGCGCGCCGGCCGCCCCACCCCCCGGATGGCCGAGACCCCCTCAGGCATGCTCAACGCCGTCGGCCTCCAGGGCCCAGGCATCGACGCCTTCCTCGAACGCGAGCTGCCCTGGCTGGCCCAGCGCGGCATCAGGACCATCGTGTCGATCGGCGGCGGCACCGTGGCCGAGTACTCCGCGCTGGCCCGCAGGCTGGCCGACGCGCCCGGCGTCACGGCGCTGGAGGTGAACCTGTCCTGCCCGAACATCGAGGACCGCGGCCGGGTCTTCGCCCGCGAAGGCAGCGCCGCCGCCGAGGTGATCGCGTCGGTGCGGTCCATCATGCGGTACGACGTGCCGGTGGTCGCCAAACTCGCCCCCGACGTGGCCGACATCGTGTCGGTCGCCCGAGCCTGCGTCGACGCCGGAGCCGACGCGCTGTCCATGATCAACAACCCGCTCGGCATGGCCATCGACACCGAGGCGCTGCGGCCCTCGCTCGCGGCCGTGACCGGCGGGCTGTCGGGACCGGCCATCCTGCCCCTGGCTGTACGGTGCGTGTGGCAGGTGCACGCCGCCCTGCCCGGGGTGCCGTTGATCGGCGTCGGCGGCGTGACGACCGGCAGGGACGCCTTCCAGCTCATCCTGGCGGGCGCCTGCGCGGTCGGAGTGGGGACGGCGCTGTTCCACGACCCCTACGCGTGCCTGCGCATCGAGCGAGAGCTTGAGGACCTGCTGAGGGCACGCGGCTTCCAGCGCCTGGCCGACGCGGTCGGCCTGGCCCACCGTCCGCCGGGGAGCGCCCCCCGGCACCTGCTCGTCGACTCCGAGGAGAGCTCCCCTTGACGCCCGCACCTATTGCCGTCGCCCTCGACGCCCCCGACCTGGAGACCGCCGCCAGATGGGCCGCCCTGGTGACACCGCACGTCACCACGGTGAAGATCGGGCTGGAGCTCTATCTGCGCTACGGCCCCGACGTGATCGCCTCGGTCCGCGGCGCGAGCGGCGTACAGGTCTTCCTGGACCTGAAGCTGCACGACATCCCCAACACGGTCGCCGGCGCGGCCAAAGCGGTCTCCCGCCTGCGCCCGGCCATCCTCACGGTCCACGCGGCGGGCGGCCCCGCGATGATCCGCGCGGCCGTCGAGGCGGCCCCGGACACCCAGATCGCGGCGGTGACGGTTCTCACGTCGCTGTCGGAGGCCGACCTGGGCCGCATCGGGCTCGCGGGCCCCGCCTCGGACGCGGTCCGTCGCCTGGCCGCCCTGTCGGTCGAGTCAGGGGCCACCGCCCTGGTGTGCTCGCCGCACGAGGTCGTCGCCCTACGGTCGGAGGTGGGGCCGGAGATCACGCTCATCACGCCCGGCGTACGACCGGTCGGGGCCGACAGCCAGGACCAGGCGCGGGTCGCGACGCCCGAACAGGCGCTGGCGGACGGCGCCGACCTCCTGGTCATCGGCCGCCCGATCACCGCCTCCCCGGACCCGGGCGCCACGGCGGCCGCCATCGCGTCCTCCTTGCGCCGCACGATCCCCTCCTGAGGGCTTCTGGCGCCCTTCATGGGGTGGTCCTTCTTTCATAGGGGTCCGTCCGTGAGAACCCGTTTGTGAGGGCGGGGGCCTGTCTGTGAGGGTTCGCTTGTGAGGATGAGGGCCCGTTCGTGAAGGGCCACTCGTGAAGGCGAGGGGCTGTCTGTCAGGGGGCTCGGACCTGTTGGTGAGTTCGGGCGCCTGTTCGTGGGCCCGGTCTGTGAGGGCGTGAGGGGAACTGCCACTCGCGCTCGCGTGGGGCTCGGACCCCGGGCGAGCCGGGCAGCGACTCCCGTCGTGGTGCGCCTTCAGCCCTCGCGCAAGGCCGCCTGGACGTCGTGCGCCGATGTCCAAGGCGCGCCACCGCCTTTGGCGGGCCGACCGGCCACGTGTGGCTCGGGCCCCCGTAGGGGCAGGGCTGGCGGCCGCTCTGGTCGTGAAGCGTCAGCCCGGTGCCGGGTCGGCCGGACGTCATGCGGTGGTGCCCTGCGCGCCACCGCGGGGTGTGCGGAGCATGCGGGTACGGCTCGGGCCCACGGCGACGCGGACCCACGTAGGCCGCCCTCCGTGGACACGCGCTACGGCGGGTGGCCGTGTACGCACGGTGAGCGCCTCCCCGGAGAGATGGCGGTGCCCGGGGATGCCTCACAGCGACCGTACATGATCGTGAAAACACTCCCGCAGCGCGCGCGGACGCCCACCTCGGGCGGGGTTTCGGACCCGATCCCGCGCACGTTTCGGACACCTCTCCCTGACGGGTAGGTGATCATCATCGTACCCCGCCCGCGCTTCCTGTGTGTAAGGAAGAAGCGGGAAGTGAAGGCGATTTGATCAGCAGTCTGTAGTTTTCCAGACACAGAGAGTGATGAAGTGGATTTTGTGAGGGGAGAAACTGGGTTTGACGTTGCTTAGGGGGCGATGACCAGCTAGTTTCCCTTCCCGTCCGAGTACATCGACAGAAATTCGAGGTGACCCGGCGTGGCTCTTCCTCCCCTGACCCCTGAGCAGCGCGCCGCAGCCCTGCAAAAGGCTGCCAAGGCCCGTAAAGAGCGTGCCGAGGTCAAGAACCGGCTCAAGCATGGCGCGGTTTCTCTGGCTGAGGTGCTCAAGGATGGGCAGACCGACGACGTCATCGGCAAGATGAAGGTGTCGGCCTTGTTGGAATCGCTCCCAGGCGTGGGCAAAGTCCGCGCCAAGCAGCTCATGGAGCGGCTTGCCATCGCCGAGTCCCGCCGCGTGCGGGGTCTCGGTGCGAACCAGAGGGCCTCCCTCGAGCGCGAGTTCGGTGGCAACGAGAGCTAATCTCGGTTCCACACGAAAGCGCAGGTTCAATGGGGGGTAGGAAGTGACCGACCGGTCCAGGTCTGGCAGTGTTTGGGCCCATGAGGCAGTTGGATCTGGAACGAGGGTCGGCGACTTCCTCCCCTCGAGTGAGCGGCGCCTGACGGTCCTGTCGGGACCGTCGGGCGTCGGTAAGTCAACGGTCGTCGCCGAGATTCGGCGGGCACACCCTGAGGTGTGGCTGTCGGTCTCGGTGACAACCAGAAAACCCCGGCCCGGCGAGGTGCACGGGATCCACTACTTCTTCGCCGACGACGAGGAGTTCGACCGGCTCGTGGAGTCGGGTGAGCTGCTGGAATGGGCGGAGTTCGCGGGCAACAGGTACGGCACGCCGCGCGCGGCCGTGCTCGACCGGCTCGCCCAGGGCATGCCCACGCTGCTCGAGATCGACCTGGAAGGCGCCAGGCAGGTACGCCGGAGCATGCCGGACGCCCTGCTGGTCTTCCTGGCCCCGCCCTCCTGGGAGGAGCTGGAGAAGCGGCTCCGCGGCCGCGGCACCGAGCCCGAGGACGTCATCGCCCGCCGGCTGGAGGCCGGACACGTCGAGATGGCGGCCGAGAAGGAATTCGACCTCACGCTGGTGAACACGAGTGTCAAAGAGGTGTGCCGCCGGCTGATAGCCTTGATGACTGACCCTCAGGGGGTCATCAAAACCACCAACCGAGAGGTCTGACAATCGTGGCAGGAATTGCCCCGGTCGCAGAGGGCATCACCAACCCGCCGATCGACGCGCTGCTCGACATCGTCGACAGCAAGTATTCCCTGGTGATCATGGGTGCCAAGCGCGCCCGCCAGATCAACGCCTACTACTCCCAGCTCGGCGAGGGCCTGCTCGAATACGTCGGACCGCTGGTCGAGACGCACGCGCAGGAGAAGCCGCTGTCCATCGCCCTGCGCGAGGTCGCCGAGGGCCTGCTCAACGCCGAGCCCATCGAAGGCGCGGTCTGACCCTTCACATGAAGGTCGTCCTGGGCGTCAGCGGGGGCATCGCCGCGTACAAGGCGTGTGAGTTGTTGCGCCTGTTCACCGAGTCCGGGCACGAGGTGCGGGTCGTCCCGACCCGCGACGCCCTGCGATTCGTGGGCGAGCCCACCTGGGCGGCACTGTCCGGCAACCCGGTGACGACCGACGTGTGGGATGACGTTCACGAGGTGCCCCACGTGCGGATCGGCCAGCGGGCCGACCTCGTCGTGGTGGCGCCCGCGACCGCCGACGTGCTCGCCAAGGCCGCCCACGGCCTGGCGGGCGACCTGCTCACCAACACGCTGCTGACCGCGCGCTGCCCGGTGGTGTTCGCGCCCGCGATGCACACCGAGATGTGGCAGCACCCCGCCACCCGCGCCAACGTCTCGACGCTGCGCGAGCGGGGCTCCGTGGTGATCGATCCCGCGGTCGGGCGCCTCACCGGCGCCGACAGCGGGCCCGGGCGTCTGCCCGATCCCGCCGAGATCTTCCAGATCTGCCTGCGCGTACTGGCCGGACGTCCGCGAGACCTGGCCGGGCGGCATGTCGTCGTCTCCGCCGGCGGCACCCGCGAAGCCATCGATCCGGTCCGCTACCTGGGCAACCGATCCTCCGGGCTGCAGGGCTACGCCCTGGCCCGCACCGCCGTCGCCCGCGGGGCCCGCGTGACCCTGGTGGCGGCCAACGTGTCGCTGCCCGATCCGGCAGGGGCCGACGTGGTGCGGGTCGAGTCGGCGGCCGAGCTGCGCGAGGCGGTGCTGACCGCCTCCACCGCCGCGGACGTGGTGGTGATGGCGGCGGCCGTGGCCGACTTCCGGCCCGCCGCCCGGCACGACTCCAAGATCAAGAAGTCCGACAGCGACCCCGACCCCATCCATCTGGTGAAAAATCCGGACATCCTGGCTGAGTTGGGGGAGCGCCGACACGCCGGCGGGCCGAAGCCCGAGGTGATCGTCGGGTTCGCGGCCGAGACCGACGACGTGCTCGCCAACGGACAGGCCAAGCTCGCCCGCAAGGGCTGCGATCTGCTCGTCGTCAACCAGGTGGGCCCCCACCTGGCCTTCGGCACGCCCGACAACGCCGCGACCGTGCTCGTCGCGGGCGGCGAGCCGGTGGAGATCCCGCGCGGTCCCAAGGACGACGTCGCCGACGCCGTCTGGGATCAAGTCGCCAACCTGTTGCGGCATCCCCGAACGCCTGCCGATACTTAGTCAAAAGGGGGCAAAAGGGGGCGGGGAATGCCGGTGAGTTCCGCTGTCAGGGAACGCTGCAGGACGTTGCTCGGCGAACAGGGGGAGATCCGTTACGTCTTCCCCGCGCTGTCCTTAGGACCGCAGGACACGGCGAACTTCCTGATCGTGGTCACCGACAAGGCCATCTCCATCCTCGCCACCAGGATGCTCAGAAGTGACCGCCCGGTCGCGGTCCACGCGACGTTCCCGCGCCACACCAGGCTCGGGCCGATCATGCAGGCTTCCCTGCCGGTGATCGAGCTGGGCGTGATGGCCTTCGAGTTCGAGGAGGAGTACGCCGCCGTGGTGGCCGCCGCCGACGCGGAGATCTTCGCGCCGGAGACACTGCCCCCCGATCCCCTGCCCGACCTGTGAAGGGCCCGTTTCGCGACATGCCGGTGGGTAGGGCTAGACTTCGGCGAGGCACTGGCCGGGGTGTACAGTCGCCGGAGCCCGCACGTCCGTCAGCAGCCGCTGCATGAGGAGCCACTGAGTTGTCACGTCGCCTGTTCACCTCCGAGTCGGTCACCGAAGGCCACCCGGACAAGATCGCCGACCAGATCAGTGACGCGATTCTCGACACCATGCTCAAGGACGACCCCAAGAGCCGGGTCGCCGTCGAGACGATGATCACTACCGGCCAGGTCCATGTCGCAGGCGAGGTCACGACCGAGACCTACGTCGACATCCCCGGCGTCATCCGGGAGAAGATCCTGGAAATCGGCTATGACGCCTCCCACAAGGGCTTCGACGGCGCCTCCTGTGGCGTGTCGGTGTCCATCGGGGCGCAGTCGCCGGACATCGCCCAGGGCGTCGACGACGCCTACGAGCACCGTGTCGACGGTGACATCGACGAGCTCGACCGTCAGGGCGCGGGCGACCAGGGTCTGATGTTCGGCTACGCGTGCCGCGAGACGCCCGAGCTGATGCCGCTGCCGATCACGCTCGCGCACCGGCTGGCCCAGCGCCTGTCCGAGGTGCGCAAGTCCGGCACCGTCCCCTACCTGCGGCCCGACGGCAAGACCCAGGTCACCATCGAGTACGACGGTGACCAGCCGGTCCGGCTCGACACCGTGGTCGTCTCGACGCAGCACGCGGCCGAGATCGACCTCAAGGAGATGCTGACGCCCGACATCAAGGAGCACGTGGTCGACCCCGTGCTCGCGGGCCTCGACATCGACATCGAGGGCTACCGCCTGCTGGTCAACCCGACCGGCCGGTTCGAGATCGGCGGCCCGATGGGCGACGCCGGCCTCACCGGCCGCAAGATCATCATCGACACCTACGGCGGCATGGCCCGTCACGGTGGCGGCGCGTTCTCCGGCAAGGACCCGTCCAAGGTCGACCGCTCGGCCGCCTACGCCATGCGCTGGGTCGCCAAGAACGTCGTGGCCGCCGGGCTCGCCGACCGCTGCGAGGTCCAGGTCGCCTACGCCATCGGCAAGGCTCAGCCGGTCGGCCTGTTCGTCGAGTGCTTCGGCACCGAGAAGCTGCCGGTCGAGAAGATCCAGGCCGCCGTGCTCCAGGTGTTCGACCTGCGCCCGGCCGCGATCATTCGCGACCTCGACCTGCTGCGCCCGATCTACTCCGAGACCGCCGCCTACGGGCACTTCGGCCGCGAGGGCTTCTCCTGGGAGTCGACCGACCGCGCCGAGGCGCTGAGGTCCGCCGCCGGTCTGTAACGCGATCGCGCTGGATGCCGCATCCCCGACTGTGGGGTGCGGCATCTGCGCGTTCACGGCGGGGGCCGTCCCCGGAGGCGAACCTGGGGGCACGTAACGTGGTCTTCTTGGATCTTCCGGAAACTGAGGAATGGATCATGCCATGGCGTGCCACGCCGACCAGCTTCGTGGGTCGCCGTCAGGAGGTCGCGGACGTCCGGCGGATGCTCCAGCGCCGCCGCCTCGTCAGCGTCACCGGCATCGCCGGCGTCGGCAAGACCCGGGTGGCCATCCGGGCGGCCCAGCTCATGCGGCGGGCCTTCACCGACGGCGTCGAGTTCGTCGACCTGTCCGGGCACACCGACCCCGCCTCCCTCGAACAGGTCATCGCCCAGGCCCTGGACGTCACGGGTGACCTGACCGCGCAACTGTCGCGCCGTCGCCAGCTCCTGGTGCTCGACACCTGCGAACACCTGGCCGACGCGTGCTCCGGCCTCGTACGCTCGCTGCTGCGCGCCGCCCCCGGCCTGCACGTGCTGGCCACGAGCAGGCAGGCGCTGCGTGTCCCCGGCGGGCAGGCGCTCATCGTCCGGCCGCTGGCCGTACCCGGTGGCGAGTCGGCGCTCGCCGACGTGGCGCGGGTCGAGTCGGTGTCGCTGCTGCTGGACCGGATCGCGGCCGTCGATCCCGGCTTCGAGCTCACCGAGCGGAACGCGGCGGCCGTCGCCGAGGTCTGCCGCCGCCTGGAGGGCATCCCGCTGGCCATCGAGCTGGTGGCCGCCCGTGCGCGGCACCTGCCCGTGGACGAACTGCTGACGCTGATGGACGCGTACGGTCCGCTGGGTTCGCAGCGTGGCCACTCGACCATGCGGGCGGTGATCGCGTGGAGCCACGAGCTCTGCTCGCCCGAGGAACGCCTGCTGTGGGAGCGGCTGACCGTGTTCGCGGGGACGTTCGAGCGGGCGGCGGCCGAGGCCGTCTGCTCCGGCGGCGCGCTGCCCGCCGCACGGGTGTACCCCACGCTGGCGGCGCTGGTCGAGAAGTCGATCGTGACCGAGGAGCGGGACGAGCGGCGCACGGCGTACGGCATGCCCGACAGCGTGCGCGAATTCGCCGCCGACCGCCTGGAGGGCACCGGCGAGCAGGAACGGCTGCGGACACGCCACCGCGAGCACTACTACGCCGTCGCCGAGGCATTCGGCGCCGAGTGGCCGGGCGGCCGGGCCGACTGGGCGAACCTGCGGGCCGCGCTGGAGTCCTTCGCCGCCGACCCGGCCACCCGCGAGCGCGGGCTGAGGATGGGGCTGCGGCTGGGCCGCCTGTGGGCGTTCGGCGGGCCGGCCCGATACGGCCGTCGCTACCTGGCGCGCCTGCTGCCCATCACCTCGTGCCCCGATTCGGTACGGCTCCGCGCCCTGCTGCAGGTCGCCCAGCTGGCGGCGGGTGGAGGCGACCTGACCGCGGCGCGCGGGGCTCTCGACGAGGCCGAGGCGCCCGCGGCCCGAGTGGGCGCGCGCGGCGGCTGCCACCTGGCCAAGACGCGCGGCACGGTCAGCCTCTGCGAGGGCGAC
This sequence comes from Nonomuraea sp. NPDC049141, assembly GCF_040648415.1. NCBI lineage: Bacteria > Bacillati > Actinomycetota > Actinomycetes > Streptosporangiales > Streptosporangiaceae > Nonomuraea > Nonomuraea sp. NPDC049141. The sequence goes on from NZ_JBEZDR010000004.1 coordinate 201,690, forward strand.
CTGGCAGCGGCCGAACGCCACCTGACCGAGAGCATCAAGGGCCTGTCGCCCGACGGCGTGGTCGACGCCACCGTCGAACTGGGCGTCACGCTCATGCTCGCCGCCCGTACCGGAGAAGCGGACGAGGTCCTCACCCGAGCCCGCGCGCTCTGTGGGGAATCAGGCGACGCCGCCACCGCGGCCTGGACGGAGCTCGCACTCGCCCTGGCCCGGCGGGCGGCCGGCCGGTACGCGGAGGCGGACACCCTGGCCACGGCGGCGCTGCGGACGCAGGTGGCGCTGCACATCACGTTCGGGCGGGCGCTCTGCGTCGAGGTCCTCGGCCGGCTCGCCGCCGACCAGGGCCGCCCCGCGCGCGCCGTACGGCTGCTGAGCGCAGTGCAACGTTTGTGGGGGTACGAGGTGAACCCGCTGCTCGGCGCGCCGATCCTCGCCGCCGAACGCGACCCCGACCAGCGGGAACTACGCGAGACCCTCGGCCGCCAGTACGGCAAGGCCGTCGCGGCAGGCCGCGCCATGTCGGCCGAGGAGGCGATCGCCGAGGCGCTCTCCGCGGGCGGCGCCCCACCGGTCGCGGTCGTACCGTTCTGGGCGCCGCTCACCCCGCGCGAGGCGGACGTCGCCGAACTGGTCGCCGACGGGCTGACCAACCGGCTGATCGCGCAGCGGCTGCTCGTCGCCCGGCGCACAGTGGACTCCCACATGGAGAACATTTTCGCCAAACTCGGATTCTCCGGACGGGGTCAGGTCGCCGCGTGGGTGATGGGGCGGCGGCAGCGGGAGAACGGCTGAGCCCGAGGGCCTCCTGGGAGCCACCGGTCCGACAGGTAGCGGGCGTTGCCTACTGGCTGGGTCTGGTAGACGTAATGCGTGACCGACTCCGATGCCCTCCTGCCGCTCGACGCCGTGCGGAGGGTAGAGCCGTCGAAGCCCGGCAAGGGAGCGCCGGTCCCCGCTCCCTCGCGGCCGGTGGCCCGGGTGGCGGTCGACAACCCGCTGCCGCACCTCGACCGGCCGTTCGACTACCTGGTGCCGGCGTCGATGCACGAGACGGCCGAGCCGGGGGTGCGGGTGCGGGTGCGGTTCGCGAGCCAGTTGGTGGACGGGTTCGTGCTCGAACGGGTCGAGGAGAGCGACCACACGGGCAAGCTCACCGCCCTCGAACGGGTCGTGTCGGGTGAGCAGGTGCTGACCGGGGAGATCGCGGGTCTGGCCAGGGCGGTCGCCGACCGCTACGCGGGCACGCTCGCCGACGTCCTCCGCCTGGCCATCCCACCCCGCCACGCCAGAGCCGAAGCGACCACCCCTAAGCCCGCCGCCACGGCCGGCACACCCACGGCTTCGCCGGCCCAGCCCGCCGGCCCGGCTGCCCCAGCCAATGACATCTCCAGCGGTCCGGTTGCCGGCCCATCCAGCCGTCCCACGAGCGACACACCCGGAGGCACTCCGGCCGGAGCGGACAGCGGGCACGGCCCGGCTGCCGGCGGCGGGCCCCGGAGCGCGCCGGTCGAGGCCGGGAACAGGCCCCGGAGCGCGGCGGTCGAGGCCGGGGACGGGTCTGACCGCGCGTCCGCCGGGCCCTGGGACGACTACCCGATGGGGCCGTCGTTTCTCGACGCGCTCCGGAACGGCAGAGCGCCCAGGGCCGTCTGGTCGGCGCTGCCCGGCGCCAAGGGCTGGGCCGGGGCGGTGGCCGAGGCGGTGCGGGCGACGCTCGACGGTGGGCGGGGAGCGGTCGTCGTGGTGCCCGACGGCAAGGACGTGGCGCTGGCCGACGCCGAGCTCACCCGGGTGCTCGGCGACGGGATGCACGTGGCGCTCACCGCCGACCTGGGCCCGGCGGAACGCTACCGGCGTTGGCTGCGCGTCCTGAGAGGGCAGGTAAGGGCGGTCGTGGGGACCCGGGCCGCCATGTTCGCCCCCGTGGCCGCGCTCGGCCTGGTGGCCATCTGGGACGACGGGGACGACCTTCACGCCGAACGGCTGGCTCCCTACCCGCACGCCCGCGAGGTCCTCGCCCTGAGGGCCCACCGTACGGGCGCGGCCATGCTGATCGGTGGCTACACGCGTACCGCCGAGGCCACGCAGCTCATCGCCAGCCGCTGGGCCAGGCCGATCGTCGCCCCCCGCGCCACGATCAGGAGCCTCGCCCCCCGTGTACATCCCGCCGGAGAGGACGCCGAGCTCGCCAAGGACCAGGCCGCACGGCAGGCGAGGCTGCCCAGCCTGGCCTGGCGGGTGCTTCGCCAGGGGCTGGAGTCCGGTCCGGTGCTGGTCCAGGTGCCCCGGCGCGGCTACCTGCCCGCGCTGGCCTGCCAGAACTGCCGCGCCCCCGCCCGCTGCGCGCTCCCGCCCACCCGCCTCAGCGTCCCCACGGCTTCCGACGCCCAGGCGAACGAGTCGCACGCCGTACCGGGCCTCGCGGTGGCGACGACGGCCGGCCGCAGGTCGGCCGTCGGGACGAAAAACGGAGGCGCGAAAAACGGAGGAACGAGGCGCGGAGCGGCGAAGGACGCGGGCGGATCAGCCGCAGGGCCGGCTTCCGGCGGCGGATCCGCGGAAGGTCTATGGCTCGGCAGCGGGCTGGCCGACCTGCCGGGGTCCGGCGGCCGGGCGGGTGGCCTGCCAGGGGCCGGTGACCGTCCGAACGAAAGGCCGGGGTCCGGTGACCGCCCGGGCGGAAGATCGGGGTCCGGTGACCGCCCGGGCGGAAGATCGGGGCCCGGTGACCGGCTGGGCGGAGGGCCTGGGTCCGGTGACCGGCCGGTCGGAGGGCCGGGGTCCAGTGACCGATCGGCCGACCGGCCGGGATCACGTGACAGCTCGGTCGAAGGGCCGGGATCCAGTCGCGGACCGGCTGAGAGTCTCGGAGGCCCCACCTCCATCGGCGAGGGGTCGCGGAGCCCGTCCTGTCATGGCCCGCTCGCCCTCCGAGGCGGTCACACCGCCCCCTACTGCCGCTGGTGCGGCCGCGTGGACGCCGGTTGGCGGTGCCCGAACTGTGGTGGCCGCCGACTCCGTGCCGTCGTCGTGGGCGCCCGCCGTACCGCCGAGGAGCTGGGCAGGGCGTTCCCGTCGGTCCCGGTACGCACGTCCGGCCGCGACGGCGTCCTCGCCACCGTGCCCGCCACCCGCGCCCTGGTCGTCGCCACGCCCGGCGCCGAGCCGGTGGCCGAGGGCGGTTACGCGGCGGCCGTGCTCCTCGACGGGTGGGCGCTGCTCGGCCGGGCCGACCTGCGGGCCGCCGAGGAGGCGCTGCGCCGCTGGACGAACGCCGCCGCCCTGCTCCGGCCCGGCGCCGAGGTGGTGGTGCTCGGTGACGCCGGGCTGCCGGCCGTACAGGCGCTGGTGCGCTGGGACCCGATCACCCACGCCGAGCGCGAGCTGGCCGAACGCGCCGAGCTGGGCTTCCCGCCCGCGGTACGGATGGCGACGCTCACGGGTGCGGCCGCCGCCGTCCGGCAGATGCTCGACGAGACCCGCCTGCCGGACGGCGCGCAGGTGCTCGGCCCCGTGCCGGTGGACGAGGTGGGCCGGGAACGCGCCATGATCCGCGTTCCGCGCGGCGGCGGCGCCGCGCTGGCCGCCGCGCTCAAAGGGGCCAGTGGGGTACGTGCGGCGCGTAAGGCGCCTGATGTCGTCCGGGTGAGCGTTGACCCCCTCGACCTGATTTAGGCGGTTTCCCCGATTCGCTCATCTGTAAGCCAGCCGTTAGCGTGCCCCTGTGTCGATCGAATGGGTGAACCAGGCCATCGACGACCTCCGTGCCTGGGGGCGTGCGCGGGGTGTCGTGGTGGACGCGGACGAGGTCCGCTTGCTCTGCGACTACGCCAGCGACTATCTCAACGTCAACGAACTGGGCGACTTCACTCCCGCGACCTTCGACGAGCTGCTGCTGTCCATCTACCCCCGCAAGGTCATCGCGCCGCCCGAGAGCGCGCAGGAGACCGTCGCCGCCGCCCGTACCCTCGTCGACTACCTGCAGCAGTCCGGCGCGGTCGATGCGGAGACCGTGGCGGCCATGCGTGAGGAGCTGGCCGGCATCGAGCCGAAGATGCCGGAGGCGCTCGCCGACACGGCCAACTTCGGCATGGCCAAGAGCCTGTTCAGCTCCATCGGCCCCGAGTCGCTTGAGCAGTCGGTCGCCATCCCCTCGGGCGAGCTGCCCGACCTCGGAGAGGCGCCCTGCGACTGCCCGGGGTGCGCCCCGCTGCCCGCCGTACGGCTGGCCGAGCCCGGCACGCTCCTGGCCGAGCTGGCGAACGTGCCGCTCCTGGCCGGGGGAGACGCCGGACCGTACGAAGAGCTGCGAGAAGAGCTGTGGCGTGATGGTGGTGACGATCCGCTCCAGACCTGGGCCGAGATCGTCGCCCATGTCGTCGAACGCGACACGTGCGGCACGATCACCGGCGCGGCCGAGCTCGACGAGGAGCTCTACGACCTGTTCGACATGCTCTACCGGCTGCGGGCGCCCGCGCCCGTCACCATGATCGGCGACTACCTGGAGGAGGTCGCCGACGCGGGCGGCGCCGATCTGGGCGCGGTGCTCGACCGGCTGGCCTGGTGCGGGATGGTCGTGGTCGAGGGCGACAGCGCCGGGCTCTCCCCGCTGGCGGTGTGGGGGCTGCGCGAACACTACCTGGCGCTCGGCCTGGACGCCCCGCAGGCCGCCGACCTGGCCGAGGCCGACGCGACCGGGCTCATCGAGGGGCTGCTCGACGGCATGCCCACCGAGCTGGCCGAAGAGGACATCAGCCGCTGGCTGGCCGGGCGCACCCCGATCACGGCGGCGGCCGAACTGCTCGCCGCCGCGTCCGGCGCCCCGGCGGTGGCGCGCGGCATCGCGGTGACCATCGTCGACCGGCTCGGCGCCGAGGCGGAGCCCGAGGTACGCGCCTGCCTGGAGGACCAGGAGCTGCGCCCGCACGCCATCCACTGGCTGACCGCCAGGGGGCTGGCCGCCCCGCAGCTCAGCCAGGAGGAGCTGCTGTGGGTCAGCATCGACATGCTGGCCCTGGCGCTGCCCGCGGCCGAAGAGGACCCCGAGATCTTCGCCGAGAACATGTCCGCCTCCGGCCCGCCCGCCCACCTCATCGAAGAGATGTGGCGGGTGGACCACCCGGACGTCGTCGATGTGCTGGAGCTGCTCGGACGCTCGCTGCCCGACGGTACGGTGGCCAAGGCCGCGCGCAAGGCCGCCTTCAAAGCGCGCTCCAGAGCCATCCGTTGAGTACGTTCATGTGACTCGTGTGCAGTAAGTTTCGTAGGTGGCAAACAATGTCTTCGACCTCGCCGAGCTGCGGAAGCTGATCGATGAGCAGGCCGCCGTGGCCCCACGGCCACCTGAGGAGACCCCCGAGGTGGAGCAAGAGGCGCTGACCTTTCCGCCCGTCCTGCTGGCCGCCGATGCCGAGCTGGCCGAGATCGTTCCCACGGTGCCGCTCGTCGCCGACGCCATCCGGCTCATGAGCTGGACCGGCACCCGCGAGGTCACCCCGGAAGGGCTGCCGGCCGAGGCCGATGCCCGCGCCGCCGCCGCCGAGCTCGGCATCGACGCCGTCCGGCTGCGCCTCGTGTGGATCGTCGCCGTCAACACCGGGCTGCTCCAGATCTCCGGCGGCCGAGTCTCGCGCGGGCCGCTGCCGGCGCGGCTCACGACCGAGGCCACGCTGGAGTTCTGGGACGGCGTGGTCATGGACGTGCTCGACCGCGCCGACGACGGGCTGACCGGCTCGGCCGTCGTCGACGAGCACCTGGCCGAGATGCTGGCCACGGTCTACTCCGTACGTTCCGGTGTCGCGATCGCCAACCTCGCCAGAGGCATCCTGCAGTCGCACGAGGTCGCCTGCGAGCCGGGCGCCGTCGAGATGCGCAGGCTCGCCGCCTCGCTGCCCGCCGAGCTGCTCGACGCCCTGTCGCTGCTGGCCTACTGCGGCCTGGTCGAGCAGACCGCGGCCGGGCGCACCGCGCTCACCCCGCTCGGCGTCTGGGCCATCCGCAGGGACCTGCTGCGCGAGGGGCACGACGCGCCGACGACGGCCGAGGTGGAGGTGTTCGCCGACCTGTCCGCCGCCGAGCTCGTCGAGGCCCTCGTCAAGGGCTCCGCCACCCAGAGCGCCGTCGCCGGCTGGCTGGAGCGCCGTCCGCCCGCGCAGGCCGCGCACGACCTCATCGAGATCGCGGCGGAGGGCACGGCGGGGCAGCGCGGCGCCGTCGGCGCCATCCTGGAGGAGCTGGGGCCCGAGGCCGAGGCTCCCGTCCGCGAGGCGCTCGGCCTGCCGCTGATGCGCCGCTACGCCGCGTCCTGGCTGCACATCCGCGACCTGGACGCCCCCACGCTCAGCACCGACGACCACACCTGGATCGCGGTCGACTCGCTGGCCGCACTCATGCACCTGTCCGCCCCCGCCGCGGGCCGCCTGGACCCGCCCGAACCGGGCGAGGACCTCATCCGGCTCGTCACCGAGATGCCCGCCGTCGAGCACCCCGACACGATCGCGGTGCTCGACATGCTCGCCACCGCGCACGACGACAAGGCCGTCGTCAAGGCAGCCCGCAAAGCCGCGATGAAAGCCCGATCGCTGGCGCACACTAAACTGGGCTGACCCACTGACGAAACGGAGTGACCCCCTTGGCGATCCAGTCGATCCGCCTGTTCGGAGACCCGGTGCTGACCACCGCGGCGGCGCCGGTCGTCGACTTCGACAAGGAGCTCCGCAAGCTGGTCAAAGACCTCACCGACACGATGATGGACGCCCCCGGTGCCGGGCTGGCGGCCCCGCAGATCGGCGTCGGGCTGCGGGTGTTCACCTACTACGTCGACGAGCAGCTCGGCCACCTGATCAACCCCGATCTCGACCTCTCCGCCGACATCGACGAGGAGGGCGAGGAGGGCTGCCTGTCCTTCCCCGGCCTGTCGTTCCCGACGCCGCGGGCCATCCGCGCCGTCGCCAAGGGCTTCGACATGTACGGCGAGCCGGTCACGCTGGAGGGCACGGACCTGATGGCCCGCTGCTTCCAGCACGAGACCGACCACCTCGACGGCATCCTGTTCATCGACCGGATGGACCCCAAGCAGCGCAAGCTGGCGATGAAGGCCGTCCGCGAGGCGGAGTGGAGCGGCCTGTCCGTTCCCGCGGTCAAGTTCTCCCCGCACATCACCGGCGGGAGGGCACTCTGACGATGCGCCTGGTCTTCGCGGGCACGCCCGAGACGGCGCTGCCGTCACTGCGTACACTGATCGACTCGCCACGGCACGAGGTGGTCGCGGTCGTCACCCGGCCCGACGCCCAGTCGGGGCGCGGCCGCAAGGTGCACCCGTCGCCGGTCGCCGAGCTGGCCGAGGAGGCGGGCATCGAGGTGCTGCGCCCGGCCAAGGCCGGCGACCCCGAGTTTCTCGACCGGCTGCGCGGGCTGGAGCCCGACTGCTGCCCCGTGGTCGCCTACGGGGCGCTGCTGCCGCAGTCCGCGCTCGACGTGCCGCGGTTCGGCTGGATCAACCTCCATTTCTCGATCCTGCCCGCCTGGCGGGGCGCCGCGCCGGTCCAGCACGCGATCCTGCACGGGGACGAGATCACCGGCGCCTCGACGTTCCAGATCGTCAAGGCGCTCGACGCCGGCGACGTCTACGGCGTGGTCACCGAGGAGATCCGGTCCGACGACACCAGCGGCACCCTGCTCGAACGGCTGTCGTTCTCGGGCGCCGAGCTGCTGTCGGCCACGCTCGACGGGGTGGCCGACGGCAAGCTGGAGGCACGTCCCCAGCCCGCTGACGGGGTCAGCATCGCACCCAAGATCAACGTGACCGACGCCCGCGTCGACTGGTCCGCGCCCGCCATGCGCGTCGACCGCCTCATCCGCGCCTGCACGCCCAACCCGGGCGCCTGGAGCGAGTTCCGCGGCCACCGGCTGAAGCTCGGCCCGATCCGGGTCGTCCCCTCGGCCGAGCCGCTCGCCCCCGGCGCCTTCGCCGTCACCAAGAACACCGTGCTGGTCGGCACCGCGACCCATCCGGTCGAGCTGGGCGAGCTCCAGCCGCAGGGGAAGCGGCTGATGAGCGCGGGGGAGTGGGCGCGCGGTGTGCGTCCTGAGAGCGACGACAGGTTCGAGTGAGAAACGACATGGGACAGGGCCCGCGCCACCGCAACGAGGCAACGCCGACCGGGCAGGGCGGTGGCCGGGGCGGTCAGGGCAGTGCTCGGGGCGGCCAGGCCGGTCAGGGTAGTGCTCGGGCCGGTCATGGCGGCTCGGCCGGCCAGGGGAGCGCCCGGGGTGGTCAGGGCGGCGGCCCGGCCGGTCAAGGCGGTGCTCGGGGTGGTCAGGGCGGCTCGGCCGGTCATGGCGGTGGCCGGGGCGGTCAGGACGGTGGCCAGGCTGGTCGCGGCGGTCAGGGCGGAGGTCGTGGCGGTGGCCGGGGTCAGGCGCGTGGCCGGTCGCGGGGGCCGGCGCGTGATCAGGCGCGCAATGCCGCCTTCGACGTCATGCGAGCCGTCGACGAGCGCGACTCGTACGCCAACCTGCTGATGCCGCGCCTGCTGCGCGAGCGCGGCGTGAAGGGGCGCGACGCGGCGCTGGCGACCGAGCTGGCCTACGGGACGCTGCGCGGGCTCGGGACGTACGACGCGATCATCGAGATGTGCGTCGACCGGGCGCCCGATCCCGACGTGCGCGACGCCCTGCGGCTCGGCGCCCACCAGCTGCTCAAGATGCGCGTCCCGCCGCACGCCGCCGTCGGCACCACGGTCGATCTCGTACGGCTGCGTATCGGGGCGGGTGCCGCCAAGTTCGTCAACGCCGTGCTGCGCAAGATCGGCTCGCGGACCATCGAAGAGTGGATCCCGATCGTGGCGCCCGACGAGGCCCGCGACCCGGCCGGGCACCTCTCCGTCGCCTACAGCCATCCGCGGTGGATCGTGAGCGCGTTCCGCGACGCTCTGGGCGGCCGGGCCGGCGAGGTGGCCGACCTGCTCGCGGCCGACAACGAGCGGCCGCTGGTGACGCTGGTCGCCAGGCCCGGCCGCAGCTCGGTCGAGGAGCTGACGGAGAGCGGCGCCGACCCCGGCCGCTACTCGCCGTACGCCGCCTACCTGCCGGAAGGCGACCCTGGCAGGATCCCGGCGGTCGCCGAGACCCGCGCCGCCGTCCAGGACGAGGCCAGCCAGCTCGTGGCGCTCGCCCTGACCCGCGTGCCGATCGACGGCCGGGACGAGCTGTGGCTCGATATGTGCGCCGGACCGGGCGGCAAGGCAGGCCTCCTCGACGCCATCGCCACCTACGGCGACCTAGCGGCCTCCGGCGGCCACGACTTCGCCGATGCCGGCGACCGTGATGCCGCCGGCAACATCCCCGCTTCCGGCGATCGTGCGGGTTTCAGTGGGAGCGCGGGCTCGGGCGACGATGCCGAGTCCAGCGCATATGCGGGCTCCGATGGTGGTCCGGGCTCCGGGGGGCGGGTGGCCTTCGGGTCCGCCGGTTCCGGAGGGCAGGTCGGGCTTGGTGGACGGGCGGTGGCTTATCCGGGTGGGGCGCGGTTGGTGGCTGCTGATGTTCAGTATCACCGGGCGCGGCTGGTCTGGCAGACCACTCGGGACGCCGCCGTGGTCACCGCTGACGGGACCGAGCCTGCCTGGCGGCCGGGGGCGTTCGATCGGATCATGCTCGACGCGCCCTGCACCGGGCTGGGAGCGTTGCGCCGTCGCCCCGAAGCGCGGTGGCGTCGCGATCCCGCGGGCATCGCCGAGCTGGGCCGGCTGCAGCGGCGGCTGCTCGACGCAGCGCTCGACGCCGTACGGCCCGGTGGGGTCGTCGCGTACGTCACCTGCTCGCCGCACCTCGCCGAGACCCGGGTCGTCGTCGGTGACGTCGCCGGTCGGCGCGGTGACGTGGAGCAGCTCGACGCGCGCGACTACCTGCCGGAGATCGACGGGCTGGGCGACGGTCCGCACGCCCAGTTCTGGCCGCACCGTCACGGCACCGACGCGATGTTCCTCGCCCTTCTGCGCAAGCTTCCGGTCTGAGGTACCTCAAGCGGTCGTTGCCCTCTGGCGTGAGTGTCCGTTTTGAGGTACCTCAAGCGGTCCTCGCCTTCCGGCGTGAGTGTCCGTTCTGAGGCGCCTCAACCCGAGAAAGCTGTGGCGTTCGTCAGGCTTGGGATCGGGGCGCGGGCTACTCGGGTGGGCGCCGTTCAATAGACTCGGAGCATCATGGCCGTACAGATCTCTCCCAGCATCCTCGCCGCCGACTTCGCCAGGCTCGCTGACGAAGCCGCAGCCGTTCCCAACGCCGACTGGCTGCACGTGGATGTCATGGACAACCACTTCGTGCCCAACCTGACTCTCGGGCTGCCCGTGGTCGAGTCGTTGCGCAAGGCGACCTCGACACCGCTCGACTGCCACCTCATGATCGAGGATCCCGACCGCTGGGCACCGCCGTACGCCGAGGCGGGTGCGGGCAGCGTCACGATCCACGCGGAGGCGGCGAAGTCCCCGGTGCGGACGCTGCGCGAGATCCGTTCGCTGGGCGCGAGGGCGGGTCTCGCGCTCAACCCGGCGACGGCGATCGAGCCCTACGAGGGGCTGCTGGGTGAGATCGACATGCTGCTCCTGATGACGGTCGAGCCGGGGTTCGGGGGGCAGAAGTTCCTCGACATGGTGTTGCCCAAGATCCGTCGGGCGCGCGCCCTGATCGAGCGGCACGGTGGCCAGATCTGGCTCCAGGTGGACGGTGGCGTGGACGCGGGCACCATCGAACGCTGCGTGGTGGCGGGCGCGGACGTCTTCGTGGCGGGCAGTGCCGTCTATGGCGCCTCCGACCCGGCGGCAGCGGTCGAGGCCCTCCGGTTCCAGGCCGAACGGGCTGCCGGCGGGGCGTAACGGCGCCCGGCCACCATCCGGTCAGAGGCCGTCTTCCTGGAGGCCCTCAGCCACGGTCGGCGGGTGGCGGGTTCCCCATGCTTGCCGTACAAGAGAAATGCTGGTGAAAGACGTCCGGCCCGCAGCGGGAGTACGGCGGGCCGGTACGAGAAAAGACGTCCGGCCCGCAGTGGGAGTACGGCGGGCCGGTACGAAAATGAGAGATTACGCCAGCGCCGGATCCAGTACCACGTCTTCGCCCTGGGTGGTCGGGGCCTCGGGGAAGTGGCAGGCGGTCAGGTGGCCCTCGTGGTTGCCGGACAGTCGCGTCAGCGGCGGCTCCTCCACCGCGCACTTCTCCTGCGCCTTCCAGCACCTCGTACGGAAGCGGCACCCGGACGGCGGGTTGAGCGGCGACGGGACGTCCCCCGCCAGCCGGATGCGCTGCCGCGCGGGCCCCTCCACGTCCGCGTCCGGCACCGCCGACAGCAGCGCGTGCGTGTATGGATGGCGCGGTCGCTCGTACAGGGAGTCCCGGTCCGCGATCTCGACGATCTTCCCCAGGTACATGACCGCGACCCGCTGCGAGAAGTGCCTGACCACCGCCAGGTCGTGCGCGATGAACAGGAACGCGATCCCCATGTCCCGCTGCAACTGCTGCAGCAGGTTGATCACCTGAGCCTGGATCGAGACGTCCAGCGCGGACACCGGCTCGTCGGCGACGATCAGCCGCGGCTCCAGGGCCAGCGCGCGGGCGACGCCGATGCGCTGCCGCTGGCCGCCGGAGAACTCGTGCGGGAAGCGGTTGTAGTGCTCAGGGTTCAGGCCGACGATCTCCAGCAGTTCCCTGGCCCGGGCCTCCCGGCCGCCGGCCGGGTTGATGCCGTTGATGTCCATCGGGCCGCGGATGATCGAGCCGACGGTGTGCCGGGGGTTCAGCGACGAGTACGGGTCCTGGAAGACCATCTGGATCTCGGGCCTGATCGGCTTGAGCTCGCGGCGGCCCGCGTGGGTGATGTCGCGGCCGTCGTAGGTGATGCTGCCGCCGGTCGGCTCCAGCAGCCGGGCCGCCAGCCGGCCGGTCGTCGACTTGCCGCAGCCCGACTCGCCGACCAGGCCGAGCGTCTCGCCCGCGTGTACGGTCAGGTCGATGCCGTCCACCGCGTGCACCACGCCGACCTGGTGCTTGAGCAGGAAGCCGCCTCTGACGGGGAAGTGCTTGACCACCCCGGACAGCTCCAGCAGCTTCTCCGTCACTTCGTCTCCTCAACTGATGGGTCGCGCAGCTCCGCCTTCTGCTTGAGCGTCAGGTAGCAGGCGTCGCCGTGGCCGTGTTCCGGCGACAGCTCGGGCCGCTCGCCGGCGCACACCTCCTTGCCCAGCAGCTTCACGTAGTCGCAGCGCGGGTGGAACGGGCAGCCGGACGGCAGATTGATCAGGCTGGGCGGGGTGCCGCGCACCGGCGCCAGCGGCAGGTCCACCGGGCGCCGCAGGCTGGGCATGGAGCCCAGCAGCCCCCACGTGTACGGATGGCGCGGCTCACGCAGCACCTCCCGCGTCGTGCCCCGCTCCACGGCCCGTCCCGCGTACATGACCAGCACGTTGTGCGCGGTGTTCGCCACCACGCCCAGGTCGTGGGTGATCAGGACGATCGCCATGCCCGACTGCTCCTGCAGCTCGCTCAGCAGGTCGAGGATCTGCGCCTGTACGGTGACGTCGAGCGCGGTGGTCGGCTCGTCGGCGATGAGCAGGCCCGGGTCGCAGACCAGCGCCATGGCGATCATCGCGCGCTGGCGCATGCCCCCGGAGAACTGGTGCGGATAGTCGTCGACGCGGAGCTTGGGCTGTGGGATGCCGACCCGGTCCAGCATCTCGATCGCCCGGTCCCGCGCGGACGAGCGCGAGACGCCCTTGTGCTTGCGGTACACCTCGGCGATCTGCGCGCCGATCGTGTGGAACGGCGACAGCGACGTCAGCGGGTCCTGGAAGATCATCGCGATCCGGTCGCCGCGCAGCTTCTCCATCGTCGACCTGGACGCGCCGATCAGCTCTTGGCCGTCGAAGGTGATGCTGCCGGAGATCTTCGCGGTCTCCGGGTTGTGCAGGCCGAGCACGGCCAGGTTCGTCACCGACTTGCCCGAGCCCGACTCTCCCACGATGCCGAGCGTGCTCCCGCGCTCCACCTGGAACGAGAGCCGGTCCACCGCGTGGACCACGCCGTCCTCGGTGTGGAAGTCGACGGTGAGCTCGTTGACCTCAAGGAACATCAGCTCAGCCTCACGCGGGGATCGATGACGGCGTACAGGGCGTCGACGACGATGTTCATCACCACGATCGCACCCGCCGCGACCAGGACGGTGGCCATCAGGGTGGGCAGGTCGGAGTAGTCGACCGCGCGGACCGACAGGCGGCCGATCCCCTGCAGCCCGAAGGTGGTCTCGGTGATGATCGCGCCGCCGATGAGCTGGCCCAGGTCCACGCCGAAGATGGTGACGATCGGGGTCAGCGTGCCGCGCAGGGCGAAGCGCATCACCACGCTCCTGCCGGACATGCCCTTGGCCCGGGCGGTCCGGACGTAGTCCTCGCTGAGGTTCTCCACCATCGTGGAGCGGGTCATCCTGGTGTAGTTGGCGGTGAAGATGATCGCCAGCACGATCCAGGGCAGGAGCAGACCGCTGAACCAGCCGACCGGATCCTCGGTGATCGGGATGTACTTGGGCTGAGGGAAGACGTGCGCCTGGTAGACGAAGAAGTACATGGCCAGCGTGCCCACGAAGTAGATCTGCATCGAGGCGCCGACCAGCGACGAGATGCTGGCGATCTTGTCGAGCGGCTTGCCCTGGCGCAGCGCGGCGACGATGCCGGTGGCCACGCCGAACGTCAGGAAGATCACCGAGGCGCCGATCGTCAGCGCGATGGTGACGGGCAGCCGGTCGATGATGGTCTCGAAGACCGGGGCGCGGTTGACGAAGGAGTAGCCGAGGCAGGGCGCGGGGCAGTGGCCGAGGCCAGGGTAGTCCCGGCCGACGAAGATCCCCCCGAGCCACGACACGAACTGCACCACGACCGGCTGGTCCAGGCCCAGGTTGTGCTTGGCCTGCGCCAGGGTCTCCGGTGGGCAGACCTTGCCGCACGCGAGCCGCGCCGGATCGGCGGGGATCACGAAGAACAGGAAGAAGGTCACCCCCGAGATGATCACGAGGATGACCGCGGCGCCGATGATGCGACGGGTCAGGAATCGAAGCACGAGATCTCCAAAAGGGTGCTCCGGGCGCCGTGGCGGCGCCCGGAGCGGGGGTGCTACTGCTTCACGAAGATGGTGTTCGGCGAGACGATCCACTGCTGCGGATCGATCTCGGCGCCGCCCACCTTGGAGCCGTGCAGGAAGGTGCCGATCCGGTTCTCGGCCACGACCATCGGGGTGATCGTCTCCTGGATCTGCTTGTCGAGGTTCATCCACGCCGCGTTGGCCGCGTCGATGTCCGGGTTCTCCTCGATCTTCTTCATCTCGGCCTTGACCGTCGGGTCGTTGAGGTGGCTCATGTTCTGGCCGCCGTCGGAGACCGGGCCGAAGATGATCGGCATCACGGTGGAGCCGGACGGCCAGTCGGCGCCCCAGCCGCCCCAGTACAGGTCGAACTCGTTCTTCGTCTGGCTGATCGAGTCGTAGTACGTCTTACGGTCCAGCGACTTGGCCACGACCTTGATCCCGGCCTTCTCCAGGGCGTTCTTGATCACCAAGGTGACCGGCTCCTGGGTGGGCAGGTTGTTGTAGGCGTAGACGATGGTCGGGTGGGGGTTGCTCGACTCGGCCAGCAGCTGCTTGGCCTTCTCGATGTCGCCCTCGGGCTTGGCCAGCTTCCCGAACAGGTCGTACGGCTTGTAGCCGACCGTGGTGTTCTCGTTGAGGATCGTCGTCGGCAGCGCCACGGCCTGCGGGCCACCCAGCGCCTGCTGGATCTGCTTGGACGGCCAGGCGTAGTTGATCGCCTGGCGGATCTTCTGGTCCTTCACCCGGTCGAGGTTGAAGTAGTAGTAGTTGCCGTACGGCGACGGGCTGATCATGCGGCGGTCGGCCAGGCTGGCGTCGCCCAGCACCTGCTGCAGCCGCTCCGCCGGGGTGTTGGAGTAGAACGTGAACGCCGTCTGGTCGGGCCCCGAGTCGGCCACGAACCGGTCGGTCACCTGGGTGGCCTCCTGGCCGAACTCCATCTTCCACACGTCCGGGTACGCGCCGCGGATCGGGTCGGTGGCGGCGTCCCAGTTGGGGTTGCGGGCCAGCTCGAGCGACTTGTCGACGACGTGCGACTTGATGATGTACGGGCCGGAGGAGACGGGCTCCTTGTCGTACTTCTCCTTGGTGTCCTTGGCCTTGGGCACGATGTTGTAGCCGGCCATGGCGAAGGCGTAGTTGGCGTCGGCGTGCGGGGTCTTGAACTTGAAGACGATGGTCTTGTCGTCAGGGGTCTCGACGTTGTCGAGTTCCTTGCCGCCGTACGGGCCGGGGTAGTCCTTCTTGTAGTTCTCGGAGGTGAGCCATGTCTGAATGTAGTTCGGCCCGAACGTGACGAAGGGGGCGAACATCCGTTCGACGGACCACTTCACGTCGGCGGAGGTGATCGGGCTGCCGTCCTGCCACTTCACCCCGTCCTTCAGGGTGAACGTCCAGGTCTTGCCGGCGTCGGAGACCGTGCCCGCGTCCGTGGCCAGGTCGCCGACCAGCTTGTAGTCGCCCTTGGCGACCCGCTTGTAACCGGTCAGGCCGCGGTTGATGAGCAGGCCGAAGTTCGCGTCGGTGTTCACGTAGATCTGGGCCGGGTCGAAGTGGGCGAAGTCATCCCGGTCGATCATGGTGACGGTGCCGCCCTTGACCACGCCCTCCGGGGGGATGGCGGGGCCCTTGGAGTCCTCCGCGGTGCCCAGGGTGATCGTCGGGGGCTTGTACGCCTCCGCCGCCGGCGCCGACGAGGCGCCCGCGCTGGCGGGAGCGCTCGACGGGGCGCCCGCGTTTCCCGGCGCGCAGGCGCCGACCAACGCCAGCGAGGCCGACGCGAGAACCGCGAGAGCCGACCGTTTGCGGTGATTCATTTCTCTCCTCTAGCGCTTGATCTTGGGGTCGAAGGCGTCGCGGACCGAGTCACCGAGCAGGTTGAAGGCGATGACGAAGATCAGCAGTGCGACGCCCGGGAAGATGAGGTAGGTGATGTCGTTCTGGTAGACCTGTGTGGCGCGCAGGAACATCCGGCCCCAGTCGGGGACTCCCTCGCCCATCCCGACCCCCAGGAAGGACAGCGCCGCCTCGGCCGTGACCATGGCGGGCAGCAGCAGCGTCGACTGGATGAGGATCGGGGTCCAGAGGTTGGGCAGCAGCTCCTTGAACACGATCCTGGCGGGGGAGGCGCCGGTGACCTTGGCCGCCTCCACGAACTCCCGCTCGCGCATCGACAGCACCTGGCCACGCAGCAGCCTGGCCAGCCCGGCCCAGCCGAAGACGGTGAGCAGGATGGTCAGCGTGACCGCCCGCAGCCACACCGGGGTCTCCTCGTTGGACGGCACCAGGAACTGGTCCACCACCGGCGTGAACGCGATGATGAACAGGACCTGCGGGAACGACAGCATCAGGTCGATGACCCGGCCGACGAAGTAGTCGGTCTTGCCGCCGACGTACCCGGCGACGATGCCGACGACGACACCGATGGCGGCCGTGAGGATCGTCACCACCACCGCGATCAGCAGCGAGGTCCTGATGCCGTAGACGAGCTGCATGAACACGTCACGGCCCAGGTTGGGCTCGATGCCGAACCAGAACTCCGAGCTGATCCCGCCGTTGGGCGCCATCGCGTAGCCGAAGTCGTTGAGCAGTCCTGGCCGGTCCTGGCCGTACAGGGTGTACGGGTCCTTGCCGTACACCAAGGAGATGACGGGCGCGAGGATGGCGACCAGGAAGAAGAAGATCACGATCACGGCCGAGATGACCCCGGTGCGGTCCCGCCGGAAGCGCAGCCACATGAGCTGGCCGGGCGAGCGGCCTACGGCCTCCGGTGTTCGGGTCACGGACGTCGCGTCGATCTCTGGTGCGGTGGACGTCGGTGTGGTCATCTAACAGGGCCCCCAAGCAACATGCCAGAACTGGAAGTATCAGGCCATATGGCACATTTGCAGGCCAGATCACCCCGGGGCAATGGTTTCCAGAGGCTTCACTATTTCGTTGTGCAATGTCGACCCGGTCGTGCCATATATACCGTTGACCTGCGTATATATGGGATGTCATGATCTATGTAGGTAGAGGCTGCTTAATCACGGAATCAAGGCATAAACAAGATGCTGTCGTGACATGAACTCTGGCTCACCTGGGTAACTGTCCACTTATGGTGGACCACGGGCTCTTCGGGCCCCGCTCGGTGACCTGGCGGGTCATGGGCGAGCCGATCCTGCTGATAGGCGGGTTCCGCGCGCTGCTGATGCAGGGATTGCACCCCAGGGCGATGCGCGGCGTACTGCAGAACTCCTCACTGATGGATCCGAATGAGGCGTGGTCGCGTTTCGTGCGCACGACGGAATTCGTCCGCGTCCGCACGTACGGCACGCGCGAGGAGGTCGAGCGGGCCGGCCGCCGGGTCCGCAAGATCCACGCCACGCTGACCGCGTGTGATCCCGACACGGGCGAGCGGTTCCACCTCGACGACCCGGCCGCGCTGCGCTGGGTGCACGCGGGTGAGGTCGACTCCTACCTGTCGGTGGCCCGCCGGGGCGGCGTCAAGCTGACGGACGCCGAGGCGGACACGTTCGTGGCGGAATGGCGGCGGGCCGCCGAGGTCGTCGGCCTCGACCCGGCCTCCGTCCCCGGCACGGTGGGCGAGCTGCACGACTATATCGAGGGGGAGCGCCCCGGCCTGCGGTTCGTCCCCGAGGCGGCGCACCCGCTGCGCCTGTCGCTCAACGCGCCGCTCCCGCTGCTGCTCACCCCGCTCAAGCCGGTCGTGCCGGGGGTGACGCTGCTGGCGTTCGCGACGCTCCCGCGCTGGGCGAGGAGGCTGTACGGCCTGCCCGCCACACCGGTCGGCGACCTGTGGGCGACGGCCACGCTGAAGGCGCTGCACACCGGGCTGGGGCTGGTCCCGGCGCAGGTCCGCTACAGCCCGGCCGCCCGGCTGGCCCGCCGGCTCATGGCCGCCTGACCGCCCTGGGCGTATTGACCAAGCGAGCGCTTGGTTGTCATAGTGGGGGGCGGTCGCATCCGGTTTTTCCGGCATGGCAGACTGGTGTGAGAAGAGAGCTAGCGTGCTCCGGGGTCGGTGAAATTCCGAACCGGCGGTGATAGTCCGCGACCCGGCCGATGCCATCGGCCGGTTGACTCGGTGAAATTCCGGGACCGACGGTTAAAGTCCGGATGGGAGGAAGCGCGCGGGTGTCCGGTGTCGAGCCGGGCGCCGCAGTGGTGCGTACGCGCACCGCCATACCCCCCGGGGCCCGCCGTGGCTTGGAGCTACTGGCGAGTAGGAGGCCCGGGGTGGAGACACCCGCTGAGGACGCCGCGCATTCGGCGCGCGCGGTCACTGAGGTGCAGGCCGTCACCGACGCCGCACACGAAGCGCATGCCGTTTCCGACACCGTCCGCGAAGCGCAGGCCGCCACCGACGTCGCACACGAAGCGCATGCTGATTCGGACGCCGTCCGCAAAGCGCAGCTCGTTCCTGACGCCGTGCACATGGCGCGGGCCGTCGAGCTGGCCGCGTGCGGGCGTGGGGCCACCAGTCCGAACCCCGTGGTCGGCTGCGTCGTGCTCGACGCGGACGGCAATGTCGCGGGGGAGGGCTTCCACGCCTACGCCGGTGGCCCGCATGCCGAGGTCGTCGCGTTGCGTGCGGCGGGCGAGCGGGCGCGTGGCGGCACCGCGTACGTGACGCTCGAGCCGTGCGACCACACCGGCCGGACTGGGCCGTGCAGCCTGACGCTGCTCGACGCGGGCATCGCCCGGGTGGTCGTGGCGGTCGCCGATCCCACCCCGAAGGCCGCCGGCGGGGGCGCGAGGCTGCGAGCGCACGGAGTCGTGGTGGAGTTCGGGGTGCTCGCCGAGGAAGCGGAGCGGGTCAACGCCGAGTGGCTCACCTACGCCCGGCTCGGCAGGCCGTACGTGACCTGGAAGTTCGCCGCCACCCTCGACGGCAGGTCGGCCGCCCCGGACGGCACCAGCCAGTGGATCACCTCCCCCGAGGCCCGAGCCGACGTCCACCGGCTGCGCGCCGAGTCCGACGCGATCATCGCCGGCATCGGCACGGTCCTCACCGACAACGCCCGCCTCACCGCCCGCCCACCCACCCCAGCCGACCCGAGTCCGACGGTCACCCCGGCCGACTCAAGCGGCCCGGCTGACCTGAGCCATGTGGGCGGCCCGGCTGACCCGATCGGCCCGGCTGACCCGATCGGCCCGGCTGACCCGATCGGCCCTGCCGGGGCGAGCAGCCCTGTCGGCCCCAGCCATCCGGCGAGCCAGGGTGGCGGCACGCGGGCCGCCGCGCGGGTGCCGTTGCGGGTCGTGGTGGACTCCGAGGGGCGGACCCCGCCCGGCGCCAGGGTGCTCGACGGTGAGGCGCCCGCGCTCATCGCGATCGCCGACGACATCGAGACCGGCCTCGCCCAGACGGGCCTCGCCCAGACCGATCTTGCCCAGACCAGCTCCGGCGAGGCCGGCCACAGAGCGGAGCTGATCCGGTTGCCCCGTCACGACGGCGGCCTCGATCTGCACGCGCTCCTCCGCGAGCTGGCCGCGCGCCAGGTCGTCAGCGTGTTCCTGGAAGGCGGCCCGACGCTCGCGGGCTCGTTCCTGCGCCAGGGCCTGATCGACCGCGTCATCGCCTACCTGGCCCCGGCGCTGCTGGGCGCCGGGCCCGCCGCGCTCGGCGACGCGGGCGTGGCGACCATCGCCGGCACCCACCGGCTGGTCTTCGACGACATTTCCCCCATTGGACCGGACCTGCGGCTGACCGCGCGGCCGGTGCTCGCACCACCACGCAAGGAGAGTTGATGTTCACCGGAATCATCGAGGAAAAGGGCGACATAGTGGCCGTCGAGGCGGTGGGCGACTCGGCGCGGCTGTCCGTCCGCGGCCCGATCGTCTCCTCCGACGCGCGCCACGGCGACTCGATCGCCGTCAACGGCGTCTGCCTGACGGTCGTGGACGTCCAGGGCGACGTGTTCACCGTGGACGTGATCAAGGAGTCGCTCGACCGCAGTTCGCTCGGCGCCCTGGACGCGGGCTCCGCGGTGAACCTGGAGCGCGCCGTACGGGCCGACCAGCGCCTCGGCGGCCACATCGTGCAGGGCCACGTCGACGGCACCGCCGTACTGCGCTCCAGGGAACCCGGAGCGAACTGGGACAACCTCCGCTTCTCCCTCCCCGAGTCCTTCGCCCGGTACGTGGCGGAGAAGGGTTCGATCGCCATCGACGGAATCAGCCTGACGGTCACCACGGTTGACGACGACAGCTTCGGCGTGAGTCTCATCCCCACCACGTTGAAGCTGACCACGATGGGCGAGCTCGCAGTGGGCGACACGGTGAACATCGAGGTCGACGTGATCGCGAAGTATGTGGAAAGGCTGGTGGGCAAGCAGTGAACTGGGCTAACGCCGGATTCGAGGTATTCGGCACGCACGTCCTCTGGACGGACCTGGTCGGCAACATCGCCGCGTTGAGCACCGTCCTGCTGGCGATGCGCAAGTCGATGTGGACGTGGCCGGTGCAGTTGACCGGCTCGGTGCTGTTGTTCATCGCCTCGATCAACGCGAACATCACCGGCAACGCGCTCAAGCAGGCGATGTTCGGGGCGCTGGCCGTCTATGGCTGGTGGGCGTGGCGGCGCGGCACGCAGGACGGCAAGCAACTGGCCGTGCGGCCGGCCACGGCACGGGAGCGGACCGGCTACATCACCGCGATGGTGCTGGGCACCGCGCTCGTCGGCGTGCTGTTCTTCGTCACGCACCTGTCATGGGGGGCCGCCGTGCCGCTGCCGAAGGGCGCGTTCCTGGTGGCCGCCGACGCCTACATCTTCGTCGGCAGCGCGGTCGCCACCTGGGCGCAGGGCAGGGCGCTGGTCGACTTCTGGATCGTGTGGGTGGCCGTCGACCTGGTCGGCGTGCCGCTGGCGTTCAGCTCGGGGCTGGTCGTCTCCGGCGCCGTCTATGGCGTGTTCTTCGTCCTCGTGCTGATCGGCTTCGTGAAGTGGCTGAGGGAGTACCAGAGCGTTCCCAAGGATCTGGTGGTGGCGTCATGACCGAGACCATTCTCGACCCGGTCGAACGGGCCATCGAGGACATCCGTAACGGCAAGCCCGTCCTGGTCGTCGACGACGAGAACAGGGAGAACGAGGGCGACATCATCTTCGCCGCCTCCAAGGCCACTCCCGAGCTGCTCACGTTCACGATCAGGCACACCAGCGGCGTCATCTGCGTGCCCATGGAGGGCAAGGAGCTGGACCGGCTGGGCCTGCCCCTCATGGTGTTCCAGAACCGGGAGCGGCTGCGCACGGCGTACACGATCAGCGTCGACGCCCGTGACGGCGTGAGCACCGGCATCTCCGCCGCCGACCGCGCCAGGACGATCCGCACGCTCGCCGACTCCGCGACCGAGCCCTACGAGCTGGTCCGGCCGGGCCACGTCTTCCCGCTGCGCTACCACGAGGGCGGCGTGCTGAGCCGGCGCGGTCACACCGAGGCCGCCGTCGACCTGGCCAGGCTCGCCGGGCTGTCCCCCGCGGGCGTCCTGGCCGAGATCGTCAACGACGACGGCACCATGGCCAGGCTGCCCGAGCTGCGGACCTTCGCCGACGAGCACGACCTGGCGCTCATCTCCATCGAGCAACTGGTCGACTACCGGCGCAGGACCGAGAGCATGGTCACCAGGGTCGCCGAGACGAACGTGCCCAACGCGTACGGGATGTGGCGGGCCTACGGCTACGCCAGCGCGCTCGACGGCGGCGAGCACATCGCGCTCGCCTACGGCGACCTGTCCGACGGCGAGAACATCCTGGTCCGCGCCCACTCCGAATGCCTGACCGGCGACGTGTTCGGCTCGCTGCGCTGCGACTGCGGCGTCCAGCTCGAACACGCCATGTCCGCGATCGCCGAGGAGGGCCGCGGCGTCGTCGTCTATCTGCGCGGCCACGAGGGCCGGGGCATCGGCCTGCTGGCCAAGCTCAGGGCGTACAGCCTCCAGGACAACGGCAGCGACACCGTCGACGCGAACATCGAGCTGGGACTGCCGGTCGACGCCCGAGAGTTCTCCAACGCCGCGCAGATCCTGGCCGACCTCGGCGTCAAGTCCGTGCGGCTGCTCACCAACAACCCGGCCAAGCTCAAGGGCATGGACGGCTACGGCATCAAGGTGCTCGGCCGCGAACCCATGCCGGTCGCGATGAACCCCTACAACGAGCGTTACCTGAAGGCCAAGCGCGACCGCCTCGGCCATGACATCTCGGAGGCTTCATGAGCGGGCAGGGACGTCCCGCGGTATCCGCCGTGCCGGACGCCGCGGGCCTGACGGTGGGCGTGGTCGCCGCTTCCTGGCACGCCAAGATCACCGACCAGCTCCTCGCGCGGGCGCTGCAGGCGTGCGACGACAGCGGCGCCACGGCCACCGTCGTACGGGTGCCCGGCTCGCTGGAGATCCCGGTCGTCGTCCAGGCGCTGGCCCGCCGCTGCGATGCGGTGGTGGCGCTGGGTGCGGTCATCAAGGGGGAGACCGCGCATTTCGCGTACGTCTGCGACTCGGTGACCGCCGGTCTGACCCGGATCTCGCTCGACGAGGAGACCCCGGTCGGCAACGGCGTACTCACCTGCGAGACGCTCGACCAGGCACTCGACCGCTCGGGCCTGCCGGACAGCAAGGAGGACAAGGGGTATGAGTCGACCATCGCCGCGCTGGAGACCGCACTCCTCCTGCGGGACCTCCACTGACCTGCGGTAGGTTTCCGTTCGTGTCCGATCCGCTGCCTCCCCCGCCGTTGCCCATCACCTGGCGTCCCCGCCGGGGGAGAATCGTCGCGTACGGCTTCGCGACGCTGGTCGTCCTGGGCTCGGTGGTGATGGCCGCCCTCATCGCCGAGCCGTTCCAGCTGCCGGACCGGATCATGCTCGTGCTGTTCGGCTGTCTCGTGGCCTTCGTCCTGCACCTGCTGGGCCGGGTGCGGGTCGAGGCCGACGAGACGGGCCTGACGATCGTCAACGCCATCCGCACGCACCGCTACAGCTGGCCGGAGGTCCTGGACGTGACCCTGCTGGTCGGCGAGCCGTGGCCCAAGCTGGACTTCTCCGACGGCCGCAGCATCGGCGCGATGGGCATCCAGGGCTCGGAGAAGGCCCGCGCCCGCCGGGCCACGGCCGAGCTGGCGGCCCTGATCCGCGAGCGCGGTGAGGCGAGGGAGGACTGAGCCTCCTGATCTACGTCCGAATGAGGTCGCGAATTCTCGCGAAGACCGAGCGGCGCGTAGCCTGAAGGCGTGCTGCGGCGGACAATCAGGGCAATGGACATCGAGTCTCCGGAGAAGCTCATCGAGCTGCTCGACCGGCACGCCTATCTGGCCGACGAGGGACTGGCCACAGCCGCGTTCCTGGCGCTCAGGATGGGACGGCCGCTCTTCCTCGAAGGTGAGGCGGGGGTAGGGAAGACCGAGCTGGCCAAGACGCTGGCCGCGCTGCTGAAGGCGCCGCTGATCCGGCTGCAGTGCTACGAGGGGCTCGACGCCGCCCAGGCGCTCTACGACTGGGACTTCGCTCGCCAGTTGCTCCACCTCAAGGCCGCCGAGGCCGCCGGGATCACCGACGTGGGCCGGCTCGAAGGCGAGATCTACGACCGCCGGTTCCTGATCGCCAGGCCGCTGCTCAAGGCCGTCGAGACGCAGCCCAGCGTGCTGCTGGTGGACGAGATCGACCGGGCCGACGACGAGTTCGAGGCGTTCCTGCTCGAAGTGCTGTCCGACTTCACGATCTCCATCCCCGAGTTGGGCACGATCAGCGCCAGGACGCCGCCGGTGGTCGTCGTCACCTCCAACCGGACCCGTGAGGTGCACGACGCGCTCAAGCGCCGCTGCCTCTACCACTGGCTGGAGCACCCGGACTTCGACAGAGAGGTGGCGATCCTGCTGCGCCGCCTGCCCGAGTGCACCGAGACGCTGGCCGTACAGGTGGCCCAGGCGGCGGCGCGGCTGCGGCGGGCCGGGCTGGTCAAGCCGCCGGGCGTCGCCGAGACGCTCGACTGGACCGAGGCGCTGCTCACGCTGGGCGCGAAGGAGCTCGACCCCGGCCGCGCCGCCGCCACGCTGGGCGCCGCGCTGAAGTACCGCGAGGACGTCGAGAACGTTCTGAACAACGGGCTGCTCAATCATGGATGAGCTGGCCGCGACCATGACGGGCTTCGCCAGGACGCTGCGCGCGGCGGGCGTCGCCGCCGACCACGAGCGGACCCGCAACCTGCTGCTGGCCCTGGACCACCTCGACGTGACCGCTCCGGCCGAGGTCTACTGGGCCGGCCGCTTCACGCTCTGCGCCACCCCCGACGACCTGCCCAGGTACGACCGCTGCTTCGCCGCCTACTTCGGCGGCAGGACCGCGAAGGTCAGCCGTACGAGCACCACGACCGTCACCCGCCACACCGCCGCGGCCGACCAGGACGAGCAGGAAGGGGAGGCGGATGCCGTGCCCGGCACCGCCAGCCGTATCGAGATCCTGCGGCACCGGGACGTGGCCAGGCTGACCGAGGCCGAGCGGGCGGAGGTGCACCGGATGCTGTCGCTGCTGCGCGGCCGGCGCGCGCAGCGGCGCTCGCGGCGGTTCGCGGCCGCGCACCGGGGAGTCCTGGACCAGCGGCGCACGATCCGGGAGGCGCTCAGGAAGGGCGACGTCGCGCGGTTGCGGCGCAAACGGCACGCCACCAGGCCGCGCCGCGTCGTGCTGCTCGTGGACGTCAGCGGCTCCATGGCGCCCTACGCCGAGACGCTGCTGCGCTTCGCGCACGCCCTGGTCAGGAGCGAGCCGCGGGCCACCCGGGTGTACTCGATCGGCACCAGGCTCACCCCGATCACCGCCGAGCTGCGCCACCGCGACCCCGGCACGGCGCTGAACGAGGTGTCCAAGGCCGTGCCCGACTGGAGCGGCGGGACCAGGCTGGGCGAGGAGCTCAGGGAGTACCTCACCCGGTCCAGCGCGCGGGGGGCGATCGCGGTGATCGCCTCGGACGGCTGGGAACGCGGCGATCCGGAGCTCCTGGGCACCCAGATGGCCCGGCTGGCCCGGCAGGCGCATCGGGTCATCTGGGTCAACCCGCACAAGGGGTACGCGGACTACCAGCCGCTGACCGGCGGCATGCGAGCCGCTCTGCCGTACCTGGACGATCTGGTGGCCGGCCACAGCCTGGCCGCCTTCGAGGAACTGAGCGAGAGGCTCGCCCATGCGTGATGTGCTGTCGGAGATCATGCCCTGGTGGCGGTCGGGGCTCAGGTTCGGGCTCGCCACGGTGGTGAGCACGTTCAGCAGCGCGCCCCGGCCGCCCGGCGCGGCCATGGCGGTACGCGGCGACGAGGTGGTCGGCAGCGTGTCCGGCGGGTGCGTCGAGGGCGCGGTGTTCGAGCTGGCCGCCGAGATCGACACGCCCGTCCTGCAGAGGTACGGCGTGAGCGACGACGACGCGTTCGCCGTCGGGCTGACCTGCGGCGGCATCATCGACGTCCTCGTCGAGCCCATCTCGATCGAGACGTTCCCCGAACTGGGGGAGATCTCGGCCTCCGTGAACGCGCACGAGCCCGTGGCGGTCGCCACGATCGTCTCCGGCCCCGGCCGGATGGGCGCCCGCCGCGTCATCTGGCCGGACCGCTCCTCGGGCACGCTCGGCGTGGACCGCCTCGACGAGGCCGTCGACGACGACGCCCGCGGCATGCTGGCCCAGGGCACGACCGGCATCAGGCACTACGGCGGGCAGGGCGAGCGGCGGCTGGACGACCTCGCGGTGTTCGTGCACTCGTTCGCGCCGCCGCCGCGCATGCTGGTGTTCGGCGCGATCGACTTCGCCGCGGCGGTGGCGCGGGTGGGCAAGTTCCTGGGCTATCACGTGACCGTCTGCGACGCGCGGCCCGTCTTCGCCACCCCCAAGCGCTTCCCCGAGGCCGACGAGGTGGTGGTCAAGTGGCCCCACGACTACCTGGCCTCGGTACAGGTGGACGAGCGCACGGTCATCTGCGTGCTCACCCACGACCCCAAGTTCGACGTGCCGCTGCTGGAGGTGGCGCTGCGCACCGGCGCGGGCTACGTCGGCGCCATGGGCTCCCGCCGCACCCACGAGGACCGGCTGGACCGGCTGCGCGAGGCGGGCCTGACCGAGGAGGAGCTGGCCCGGCTGAGGTCGCCCATCGGCCTCGACCTGGGCGCCCGGACCCCGGAGGAGACGGCGGTGTCGATCGCCGCCGAGCTGATCCAGCTCCGCTGGGGCGGTTCGGGACGGCCGCTGACCCACACCGAGGGGCGCATCCACCAGGAGACGCCATGAGAGGCTCCCGGGTGGCCGGGCTGCTGCTCGCCGCCGGGCAGGGCGCCCGGCTGGGCACGCCCAAGGCGCTGGTCGAGTATGAGGGCGAACGGCTGGTCGACCGGGGCGTGCGGCTGTTGGAGGAGGGCGGCTGCCATCCCGTGGTGGTCGTGCTCGGCGCGGCTACCGTACAGGTGCGCAGGGCGGTGACGGTACGCAATCCGGACTGGCCGACGGGCATGGGCTCGTCCCTGAGAGTGGGGCTGGCCGCGCTGCCCGAGGAGGCGGAGTCGGTGGTCATCGCGCTGGTGGACCAGCCGTTCATCAGGCCCGAGGCGGTCCGTGCCCTGATCGCCGGCCAGGCCGAGGTGGCCGTGGCGACCTACGGCGGCAAGCGCAGGAACCCCGTGCTGATCGCCCGCCGCCACTTCGGTGAGGTCGCCGCGCTGGCCGTGGGTGACGTGGGCGCGCGGCCGTTCCTGAAGGCGCATCCCGAGCTGGTCACCGAGGTGCCGTGCGACGGCCTGGGCGACCCGGCGGACATCGACACGCCCGGGGACCTGTCACTCCTGGAGACGTAGACGCTCGGAAGCGTGCGCTCGGAGACGTGGGCTCGGAGATGTGCGCTCAGAGACGGAGCGAGGCCACCGCGGCTCGGTGGTCGCTGCCCGTCGCCGGGGCCACCCCGGCCTTGGTCGCCGTCATCCCTTTGAACAGGATGTGGTCCGGCCTGGTGATCGGGAACTCCGACGGCCAGGTGAACCCGAAACCGTCGCCCGCCGTGACCTGCGCGTCGATCAGCGGTGGGGTGAGCCCCTGCATACCCCGGTCGGTGGTGGCGGTGTTGAGGTCGCCCAGCAGCAGGATCCGCTGGCTCGGGTCGGCGTCGATGAGCTTGCGGGCGGAGGCCAGAGATTCGTCGCGCGAGGCGGTCTGGCCGGGGCGGGCGGAGGCCAGGTGCATGACGTACACGGTGACCTTGCCCTTGGGCGTGGCCACCACGGCCCGCAGCGCGCGCGGCCAGCCCATGCCGACGTCGAGCGGCTTGGTCTCGGTGATCGGGTAGCGGCTCCACAGGCCGACCGTGCTCACCGGATAGTGGTACTTGAACATCTTGTTGAGCTGCTTGGCGGCCGGGCCGCCGCTGGTGAGCTCCTGCGCCGCCAGCAGGTCGAGGTCTTCGGCGATGCGGCGTACGGCCTCGCCCGAGGCGTCGTTGGTGACGCCCACGTTCACCGTGCCGACCGCCAGATCGCTCTGGCCGCCGGGCGGGGTGCGCATCAGCGTGGCGCCGAACATGGCCGCCCACACCACCCCCGGCACGAGCGCCGCCACCGTGGCCACCGTGGACCGGGACACGAGGCCACCCACGATGAGCAGCGGCACGATGATCCCGAACCAGGGCAGCAGGCTCTCCATCACAGGAGTGAACCCACCTAGCGCCGGGATCAGCTGGTGCCCCGCCAGGCTCACGGCGAGCACGGCTGACACGACGATGACGAGGCGCTTCAGCATTCGACCCAGGCTAGCCGCTCGCTGCCGGGGACGCGGCGCGCTAACCTGTTGCCGTCGCAACGGAACAACATTCGGTTCATCTTTCGGTTCATCGGGAGCCCGGCATGCGCATCGGTATGGCACTCAACTACTCCGGCGGTTTCAAGGAGTCGGTCGCCGAGCTGGCCGACTACGAGAAGGCGGGCCTCGACATCGTCTTCGTCGCCGAGGCCTACAGCTTCGACGCCGTGAGCCAGATGGGCTACATCGCCGCCAGGACCGAGCGCCTGGAGATCGCCTCCGGCATCCTGCCGATCTACTCGCGCACCCCGACGCTGCTGGCGATGACCGCCGCGGGCATGGACTACGTCTCCGACGGGCGCTTCACGCTGGGCCTCGGCGCCTCGGGGCCGCAGGTGATCGAGGGCTTCCACGGCGTGCCGTACACGGCGCCGCTGGGCCGTACGAGGGAGATCATCGAGATCTGCCGCCGGGTGTGGCGGCGCGAGCGGCTGGAGTACGAGGGCAAGCACTACACGCTGCCGCTGCCGCCCGGCCAGGGGACCGGGCTCGGCAAGCCGCTGAAGCTGATCAACCATCCGGTACGCCCCCGCATCCCGATCGTGGTCGCGGCCATCGGCCCCAAGAACGTCGAACTGGCCGCGGAGCTCGCAGAGGGCTGGGAGCCGATCTTCTACGTCCCCGAGAAGGCCGCCGACGTGTGGGGCCCGTCGCTGGCCGCCGGGCGGGCCAAGCGGCAGGACGAGCTCGGCGAGCTGGACGTGATCGCGCAGGCGTCGCTGGCGATCGGCGACGACGTGGCGGGGCTGCTGGAGTTCGGCCGGCCGATGGCCGCGCTGTACATCGGCGGGATGGGCGCCAAGGGCCGCAACTTCTACAACGACCTCGCGCGGCGCTACGGCTACGAGAAGGAGGCGGAGGCGATCCAGGAGCTCTACCTCGACGGGAAGAAGACCGAGGCGGCGGCGCTGGTGCCGCACGAGCTGCTGGAGAGCATGTCGCTCATCGGCAGTGAGGGGTTCGTGCGGGACCGGGTGGCGGCGATGAAGGAGTCGGGGGTGACGACGCTCAACATCGCGCCGTTCGGGGCGACGCACGAAGATCGGGTGAAACTGATCGAGCAGATCAAGGAAATCGCCTCCTGATCCCCTTCGGGCGACCGAAGCACTCCCAGGACCCGATAGTCTTTCTCTTGCGACGCGGGGTGGAGCAGTTCGGTAGCTCGCTGGGCTCATAACCCAGAGGTCGCAGGTTCAAATCCTGCCCCCGCTACCAGGACGAAAAGGCCCTTCAGGATCATCCTGGAGGGCCTTTTCGCGCGTTCATTCACAATGGGCCTCGCTTCGCTCGGACCGCCTTCCTCGGGCGCGCCTTCGGCGCGCAACCCCCTACGGTCGGCGCTTGCGGCCGCCTGTTGACCGGAGTCGACGGCCATGATCACTCGCCCGGACCTCGACCTCCAAGGCCCGCAACCGGTGGCCCGCTCTATCGGACTCATGAGATTTTGGTTGACGTAGTTGATGTGCCGGGCCGCATGGAGACCTTCATGCCAGGGGCGGCGGCATGCGTACGATGTCGCTGTGGTGGAGTCGGGGCGAGAGCGGATACGACGCCTGAGGCGTCTGGCAACCTGCTGGTGAACCCAGAGGTCGCAGGTTCAAATTCTGCCCCGGTCACAATGCGCCTTGCTCTCCTCCGCGAGGGCGGGCGTTCTTCATGTCGTGCGTCGGATGTGTCGGTCGTCGGCGCGTCATCGAATCCGGGCGTACGGCAGTTGGCATGGCGGGTGTGAGGTGAGAAAGACTGCCCGTGACGGTAAGCGGTCTCCTGGGCGAATCGATGCGCATCGCACCGGCCGAGACGGCATGCTGGTTCGGGCGCCCAAGGGCGCCATCCCTCCATGCCGGAAGGTGCATGCGTCATGACAGGCAGCCCTCAGCGGGGCGCTTTCCTCAAAGAGCACATGAACGCCGTGCTGGCGATGGTCACCGTCGCTCTGGAAGCACGGGAGAGCGGCGACACCAGCGACCCGGTCGGCCTGCAGGTGATCAGCCGGGTCATCAACGAGGTGCCACGGGAGGTCGCCGCGATGGCGTCCCTGCATCTCATCCTCCTGCTCGTACGGCATCTCGCACGGGTCCAGGGACGGCCGGTGGAAGAGGTGTGGCAAGAGCTCGCGCTGATCTACGCCGAGGACTGGCCCGAGGACGATGCGCCCCGGGCGTGAGGCCCGGGCCCGTCACATGCCGTACGGCGAACGTCCTGGAATCTGCGCACCACCGTCCTTCGATCGCCATGGGCCGCACCGGCCCCGTGTTGTGAGACGCCTTCGCGAACCGATGGGTTGACAGGGACGGCGACCGGGTCCCGGCACCGACTGTGCCGGAGCCGACAAGCCGTGTTGTGGGGCGGGTGAGGTCCGTGGGGGCCTAGTGTGGGGCAGAAATTGCCGTTTCTGTAGTTATTGGCGGAGATATGTCCGACGCGACGCCGTCCGTGATCGCCGGCCGGTACCGGCTTGATGAGCTCATCGGCAGCGGGCCGACGGGTGAGGTGTGGCGCGGGTACGACCAGCGCGCCGACTGGACCGTGGCCGTGAAGGTGCTGGACACGCGGGCGGCCACGCCCGAAGTGCTCCGGCAGCATGCCCAGGCCGTGGCCCGGGTGATCCACCCGAACGTGGCCATGGTGCTCGACGTGGGCGACCACGAGGGAGCGCCGTACCTGGTGATGGAGTTCCTGACGGGGGAGAGCCTCGGTGAGGAGGTGGCAGGGGAGGGGCCGCTGCCCATCGTGGAGGCGTGTGACCTCATCGGGCAGGCGGCCGCGGGGCTGGAGGCGGCGCACCGGGCCGGTGTGGTGCACGGCCAGATCGGGCCCGACAGCTTCCGGCGGGCCGGGAGCGGGGTGCTCAAGGTCGTAGGGTTCGGGCTGGCCGACCAGGTGCCGTCGGATGACGGCGTACGGTATCGGGCGCCCGAGGTGATCGACGGGCGCGGCGGGGCGGCCCCCGCCGACCTGTACGCGCTGGGGTGCGTCTGTTACGAGGTGTTGTGCGGGCGCCCGCCTTTCGAAGGGTCGCCGGAAGAGGTGGGCGAGCTGCACCTGCACGCCGAGCCCGCCCCGCCGAGCAGCCATCGGGCGGAGGTGCCGGGCGAGCTGGACCGGCTGGTGCTGGCCATGCTGGCCAAGGACCCCGCCGCCCGGCCGGCCGGTGGCGAGCCGGTACGTAGAGCGCTGGCCGCCATCGCCCGGCCATCTCGCCCCCAGCCCGGCCAGGCCATGGCCCAGCCGGGCGGGCCAGGCGCTGGCGGGCATGCGGCGGGTGCGGCCGGGATGGGGGCCGGTGAAACGCACGTCATGCCCGCCGGGGTGTTTCACGACAGTGGCGGCCCGCGCAAGGGCGACACCGCGATCTACGACGCGCCGCCACCCGAGCCGTCGTCCAACCGCCGCCTGTTCGTGCAACTGGGCGTGGCCCTGGCCGCCATCGCGGCGGTCACCGTGGGCCTGATCCTGTGGGCGGGATCACGCGGTGAACCCGTGGCCGAGCCGACCCCCTCACCGACGGCCGCCACCAGCGCCCCGGCCCCGGAGCCGACCGAGACCCCCGAACCGAGCACGTCCGTCGCACCCATCCCCACCGATCCAGGAGGCCCCACACCCACCCCCAAGGGGACCCTGGGAAACAGCGTCCCGTCCGGAGGCTGGGCGCATTGGCTGGGCGAGTTCGACAAGGCCGTGACGTCTCAGGAGACCATCGGCGACATCGAGCCCGGTGTCGCCAGAAAGGCCCACGAAAAGATCAGGAAGGTCGGCCGGAAACTCGTGCAGAAACCCGGCAGCCCGGCATTCAACCAGATCGCGGACATCATGCGCGACCTGCGCAAGGCCCAGGAGAAGGGTGATGTGCCCTCCTCCGGACCCCTCGCGGAGTTCCTCGACGACTGGAAACCCTGACCCCGGCAACCGGCGCCGGCGACCGGCGGCGGCTATCGCGACATCAGCGTCAGCGCGTAGACGCCGATGGCCGCGAAGTCGTCCGCCGGTTCCGACGCCTGCCAGGACCGCACATCGTCCACGAACCGGCTGCCCCGCCCGGTGAACGGCGCGTACCGGTCCACGCCGTCCTTCGGGCACGGCACCATCCCTTCCAGATGGTCGCCCAGCCCGTCGTGGAACAGGGACGCGTCGTTCGGCCCGTTCACCACGGCCCCCGTGGCGGGCTTCCGGGTGATGTCGGAGATCTGGTAGTGCGGGCAGCGGATCGCGTTCTCACCCGCCCCGGCGACGAACGACACGCCCCACGCGTTGGCGCCGAACACCCACCCGCGCTGCCGCGTCCCGAAGGCGTCATACGCTCGGTCCCCGCTCACCGACCGGTACAGCCGCGACGTCGCCGCCATCCCGAACGCGTGCGGCACCGCGTCGAACTCGGAGTAGGCGGCCCCCGCGCGGAACGGATCCTTCCCGGCCCGCGCGGAACCGATCTCCAGCTGCGCCCGTAGATCGTCCACCAGTTGCCACTCGGAGACGGCGAGCCCGTCGGAGATCTGCTGCTGACCCGACGTGCCGACCAGCGCCGGCTGCCCGTCGGGGCCCGTCACCTGGATGGCCTGCACCGAGCCGGCCGCGTCCGCCTGCCGGATCCCCTTGATCAGGTCGGTGTGGGCGAGCGCGCTCACGTCGTACAGGTTGAACGTGTCGTCCCCGGCCTCGTGCTCCAGGTACTGCCCGGCCCAGTGCGCCGCCTTCTCCAGCCAGCCCGCGGCCCGGTCGTCGCCCAGCCGCTGCGCCGCCAGCGCCAGCTCGGCGGCGCCCAGCTCCATGTCGTCGCGCCAGGCGCTCTCCGGGTAGAAGGCGTGCGGCAGCGATGTGACGAGCTGCCCGACCTTCTCCGTCTTGGCCATCGCGTAGACCGCCGCCGCCTTGCCCAGCAGCGCCGCCGCCCGCTCGGGGGACGGCTCCACCTGCGCGGCCAGCGCGAAGGCCGCCGCGGTACGGCCGGCCAGGTTGGGACTGATCGGCTTGCCGGGGGCGGCCGCGCGGAACACCGGCCGATGGCGCAGGAAGCGGTGCCGGGAGGAGTCGTCGGACTCGGGCAGCCGCCAGACGTCATGGTCGCCGACGTAGGTGGCCTCCTCGTTGCCCGCGCCGATGCCGACCTGGATGTAGAGAGTCTTAGAAGCGCCGTCCCACATTTTGTCCAGATATTTCAGGCCGTGGGTGGCTTCGCTGCTGAGGCGTTGGTCGGGTCCGCCGTCTCGTGCCGAGGCCCAGAGCAGCGTGTCGACATAAGCCAGGATGTGGGTGAACTTGAGATAGTCACCGGCGTCGAACCATCCGCCCTCGACGTTCACGGGCCCGCCGATTTTCGTCAGCTTGCCCTTGATCTCGTCGGTGTCCGCCCCGGTGAACACCGGCCAGTCATAGACCGAGGCGGCCTTGTCGTTGCGGTGCCGGCGACCGCCGTCCCGCTGCCCTTCGAAGAAGGTGAGAATCTTCGAGGTGGGCGAGGCGGGCGCGATCTGGAAGGCTGGGGAGGTCATCGTGCCCGACTTGATCCGGTAGCGGCCCGGTTCCTTCAGCGGGGTGAGGTCCAGGCCGTACACGTGCTTGTACGCGCTGTTCCACGAGCCCAGGTCGCTGCCCGCCGTACCCTTGAGCACCTCGCGCCCGTCGTCGCGGACGACGCTGAAGCGGGCGCCCGCGGACCCCGCGCGGGTCATCAGGTACGCGTGCTTGGACTCGGCGGGCGCGAAACCGACTTGATCGACCCGGATATGACCGGGAGGCGGAGGCGCGGCGACGGCCGGGGTGCTCCCCATGGTCAGGACGGTCAAGGCGACAGCTAAGGCGGACCTCATCATGGGGCGCTCCATGGAATTATGTGAACAGCGTTCAGCACGGTATTCGCGTGTGACAGGGGAGGTCAATAGTGGCGCGAGGGTTAATACACGTACATTGACGAAATGACCGTCAATTATCCGGAACGCCGGGCGCGGGTCGCGGAAATGCTGCCCGCGCGCGAGGTCGACGCGATCCTCGTCACCTCGGGCGTCAACGTGCGCTACCTCACCGGGCTGGAGAGCTCGAACGCCGCCGTGCTCATCAAGGCCGACGGCTCCGCGCTGCTGGTGACCGACAACCGCTACATCGAGAAGACGCGCGGGCTGGACGTGGCGGCCGTGGAGGCGTCCGACGTGGCGGCCAGGCTGGCCGCGCCCGGCATCGGGATCGAGGCGGCGAGCATGACCGTGGCGACGTTCAACCGGCTGAGCAGCCTGCTGGAGAGCGGGCCGGTGCCCCTGGAGCCGCTCGTGGAGCTGCTGCGGGCGGTCAAGGACGACGACGAGCTGGAGCTCCTCCGTACGGCCTGCGCGATCAGCGACCAGGCGTTCGCCGACGTCACGGGCAACATCGGCCCGGGCGTCACCGAGCGGGACGTCGCCCGGCTGCTCGAAGCCCGCATGATCGAGCTCGGCGCCGACGGGCCGGCCTTCGCCACCATCGTCGCGGCGGGCGAGAACGGCGCCATCCCGCACCACGCGCCCACCGGCAGGGAACTGCGCACCGGCGACCTGATCACCATCGACTTCGGCGCCTGCTACCAGGGCTACCACGCGGACATGACGCGTACGGTCGCCCTGGGCGTCCCCGCCGCCTGGCAGCGGGAGATCTACGACCTGGTCGCCGACGCGCAGCGCGCTGGCAGGAAGGCCCTGGCACCGGGGGCGACGGCCAAGGAGGTGGACGCGGCCGCCCGTTCGGTCATCGAGGCGGCCGGCCACGGCGGTCACTTCAGGCACGGGCTCGGTCACGGCGTCGGACTGGAGATCCACGAGGACCCGTTCCTGGGCCCGTTGCGGACCGGTAGACTAGAGGATCGAGTTCCTGTCACCGTCGAGCCGGGGGTCTACCTCCCGGACCGGGGCGGTGTTCGCATCGAGGACACCCTTGTGACCCGCACGGGCGGGCCGGAACTCCTCACGAAGACGACCAAGGAGCTGCTCGTCCTTTGAGCGGCCACACGCGGGAGAATACGAGTGGCGACGACCAACGACCTCAAGAACGGCATGGTGTTGAAGCTCGACGGCGGTGAGCTGTGGGCCGTTGTGGAGTTCCAGCACGTCAAGCCGGGCAAGGGCGGCGCGTTCGTCCGCACCAAGCTCAAGAACGTGCTCTCGGGCAAGGTCGTCGACAAGACCTTCAACGCCGGCGTGAAGGTCGACGTGGCCAACGTCGACAAGCGCGAGATGCAGTATTCCTACAAGGACGGCGACGACTTCGTCTTCATGGACACCGAGACCTACGACATGGTCAACGTGCCCACCGGCACGGTCGGGACCGCCGCCAACTACATGCTCGAGAACACCCTGGCCACGATCGCCTTCAACGAGGGCTCCGCGCTCTACGTCGATCTGCCCGCCGCGGTCGAGCTGACCATCTCCAACACCGAGCCCGGCCTGCAGGGCGACCGCTCCACCGGCGGCACCAAGCCCGCCACGCTGGAGACCGGCGCCGAGGTCAAGGTCCCGCTCTTCATCACCACCGGCGAGAAGATCAAGGTCGACACGCGCAGCGGCGAATACCTCGGCCGGGCCTGAGGTGTCGGCACGAGGCAAAGCACGCAGGCGCGCGCTCGACATCCTCTTCGAGTCCGAACTCCGCAGCGAGGATCCCCTGCGGATCCTCGCCGAGCGGGTCGAACGGCAGGACCCCCCGGTCAACGAATACACCTCGACCATCGTCGAGGGCGTCGCCCGTCACCAGGCCCGCATCGACGAGCTCATCACCACCTACTCCGAAGGCTGGACCCTCGACCGCATGCCCGCGGTCGACCGCAACCTGCTGCGTGGGGGCACCTACGAGCTCCTGTGGATGCCCGACGTCCCCGAGGGCGTGGTCATCAGCGAGTGGGTGCACCTGGCGGGCGAGCTGTCCACGGACGAGTCGCCCCAGTTCGTGAACGGGCTGCTGGCCCGCTTCAAGCAACTGAAGCCAAGTATCACCCTTTAGACACCCTCTTCAGGTGAATCCGGTTCTACCGTCGGGGGATTCCTGTCCCTCCGGGTAGAAGAAATTCCTACTTCTGCCCCGAAGGCCGTCCATATGGGCGAGGTACGTTCCAGACACGCGGCCTGCACGGCTTGCGCTAGGCGAGGGACGTGTACACCGCACGGTCAACCGTTCGATGCCTGCTGTCGCCTGGTTGACCGTGCGGCTTCGACAGGAGCCCACCCGCCCCGGTCCCGTCCCGCGTCAGGAACTCAGCGCTGGCCATGGGCGCCGACGCCCCACAAAACGCCCCGCCGGTCCATCCCAGCCGGCGGGGCACCGGTGTCCTACCAGGTCCAGTCGGAGTGCGCGTCGGCCTGCCACGCCTTGGGGAAGTACTGCCGGATGGCGAAGGCCATGCCGATGCCCCGGGCGATGAACTGGTCACGCTCCAGCTTCCTGGTGATCGGCTTGCCGGGCTGCCCCTGGTTGTCCCACCAGGACTCCCACTGCTTGACGCAGGTCTGCGCGCC
This sequence comes from Nonomuraea sp. NPDC049141, assembly GCF_040648415.1. NCBI lineage: Bacteria > Bacillati > Actinomycetota > Actinomycetes > Streptosporangiales > Streptosporangiaceae > Nonomuraea > Nonomuraea sp. NPDC049141. Next base: position 238,097 of record NZ_JBEZDR010000004.1, read on the forward strand.
GTACTTCGCGTTGTCGCAGGGCGCGGGCGGCGACCAGATCTGTGTGTGGCCGAAGTCGACGACCTTGCCCGATGACTCCTCGGTGATGCTGCCCCAGGCCTTGAGGCAGTAGATCTGGCTGGGGATGTCCCACTTCACGTAGTGCTGTCGGCCGCTGGTAGCCAGCGTGCGCAGGTTCCCGCACTTGGCGTCGCCGATCTGCTCCTTGGTGATCCGCAGGCGGTAGTAGGTGCCGTTGTCGCGCCAGCCGTCGAGCATGACCCAGCCGCCCTCGTGGACGAACTTCTCCGCGTAGTTCGGCGGCCACTTGGCGGGGTCGCCCCAGCTGATCTCCGATGTGGTGGCCGACAGCGGCTTCCAGGCCCACTGCCCGGCCGCCCGCCCATCGGCCCAGAACTGACCGGCGCTGCGCGAGGTCATCCGCGAGTACGCGCCGTAGACCTCACCCACCGTCTCGGCCTGAGCCGGTACGGCCGCCGGCGACCCCAGCACCACCGCAAATAGCGAGATTCGCCACAAAATCCTCATAAATCCCTCTGTATGTAGATAAGTAGCTCCCGACCCCACCGCATCAGGCGTCACCCGCGGGCGCGCTTCGACGATCCTGGAAGCGAGGAGGCGGAGCGGGCGATCTCCCACACCGCGTAGGCTGGGGCGGGGTTGTGGGAGCAAAGGGAGGCGAGCCGACGTTGCGTGCTGAAGGACGTGCCGCAGGCGTCACGAGGACTCCGGCGGTGCGGACCGCCGTCGTCTGGGCGGCGCTGCGGGCGGTGCTGGCCGAGCGGGCGGCCGCCACGGGGCGTGATGACCTCGACATCGTCGACGCCGGCGGCGGGACCGGCGGGTTCGCCGTGCCGCTGGCCGAGCTGGGCCACACGGTCACCGTGGTCGACCCGAGTCCCGACTCGCTGGCCGCGCTGGAGCGCAGGGCCAAGGAGAAGGGCGTGGGCGTGCGCGCCCTGCAGGGCGACGCCGCCGACCTGGGCGACCTGCTCGACCGCGACAGCGTCGACCTGGTCCTCTGCCACAGCGTGCTCGAATACGTGGAAGACCCGATCAGCGCGCTGACGGCCGTGGCCGGCGTGCTGCGCGCGGGCGGCGCGGTCAGCGTGCTGGCCGCCAACCCGGTGGCCAGTGCCATCCACCGGGCGCTCGCGGGGCAGTTCGACGAGGCCAGGGCCGTGCTGAGCGACCCGCGGGGCAGTTGGGGCGACCGCGACCCCACGCCGCGCCGCTACACCGCCGAGGCGCTCGCCCAGTTGCTGGCCGCGACCGGCTTCACGGTCGGGGAGGTGCACGGCGTGCGGGTGTTCGCCGACCTGGTGCCCAGCAGGCTGGTCGACGGCGAGCCGGGCGCGGCCGAGGCCCTCGTCGCTCTCGAACAGGCCGCCGCGGCCCACCCCGTGCTGCGTGACATCGCCACTCAGCTCCACGTCCTCGGCCATTGTGGCTGATCAGCTCCTAGCATAGAACGCGTGTTCGGATAGAATGGTGGCGTGTCTCGTAAGCAGATCACGGGCATCGGCCCCGCTCCACAGACCGGGGCCGATGACGGCGGCTGCCCGATCCTGCATGTCGACATGGACGCCTTCTTCGCCAGCGTCGAGCTGCTCGACCGCCCGGAGCTGCGGGGGCGTCCGGTGATCGTCGGCTCGCCGGCCGGGCGCGGCGTGGTGCTCAGCGCCACCTATGAGGCCAGGTCCTTCGGCGTGCACTCGGCGATGCCGATGAGCAGGGCGCGCAGGATGTGCCCGCAGGCCACGATCATCCCGCCCAGCCACGGCAAATACTCCGAGGTCTCCAAGGGTGTCATGGAGGTCTTCCACGCGATCACCCCGATGGTCGAGCCGATCGCCTCCGACGAGGCGTTCCTCGACGTCGGCGGTGCCCGGCGCAGGCTGGGCTCGCCCGTCGCGATCGCCTCGATGATCAGGGCCCAGGTGCTGGAGCGTTACGGCATCACGTGTTCGGTGGGTGTGGCGAGCAGCAAATTCGTGGCGAAACTCGCCTCAAAACAGTGCAAGCCAGACGGCCTCCTGGTGGTCCCTGAGGGCGAGGTGGTGGATTTCCTCCACCCGCTGCCCGTGTCGGCGCTGTGGGGCGTCGGTGAGCGCACAGAGCAGTCCCTGGTGCGTCTCGGCATCCGCACGGTCGGCGATCTGGCCAGGGTCCCCGTCCCTACCCTTCGGCGCGAGCTGGGCCAGGCCGTGGGAGGCCATCTGGCCGCGCTGGCCTGGGGGCGCGACGAGCGCCCGGTGACCGCGCACGTGCCCGACAAGAGCATCGGCAACGAGGAGACCTTCGCGGCCGACATCGACGACCCCGAAGTGATCAAACGCGAGTTGCTGCGTCTGTCCGAGCGAGTGGCCTCCCGGATGCGTAAGGCCGGCCACGTGGGCAGGACTGTGAGCGTGAAGCTGCGCCGTGCCGATTTCTCCACCATCAACCGGTCCAGGACCCTCAGAGAGCCGACCGACGTGGCCCAGGAGATCTACGCGACCGCCTGCGAGCTCTTCGAGGCGGCAGGGCTTGAGCGGGTGCGACTGCGCCTCGTCGGGGTCCGGATGGAGAATCTCCGCCCCGCCGATTCGGCCTCGCGCCAGCTCGGCCTGGGCGATCGGGAGACCGGCTGGCGGGAGGCCGAGCAAGCCATGGATCAGGCGATCCGAAGATTTGGTCCTGATGCGGTGCTCCCAGCGTCGCTTGTACGCGGCAGACTTGATGAAATGGAGGCATGACGTCAATGTCAGGATTTCTGGGGAGGGGCGGCGGATGACCCACAATGGAGTCATGACGTCACCTCCGGTTTGGTCTGCGTTGGGCGTTTGCTTTCGCCCACGCCTACAGCCTCGTATTCTGGGGATAACCGACCGCGAGGTTCGGACACCCCGTGTCGTCCGTAGCCGTCTTCCCCGTCCTGGGGCCGTCCTTGGGAGGCGCCGTGCCGCTCTCTGAGCACGAGCAGCGCTTGCTCGACCAGATCGAGCAGGCCCTCTACGCCGAGGACCCGAAGTGGGCCAACACCGTAAGGATCAGTGACCCGCGCAGCCATTACAAGCGTCGCCTCATCAAGGCCTCCATCGGCTTTGCCCTCGGCGTCGTCCTGCTGATGGTCGGCGTAGTGATCAATTTGATTCCGCTCGGCGTCGGCGGTTTCGTGGTCATGCTCGCCGCGTGTCTGTGGGGTCTGTCGAGCTGGAAACGCATGAACGGGTTCGGTGACGCCGCGCCCGCCTCGGGGGCGTCCGTTTCGGGCAAGCCGGCCCGCCGGGGCAACCGTGGCAGCTTCATGGAGCGCATGGAAGAGCGCTGGCGCCGTCGTCACGACGAGCGCTGAGCGCGAAAGAGCCTCCATACGACCGTGCGGCCGCCCCCCGGCGAGGGGGAACGACCGCACGGTCGAGTCAGACGGTCATGAGCCCTTCTGGGCTGCCGTCCGCCGCAACCTGATGTTCTCCAGCCGGTCGAATCCGTCGAGCACCCGCTCGCCCATCCGCCGCAGCCGCCGCAGCGTCGAGGGGGGCAGCAGCACGGCCCGCACCCGCCGCCGGCGCGACACCGTGGCCGCCAGCGCCTGCCGTACCTTCCGCAGGTCCTTCCGCATCGGCGTGAGCTCGCCGACGTTCCGCGCGAACAGCGCCCGCTCGACCGCCGAAGCGATCGCAGAAACGGACGCGGCCGACTCGGCGTCGAACTCATAGCGTTCGGTCAGCCGCCGCGCCAGGGCCCGGGGCGTCTCGCTGGGCTGGCGGGCCATTCCGTAGTCGAACAGCACGTCGTCCAGCTCCGCCCAGGCGGCCGCCACGGACGGGTGGCTGCCCGCCACCACCTTGGCCGTCACCTCGTCCGACGGCTCGGACACCTTCCAGCTCAGCGCGCGGACCCGCCTGCTCCTGGTGACCAGCCGGATCCCGGCCGGGATCAGCAGGATGAGCAGGAGCACGCCCGCGCCGATGCCGAGCTTGCCGATCAGCGGCATCGAGTCGTCCACGGGCAGCCCGCTGTCGGCGAGGGTGGCCTCGCGGTCGAGTACGCGGGGGTTCTCCCGGTTCTGCGGGTTGAGCGGCGAGTCGTCGCCCGTGCTGGTCGCTCCGGGCGTCGGTGAGGCGTTGTCACTCGTCGAGCGGGGGAGCGGCTGCGTGTAGGCGGGCACCCGGGCGCTGCCCTGGCCGAGTGAGCCCGTCGGGGTGGGCTCGAACGGCAGCCAGCCCACGCCGTCGAAGTACAGCTCCGGCCACGAGTGGGAGTCGTTCGTGCCGACCGTCCACCTGTCGCCGACCTTCGTACCTCCCGTGTAGCCGATCGCCACCCTGGAGGGGATGCCCGCGATCCTGGCCAGCAGCGCCATCGACGCGGCGAACTGCTCGCAGTAACCCGCCCTGCTGCGCAGCAGGAAGTCCTTCAGCGCGGAGTTGCCGGAGCCCTGCGTCCTGAGGCTGTAGGTGAAGTCGCCGGTCTTGGTGAAGAACTCCTGGATCTTCACCGCGGCCTCGTAGCTCGTATGGGCGTTCGCGGTCACCTTGAGCGCCAGGTCCCTGATCTCCGAGGGGAGGTTCTCCGGCAGCTTCAGGTAGCGCGGGTCGCTGGCCGCGGCCCTGGCCTGCGGCAGCGCGTCGAGCTGGGCCGAGGTCACGTCGGGCTCGGTGGTGAGCACGTCGTAGCCGAGGCCGGCGGCCTCGTCCCTGGTGGAGAAGACCATCAGCGTGCTGACGTCCGCGCGCCAGTCGCCGTCGATGCGGATCTGCCGCGCCGGGTACGGCAGGGGCAGGAACACCAGCCGCTCGATCTCGTCGCTGATCTGGATCCTGGTCGTCACGTTCGAGACCTTGGTCGCCGGAGACAGGCCGGGCGGAGCGGGCAGCGGGCCGTTCTCCGTCTTGTTGTCCGGCGCGCCCTTCGGCTCCGTCATGCCGAACTTCTCGCCGTCGAAGGTGTCGAGCGAGTAGATCCGCAGGTACCGGGGCTGGTCGTCGCTGTTGGTGTAGGACAGCACGGTGCGCCGTTCCGGCAGCTCCAGCTGGCCCTTCAGGCCGGCGATCGGGTCGGGGATGCTGATCGAGTTGCCCTTGCCCGAGCCCCTGCCGCCCACGCCGAAGCTGAAGAACGACACCGGCTCCATCGCCGGCAGAGCCGCGGGCACCAGGACCGCCAGCGCGATCGCGGCGAACCCGATGCGCTTGCCCGACAGGCGCAGCCCCCGCGTGTCGGCCGTCTCGCGCTCGGCGCCCGGCACCGGCGAGGTGGCGATGCGAGTCCGCCTGACCAGCACCGCGCGGCCCCAGTGGCCGATGCGTTCGCGGCCGTCGGCGATCAGCAGGCTGGTGAAGCCGAGGGCGGCGATGATGAACGCGGGCCAGCTGATCGGATCCGGCAGGATCGTGGCCGGCACCGTCGCCAGCGCCAGCATCGGCAGCCCCGCCAGCGCCGCCCGCCGCAACCGGGCGGCGAACAGGTCCACCACGATCGCGATGAGCCCCACGCCGCCGGCCGTCAGCAGCGCGATGCCCTCGGTGGCGGGCACCGGCGCGGCGAACCGCTGGATGTCGGCCCAGCCGGTGCCCAGCAGCTTGCCCAGCTCCACCACCGACCCCTTGGTCGGCACCACCCACGCCCACGCCTTGTCGGAGGCGAAGGACAGGGTCAGGTAGATCCACAGCGCGGCCACGCTCACCAGGGCCGCCGCCCACGCGGGCAGCGACAGCCGCCCGCTCACCAGGCCGGCGCACATCACCGAGAGCACCGCGCCCAGCGACCCCCAGAACCAGAAGCCGCCCTGGAACAGCGGATAGAGCATGACGGCCGCGCAGAACGTGGCCACCGCCGCGGCGACCGACAGCCTCATGCCGCACCTCCCGCCGAGTTGAGGGCGTACCTGCCGCGGTTGGCGGCGTCCTGCCAGACGGAGGCGACCGAGACGCCGGCGGGCAGCCGCACGATGCGCCATCCGTAACCGGCGAGCACGCCCTGCACCGCCTCGTAGTTCTCCGTGGAGCCGGGCTCGCCGCCGTCCCACGTGCTCACGTCGAGGAGTACGGCCACACCGGTGATGCCGCCGTGCCGGAGCCTGGCCAGCTCCCTGGCCTCCTCCGGGTCCAGCGAGCCGAGCACCGCCACGATCAGTCCGTCGCCGCCGCCCTGGCGGAGCGCGGACACCCCCATCTCCAGCGAGCGGGCGGTGCTGTTCCGTACCACCGCGAGGGTGTCGAGCAGCGACCAGCTCAGCCCGGTGTCGGTCAGGTGCTCGGCGCCCTGGTCGGTCACCAGCCGCAGGCCGAGCCCCTCATGGGCGAGATGCACGCCGATCGAGGCCGCGGCCGAGACCGCCACCTCGAAGGAGGAGCGCGGGCCCTCGCCGCGGTGGGCGTAGCGGCGCGTGTCCAGCAGCAGCGCGCCGCGGCTCTGCCACTGCTGCTCCTCGCGCCGCACCATCAGCTCGCCGTGGCGGGCGGTGGAGCGCCAGTGCACCCGGCGCAGGTCGTCGCCCTGCCGGTACTCGCGCGGGGCCACGTCGTCGTCGCCCGCCGCCGCCACGCTCCTGGTGCGGCTGTCGCCGCCGCCGGTCCACTCGCCCGACAGCCGTACGTGGGGCAGCGCCACCACCTGCGGCGTCACCACCAGCGTGTCGCTGATCGTGAACCCGCGGGTCAGCTCCACCAGCCCGAACGGATCGGTGATCCGCACCGACAGCGGGCCGATCGTGTAGCGGCCCCGCAGGTCGGAGCGGACCCGGTAGTCGATCTCCCGGACCCCGCGCGACTCCACCCGGTCCAGCACGAACCGGGGCCGCACACCCAGCGCGTACGGCACGGTGTCCTCGATCAGCAGCAGCCCGGTGGGCAGCCGGGTGACGTTCTCCAGGCGCAGCGTCACGGTCGCCTCGCCGCCCACCTCCGCCCTGGCCGGGTCGAGACGCCGCGCGCAGCTCAGCCGGTAGCGGGTGCGCGCCACCACCATCGCGGCGAGCAGCGGCAGCGCCGTCACCAGCACCCCGATCCTGAACAGGTCGTTCTCGCCCAGCAGGAAGGCCATCAGCATGGCGGCCACCCCGGAGGCCAGGAACGAACGTCCCCTGGAGGTCAGCGCCCGCAGTCCGTCTCTCACGACGCTCGCGTCTCCGGCACGGGTACGCGTCTGACGAGCTCGGCCACCACCTGCTCCGGCAGGCGGCGCTGGCCCTGGGCCTCGATGCTGGGCAGCAGCCGATGCGCGAGCACCGGCACGGCCAGCTCCTGCAGGTCGTCCGGGATGACGTAGTCGCGCCCGGACAGCGCCGCGTTCGCCCTGGCCGCCCTGACCAGCTGCAGCGTCGAGCGCGGCGAGGCGCCCAGCCGCAGGTCGGGGGAGTGGCGGGTGGCGACCGCGAGGTCGATGGCGTACTTCTTGACCGGCTGCGAGACGTAGACGCCGCGCACCGCGTCGATCAGCGCGCGCACCTCGGCGGTCGTCGCGACCGGCTCCAGCTTGTCCAGCGGCGGGGTGCCGCCGTGCACGTCGAGCATCTCCAGTTCGGCCGACGGCTCCGGGTAGCCCATCGCGACCCGCGCGGTGAAGCGGTCGCGCTGCGCCTCCGGCAGAGGGTAGGTGCCCTCCATCTCGATCGGGTTCTGCGTGGCGATCACCATGAAGGGCGCGTCGAGCCGGTAGGTCACCCCGTCAACCGTCACCTGGCGCTCTTCCATGCACTCCAGCAGCGCCGACTGCGTCTTGGGCGAGGCCCGGTTGATCTCGTCGCCCACCACGATGTTGGCGAACACGGGTCCCGGCTTGAACTCGAACTCCCGGGTCTGCTGGTTGTAGGCGCTCACTCCGGTGATGTCGCTGGGCAGCAGGTCCGGCGTGAACTGAATGCGCCGGACCGGGCAGTCGATGGACTTCGCCAGCGCCTTGGCCAGCATGGTCTTGCCGACCCCCGGCACGTCCTCGATCAGCAGGTGGCCCTCGGCCAGCAGGACGGTCAGAGTGAGGCGGACGGCGTCCCCTTTGCCCTCGATCACCGACTCGATGGCCTGCCGGATCCGGTGCGCGGTGGAGACCAGCTCATCGAGCCGGCTCGGGACGTCATGGGTTACTGCCACCAGGCCTCCATGAGAAGTGCTACGGCAGTCCCGCACGTGAGAGTGTGATAGCGGGAGCCATGCCATTCCTTTTCCATTGTGTGTACGACCCTACGACGCTGCGGGTTCTGGAGCGACTTTTACCGATATTCCAGAGAACCTGCCCAAGGTTCCGGTTCTTGTGGCATACGGGGTCGAATCTCGTGACAGTCGCCCTGACGGCGCGCTCCACTTTCCACCACGCGGCGCTTCGCGCAGCGCGCGATCCGCTAATTCGATGGTCATTTCAACCCTCGACACGCCCATGAGGGTTGGGCCGCGCCCTGGCGCCCCCCACTCGACCTCATGGCTTTGACCTGCGGTAACGCGCGGCGGACGGACGACGAAGAGCAGTTGAATCAGTTGACGGTGGGGAGAAGTGGAGTATGGTGGTGCGCAGTGGAGGGCCCGGTGCGCCAGCGCTGAGCGCTTCGCTAGGCACGGGAGGTGGGGCCGATGTTCCTCGGCACCCATCAGCCGCGTCTGGACGACAAGGGACGGCTGTTCCTGCCGGCTAAGTACCGTGAGGAGCTGGCGGAGGGTCTTGTGATCACCAAAGGCCAGGAGCGATGCCTCTACGTCTTTCCCGTAGAGGAGTTCCAGCGCATTACCGAGGCTCTCAGCACCGCCCCGGTCACCGCCAAGGCGGTGCGCGACTACAGCCGCGTCTTCTTCGCCAGCGCGTCCGACGAGACGCCTGACAAGCAGGGGCGCATCACGATCCCGCAGAGCTTGCGCCAATACGCGGGCCTCGTGCGTGACTGCGCGGTCATCGGGGCCAACACCCGGCTGGAGATCTGGGACGCCCAAGCCTGGGATACCTATCTCGACGCGCAGGAGCAGGCGTTCGCCGATCTGTCGGAGGAGGTGCTGCCAGGGATTCTCTAGAGCCACGGTCGATCCGTCGGAGATGTCGTTCGGCGAGGTCTCCACCCGCAACCACTGCCGGCCAGCTGATGCACCTTCCCCGGTGTCAGATGGCAGGCTCCACGAAGAGGGTGCGGATGGGGACCTGGCCGGACGGCGCCGGGTGGGGGCCAGGTGGGCCGATGATCGTCCGGACGCGTCGTCCGCGAGCAAGGACGCGAGAGGGGGGTTGGAGATGTACGACAACACAGGCACAGGCGGTCACGTTCCGGTCATGCTCGACCGCGTACTGGAGCTCTTGGCTCCGGCGCTGACCGGCCGGGAGGCCGTCGTCGTCGACGCCAACCTCGGCCTCGGTGGCCACTCGGAGGCCCTGCTCGCCGCTCATCCGTCTCTTCACCTGATCGGCATCGACCGCGACCCTTTCGCGATCGAGTTCTCCACGCGCAGGCTCACCCCCTACGCCGACCGGACCACGCTGGTCCACGCCTCGTCCGACGACCTGGCCGACGTGCTCGCCGACGCGGGCCGCACCGCCGTCGACGGGGTGCTGTTCGACCTGGGGGTGTCCTCGCCGCAGCTCGACGAGGCCGAACGCGGGTTCGCCTATTCCTATGACGCTCCGCTCGACATGCGGATGGATACGGATCAAGAGCTCACCGCCGAGAAGGTGGTCAATACCTACTCGGCTGCGGAGCTAACCCGCATCCTCCGCGTTTACGGCGAGGAACGGTTCGCACCGCGTGTCGCTGGCCTAATTATCAAGGAAAGGGCCAAGGACCCCATAACGTCGACTAAGCGGCTGGCCGAGATCGTTCGTCAGGCCATTCCAGCCGCCACCCGGCGCACCGGGGGCAACCCCGCCAAGAGAACTTTTCAGGCACTGCGCATCGAGGTCAACGCGGAGCTCGCCGCCCTGGAGGCGGCGCTGCCCGCGGCACTCGACGCGCTCGTGCTCGGTGGGAGAGTCGTCGTGCTCTCCTACCACTCCCTGGAGGACCGGCTCACCAAGCAGGTCCTCGCGGCGCGAACCAAGGACACCGGCCCCCCCGGGCTGCCTGTCCCGCTGCCGGCCCATCAGCCGCGGTTCCGCCTGTTGACGAGGGGAGCTGAGCTCCCAAGCGAAGAAGAGTTGGCCCGCAACCCGCGGGCGACCTCGGCCCGGCTACGGGCGGCAGAGAGGATCCGTGTTGACCACGAGGACTGAGCAGGAGAGCAGGCGGGGCGCGGCCGTCCGCGGCGTCCTGCCGAAGACGGCGCCCAAGACCGGCCCGCGCAGGCCCGGCGTGCCTCACCAGTCCAAGCCCATCCCGCGCTCGCGTCCCGGCGGACCGGAGACGACCGGTCTCGGCGACGGCGAGATCCCGGCGAGCCCCGAGCGGGCGCGCCCGGCGCTCAAGCGACGTCCGTCGCGCGGGCGCCAGCGGGCTCCGTTCGTGCTGCTCGTCGTCGGGCTGATGTGCGGCGGCCTGGTGAGCCTGCTGCTGCTCAACACCGTTCTCGCGCAGGACTCCATCACCGCGGCCAACCTGCGTGACGAGATCGCGGTGGCGCGGCAGGCCAACGAGGAGGCCAGGCTCGCGAACGAGAAGAACACCGGCCCCCAGCAGGTCGCCGACAACGCCGAACTGCAGGGCCAGCATCGTGACTGGGACAAGCCCAACGTCCTGACCGACGCCGGGGCCGACAGCGGCCAGGTGGACCCAGGACGGTGAGAGACACAGGCGGCAGGGGGCAGGGTCCCGGCCGCGGCGGCGCCGGCTCTCAGGGAGGGCCCGGCGCCGCTCGCCGTACCCCGGCGGGGCCGGGGCGTCAGGGCCGGCAAGCGGGGTCGGCTCGCTCGGAGGGGGCGGGCCGGCCCGACAATCCACCCAAAGAGCCGAGGCAGCGCCCGGACCCACTGGACCTCCCCTTCGGCCTTCTCGGCCGGGACGGCGGCCGCGAGGACGCGGAGGACCGCGCCCGACGCCCGCAGGACCCGGCTGACGGGTCCCGCGGCCGCTCCCGCGACGACGAGTCCGACGGCCCGCGAAGCCGCTCCCGTGGCGACGAGCGCGACGGGTCCCGCGGCCGGTCTCGTGACGGCGACGGCTCGCGTGGGCGGTCGCGCGAGGATGACGGTTCGCGTGGGCGCTCTCGCGACGGCGAGGGCTCGCCTGGGCGGTCGCGCGACGAGGAGGGCTCGCTGGGGCGCTCTCGTGACGGCGAGGGCTCCCGTGGGCGGTCGCGCGACGATGACGGTTCGCGTGGGCGCTCTAGAGAGGACGAGGGTTCGCGTGGGCGGTCTCGCTCAGGCGGCGGGGACGGGATCGGCGGGCGTCCCCGGCCGGGTGGCGACGGGCCGAGGTGGCGTTCCAGGCCTGACGGGGACGACGCCGCCAAGGACCGGGCCCGCCAGCGTTCCGGACGCCCGCGCCCAGAGGCCGAACGCGCCGGTGGCCGAGTCCCGCAGGCCAGGGACGACCGGTCCCGTGGCCGCCAGGACGACGGCCCGCTGCGCCGTACCCGCGAAGAAGCCCCCCGTGACGTCCGGCGCTCCCGCGACGAGGGCCGCGGGGACGACGCCAGGCTCCGCCGTAGCGGGGACGACGATCGCACGCGCGCGCAGAGCTTCGGGCGGCGCGGCGGCGAGGGGCCGCCCCGCAGGCCCCCCGCGCCGCCGCGCCCGCCCAAGCCGCCGCCCGTGCTGCGTCTGGGCAACCCGCGCAGGCGCATCAACATCGGCCTGATCGGCATGACGTTCATCCTGTCGATCTTCGGCGGCAGGCTCATCCAGATGCAGGGCCTCGACTCCAAGGTGTACGAGGCGCGGGCGGTGGGCCAGCGCACGCAGACCGAGGACATCCCTGCCAAGCGCGGCACCATCACCGACGTCAAGGGGCACGCGCTGGCCGTCACCGTCGAGGCCCGCGAGATCGCCATCGACCCCACCAAGATCAAGGACGCGGTCCGGGCGAACGTCGCCGCCCTGCTCGCCAAGCAGCTCGGCCGGACCCCGCAGGAGATGGCCGCCAAGCTGGCCAGGGTCGACACCCGCTACCAGCTCCTGGCCAGGGACGTCGACCCGGTCGTGGCCAGCCGCGTGCTCAAGTCCGGCGTGCCCGCGCTGACCTCGAAGAAGACCTACCGTCGCGTCTATCCGGGAGACGACCTGGCGGGCAGCCTGATCGGGTTCGTCGGTGATGAGCAGAGCGGCCTGGGCGGTATGGAGCAGGCGCGCAACACCCTGCTGAAGGGGCGCGACGGTGAGCAGCGCGTCGAGACGGGCCGCGACGGCCAGCGCATCCCCATGACCAGCAGCCAGCGCACGGTCCCGGTCGACGGCGCCGACGTGCGGCTGACCATCGACCGCGACATCCAATGGGCCGCCCAGCAGGCGGTGGCCCAGCAGGTGACCGACTCCGCGGCGAGCAGCGGCACGGTCATCGTCATGGACGTGCGCACCGCGCAGATCATCGCCATGGCCAACGCCCCCGAGCTCAACCTGAACAACTGGCGCAACGCCCCCGCCTCCCAGTACATCAACCGGGCCGCCTCGGACGTCTTCGAGCCCGGCAGCACCAACAAGGTGATCACCGCCGCCGCCACCCTGGAGGCCGGGGCCGTCACGCCCGACACGGTCTTCCAGGTCAAGGACAACATCAAGTGCGCGGACCGGGTGCTGCACGACGCGCACCCGCACAAGCCGGAGCCGATGACCTACCGCCAGGCCGTGGCCGAGTCGAGCAACGTGGCCACCATCATGGCCGCGCGCAAGGTCGGCAGCGAGCGGCTCTACCAGATGCTGAAGGCCTTCGGCTTCGGCGAGCGGCCGGGCGGCGGCGTGCCGAACGCGGAGGCCGGTCTGCTGCCCAACTACAAGAACTGGTCGGGCAGCCAGAGCTGCACGATCGCCTACGGGCAGGGCGTGTCCGTGACCGCGTTGCAGATGGCCAGCGTCTACCAGACGATCGCCAACGGCGGCGTCAAGATCGAGCCGCAGATCGTCGCGGGCACCACCGACGCGTCGGGCAGGTTCGTACCGTCCGCTCCCGGTAAGAAGACCAGGGTGGTCAGCGACAGAACCGCCAAGGAGATCACCACCATGCTGGAGACCGCGGTGAGCGCCGAGGGCACCGGCGAGCTGGCCGCCATCCCGGGATACCGGGTGGCGGGCAAGACCGGCACGGCCAACCGCTATGACGCGGAGCTCGGCCGCTACGACGGCTATACGGCGTCGTTCGCCGGATTCGCCCCCGCCGACGCGCCTCGGCTCGTCGTGCTGTCCGTGCTGCAGAATCCGAAGAAAGACCACTTCGGAGGCCTGGTCGCCGCGCCCGTTTTCAAGGACGTGATGACGTTCGCCATCAAGAGCAAGAAGATTCCGCCGACCGGCTCGACCGCGCCCGCGGTGCGGGCTGGCGCGGGACAGTGACCAGGGAAGGTACGCTGCCGCCGTGCGTCCCCCGTCGTCTATGCGTCCAACGACCAGTCCGCCCCGCCCGCTGACCGGGCTGGCGACCATGCTCGACGCCGATTCCGGCACGTCGCGGTCGCCACACGCCCCGCTCACCGGTGTCACGATCGACTCCCGCCAGGTCCGGCACGGAGATCTCTACGTGGCTTTGCCGGGCAACCAGTCCCACGGCGCCGATTTCGCCGCCGAGGCCATGGCGCGCGGCGCCGTGGCCGTCCTGACCGATCCCGGCGGCCGCGCGGCCGCCGCCGCGACCGGCCTGCCCGTCCTCGTCGTGCCCGACGTCCGGGCCGTGCTCGGGCAGGTCGCCTCCTGGGTGTACGGCCGGCCGGCCGACCACATCCAGTTGCTCGGCGTCACCGGCACCAGCGGCAAGTCCACCACCACGTTCCTGCTCGAAGCCGGCCTGCGCGCCGCGGGCCACAGCACGGGGCTGGTCGGCGGCGTCGAGATCCGCGCCGGTCAGCTCCGCTTCGAGCCACGGCTCACCACCCCCGAGGCCACCGAGCTGCACGGCCTGTTCGCGCTCATGCGAGAGACAGGCGTCACCGCGGCGGCCATGGAAGTCTCCAGCCACGCCCTGGCGCTCGGCCGGGTCGACGGGCTCCACTACGACGTCGCCCTGTTCACCAACCTGTCGCAGGACCACCTCGACTTCCACAAGGACTTCGACGACTACTTCGCCGCCAAGGCCAGGCTCTTCCAGCCTGATCTGGCCCGTGTGGGTGTGACGAACCTCGACGACCCCTACGGCCGCGAGCTGCTGTCGATCGCGAAGGTGCCGATGACCACCTTCTCCGCGCTGGGCTCGCCCGACGCCGCCTGGCGCGCGCTCGACGTGCGGCTGGGCGCCGACGGCAGCACGTTCCGGGTGACCGGTCCCGGCGGCGTCGAGGCCGACGCGCAGATCTCGCTGCCCGGCCCGTTCAACGTCGCCAACGCGCTCGGCGCGATCGTCACGCTCGTCGAGGCCGGGGTGCCGCTGCAGACCGCGGTCCACGGCGTCGGCACGCTCATCGGCGTCCCCGGCCGCATGCAGCGCATCACGGGCGCGGGCGACGAGTTCCAGGCGATCGTCGACTACTCGCACAAGCCCGCCGCGGTCGAGTCGGTGCTGCGCTCGCTGCGCGAGGTCACCGCGGGCCGCCTGGTCGTCGTGCTCGGCTGTGGCGGCGAGCGGGACGCGGGCAAGCGGCCGGTCATGGGCGAGTCCGCCGCGCGGCTGGCCGATGTGGCCATATTCACGAGCGACAATCCTCGTTCCGAGGACCCTTTGGACATTCTGGCCGCGATGATGGAGGGAGCGCTTCGCGTTCCGCAGCATGACCGCGCTCATGTGATCATTGAGCCCGACCGCGCGTCCGCGATCGACCTGGCGATCGGCCGGGCCGGGCGCGGCGACGTGATCGTCGTGGCAGGCAAGGGTCACGAGCAGGGCCAGTACGTTTCAGGCGAGGTGATCCCCTTCGACGATCGCGAAGTGGTCGCCGGTGCGATCGACGCACGTAAGGAAAGCAGGAAGCACGCATGATCCCGTTGCCTCTGGCCAGGATCGCCGAGATAACCTCGGGCGCCCTGTCGGGCATGGCCGACCCTCGCGCCGTGGTGCGCGGTCCCGTCGTGATCGACTCACGGGGCGTAGAACCGGGATCCCTGTTCGTCGCCTTGAAGGGCGCGCGGGTCGACGGCCACGACTTCGCCGCCCAGGCCATCCGGGCCGGCGCCGTCGCCGTGCTGGCCACCAGGCCGGTCGAGGCGCCCACGGTGATCGTCCCCGACGCCGCCGCCGCGCTCGCCGACCTGGCCAGGGCCCACGTCGCCGCGCTGCCCCAGGTCACCGTGATCGGCGTGACCGGATCGGCCGGCAAGACCTCCACCAAGGACCTCCTGGCCAGGCTGACCGCGCGGATCGGGCCGACCATCGCGCCCGTCGGCTCGTTCAACAACGAGCTCGGCCACCCGCTGACCGTGCTCAGGGCCGACGCCGACACCCGCTACCTGGTGCTGGAGCTCAGCGCCCGCAACATCGGCCACATCCAGGACCTCGCCCGCATCGCGCCGCCGCAGATCGGCATCGTGCTCAACGTCGGCACCGCGCACATCGGCGTGTTCGGCGGCAAGGAGGCCATCGCCAAGGCCAAGGGCGAGCTGGTCGAGGCGCTGCCGCGGACCGGTGTGGCCGTGCTCAACGCCGACGACCCGCTGGTCCTCGAGATGGCCTCGCGCACCGACGCCAGGGTCACGCTGTTCGGCCGGTCCGAGGCCGCCGCGATCCGCGCCGAGGACGTCACCGTCGACGAGCGCGGGCGCGCCTCGTTCACGCTGCGCACCCCTTCGGGCTCCGGGCAGGTCCGGCTCAAGCTGTACGGCGCGCACGCCGTGGAGAACGCCCTGGCCGCCGCCGCGGCCGGTTACGAGCTCGGCCTGCCCGTCGCCACCATCGCCGCGGAGCTGTCCGAGGCCACGCCGGTCAGCCGGTGGCGGATGGAGGTCACCGACCGGCCCGACGGGGTCACGGTCGTCAACGACGCCTACAACGCCAACCCCGACTCGATGCGGGCCGCGTTCGAGGCGTTCGGTGTGCTCGGCAAGGGCCGTCGCCGCTTCGCCGTCATCGCCGCGCTGCGCGAGCTGGGCGAGGAGAGCGCCACTTTGAACGAGGAGCTGGGCCGCCTGGCGGGCGGCTCGGGGCTCGCGGGCCTCATCGTCGCCGGCCCCGACGCCCAGCCGGTGCTCCAGGGCGCCTACGCGGCCGTCCAGGAGGCCTCCGCCGCGGGCCCACCGCTCGCGGGAGCACCACCGTTCCCGCCCGCCGCGGGCGGGCCCCCGCTCCCCATGGGGGGACCGCAGGCCCCGCCTCCCGTAGGCGCTCCGGTGTTCCCCCAGACCGTGGGTGGACCGCAGGTTCCGCCCCACGTGGGTGGACCGGTGTTCCCCCAGGGCCCGGCAGGCCCGCAGGGCATGGGCGGCGTGCCGGTCCCGCCGGTCGTCGGGGGCCCACCGTTCGCCGGCGGTTCCGCGAACCCGCAGCAGACGCTCATCCTGCACGTGCCCGACGCCGCCGCGGCGGCGGCCGAGCTGGCCGGGTGGCTGCGCCCGGGTGACGCGGTGCTGGTCAAGGGGCCCCGGGCGATGGGCCTGGAGCGGACGGCCGAGCTGTTGCTCGGGGGGGCCCAACAGTGATCGATATCGTCATCGCCGGTGCGGTGGGGCTGGTCCTCTCGATGCTCGGGACGCCCCTGGCCATCCGGCTGTTCTCCCGGCGCGGCTACGGTCAGGAGATCCGTGAGGAGGGCCCGTCAGGGCACTACGACAAGCGGGGCACGCCCACCATGGGCGGCACCGTGATCGTGCTGGCGTCGCTGCTCGCCTACGGCGGCTCCCACCTCGCCACGCTGGCGGCGCCGACCGTCTCGGGGATGCTGGTGCTGTTCCTGATGACCGGGCTCGGCGCGGTCGGCTTCCTCGACGACTTCATCAAGATCTACAAGCAGCGCAGCCTCGGCCTGCGCAGCGGTGCCAAGGCGCTCGGCCAGCTCGTCATCGGCGCGATCTTCGCGGTGCTGGTGACCCGGCAGGCCAACATCTACGGCATCACCCCCGCCGAGCCCCGGCTGTCGTTCCTGCGCGACTTCGGGCCGCCGTCGATCGGCCTCGTGGGCTTCACCATCTGGGTGCTCATCATGATCGTCGGCTTCTCCAACGCGGTGAACCTCACCGACGGCCTCGACGGCCTGGCCAGCGGTGCGACCGGGGTGGTGCTGGGCGCCTACGTGCTGATCGGCAACTGGCAGCTGCGCAACAACTGCATCGACCAGCTCGGCCCCAACTGCTACTGGGTACGAGATCCGCTCGACCTGGCCGTGGTGGCCGCGGCCGTGCTCGGGGCGCTGATCGGGTTCCTGTGGTGGAACGCCCCGCCCGCGAAGATCTTCATGGGCGACACCGGCTCGCTGGCCCTGGGCGGCGTGCTGGCCGGGCTGGCCATCACCACCCGCACCCAGCTGCTGCTCATCATCCTCGCCGGGCTGTGCGTGATCATCACGATGTCGGTGATCATTCAGGTCGGCTTCTTCAAGATGACCGGTAAACGGGTGTTCAGGATGGCGCCGCTGCAGCACCACTTCGAGCTCAAGGGCTGGGCCGAGACCACGATCGTGGTCCGCTTCTGGCTGATCGCCATGTTGTGCGCGGCCCTCGGGCTCGGGCTGTTCTACGTCGAATGGATGCCCAAGTAATGGCCCTCACCTGCGTGGCCGGGCTCGGCGTGTCGGGCACCGCGGTGGCGCGGGTGCTCGCCGCGCGGGGCGAGCCGGTCGTCGTGGTCGAGGGCGCCGAGGGCGAACGCCAGCGCGCCGTGGCCGCCGAGCTCGCCGGGCTCGGCGTCGAGGTGCGCTTCGGCCCGATGGAGCTGCCGGAGGGCGTCACCCGGCTCGTCACCACCGGCTGGGCGCCGCACCACCCGCTGATCGCCGCGGCTCTGGAGGCGGGCGTCGAGGTGGTCGGGGAGGTGGAGCTGGCCTGGCGGCTGCGGCCCGCCCAGGCGGCTCCGTGGCTCGCGCTGACCGGCACCAACGGCAAGACGACCGTCGTCCGCATGCTCACCTCCATCCTGCTCGCCGCCGGGCGCAAGGCGCTCGCCGTGGGCAACGTGGGCGTGCCCGTGGTCGAGGCCGTCGCGGAGCCGTACGACGTGCTGGCCGTCGAGCTGTCGAGCTTCCAGCTGCACTGGTCGAGCACGCTCGCCCCGCACGCCGCCGCGATACTCAACCTGGCGCCCGACCATCTCGACTGGCACGGCTCGATGGAGGCCTACGCCGCGGCCAAGGGCCGCATCTTCGAGCGCGCGGGCACGGTGGTCTACAACGCCGACGATCCCGAGGCCTCCCGGCTCGCCGCGCCCTACCCGGACAAGGTCGGCTTCACGCTGCTCGTGCCCAAGCCGGGCCAGCTCGGCGTGGTGGAGGACCTGCTGGTGGACCGGGCGTTCGTGCCGAACCCCGCTGAGTCCGCCGAGGAGCTCGCGACGCTCGCCGACGTGCGCCCTCTCGCGCCGCACAACGTGGCCAACGCGCTGGCCGCCGCCGCGCTGGCCCGCACGCTCGGCGTCCCCGCCGAGTCCGTACGGCAGGGCCTGCTCGACTTCGTGCCCGACCCGCACCGCATGGCGCACGTCGAGCGGGTCGGCGAGGTCGACTACGTCGACGACTCCAAGGCCACCAACCCGCACGCCGCCGCCGCGGCGCTGTCGTCGTACCCCTCGATCGTGTGGATCGCGGGCGGCCAGCTCAAGGGCGCCGACGTGGACGACCTGGTACGGCGGGCGGCGCCCAGGCTGCGCGGCGCCGTGCTGCTCGGCGTGGACCGCGCCCGGATCGCCGAAGCTCTGGCGCGACACGCGCCGAATGTCCCCGTCGTGGACATCTCCGCCCAAGACACTGGTGCGATGGACCGTGTCGTCACCGAAGCCGCCAGGCTCGCCTCCCCAGGGGACACCGTGCTGCTGTCCCCGGCCGGCGCGTCGCTGGACATGTTCGCCAACTACCCGGCCCGAGGGGAGGCCTTCGCGCGAGCCGTACGCGGCCTGGAGGCGGCGACGTGAGCACGACCACTTCTCCGCAGGCTCCGGAGCGGCCACCGCAGAGCGCGGTCGAAGGGCCGATCGGCTGGATCCGCGACCAGCTCGCCGTGGTCAAGGAGCTGCTGGAGAAGCCGCTGACGACCTACTACCTCATCCTCGGCTGCAGCGGGCTGCTGCTCGCGCTCGGGCTGATGATGGTGCTGTCCGCCTCCAGCATCGAGGCGATGCAGAAGACCGGCGACCCGTTCACCTGGTTCGCCAAGCAGTCGCTGTCGGCCGGCATGGGCGTGCTGCTCATGTGGGCCTGCTCGCGGCTGCCGCACAAGTTCTTCCGCTGGGCGGGCTACCCGCTGATGGCGCTGGCGTTCATCGGCCTGGTCATGGTGCTGTTCATCGGCACGTCCCAGCTGGGCGCGCAGCGGTGGATCGACGTCGGCTCGTACAGCATCCAGCCGTCGGAGCCCGCCAAGCTGGCCCTCGCGCTGTGGGGAGCCGACCTGCTGGCCCGCCGGGCGCGGCATGGCCGCATCGAGTGGCGGCAGCTGCTGATCCCGCTCATGCCGGGCACCGCGCTCCTGGCCGTCATGGTCATGCTCGGCCGCGACCTGGGCACCACGCTGGTGCTGTTCCTGGTCTTCCTGTCGCTGCTGTGGGTGGTGGGCGCGCCGGTGAAGCTGTTCGGCGGCATCCTGTCGCTCGCCGTGCTGGCCACGCTGATCATGATCAAGGTGGAGCCGTACCGCATGGCGCGCATCGGCGCCTTCCTCGACCCGTGGGCCGACGCGCAGGGCGACGGCTACCAGGCCGTGCAGGGGCAGATCGCGATGGGCTCCGGGGGCTGGTTCGGGCTCGGCCTGGGCAGCAGCCGGGCGAAATGGAGCTGGCTGCCCCACGGCGAGAGCGACTTCATCTTCGCCATCCTCGGCGAGGAGCTCGGGCTGATGGGGACCCTGATCGTGGTGGTGCTGTTCGGGCTGCTCGGCTACGCGGGCCTGCGGGTCGCCTCCCGGGTCAAGGACTCCTTCGTCCGGCTCGCCGCCGCCGCCATCATCGCCTGGATCGTCGGGCAGGCCGTCGTCAACATGGGCGCGGTGCTCGGCGTGGTGCCCATCACCGGCATCCCGCTGCCGCTCGTCTCCTACGGCGGGTCGGCGCTGTTGCCCACCCTCGCGGCCCTGGGGATGCTCCTGTCCTTCGCGAAACGCGAGCCAGGCGCACGTGAGGCTCTGGCCGCTCGTGGCCCCGGACCGGCCGCACGGGCCCTAAGCTGGCTTGGCCTGGGGGGAACGACCAAAGGCCGAGTGAGACGTTAGGGAGTGACCGACATGAGGGTGGTCCTCGCCGGTGGCGGGACGGCCGGGCACATCGAGCCGGCTCTCGCCCTTGCGGACGCGCTGCGCCATCTTGACCAGCGCATCGGCATAACCTGCGTGGGCACCGAACGCGGGCTCGAAACCCGCCTGGTCCCGGCCAGGGGATACGAGCTCGAGCTGGTGCCGGCCGTGCCGCTGCCGAGGGCGATCACGCCGCGGCTGCTGACCGTGCCCGGACGACTGGCGGGGGCGGTCAACGCGGTGGCGGCGATACTCGACCGGGTCCAGGCCGACGTCCTGGTGGGCTTCGGCGGCTACGTGGCCACCCCCGCCTACCTGGCGGCCAAGCGGCGCGGCCTGCCGATCGTGGTGCACGAGGCCAACCCGCGGCCCGGCCTGGCCAACCGGCTGGGCGCCCGGCTCACCGACCACGTCTTCACCGGCTTCCCCGACCACGTGCTGGGCAAGGCCGAATACATCGGCACCCCGCTGCGCCGCGAGATCGTCACGCTCGACCGGCTGTCGATGGGCGACAAGGCGCGCTCCTGGTTCGGGCTGCAGACCGACCGGCCCACGCTGCTGGTGTTCGGCGGCTCCCAGGGGGCCAGGTCGCTCAACGAGGCCGCGCTGGCCGCCGCGCCCATCCTGCGCTCGGCGGGGGTGCAGGTGCTGCACGTGCTCGGCCCCAAGAACACCGTCGAGCGCGAGCCGCCGCCGGGCGACCCCCAATACGTTCTGCTGCCCTACGTCGATCGCATGGATCTCGCGTACGCGGCCGCGGACTTCGCCCTGTGCCGCAGCGGCGCGCTGACCTGCGCCGAGCTCACGGCGGTCGGGCTGCCCGCCGCCTACGTGCCCCTGCCGCACGGCAACGGCGAGCAGCGGATCAACGCCGAGCGCATCGCCGCGGGCGGTGGTGGGTTCGTGGTCGGCGACGCCGACCTGTCATCTGATTGGATCGTCCACAACGTCCTTCCGGTGCTCCACAGTCCCGAGCGGGTCGTGGCCCTGTCGGAGGCCGCCTCCAGACTCGGCCGGAAGGACGCCGATATCATTCTGGCCAGGAAAGTGTTGGAGATAGTCCGATGAGTCTCGTCAAGCTGGTCGATCCCGTCGCCGCAGAAGAGCTGGGGCGCGTGCACTTCATCGGCATCGGCGGCGCGGGGATGTCAGGGATCGCCCGCATCCTGCTCAAGCGCGGGGTACGCGTGTCCGGCAGTGACGCCCGCAGCACCGAGCAGGTGAGCGAGCTGCGTGAGCTGGGCGCGATCGTGCACATCGGCCACGCCGCCTCCCACATCAGGGACGTCGACACCGTGGTGGTGTCCACCGCGATCCGCGACTCCAATCCCGAGCTGGGCGAGGCGCTCAAGCAGGGGCTGCGGATCATCCCGCGGGCCGCCGCGCTCGCCTCCGTGATGGCCGGGCGCACCGGCGTCGCCGTCGCGGGCACCCACGGCAAGACCACCACCGCCTCGATGCTGACCGTGGCGCTGCAGAAGTGCGGCGCCGACCCGTCCTACTGCGTGGGCGGCCAGCTCGTCACCACCGGGCTGGGGGCCGACGAGGGGTCGGGCGAGGTGTTCATCGCCGAGGCCGACGAGAGCGACGGCTCGTTCCTCATGCTGGCGCCCGACATCGCCGTGGTGACCAACGTCGAGGCCGACCACCTCGACAACTACGGCGATCCGCGGGCCGTGCACGACAGCTTCGCCCGCTTCGCCGAGCGCATCGGGTCGCTGCTGATCGCCTGCGCCGACGACCCCGGCGCGGCGGAGCTCGCCGACGTGGCGCGGGCGCGCGGCCTCAAGGTCATCACGTACGGCGAGACGGGCGACTACCGCGTGAGCGATGTCCGGCCCGACGGGTTCGGCACCACATTCACTATCGAGGGCATGGGCGAGGTCCGGCTGGCCGTCCCCGGGGCGCACAACGCGCTCAACGCCACCGCCGTGGTCGCCGTGGCCGTGGCGCTGGGGCTGCCGTTCGAGGAGATCAGAGACGGGCTGGCGACCTTCACCGGGGCCAAGAGGCGCTTCGAGGCCAAGGGCGAGGCGGGCGGGGTCGCGGTGTTCGACAGCTACGCCCACCACCCGACCGAGCTGTCCGCGGACCTCCGGGCCGCGCGTGACGTGGTGGCCTCCTACTCTGGCAGCGGGCGGGTCATCGCGGTCTTCCAGCCGCACCTCTACTCGCGCACCAGGTTCTTCGCCGAGGAGTTCGGGGCGGCGCTCGGGCTGGCCGACGAGGCGATCGTGCTCGACGTCTACGGGGCCCGCGAGGACCCCGAGCCCGGCGTCTCGGGCGCCATGGTGGCGGACCGCGTGCGGCTGCCCGAGTCACAGGTGGTCTACGCTCCGGACCGCGCCTCCGTGCCCGCCCTGGTGGCGGGCCGGGCCCGGGGTGGCGACATCGTGCTGACGATGGGGGCGGGCGACGTGACCGAGCTGGGCCCGCAGATCCTCGCGGAGCTCTCCGCGGGATGACACCGCGGTCCCTGAGGGGCCGCGGACTCTCAGGGACGGTGCTCCCGCATGGCCGGTGGCCGCCGCCGGTCGGTGGATGGTGGGGCCGGTGGTCGCGGGTGCTCGGGTGGTGGTGGTTCTGGCGTGGCGCCACGGGCGCTCGGGCGGTGTGTTCTGGCGTGGCGCCGTGGGCGGTGGCCGCGGGCGGCGTAGGTTCGGTGGCGCACGGCGTGTCGGTTGCGCGAGGCGGGCGACCTTGGGAGGGCGATGAAGGCGCGCGACGCTTTCCTGGCGCTGCTGACCGCCGGAGTGGTCGGCACCGCCGCCTGGCTGGTGTTCTTCTCACCGGTGCTCGGCGTACGTTCGATTGACATCGTGGGAAATGTCACAGTGCCTGCTGAGCGCATCGAACAGCAGGCCGGAGTGCCCCAACTGCACCCGCTGGCCACCGTCGACCTCGCCGGGGTGGAGGGCCGCGTGATGAAGATCAGGCAGCTCGCCTCGGCCAAGGTCGACCGGGTCTGGCCGGGCACGCTGAGGATCGAGGTGGTCGAGCGCGAGCCGGTCGCCGCGGTCACGGCCGGGGGGAAGGCGGCGCTGATCGACAAGACGGGCGTCGTCATCGAGATCAAGGACACGGTCCCGCCCGGCCTGCCGGCGCTCAAGGTGGACCGACCGGCCGCCGGAGACCCCACGACCATGGCCGCGCTCCAGGTGATCCAGTCGCTGCCCGACGATCTCGCCGCCAAGGTACGGCTGGTCCGCGCCTCCTCACCCGACGGCGTGTCGCTGGAGCTCTCCGACGGCCGCAGCGTGGTCTGGGGCGGCTCCGACCGGGGCGCGGACAAGGCCCGCATCCTGGCGTCCCTCCTGCGGCGCAAGGCCGACGTCTATGACGTGAGCTCACCCGACGTGGTGACGCTCAAGTGAGTGAGCCCGGCGCAGGCACCGAGACGGGAGCCGCTGGGGCCGAGGCGGATCGCCGGCGTTCGCCATCGGCGTGATCCACGGATGGGGATGGGGCGTCCTAGGGGATATGCGTCGCATAAAGGGCGACGCGCCCGTCAAACTGCGCCAAACGTGCCGCCGGGCGATGGCCGAGCCTGTCCGGGATAGGGGTCCCGGCGTGAGAGCCTTAACACGGCGCGTGGCAGAGGAGGACCCCGACCAGGCGTGACGACGGAGCGAAACGGACAGCCCGCGACACGCCGGACGTGCTTGCGGCGCGGTTAGTTGACCCGCCTGGAGCGTAACTCCTACTGTCCGTATCAATCCTCAGGTTGACATAAATCTGAATCTCAACTTGAGGTTGAGAGTTAACGAAGCAAGTGAACGCGGAGACGATCCGCACCGAAATGGCAAGTCAACGAGCGGAAAGGCCCCTCGTCGTGGCAGCACCGCAGAACTACCTCGCGGTCATCAAGGTCGTCGGCATTGGCGGCGGCGGAGTGAACGCCGTCAACCGGATGATCGAGGAGGGACTCAAGGGCGTCGAGTTCATCGCGATAAACACCGACGCCCAGGCGCTGCTGATGAGTGACGCCGACGTCAAACTCGACGTGGGCCGCGAGCTCACGCGCGGGCTGGGTGCCGGCGCCAACCCCGATGTGGGGCGCAAGGCGGCCGAAGACCATCGCGAGGAGATCGAGGAGGTCCTCAAGGGGGCCGACATGGTCTTCGTGACCGCGGGCGAGGGAGGCGGCACCGGCACCGGCGGCGCGCCCGTCGTGGCCAACATCGCCAGATCGCTCGGCGCGCTCACGATAGGCGTAGTGACCCGGCCGTTCAGCTTCGAGGGCCGTCGCCGGGCCTCCCAGGCCGAGGCCGGCATCGAGACCCTGCGCGACGAGGTCGACACGCTGATAGTGATTCCCAACGACCGGCTGCTGTCGATCTCCGACCGGCAGGTGAGCGTGCTCGACGCGTTCAAGGCAGCCGACCAGGTGCTGCTGTCCGGTGTGCAGGGCATCACCGATCTGATCACCACGCCCGGCTTGATCAACCTCGACTTCGCCGACGTCAAGTCGGTCATGTCCGGCGCGGGTTCGGCGCTGATGGGCATCGGCCACGCCCGCGGTGACGACCGCTCGGTCGCCGCGGCCGAGATGGCGGTCTCCAGCCCGCTGCTGGAGGCCAGCATCGACGGCGCTCACGGCGTGCTGCTGTCGATCGCCGGCGGCTCCGACCTCGGCCTGTTCGAGATCAACGAGGCCGCCCAGCTCGTGTCGATGGCGGCCGCGCTCGACGCCAACATCATCTTCGGTACGGTCATCGACGACGCGCTCGGCGACGAGGTGCGGGTCACCGTGATCGCCGCCGGGTTCGACGACGTGCCGCCGCCGGTGGAGAAGCCGCTGCCGCGCCCGCAGAGCCGCCCGGCCGCCGCGCCCACGGCCCCGCCCGTGTCGTCGCCGGTACGACCGAGCGTGCCCAGCGTGAAGGCCGAGCCCGCGCCGCAGCGTTTCGAGCCGCGCCCCGAGCCCCGTCCCGAACCGCGTCCCGAGCCGCGCGCCGACTTCAGGCCGGAGCCTCGCCCCGAGCCTCGTCCCGAGCCCCGCGCCGATCTCCGCCCCGAACCGCCCCGCCCGGACCATGGCTCCGACTTCCGGGGCGACCACCGGGCCGAGCCGATGCGTCCGATGGACAACGCGCCCGAGCCAGTCCACGAGCCGATCGCCGACGAGCCCTCCGGCCCCGTCTCGATCCCCCGCCCCACGCCCGAGCCCGCCAATCCGCCCACGCCCATCACCTCCCGCATGTCGGAGCCCGCCAAACGCCGTCCGGTGGTTTTCGAGGAGCAGGAGGAGGAGCTCGACGTCCCCGACTTCCTCAAGTAGCCCGACTCTCCGCCGCTCCTTCCTCACCGGCCTCCAGGGGCCTCACCGGGGGAATGGAGCGGCGCAGCCGCGTCCGGGGTCGGTTCGGGAAGTCGCTCATGGCGTCGGCCCGGGGTGCCGGAGTGATCGAACTCACTTGCCTCGTCACGGCGGCCGGCCCCGTGCGGGGTCAGCGGCCGTCTTCCTGGAGGCCCCCGGCCCCGTGCGGCGGGTGGGGCCCACCGGGCTTGCCGTACCGGAAAGAAGAGTGCCGCACCACACGGGAGGCGCGCCTGTGGCACAGAGACACACGAGCCGAACGGAGAGGTGGACGTGAGCGTGAGTACGGACGAGGGCCGGCGGACGCGGCGGGATGAGATCGCGGCCGGGCTGGCGGAGGTGCGGGAGCGGATCGGCGAGGCGTGCCGGGCGGCCGGGCGTGATCGCGATGAGGTCACCCTGATCGCCGTGACCAAGACCTACCCCGCCTCCGACATCCGTCTCCTCTATGAGCTCGGCGTCCGCGAGGTCGGCGAGAACCGCGACCAGGAGGCCGCCCCCAAGGCGCGCGAATGCCAGGACCTGCCGCTGACCTGGCACTTCGTCGGCCAGTTGCAGACCAACAAGGTCCGTTCCGTGGTCTCCTACGCGGATGTGATCCATTCCGTGGACCGGGCCCGGCTCGTCGAGGTGATCAGCCGCGAGGCCGGCAAGCAGGGGCGCCAGGTCGGCTGCCTCGTACAGGTGGCGCTGGACGACGACCCGGCCAGAGGCGGCGCCAGGCCCGCGGACGTGCCGGAGCTCGCCGACCTGATCGCCGCGGCTCCGCACCTGTGGCTGGGCGGGCTGATGGCCGTGGCGCCGCTGGGCGAGGAGCCGGGTAAGGCGTTCGCCCGGCTGCGAGAGTTGGCCGCCGCCGTGCGGGAGCGCCACCCCCATGCCACGATGCTGTCGGCGGGCATGAGCGATGACCTCGGCGCGGCCGTCGCGCATGGCGCGACACACGTTCGGGTCGGTACGGCGTTGCTCGGTCGTCGCAAGCCCTTCGTCAGGTAATGTCCCGTCAAGTGGGTCTTACAGGCCCGCCACTACCCAGTAGAGGTCGATCAGCGGTGAGCTCCAAGGGGGTGCGGCTGCCGCCTCGGACCCGGCGACAGGCCCGAGCGAGTGCGACCATGAGCAGGAGGACGACGTAGCGATGGCCGGCGCGATGCGCAAGATGGCGGTCTACCTCGGTCTCGTGGAGGACGACCGCTACGAGAGGTACGAGACCTACCCGGACGAGTACGCCTACGAGGATGAGCCCCCGCGAACCGGCGAGGAACGGGCCGTAGCGGTCCAGGACCGCGACGATGAACCTGACACAGGCGTCCCCGCGCCGAGGCCATCCACGACCGTCCTGGAGCGCCGTACGACCGATCTGGCGCGCATCACCACGCTCCATCCCCGGACCTACAACGAGGCCCGGACGATCGGCGAGCACTTCCGCGATGGCACCCCGGTCATCATGAACCTGACCGAGATGGTTGACAGCGACGCAAAACGCCTGGTCGATTTCGCGGCAGGTCTGGTCTTTGGCCTACATGGCAGCATTGAACGTGTTACCAACAAGGTGTTCCTGTTGTCCCCAGCCAATGTCGAGGTGACCGCCGAGGACAAGGCTCGAATCGCGGAACGCGGGTTCTTCAACCAGAGTTAGAGTCTCTGTATGTCTATCGCACCCAACCCGGTCTCACAGAGGCCGGGCGGGCGCATCAGAAGTGGAGGCGCGGCCAGGCCGTGGGGATCGTAAGTCAGATCTTGGTCGTAGTCCTGTCTCTGTATCTGGTGCTGCTCATCGGCAGGATGATCTTTGAGACGGTCCAGGCGTTCGCCAGGCAGTGGCGCCCCTCCGGCGTCGTGCTGGTGCTCGCCGAGGCCACGTACACCGCAACCGACCCACCTCTCAAGTTCCTCCGCCGTTTCATTCCCCCGCTCCGGTTGGGTACGGTGGCCTTTGACCTAAGCTTCACTGTCCTCTTCATCGTCGTTCTGATCTTGATCCAGATCGCTGGATCGCTGGGCGCGCGGTGATGGAGGGCCGTGTCCCCCCGGTCGTGATCCAACTCGTGTCCGCGCTGAAGTGATTCGGGTTAACCGTCCCTCCGGACAGACTCCAAGCGCGCCAAGGAGACCAAAAGATGCCGCTGACGCCCGCTGATGTGCGGAACAAGCAGTTCAGTACCACCCGGCTACGGCCGGGCTACGACGAGGAAGAGGTCGACGCCTTCCTCGACGAAGTCGAGGCTGAGCTTGACCGCCTGATCCAAGAGAACGAGGAGCTCCGCGCGAAGCTGGCCGAGTGCCTGCGCGGAAAGGTGCCCGGGGGCATGAGCATGCCCATGGCCTCCGCGCCGGTCCAGGAGCAGCCGAAGCCCGAGATGATGGCGCCGCCGCAGCCGGAGCCCATGCGGGCCCCCGAGCCGCAGCAGCAGCCCCAGCCGGTCCCCGTCGCCATGAACATGCCTCCGGCCGAGGACAACATGGACACCGCGGCCCGCGTGCTCGCGCTGGCCCAGCAGACCGCCGACCAGGCGATCTCCGACGCCCGCCGCGAGGCCGACGAGACCGTCACCCGCGCCCGCCGCGAGGCCGACGAGATCCTGACCAAGGCTCGCCGCCAGGCCGAGCAGGTCATCGGCGACGCCCGCGCCCGCGCCGAGACGCTCGAGCGCGACGCGCAGGAGCGCCACCGTCAGGCCATGGGTTCCCTCGTCCAGACCCGCGACGAGCTGGAGCGCAAGGTCGAGGAGCTGCGCAGCTTCGAACGCGAATACCGCAGCCGCCTCAAGCTCTACCTGGAGAACCAGCTCGCCGAGCTGAACGTCTCCGCGGAAGGCAGCGGTGGCTTCCCCGTCATGACGGGCGGTGGTCCTTCGGCGGCTGCTCCGGCCATGTCGCACGCGGTCCCCCAGGGCGCTCAGCAGCCTCTTCCCGGTGGCCCCAACCCCTTCGGCGGTGAATCCCCGCAGGGCGCTTTCCCCGGCGGTGACGGTCCGCACAACGACCGCCGGTAAAGTAGCGGGTCACCCGGACCCGTCACTCGAAAGAGCCCTTTGTGATCCTAATCAGTGCTGGTTTGGTGCTCGCGGCGGTTGTCTTGCTGATCGCGGGCTTCGTTCTGGCAAAGCCGTTCCTGATCATGTGGTCCATCGTGGTCAGCGTGCTGTCCGCGCTGTTCCTGGTGATCGGGGCGCTGCTGCGGCGTCACGAGCTGTTTCCCGGTGGTGGGCGGGCCGCTGCGCCGGCCACCCCGCCGGTGGGGCTCACGCCTGTCGGCATGCCGCACGGCCAGACCCAGCCAGGCCCGATCGGTGCCCCCATGGGAGCGCCGCCGTCGCCGCGTCCACCGACGCTCCAGCGGACGGTCACCGCACCGGCGCAACGCCGTCCCGCGGTGCGCGGCATCTCCCCGGACGCGCTGGTCCTGGTGATCCCCGGACGCAAGCGCTACCACGTCCCGGGTTGCCGCCAGCTGATCGGACGGGATCAAGAGGAGCTCACGTACGAGGAGGCGCGCGAGGAGGGCTTCACGCCCTGCACGGCGTGCCTGCCGGACGCAGCGCTCGGCGGACGGCAGCTGCCGCCTGCCGCCGGCCCCGAGCCCGCCGTCACCCCCAAGCCCGGCGGCCCTGAGTCCGCCGTCACCCCCAAGCCCGGCTCCGAGCCTTCGCCGGCTCCCAAGGTCCCCGCGGACCTCCGGGCCGAGGCGCCCGGGTCCACGCGCGACCTGCGCCCCCCGGTGTCCGCCGGTGCGGCCCAGCCGAAGCCCGACTCGAAGGCTTCCACCCCCGCCCCGGACGCCGACGCCCCGGCCGAGCCGACCGGATGGTTCGCCCGCCCCCCGGCGGAGCCCGCCCCGTCGAGCGGCACGCGAAAGCCCGCCACTCCGGGGCCTGGCACGGAACCCCCGGCCGCCGACCCCTCCGCGGGTCCGAGGCTCGCCCCTTACATCACCACCATGCCGTCGTCCGGCCCGCCATCGCCCGGCAAGCCCGGGTCCGATCGGCCGCCGTCCGGTCAGCCCAGAGGCGACCAACCCTCGTCCAGCAGGTCCGGGGCGGGTCAGCCGTCATCCAGGCAGCCCGGTTCCGGTCCGTCCAGGGGTGGCCAGCCGTCGTCCAGCAGGTCCGGGGCGGGGCAGTCCACGGGTGACCAACCGTCTACCGGTAAGCCCGGGAGCGGCAAGCCTGGAGCAGGTGGGTCCGGAGAGCGTCCGTCGGCTTTCGCCGCAGAGGGCCGTGACCAGAGTCGTGGCGGCGCGGACCGTGGTGCCTCCGAGCGTGCTGGTCAAGATCGTGGCGCCTCGGAGCGTGCTGGTCAGGACCGTGGCGCCTTCGAGCGCGCTGGTCGAGATCGTGATTCCGCCCCGGACCTCGACGACTCGGGGCCCGTGACGGCGCCTCAGCGTGCCATACAGCCGGGTGATCCCGCGCCGGAGCGTTCCGCGCCGGGTAAGGCCGGTCGGCCGTCGTCGGGGCAGTCCGAGCGCCCCACCGCGGTGCCCGAACGTCCCGCCTCGGCCGCCGAGTCCGCTGCCAAGCCTCAGGGCCCCCTGCCTAAGGGGCCGAGCGCGTCAGGCAAGCCTCAGCGGCCCGAGTCCGGCAGCGGGGCTGGCGGGGTCGGTAGCGGGTCCGGGGGCAAGGGAGAGCGGTCCGAGTCGGTGGGCGGGACCGTGATCATGCCTGTGCAGTCCGGACCGGCCTCTGGGGCTACGTCCAAGCCCGAGCGTGCCGAGCCTACGAGCGGGGCACGTCCGGCAGGGGCGAAGCCCGCTGCGGGAACGACGCCTGCGGAGAGCACGCCCGCAGAAAGCGCTAAGGCGGCTGAGAGCGCCAAGGCAGCTGAGAGCGCTAAGGCGGCTGAGAGCGCCAAGGCAGCGGCCAGAACGTCCGAGCCCGCGCCCGCCAAGCCGGACAGTGCCGCTGCCAAGCGCGGCAGCTCCGCGTCCGGTGCGGAGACTCCAGGCAGGGGAGACACCGCTCCTGCCAAGGAAACGACGGCCAAGGGCAAGTCCGACGGAGAAGGCGCGGCGAAGGCCGGACGGTCGGTCACCGTGAAGGTCATCGTGGGCACCAGCCGCTACCACAGCACCGCCTGCCCCCTCATTCGAGGCGCGGGCGAAACCGGCGTGGAGACCATGACGATCACGCAAGCCGAGTCGGCCGGCCTGACGAGCTGCTCCGTCTGCCAGCACGAGCGCGAGTCCGTCAGCTGACCGACTGCGAGTGAGTCCGCGTGTGTAACCGGCTGCGCGACCGTGAGTTGCCCCGGCTATACGAGTGGAGTCCGTCGGCTGCGCGACCGTGAGTCGTCACGGACGAGCGCGAGTCTGTGGGTCGGGCGGCCGAGAGTGGGTGGGCCAGAACGGGCCGCGAGGTCGTTCGCTGAGGGACCGCGGGTCTACGGCCGCGAGTCCGTCAGCCGAAGGGGACGCGCCCGCATGGCGCGTCCCACAACGTACGGTTCCGTCAGGCGCGGCGTAGCTGGAACGTCAGCCCCAGGTCCGTGTCCGAGTGTGACGGCAGCCCGTCCTCAGCGCCCTCTGTGACGGTCGTGGCGAGTACCTCGTCCGCCACCACCTGCCACCCCGACCGCAGCGCCTGCACCGCGGCCGGGTCGGAGGCCGACCACCACAGGGAGATGCGGTCGGTGATGGACAGGCCGGTCGACTTGCGGGCTTCCTGTACCAGGCGGATGACCTCGCGCAGCAGGCCGGCCTGGCGCAGCTCGTCGGTCAGCTCCAGGTCGAGCGCCACCGTCTCGCCGGTGCCCGTGTCGACGGCGCCGGTCTCGACGGCCCAGCCGGAGCGGGGCTGCTCGGTGACGATCACGTCGTCGGGGCCGAGTGACACCGTGCCCAGCTCCGGAACGTCCACCGTGGCGGAGGAACCGGAGCGGAGGGTGCGGGCCAGGGAGGCGGCGTCCACCGTGCCGACGGCCGCCGCCACCAGCTTGGTCTGCGAGCCGAACCGCTTGCCGAGCGCCCGGAAGTTGGGCTTGACGGTGTAGGACACGAGATCGGCGCTGAAGCCGGACATGTCCTCGAGAGCCTGGACGTTCAGCTCGTCGGCGATCAGGTCGCGCAGTTCCGGCGGGAGCGAGGGCCAGCCGTGTGCTCCGACCAGGGCCCGGCCGAGCGGCTGGCGGGTCTTGACGCCCGACGAGGCGCGGGCCGAGCGGCCCAGCTCCACCAGCCGCCGTACCAGTGCCATCCGCTCCGACAGCGCGGGGTCGAGCAGGTCGTCGCGTACGGCGGGCCACGAGGTCAGGTGGACGGAGGAGGGCGCGCCGTCGCCGCGCAGCACGTCCCACAGGTAGTCGGTGACGAACGGCGCGATGGGCGCCATCAGCCGCGTGACCGTCTCCAGGCACTCGTACAGCGTCGCGAACGCGTCGGCCGACCCCTGCCAGAAGCGGCGGCGCGAGCGGCGCACGTACCAGTTGGACAGATCGTCGAGGAACTCGGCCAGCCGGCGCCCGGCCCGCTGGGTGTCGAATTCGTCCAGCGCGGCCGTGACCTCGGCCACCGTCCTGTGCAGCTCCGCCAGTGCCCAGCGGTCGAGCAGCGGACGCTCGGCCGCGGGGGTCGCCTGCGCCAGGCGGTCGGGAGACCATGACTCGGCGTTGGCGTAGAGGGTGAAGAAGGAGGCCGTGTTCCAGTACGTCAGCAGGACCTTGCGGACGATCTCCTCAAGGGCGTTGTGCCCCACGCGGCGGGCCGCCCACGGCGAGCCGCCGCAGGCCATGAACCAGCGCAGCGCGTCGGCCCCGTGCTCGTCCATCAGCGGCATGGGCTCCAGGATGTTGCCCAGGTGCTTGCTCATCTTGCGGCCGTCCTCGGCCAGGATGAGCCCGAGGCAGAGCACGTTCTCGTAGGACGACTGGCCGAACACCAGCGTGCCCACGGCCATCAGCGAGTAGAACCAGCCACGCGTCTGGTCGGTCGCCTCGCAGATGAACTGCGCCGGGTAGACGCCCTCCGGCTTGCCGCGCGCGCCCCACTGGGCGAACGGCATGGAGCCGGAGTCGTACCAGGCGTCGATGACGTCGGGCACGCGGCGGGCCTCGGCCGAGCACGACGGGCAGGGGAAGGTGACGTCGTCGACGTACGGGCGGTGCGGGTCGAGCGCGGAGACGTCGCGGCCGGCGAGCGTGCCCAGCTCCTCCATCGACCCGACGCACGTCACGTGGGACTCGTCGGCGGTGCACACCCACAGCGGCAGCGGGGTCCCCCAGTAGCGGGAGCGCGACAGCGACCAGTCGACGTTGTTGCGCAGCCACTCGCCGAAGCGGCCCCACTTGATGGTGTCGGGGTACCAGTTGGTCTTGGCGTTCTCGGCCAGCATCTGGTCCTTGACCGCGGTGGTCCTGATGTACCAGGAGGGGAGCGCGTAGTAGAGCAGCGGCGTGTGGCAGCGCCAGCAGTGCGGGTAGCTGTGCTCGAAGTGGCCGCCGCGGAACAGCAGGCCGCGGGCCCGAAGGTCCTCGGTGAGGCCCTCGTCGGCGTCCTTGAAGAACTGGCCGCCGACCATCGGCACGTCGTCCAGGAAGCGTCCGTCGGGCCCGATCGGGTTGACGACCGGCATGTCGTAACGCTTGGTCACGACCAGGTCGTCGGCGCCGAACGCCGGAGCCTGGTGGACCAGCCCGGTGCCGTCCTCGACCGTCACGTAGTCGCCGAGCACCACGTAGTGGGCGCCGGGGATGTCGACCAGGTCGAACGGCCGGGTGTAGGAGGTGTGCTCCAGTTCGCGGCCGGTGAAGCGGGCCACCTCGGTCGCGCCCTCGCCGAGCACCGACAGCAGCGGCTCGGCGACGACCAGGACCTCGCCGTCCGCCGTACGGGCCGCGACGTAGGTCACCTCGGGGTGTACGGCCACAGCGGTGTTGGAGACCAGCGTCCACGGCGTCGTCGTCCACACCAGCAGGGCGGCGCCGAGCTCGCTCAGCGGGCCGGAGGTGACAGGCATGCGCACGTAGACCGACGGGCTGGAGACGTTCTCGTAGCCGCCGGGCTGGCCCAGCTCGTGGTCGGACAGGCCGGTGCCGCAGCGCGGGCAGTAAGGAGTGATGCGGAAGTCGCGGAACAACAGGCCCTTGTCGAAGACGACCTTGAGCGACCACCAGACCGATTCGATATAGGACGGGTCCATGGTCCGATAGGCGGTGGACAGGTCGATCCAGTAGCCCATCCGCTCGGTCATCTGCTCGAAGGCGTCGACATGGCGCAGCACGGATTCGCGGCATTTGGCGTTGAACTCCGCGATGCCGTATTCCTCGATGTCCTTCTTACCGGTGAGGCCGAGCTCTCGCTCGATGCCGACCTCGACCGGCAGGCCGTGGCAGTCCCAGCCCGCCTTGCGCGGCACGCTGAAGCCGCGCATCGACTTGTAGCGGGGGAACAGGTCCTTGAACACCCGGGCCTCGACGTGGTGGACGCCGGGCAGGCCGTTGGCGGTGGGCGGGCCCTCGTAGAAGGTCCAGGAGGGGTTGCCGTCGTTCTGCTCGACGGACCGCTCGAAGATCTTCCCGTCCCGCCACCGGTCGAGGACCTCGCGCTCGAGCGCGGGCAGGTCGACCTGCGCGGGAAGAGGGCGGAAAGAAGGGGAAGACATCTCGGGCGGGCCTCCACGCGATCACTGGCTGACAGGTCGGCGTGAAGGGACGAAGCCGTGCGGCTCCGCGGTACCACCCTTCTTGACCTCAGGTGAGGCCCTCTTCATTTCTTGCTGCGGCCGGGTCTAGTGAGCTCGCGAGAGCCGTTCTTCCGGCGGCTCCGGGGTGATATCCCTCACAGCGGGGCCCCATCAACGCCTTGCAGCTTCACACGATAACGCAGAGTGGACCGCAAAGCTTCCGCGTTTGCAGTGAGCAGGTAGCGAACTCGTAAAGCCCGACAAAGTTGTGGGAACGCGCACGGCAGCGGAGGCGTTGAACCGCCGGGGCGGGATAGTACGGGAGAGGTAAATCGTCCGGCGGGTCGTTTGCTGTTCTGTTATGGGAGACCTAAGCTGCCCGCACCATTTACGGCCTTGGTTCAGCCTGGAGGTAGCACCATGACGCCAGTCACGCAGACCGCTACACCGCCGATGTGGTCGGAGGAGGAGCTCGCCGAGGTCCGCGGCCAGCTGCAGAGCGAGATCGACGAGCTCAACACCGACATTCTTCGCCATGAGTCGGAGATCGCCTCGGGTGACGTCACCCAGGGAGCGGGTGACGACCAGGCGGACGCGGGTGCCAAGACGTATGAGCGCGAACGCGAGATCGCCCTTACCCTGAATGCACGCGACCTGGTCGCGCAGAACGAACGTGCGATCGCCAGGATCGACGCAGGGACCTATGGAGTGTGCGAATCGTGCCACAAGCCGATCGGCAAGGAACGCCTGCAGGCGTTCCCGAGGGCGACGCTGTGCGTGACCTGCAAGCAGAAGGAGGAGCGCCGGTAGAGGGGCGGCGCGGCCGCCTCTTCGCGGTCCTCGTCGTGCTGGCGGTCGTGATCTACGCGGCAGATCTGATCAGCAAGACGATCGTGCTGCGGACGCTCGAGGGCAAGGCGCCCCTGGTGGTGATCCAGGACGTGCTGCAGCTCCGGGTGATCTTCAATTCCGGTGCCGCCTTCAGCCTCGGCACCGGGATGACGATCGTCTTCACGTTCATCGCGACGGGCGTGGTGATCGCGATCCTCCGCACGGCCCGCAAGATGCGCAGCCTGCCGTGGGCGATCACCCTGGGGCTGCTGCTCGGCGGGGCGCTGGGCAACCTGACCGACCGGCTGCTGCGCTACCCCTCCGGCATCGGCAGGTCCATCCAGTTCCAGGGCCACGTGGTCGACTGGATCGAGGTGCTGCCGGGGCACTTCCCGGTGATCGACTACTTCCCGGTGTTCAACGTGGCCGACTCGGCCATCGTGTGCGGCGGGATCCTCGCGGTGATCCTGGCCTGGCGGGGCTACCAGATCGACGGCACCAGGGAGGTCAAGCATGGCTGACCAGCGTAGTCTGGCCGTGCCCGACGGGCTGGAGGGTGAGCGGCTCGACGCCGCGATCTCGCGGCTGTTCGGCTTCTCCCGCACCCGCGCCGCCGAGCTGATCGTCGCGGGCGAGGTGCTCGTCGACGGCCGCTCGCCCGCCAAGTCCGACCGCGTGCACGCCGGCGCCTGGCTCGACGTGACGCTCCCGCCGCCGGTCAGCATGCCGATGCCGGTCGCCGAGCCGGTTCCCGGCATGGCGATCGTGTACGAGGACGACGACATCGTCGTGGTCAACAAGCCCATCGGGGTGGCCGCCCACCCGACGGTCGGCTGGACGGGACCGACCGTGATCGGCGGTCTGCTCGGCGCCGGCCACACGGTCGCCACCAGCGGCGCGGCCGAGCGGCAGGGCATCGTGCACCGGCTCGACGCCAACACGACCGGCGCCATGGTCGTGGCCAAGAGCGAGCACGCCTACTCCCACCTCAAGCGCGCCTTCAAGGAGCGTACGGTCGACAAGCGCTACCACGCGCTCGTGCAGGGCCATCCCGACCCGTTCAGGGGCACGGTCGACGCGCCCATCGACCGGCACCCGTCCGGCGACGGCAGGTTCGCCGTGGTCGCCGGGGGCAAGCCGTCGGTCACCCATTACGACACGATCGAGGCGTTCCGGGCAGCCTCGCTGCTGGACATCAAGCTGGAGACCGGCCGCACGCACCAGATCCGGGTGCACATGGCCGCGCTCCGCCACCCATGCGTGGGCGACCTGATGTACGGCGCCGACCCGACGATCTCCGCCCGGCTGGGCATCACGCGGCAGTGGCTGCACGCGGTGTCACTCGGCTTCGAGCACCCGAGCTCGGGCGAGTGGCTGTCGTTCTCCACCGACTACCCGGATGACCTGCGGCGGGCCCTCGACATCGTGCGCGAGGAGTCCTGACCGGCCGATTACTCGGCGGCGTCCTCGCTGTCGTCGGCAGGGGGGACATCGGTGGGCTCGGTGGCCTTCTTCGTGGTCTTGGTGTTCTTCTCGGGGGTCTTGCTCTTGCTGGGCGTGGCCGAGGCCTTCTCGGTCGGCTTGTTCTTCGTCGGCGTGCCGGTCGGGCTCGGGGTGGGCTCCCCGGTCCGGCCTGTGGGGGCCGGGGTGTCCTGCCGTACCGGGTTCTGGTAGGTGGTCGGCCGTGTGCGCGTCGGCGCGGGGGTCGGGCCCGAAGGGCTGACGCTGGAGGTGCGCACCACGGCCGGGACCGTCGTCGGTGAGCGGACGCCGGTCTGCCGGTTCGTCCACCACGCCGCGCCCGCGGTCAGGACCGCGAGAGCGAGCGTGCACGCCGCCACCGCGGTCAGCGGCGGCCGGCGCTGCCTGCCGGGCGCGGCTGTGCCGAGGCCAGCCGCTGGGGCCGCTTCATCCACCGGGTCGGGCGCGGACATGGCGCCGGGCCCGGCCATCGCGCCCGCGTCCGCCGCCGCGTCCCGTACAGGCACCTGGAGCGGCACCGGGATGCCCACCGGCGCGGTGGACTCCACGGAATCGCTGATCATCACGCGGTGCAGCCGATGCTCGGCCTCGTCCAGCGTCATCCGCTCGGCCGGATCCTTGCGCAGCAGCCCGAGTATGACCGGGGCCAGCATGCCCGCGCGCGCCATCGGGGCCGGCTCGGAGTGCAGGACCGCGCCCAGCGTGGCCAGCGCGTGCGGGCGCTGGAACGGCGAGTGGCCCTCGACGGCGAAGTACAGGGTCGCGCCCAGCGCCCACAGATCCGAGGCGACGCGTGCCTCGCCGCCCGCCGCCCGCTCGGGTGCCATGAACGCGGGCGTGCCGACCAGCACCCCGGTCCTGGTGACGGGCGTCTCTCCCTCGGTGGTGGCGATGCCGAAGTCGGTGAGCACCGCCCGGCCGTCCTCGGTCAGCAGCACGTTGTCCGGTTTGACGTCGCGGTGCAGGACCCCGGCGGCGTGCGCGGCGCGCAGCGCCTCCAGCAGCTGCACCCCGATGTCGGCCGCGTCGGCCGGTGGCATCGGGCCGTCGTCGCGCACCAGCTCGCCGAGGGTGCGCGAGTGGATGAGCTGCATGACGATCCACGGGTGGCCGTGCTCTTCGAGCACGTCGTAGACGGTGGCGACGCCGGGATGCGCCACCCGCCCCGCGGCTCTGGCCTCGCGGAAGGTACGGACGCTGAACACGTCTCGCTCGGGGTCGGTCAGGTCCGGAGGGGGATGGATCTCCTTCACCGCCACGTCCCTGCCGAGCACTTCGTCATGGGCCTGCCAGACGGTTCCCATCCCACCCTGGCCGATGGTCTTGATCAGCCGGTAACGTCCACCGACCAGCAGCGCAGAATCGGACATGCCTCCGCGTCTACCCGATAAAGACCCGGACAAGCGCGGTGATTGCTGCCGCTGTGGCCAGAATGACCAGGAATGGGGCGCGGAGCAGGAGCGCCACCACGGCCGCGCACAGCCCGGCCGTCCGGGCGGGGTCGAAGCGCAGCTCGCCGTGCTCGGCGAACATCTGCACCGCGATCAGCGCGGCCAGCAGCGCCACGGGCACCAGTTCGGCGAAGCGGCGGACCCGGGGATGGTCGAGCACCCGGCGCGGCGCCGCCAGCCCGGCCAGTTTGAGCGCGTAACACCCGGCGCACACCGCCGCGATCGCCCACCACAGCGTCATCGGACCAGCACCACCAAGACGACGACCGCCGACAGCAGCACCGGCACGCCCGGCGGGAAGAACGGGGTGGCGCACAGCGCGACCCCCGCGCCGGCCACCGCCAGCCACCTGAGCTGGACGCTGCCCGCCAGGCGCGGCCACAGGATGGCCAGGAACGTGGCCGGGCCGACCACGTCCAGCCCGAACATCCCCGGATCACCGAGGAACGACGTGCCGAGCGCTCCGGCCAGCGTGGTGAGGTTCCAGGTGACGTACAGGCTGGCGAACGTGATCGTGAATCCGACGCGCGCCGTCTCGGGCGACGGCTGGGCGAGTGTGACGGCGGTGGTCTCGTCGATCACGCCCTGCGCGGCGAGCAGCCTGCGCGGGCCGCGTACCCGCAGCAGATCGGCCAGGCGCAGCCCGTAGAGGGTGTTGCGGCCGCCCAGCAGCAGTGCGCCCGCGGCGGCCGCCACCAGATCGCCGCCCGCGCCCACCGCGCCGGCCAGCGCGAACTGCGAGGCGCCGGTGAACGCCAGCAGGCTCAGCACGCATGCCTGCGCCACGCTGAGGCCCGCGGTGATCGCCGCGGCGCCGAAGGCGAGCCCGGACAGCCCCACGGCCAGGCCCACGCCCAGACCGTCCCGTATGGCGGCGGAACGGTGTGTTGTCTGTTCCATGCAGGTGACGCTAGGTGAGGTGGGGATCGCCAGTCTTGTACGTTCCTGCTGCACGCTGGTAGGCCGCGGGTGGAACGCCCACGATGCGCTTGAAGTGGCGGTTCAGGTGAGCCTGGTCGGTGAAGCCCACTTCGGCGGCCACCTGTGCCGGCCGTACCCCCGAGTTCAGGAGGTGGCGCGCCCGCTGGATCCGCAGCGAGGTCAGGTAGGCGTGCGGCGGCAGGCCGGTCGCCGCCTTGAACGCGCGCAGCAGCGGGAACGGCCGCGCCCCGACGGTCAGCGCGAGATCGTCCAGCGACGGCGGGTCCACCAGGCTCTCGTGCAGCAGGTCCAGCGCCTCGGCGACCGCCCGCCCGCCCTCGGCGGGCAGGACGGCGGACGGGCGCGGCGTGGCGTGCCGGATCAGCAGGCGGGCGAAGAAGCCGCGCATCAGCGACTGGGCGGCCAGCGCGTCACCGCGCTCGGCGGTCAGGTGTGCCCGGCTGAGCAGCGTCGCCACCGCCGGGTCCCGCACCACCTGCTCGGGGAAGAACGGCGTCGCGTACGGCAGGCCGAGCTCGGCCGCGAGCTCCGAGAGCGCCTCCACCGACGGGTAGAGCATCCGGTACGACCAGCCGCCCGCCATCCCGGGTTGGCCGGTGTGCACCGAGTCCGGGTTGACCAGCACCACTTCGCCCGCGCCAGCCCGGTGCAGGCTGCCCCGGTAGTCGAACTCCTCCACGCCCTGGAGGATGAGGCCGATCGCGTAGCCGTCGTGCACGTGCCGGGCGAAACGGTGGGTGACGTAGCGGGCCTTGAGCAGGTCCACCTGGGGCACCGCCGGGTGCCGCCAGAAGAGCGCCTGTTCCTGCTCCATGGCCGTCACTCGGGCCTGAACGTCTTGACGAACTGGTCGAAGTAGCGCCGGTCCTGGTCCCAGCGCGCATCGGTCGTGTCCCAGTAGAGGGCGTAGTGGCGGCCGTCGGCGGTGCGGAAGCCCCGGTTGATCACGTGGATCAGCGTGCCGCCACGCTGCCGGGTGAACTCCCAGTCGGCGGCCGACCGGCCGAGGTAGGTCGTGGACCTGATGGCGATCCGGTCATAGCCGACGAACTCGCCCTTGGCCTGGATCTCCTTCTCCAGCTCCACCCAGGCGCGCGCGGGATCGGCCATGGGCTTCTCGGGGACGGTCCACTCGACGATCAGCATGCCCGGCGTGCCGGGGCCGGTGACGGTGATGCTGTCCCTACTGGGGCTCTTCTTGGCCTGCCAGCCCTGGGGGATGCCGATCGAGAAGTCCCCGGCGGAGTTGGCGAGCCGGCGCCAGCCGGTGGGCAGACGTGGCGTGGCGGGGGTGGTGGACGGTTCGGGGGTGTCCGTGGGGGTGGACGACGGCTCGCGGCTGGGGGTCGAGGTGGGTGTCGGGGCCGGGGTGCTCACCGGGGGCGACTGGGAGGTGGTGACGACGTACCAGCCGCCCGTGCCCAGCGCCGCGACGGCGAGCACGGCCGCGGGCACGCCCAGGAACCACCCACGCCGCCGGGCCCGCAGGGAAACGGTCCCCGCGGGCCCCCGATCGCCAGGCCCGGTCACGTCCGACCAGGACGCGCCAGGGCCGGGCGGGGGCGCCGGAGGTCCGGCATATCCGTACGGGGCGGGCTCGGACGCGGCGGCCCGCAGCAGATGGGCGGCCTCGTCGGCGGACATGCGCGCGGCCGGGTCCCGCTGCAGCAGGCCCATGATCACCGGGCCGAGCACGCCCGCCCTGGCCGGCTGTCCGGGCAGATCGCGCAGCACCGCCGCGACCGTGGCCGCCCATGAGTCCCGTTTGAACGGCGGCACACCCTCGACTGCCGCGTACAGCGTCGCGCCCAGCGACCACAGATCGGACTCGGGCCGGGCGGGCTCACCGTTGAGGCGTTCGGGCGGCATGTAGGCGGGCGTGCCCACCAGGCCCCCGGTGGCCGTCAGACCGGCCTCGGCCTCCAGCGAGGCGATGCCGAAGTCGGTGAGCACCACCCGGCCGTCGTCGGCGAGCAGCACGTTCTCGGGCTTCACGTCGCGGTGCAGCACACCGGTCGCGTGCGCGGCCCGCAGCGCGTCGAGCACCCGGCCGCCGATCAGCGCGGCCTGCGCGACCGGCAGCGGCCCGTGCTCGCGGATCACCTCGGCCAGCGACCGCGAGCGGATCAGCTGCATGACGATCCACGGGCGGCCGCCCTCCTCGACGACGTCGTGGATGACGATCACCGAGGGGTGGTCGAGGCGGCCCGCCGCCCTGGCCTCCCTGATGGTCCGGCGATTGAGCTCGGCCCGCTTGTCGTCACCGACGCCGGTGTAGCGGACCTCCTTGATCGCGACCGTACGGTCGAGCAGTTCGTCGTAGGCACGCCAGACCACGCCCATCCCGCCCTCGCCGAGCGGTTCGATGAGCCGGTAGCGGTTGCTGACCTGCCTTTCCACGCAGAAAAGCCTACTTCGGGATGAAGGTCGCGGCGAACGTGTCGAAGAAGTGCTTGTCCTTCTTCCACCGACTGGAGAGGTTGTGCCAGTAGATCGCGTAGCCGCGGCCGTTGGCGATGAAGCCGCGGTTGCGGACCCTGGTCGGGCCGGTGTTGGTGTTCCAGGTGAAGTCCCAGTCCGCCGCGCCGTCCATGTAGTCGACCGCCTTGATGCTGATCTTCTTGTAGCCGCCGAACCCGTATTTGGCGGTCTTCTCCTGCCTCTTCCAGTCCTTGACGGGGTCCTTGCCGGGGTTCTCCGTCATCTCGAACATGATGTACGCGTTGCTGCCCGCGCCCTTGCCGTGGAACGCGATCTGGTTGCTGCTGTGTCTGTACTTCGTCCAGCCCTTCGGCAGCGCGACGGAGAACTTCAGCTTCTTGTTGGTGTACATCTTCCAGCCCTCCGGCGCCGAGGCGGCCGTCTTGGTGGGCTTGGGCGTGGCCGTTGGCGTCGGAGACGGGGGTGGGGTGGACGGCGGGGCGCTGCTCGGCGGGTTCTTCGTCGGGTCGGCGCTGGCCACGGGCTGCTTGGCGGACTCCTTGGGAGATGAGGTGACGGACGCGGACTTCGTATCGCCGTCTTCAGGGCTGCCCTTGGCCGAGCGCAGGCCGAGATAGCCGCCCAGACCCGCCACGAGCACGACCGCGACGAGCACGCCGATGATCGGGCCCCACCGGCGGCCGTCGGGCCTGACGGCGTTCCTGGTGGACGGGAGCTGCTCCTCGCCACGGTCGCCGGTCGCCGGGGTGAACCGTAAACCGGTCTCGGGGACGGGGGCGTCCGGGACGACCAGGTCGGGGTCGGTCGGAGTCTCGTCCACGGCGGGCGGGATCACCGCGGTCGGCGCGGGCGCCGACATCGGGGACTTCCGTGGCCGTTGCTGCGTGATGACGGCCCGCAGCAACTCGCCGGTCTCCTCGTAACCGAGGCGCTGCACCGGCTCCTTGGTCAGCAGGCCGCTGATCACGCCGGAGAGCGGCCCGGCATGGGGCGCCGGGTCGGGTTCGTCGGTCAGTACGGCGTGCATGGTCGCGAGCGCCATTCCGCGCTCGTGTGGCGAGCGGCCTTCCACCGCCGTGTACAGGGTCGCGCCGAGCGACCACAGGTCCGACTCGCGCCGCGCGGGCAGCCCTTTGAGCCGCTCGGGCGCGATGAACGCCGGAGTGCCCGCCAGCCCCGTCACCGTGAGCTGCGTCTCCGTCTCCAGCGTCGCGATGCCGAAGTCGGTGAGCACCACCCGGCCGTCATCGGCGAGCAGCACGTTCTCCGGCTTGACATCCCGGTGCAGGACGCCGGCCTCGTGCGCGCGGTGCAGCGCGTCGAGTACGGCCAGGCCGATCTCAGCCACCCGTTTGGGCGGCAACGGCCCGTCCTGCTTGATCACTGCTCCCAGGGAGCGTGACTGGACGAGCTGCATAACGATCCAGGGACGACCGTCCTCTTCGATCACGTCATGTACGACGATCACGTTGGGGTGCTCGAACCTGGCCGCGGCCCTCGCCTCGCGCATCGTGCGCCGGTTCAGCAACTGCACTTCGTCACCCAGGGCGGCGGCGTATCTG
The DNA here is from genome assembly GCF_040648415.1 of Nonomuraea sp. NPDC049141. Taxonomy (NCBI): domain Bacteria; kingdom Bacillati; phylum Actinomycetota; class Actinomycetes; order Streptosporangiales; family Streptosporangiaceae; genus Nonomuraea; species Nonomuraea sp. NPDC049141. Next base: position 281,076 of record NZ_JBEZDR010000004.1, read on the forward strand.
ACCTCCTTGACCGCGACGGTGCGGTCGAGAAGTTCGTCATGGGCTCGCCAGACGATGCCCATGCCACCCCTGCCGATGGGTTCCTGCAGTTGGTAACGACCGGCGATGCGGCGTCCGTCCCGCTTGCGATCCGACATCAACGGCCTCGTACCCTCCTCTAGGCCAAGAAATACTCCCATAGCGAGGGATCAACGGCGACTCGCCTGAAGGCTAGTCCGCTATGTGAGAAGGGAAGTCCAGCAGGTGGAGGACCGGGTGTAAGGTTCAGACATGACTTGTCGCTACGCGTTTACCGAGCCGGCTCCGGGAGGGCCGGTCGGCTAGCGACACCCGGAGTCGGCAACAGGCAGAGACGCCATCGTCTCTGCCTTTTTGATTTCCCGCCGGTTCCAGGGGAGCCGGCCGATGTGGGGAGCCGAAATGTCATCGACCTTGGAACGGCACGTGGTCACCGTGGGCGGGCTTCGGGTGGGCGACGGCCCGGCCGTGGTGATCAGCCGGACCAGCCTGCGCGGGCCGGGCGGTGCCACCGAGATGTGGCGCGCGCGTGACGGGGTGACGCTGGTCGAGCCGGGCTCGGCGGCCGACCTGCCGGCGATCGCCGGGGCGGCCGACGGGGTGGTCATCGGGGCGGCGTGGACGCGCGACATCCCGCTGGTGCGGGCCGTGGCCGGGCTGGGACTGCCGGTGGTGGTGGAGCGCCGGGCGTCGGCGACGCTGGAGGAGTGGCTCGGGCTGGCCGACTACTGCGCCCTGGAGTGCGACGACCGGGTGATCCTTTGCGAGACGGGACGGCTGGACCTGGGGCTGCTGCGGGCCGCGCGGGCGGCGTCGGGGCGGCCGGTGCTCGCGGACGTGAGCGCGGACCTCGGGCTGTCCGCGGCGGTGGTGGCGGCGGGCGCCGACGGCCTGATCGTGTCCCGCCCTCCGGCGGACGGGCCGGAGGGCGGCACGGGCGACGCCCACCGTGCGGATGAGCGTGGCACAGCCGGTGAGGCGGGCGTACGGCTGGCGGAGGAGGCGGTGACGCTCGTCGGGCCGCTGGTCCGTCCTGAGACCCCCGCCACGCTGCCCGAGTGCAGGCAGGCGATCGACCGGGTGGACGCGGCGCTGGCCACGTTGCTGGAACGCCGTGCCGCGCTCGCCGGGATCGTGCAGACCCTCAAGCCGGTCGGCGGCTTCGCGGGCCGGGACATGGGGCGCGAGCAAGCGCTCGTCGCCCGGATGGCCAACCGCGCCCCCGAACTGGGCGAGGCCCGGCTGGCGCCCATCATGAACGCCGTCATCGAGGCGGGCCTGAGCCTTGCCGAAGAACGGTCGGCCGCCGGTTAGAAGCGGCTGTCGGTGGGGGCCGGGGTCGTCAGGCGGAAGTTGTTCATCGGCCGCCCCGGCCCGGCCGCGATCCGCGCGTTGATCAGCTCGGCGAACCGCCGGTACCCCGCCCCGGTCGGATGGAAGCTGCGGCTGTTGACGACGAGTTCGTCCAGGTCCAGCGCCAGCCCGTTCAGGTACGGGTCGGGCCGCCCCGCCTCGTGCCCGTCGAAGGCGTCGTAGGCGTCGATGTACTCGACGCTCCCCGTGCCCCCGAACGCCACGATCTCCCGGTCGAACTCCGCGGTCACCCGCGCCGCGACATCGTTGAGCTGCCGGGTCATGCCGTTGAGCCAGCGCTGGTCCTCGACGGTCAGATTGTCGATCCCGTCCGGGGGCGCGGCGGGGAACGGCCGGGGATAGCCGAGCACGATGATGCGCGCGCTCGGTGCCCGGCGTCTGAGCTCCCGCAGCACCTTCGTCATGCTCGGCCCCAGCGCCGCGATCCGCTTGGTCACCTCGGACTGCTGGTCGAGGCAGGCCGAGGACCAGGGCAGCTTGACGATGCAGCCGGTGAGCACGCTGGTGAACCCGGCGTCGTTGCCGCCGATGCTGAGCGTCACCAGGCTGGCGGCGGCGCCCACGCGCTCGATCTGCGGCTGCTGGCCGTACTGGCCGGAGAAGAGCTGGCCGGTGGTGGCGCCGCTGCAGGCCCAGAAGGCGCTGCCGCCGCCGAACCGGTGGGCGCCCGCGACGAGCGGCACGTAGGAGCCCGGCGAGCGGTGGCAGCGGTCGGCGCCGCTGTTGATCGGCCGCGCGGCGCGGTCGTAGACGCCCTCGCCGGAGGAGTAGGAGTCGCCCAGCGCCACGTACGTGCCGCTCTGCGCGGCCTGTACCGGCGTCAGGCGGGTCAGGACCGGGAGCCGGCCGTGCGGCGGCCCGGCGGGGCAGCCCGCGCCGATGGTGGCGCAGGCCAGCGACGTGTAGAGGCCCAGGGGAGCCCCCGCCAGGGCCAGCGCGGCACCGAGGAGCGCGGCCGCGGCGACCTGGACGATCTTCCATCTCGTCCCGTTCAGCGCGGCCTCCCGAGCGGCGACAACGTAGCGACGAACTCCGCCAGGAAGCCTAATCGACGAGTGATCGACGCGGCCCGCCCCTGAGGGTGAGGATCCCGATCCCGTACCGGCGCCGACGGGGTGGCGGCTTGAGCGACAATCGGAACGTGACCGCACCGCACTACCTGACCGCGACCGAGATGGCCCACCTGGTCAAGACCCGCCAGGTGAGCGCCGTCGAGCTGGTCCAGGCCCACCTCGACCGCATCGAGCAGACCAACCCTCAGGTCAACGCCATCGTGACGCTGGTCGCCGAGCAGGCGCTCGACGCCGCCGAGGCGGCCGACGCCGGTGAGGCGACGGGGCCGCTCCACGGGGTGCCGGTGGCGCACAAGGACCTCGTCGACACCAAGGGCATCCGCACCACCTACGGCTCGCCGCTCTACGCCGACCACGTTCCCGACAAGGACGACGTGATCGTGGAGCGGCTCCGGGCGGCCGGGGCGATCCTGGTGGGCAAGACCAACACGCCGGAGTTCGGCACCGGCTCCCACACCGTCAACGAGGTGTTCGGGGCCACCCGCAACCCCTACGACCTGACCCGGTCCGCCGGAGGCAGCAGCGGCGGGGCGGCGGCGGCGCTGGCGTCCGGGATGGTGCCGCTCGCCGGCGGATCCGACATGGGCGGGTCGCTGCGCAACCCGGCCTCGTTCTGCAACGTGGTGGGGCTGCGGCCGACGCCGGGCCGGGTGCCCGCCCTGTCGGAGCAGGCCGCCTGGTACACGCTGTCCGTTCCGGGGCCGATGGCCAGGACGGTCGACGACCTGACGCTGATGATGTCGGTTATTTCGGGATTCGACGCTCGCTCGCCGTACTCGATCACCGAGGACTTCACCCCCGACGAGCGCGACGTCGCGGGGCTGCGCGTGGCCTGGAGCCCCGACCTGGGCGGGCTGCCGGTGGACCCCGGGACGGCGGCGGTCACCGCGACCGCGCCCGGTGTGTTCGAGCGGCTCGGCGCGCGCGTCGAGCAGGTCGAGCTGGACCTGTCCGAGGCCGAGGACGCCTTCCGCGTCTACCGGGCGTGGTACTACGCGCTGGCCTTCGGCGAGCTCGACGGGCTGGGCGCCAACACCAGCTGGAACGTCGAGCAGGGCCGCAAGGTCACCGGCGCCGACCTGGCCAGGGCCGAACGGTCGCGCAGCGTCCTCTACCACCGGATGGCGGCCTTCTTCGACACCTACGACGTGCTGATCGCGCCCGTCAGCCAGGTGCCGCCGTTCCCCGTCGAGGACCCCTACGTGAGTGAGATCAACGGGGTGCGGCTGCCCGACTACCTGGCGTGGATGCGGTCCGCCTACTGGATCAGCGTGCTGCACGCGCCGGCCGCGTCCGTCCCCGCCGGGTTCACGCAGTCGGGGCTGCCGGTCGGCGTGCAGATCATCGGCCGGCCGTTCGCCGACGCCACGGTGCTGCGCGCGGCCCGCGCCTTCGAGCAGGCCACCGGACACGGCCTGCGCCGCCCGCCCCTCTGAGCGCTGACGGTGAACCGCGTCAGCCGAGCCCGTACGGCTTGCGCAGCGGCGACTCGCGATACCCGTGCATGCCCTCCATCAGCCCGAAGAAGGCGACCGCGACCAGCGGCCAGGACACGATCACACCCGTGGCCGTCAGCGTCAGCGAGCCGGGGACGATCTTCACCCCGGGCGTGGCCGCCGCCTCCACGACCACCACCCCGAGCGTGAACGTCGACCCCACCCAGAGCGTGAGGAAGGCCGCCAGCACCCCGCCGGCGCCGAGCCCCAGCAGCACGGCGAGCTGGTGCCGCCGGCCGAGGAACCACGCGAGCGCGCCACAGGCCAGCCCGAGCCCGCCGGTGATCACCGCGTACCATCCGTCAGCGCTGATCAGCGCCTGTGTGGACGGATCCGCCAGTATCGGCCCCTCCGCCGTGACCTGGTACGGCGCGCGGGGAGACAGGTGTGACCACAGCAGCCCGGCCAGTACGGCCAGGGTGGCGAGCGTGAGGACAGTAACCGCAAATGCGCGCACATGCCTCGCCACGCCGCTCCCCCTCACATTCGCGTCTGAATCAGGTCGATCGTATCTCCCGGCTAGGCTCACTTCGTGATTGAAGACAAGGTCTGGATGATCGAACCCTCCGGCCCGCTCCGGGGTGACGTCGAGGTACGCGGCTCCAAGAACGCCGTGTCCAAGCACATGGTCGCGGCCATGCTGGGCACCGGGGAGAGCATCATCCACAACGTTCCCGAGGTCGGCGAGGTCGGCATCACGGCGGCGATGCTCGACGCGCTGGGCATCAACGTGGAGATCAAACGGGGGGAGATCCACATCGGGCAGGGCCCGGAGATCAGACCGCGGGTGCCCGACGCGTTCACCGGGCTCAACCGCATCCCCATCCTCATGCTGGGCCCGCTGCTGCACCTGGCGGGGGAGGCGTTCGTGCCGCTGGTCGGCGGCGACCCCATCGGCCGGCGGCCGGTTAACTTCCACGTCGAGGCGCTGCGCGCGATGGGCGCCGAGGTCGAGGTGGGCGACACCGGGATCTTCGCCAAGGCCAAGCGCCTGAACGGGACCCGGCTGGAGCTGCCGTATCCGAGTGTCGGGGCGACCGAGACGATCCTCATGTCCGCCGTGCTGGCCGAGGGCAAGACCGTGGTGAAGAACGCCGCGATGGAGCCCGAGGTCGTGGAGCTGGCGCTGTTCCTGCAGCGGATGGGCGCCAGGATCGAGCTCTCGCCCGACCGCAGGATCGTCATCGAGGGCGTCGAGCGGCTCCATGGCGCCTCCATCTGGCTGGCGGGCGACCGCATCGAGGCGTTCTCCTACCTCGCGGCGGGCCTGATCACCGGCGGCGAGGTGCGCGTGCACGGCTGCCCGCAGGACCGGCTGGTCACCGCGATCACCACGCTGGCCCGGATGGGCGCCCAGTTCGACATCAACGACGAGTACCTGTGCGCCACCGCGCCGCCCGAGGGGCTGCGCGCGGCGGCCGTGCAGACCGACACGCACCCCGGGTTCATGACCGACTGGCAGACGCCGCTCATGGTGCTGTTCACGCAGAGCCAGGGCATGTCGGTGCTGCACGAGACCGTCTTCGAGAACCGCCTGGTGTACGTCCCTGCGCTGCAGAAGATGGGCTGCGAGATCGAGGTGTTCGACCAGTGCCTGGGCGGCCCGGCCTGCCGCTACCACGACACCAACGCCAGGCACTCGGCCGTCGTGCGGGGTGTGTCGCAGCTGCGGGGCGCGGACGTGACGCTGCCCGACATCCGGGCCGGGTTCTCGGCCGTGCTGGCCGCCGCGGTGGCCGACGGCACCTCGACGCTGCGCGGCGTCAACCACATCGAGCGGGGCTATCACCAGCCGTTCGAGCAGTTCGCGTCACTCGGTCTGAATATCAGCAGACAACAGTAAAGACGGGGAAGCCGGTGTTTGCCGGTGTTCCCCGGGCCGCAGATCATCTGAGTGACTGTGCTGAGATCCATCGGCGTGCTCGCCGTGGCCGGGGCGATCGGCGGCTTCCTGGCGGCGGCGCTGGCCGCGCCGGTGGTGACCGGGGCGGGCCTGTCCGCCAAGAACGTCGCCTTGACGTTCGTCGACCTGCCGCCCGCGCCGCGTGAGGAGCCGCTCTCCCAGGTGACCAGGCTCCTCGACCGCAACGGCAAGCAGTTCGCCCAGTTCTACGAGGCCAACCGGACGACGGTCCGGCTCGACCAGGTGGCGCCGGTGATGCGCCAGGCGATCGTGGCCATCGAGGACGCCCGGTTCTACGAGCACGGCGGCCTCGACGTCAAGGGCACGATCCGGGCGCTGCTCACCAACACGCAGGCGGGCGGGATCAAACAGGGCGGCTCCTCCCTCACCCAGCAACTGGTGAAGAACATCCTGGTGGAGGCCGCCCGCACCGACGCCGAACGCGACCGGGCCCGCGCGCCCAACCTGGGCAGGAAGATCACCGAGCTGCGGTACGCGCTGGCGATGGAGGAGAAGTACCGCAAGGACGAGATTCTTGAGAAATATCTGAACATCGCGTACTTCGGCGCCGGCGCCCACGGCGTCGAGGCGGCGGCCAGGCGGTTCTTCTCGACCACGGCCGCCCGCCTCACCCTGACCCAGGCGGCCACGCTGGCGGGGGCCGTCCGCGTGCCGTACTCGACCGATCCCTCGCTGGGCGACAGGCAGCAGGCCCGGCTGCGGCAGCGGCGCGACATCGTCCTGGACCGGATGTCCGGGGTGGGCCTGATCACGCGGCAGGAGGCGACCGCGGCCCAGCGGACCGGGCTCGGCCTCCGGCTGCACCCGGAGCCCGGCGGCTGCGCGGAGAGCGCCTATCCGTACTACTGCTATTACGTGCAGCGGGAGCTGCTGACCAACCCGGCGTTCGGCAACACCGCGGCCAAGCGGCAGGCCAGGATGAGCAGGGGCGGGCTGGTGATCCGTACGAGCCTCGACCCGCTGGCGCAGCGGGCCGCCGAGCAGGCCATCCAGCGGCGGGTACGGCCCGAGGACACCGAGGTGGCCGCCGAGGCCATGGTCGAGCCGGGCACCGGGCGGATCACGGCGATGACCGCCAGCAAGCGCTTCGGCCGCAACCCGGGCAACAGGAAGAATGGGGCCAGGACCACGTTCAACCTGGCGGCCGACGTGCTGCACGGCGGCGGGCAGGGGTTCCAGGCGGGCTCCACGTTCAAGGTGTTCACCCTGGCCACGGCGTTGCGGCAGGGGTGGCGGTTCGGCGACGGCTTCCAGACTCCCGGGGAGCTGACGCCTGGGCAGGGCTATCGCGACTGCCAGGGCAGGCGCGTCAACGACCCGAAGACGACCGTCTACAACGCCAGCGGCGAGGGCACCGGCGGCCCGCACAGCCTGGAGACCGGCACCTGGAAGTCGGTCAACATCTTCTACATGATGCTGGAGCGCAAGGTCGGCCTCTGCAACGTGGTCAAGACCGCCAAGGCGCTGGGCATCTCCCGAGCCGACGGGACGCCGCTGCGCGAGGTGCCCACGTTCACGCTCGGGGTGAACGAGATGGATCCGGTGACGGTGGCGGCGGGGTTCGCGGCGTTCGCGGCCAGGGGGAAGTACTGCCGGCCGCTGGCGATCGTGGAGATCACCGACCGGGCCGGCGAACGCACCCAGGTGCCGCCCGCCTGCGAGCAGGGCATCGAGCGGGAGGTGGCCGACGCGGTCAACTGGGTGCTGAGCGGCGTCTTCACCCAGGGCACCATGCGCGGGCAGAGCCTCGACCGTCCCGCGGCGGGCAAGACGGGCACGAACAACGGCTACACCTCGGCGTGGTTCGCCGGCTACACCCCGGATCTGGCGGCGGCGGTCAGCGTCGGCGACATCAGGGGCGCCTACCGCTACCCCCTGCGGGACGTGGAGATCGGCGACGACTACTACGGCGCCGTCCAGGGCGCGTCGCTACCGGGCCCGATCTGGATCGACTCGATGCGGGCGGCCCTGCGGCGTACCCGGCCGTCGGGTTTCCCCGGTCCTGACATGTCCCGCTTCGGCGGCGGGTTCACTCCGGGCCTGAAGGAGGCTCTGGAGGCGGAGGCGAAAGCCCGCCGCGACCAGGACCGGACGATCGCCCACCGCCGGCGCTTCGCGTTCCCGTGGCCGCCGTTCCATCGCCGCGACTTCCTGGAACCACGGCATCGCCGTGACGTCCCGGGACAGCGCCAGCGGCGTCACAGGGTCAACTGGCGCTACCGATAGCGGCGGTGACGGCGCCGGTCAGCGAGATGAGGTTGGCCGGCGCGGTCTCGATCTGCAGCCCCCGCTTGCCCGCGGAGAAGTAGATCGTGCCGAACTCCAGAGCCGACGCGTCGACCACGGTCGGCAGCCTTTTGCGCTGGCCGAGCGGGCTGATGCCGCCGACGACGTAGCCCGTGACGCGCTCGACCTTCGCCGCGTCGGCCATGGCCGCCTTCTTGGCGCCGAGCGCCGCCGCCAGCGCCTTGAGGTCGAGCTTGCCCGACACCGGCACGACCGCCACCGCGAGCCCGCCCTCGACCTCGGCCACCAGCGTCTTGAAGATCTGCTCGTGCGGCACGCCGAGCGCGTCGGCCGCCTCCTCGCCATAGGCCTGCGCGTTGGCGTCGTGCGCGTACGGGTGAAGGGTGAACTCCGCCTTGGCCTTCGCCAGCGCCACCGTGGCCGGAGTGCCCCCTGGGGCTTTCGCTCTGCTCACAGGATGCCATTGTAGCGAATCTACAATGTAAAGGCGCGGCCCGGGGTGTACCCGAGGGCTCGCCGGAACGCGTCGATGAAGGCGCTGGCGGAGGCCCAGCCGCAGCGGTGCGCGACGGTGGTGACCGGGGTGCCGTCGGCCAGCAGCAGCAACGCGTGATGCAGGCGGAGCTGCGTACGCCACTGCGGGAACGTCATCCCCAGCTCGCCCCGGCAGAGCCGGGCGAGCGTGCGGTCGCTGGTGCCGGCCTGCCTGCCGAGCTGCGCGAGCGTACGGCGGTCGGCCGGGTCGTCGTGCAGGATCGCGCAGACGGCGGCCAGTCGCGGGTCCCTGGCCGTGGGCAGGTGGAACGGCTGCTCGGGGGAGCGGCGCAACTGGTCCAGCAGGACGGCCCGCAGCCGCTGCCGCTCGGCGCCGCCGTCGTCGGGGTCCTGGGTGTAGGCGATGATCAGCTCGCGCAGCAGCGGGCCGACGGCGAGCACGGCGGGCCGCTGGAGGTTCAGGGGGTTGTCGGCGACGGGCAGGCCGACGAGCCGCAGGTCGGTGTCGCCGTGCGCGCGGTGCTCGTGGACGGTGCCGGCCGGGACCCAGATGGCCCGGTTGGCCGGGGCCACCCAGGTGCCCGCGCTCGTCGTCACCGACAGGACGCCCCGGCAGGCGTAGGTGATCTGGTGGGTGTCGTGGCGGTGCGCGTCGATCCCGGTGCCCGGCGCCAGCGGCCGTATGCCGGTGGGCGCCTCCGGAAGGTGGCGGATTTCCATGATGGGTTGGCATTTTATCGGAAGCGGGCCACCTGGTCACGGGGTGACGATCGAGGCGTGAAGGCGAACAGGATCGTGATGCTGGCCGTGGGCCATGCCGGTGTGGACGTTTATCAGGGGGCGGTCCCGGCTCTGGTGCCCTTCCTCGTGGCGCAGCGCGGATACGGGTACGTGGCCGCGTCGGGCATCGTGCTGGCCGCGACGTTGCTGTCCTCGATCGTGCAGCCGGTCTTCGGCGCGCTGACCGACCGCCGGCGGATGCCGTGGCTCATCCCGGTCAGCATGCTCACGGCCGGGCTCGGGGTGGCGCTCAGCGGGGTCACCGACGCGTACGCGCTCACCTGGCTGGCGGTGGCGCTGTCGGGTCTCGGCGTGGCGGCGTACCACCCGGAGTCGGCCCGCCTGGCCAGGATCGCCAGTGAGGGCAGTCATGTGCGGATGAGCTGGTTCTCGCTGGGCGGCACGCTCGGCTTCGCCACCGCGCCGATCATCGTCACGCCGCTGCTGTCGCTGTGGGGGCTCGGCGCCTCGCCGCTGCTGGTCGTGCCCGCCGTGGTGGGCGCCCTGCTCACGCTGACCGTGATCCGCTCGCTGGCCCGTCATGGCGAGCGGGCTCGGGCCGATGCGCGTTCGGCCGGGCGTGACGACTGGGCGTCGTTCGTCCGGCTCACGCTGGTGATCGTCTTCCGGTCGATCGCGTACGTGGGGTTGAGCGCGTTCGTCGCCCTCTACATGGGTGGTGGCGCGGCGGGGGCGGTGGCGCTGTTCGTGCTGTTCGCCGGGGGTGCCGTGGGGACGGTGCTCGGCGGCCGGCTCGCGGGCCGCTGGGGGCGGGTCCGCACCATGCGGGTGGCCTACGCGGCGGCCGTCCCCGCGGTCGCCGGGGTGGTGCTCGCGCCGGGTCTTTTCGCGTACGTCTTCATCGCGGCCGCGTCGATCACCCTGTACGCGCCGTTCTCACTGCATGTGACGCTGGGGCAGGACTTCCTGCCCAACCGGCTGGGCACGGCCAGCGGCGTCACGCTCGGCCTGGCGGTGAGCGCCGGCGGTCTGACCAGCCCGCTGGTCGGGGCGGTGGCGGAGGCCTCCTCGCTGCGGATCGCGCTCGCCTGCCTGATCGTCTTCCCGGCCCTGTCCTGGCTGCTGGCCCGCACGCTCAAGGACCCCGCTCCGGTCGTGGCGGAACCGACCCCCGCGCGCAGCTCGGCCGCCGGTGACTAGCCGCCTTCTCCGCACGCACCACTTCGTCGCCGGCACCGCGAGTGATCGCCACTCGCGTTCCCGTGTGAAGGACCTGGGCGATCGACGCTCTCGCTCTCCAGAAGGACCTGGACGATCGCCGCGCCCGCTTCTCAGAAGGACCTGAGCGATCGCTGCTCCCGCCCCTCAGAAGGACCCCAGCCGCAGTACGGCGGGGAGTGCGGAAACATGGGCCGGCCGTGATGACGTGCGGCGCCGCGGGGCTTTTCAGCCGGTCGCCCAGTCGCCGCTGTCCAGTCGTACCTCGTCCGGCTCGCGGTCGGGGCGGAGTCCGCGCCAGGCGGGGTGGCGCAGGCGGCCGTCGCCGGTCAACTCGGCGTAGCGGACCTCGCCCACCAGGCGCGGCTCGACCCAGTGCGCGTCTCGGGCGTGCTCGCGGGGCACCGGTGCGTCGAACGGCGGGTCGGGCCGCTCCAGTGCGGTGAGCCGCTCGTACAGGTCGTTCAGCATCGCCTCGGTGAAGCCGGTGCCCACGTGGCCGACGAACAGCAGCCGCCCGTCCCGGTCGTGCGCGCCGAGCAGCAGCGAGCCGATCGTGCCCGCTCGCCGGCCCGCGCCGGCCTTCCACCCGCCGATGACCACCTCGACGGCCGTGAGGTTCTTGACCTTCGTCCACTCGGCGCTGCGCCTGCCCGGCCGGTACGGCGACGACAGGCGCTTGCACACCACGCCCTCCAGCCCGAGCTGACGGGAGGACAGCAGCGCGCGCTCGGCGTGATCGTGGAACCACACCGGCACCTGCCAGCGGAAGCCCGGCGTCAGGACCTGCTCCAGGAGCTCACGACGTTCGGTGTACGGCCTGCTGACGGTGCTGGTGGCGTCGAGGTGCAGGAGGTCGAACGCCATGAACGTCACCGGCACGGCCCTGACGAGTTCGGCGACCTTGGCCGGATGGCGCTGGTGCATCCGCGGTTGCAACGCGCCGAAACTGGGCCGTCCCGCCTCGTCGAACGCCACGATCTCCCCGTCGACGACGGCCGCCCGCCCGCCGCTCGCACCGGCCATCAGCTGCAGCTCGGGGTAGGCCACGGTGACGTCCTTGCCGCTGCGCGACAGCAGCCGCACGCCGCGCTCCTCCAGGTAGACGAGGGCGCGCACGCCATCCCACTTCATCTCGACGGCCCACTCGTCCCCGCGGACCGACGGCAGGGAGCCGAGCTGAGCCAGCATCGGCGCGTAGACCGGCAGCTGGGCCATGACCCCTGGCATACCCCTGCCTCATGATCGGCACCAGGGGGTGGAGGTCTGCAGATGGTCAAATAGGGAGGAGGTCTCCGTCCCGGATGGTGGACAGAACCGGATTCAGGGGTGGGACTCCGTAAACTGGGAGGGTGATTTCCCGTATTGACATGCGCGGTTCCCTTCCGGCGAACCTGCGCGACGTGCTGCCCCGCGCCGATCTCGACGTCGAGGCCGCCCTGGAGAAGGTGCGGCCCATCTGCGACGAGGTGCGCCATCGCGGGGCGGCAGCCGTACGGGAGCTGACCGCCAGGTTCGACGGTGTCGAGATCCAGCAGGCCCGCGTTCCGGGGGAGGCGATCCAGGCGGCACTGCGGCAGCTGCGGCCGGAGGTCGTGGCCGCGCTGGAGGAGGCGATCCGGCGCACCAGGCTGGTCCACCGCGATCAGCGCCGCGCCGACGTCACGACGAAGGTCGTCCCGGGCGGCACCGTGACCGAGCGGTGGGTGCCGGTCGACCGCGTGGGACTTTACGTTCCGGGCGGGCGCGCCGTCTACCCGTCGAGCGTGGTCATGAACGTGGTCCCGGCCCAGGAGGCGGGCGTGGCGTCGCTGGCCGTGACGAGCCCGGCCCAGAAGGAGCACGGCGGGCTGCCGCACCCCACGATCCTGGCGGCGTGCGCGCTGCTGGGCGTGGAGGAGGTCTACTCCGTGGGCGGCGCCCAGGCGGTGGCGATGTTCGCCTACGGCACCGAGGAGTGCCCGGCCGCGAGCATGGTGACCGGGCCCGGCAACATCTGGGTCGCCGCCGCCAAGCGCCTGCTCAAGGGCCGCATCGGCATCGACTCCGAGGCGGGGCCGACGGAGATCGCGATCCTGGCCGACGACACGGCCGATCCGGTGCACGTGGCGTCCGACCTGATCAGCCAGGCCGAGCACGACGTGATCGCGGCGGCCGTGCTGGTCACCGACAGCGTCCGGCTGGCCGAGGCCGTCGAGAAGGAGCTGCCGGGGCAGGTCGGCGCCACCCGGCACGCCCAGCGCATCACCGAGGCGCTCGGCGGCCGGCAGTCCGGCATCGTGCTGGTCGACAGCATCGAGGACGGCCTCAAGGTCGTCGACGCCTACGCCGCCGAGCACCTGGAGATCCAGACCGCCGACGCGGCGGCCGTCGCGGCGCGGGTCCGCAACGCGGGTGCGATCTTCGTGGGCCCGTACGCGCCGGTGTCGCTGGGCGACTACCTGGCCGGGTCCAACCACGTGCTGCCCACCGGGGGCTGCGCCTGCCACTCCAGTGGCCTGTCGGTGCAGTCGTTCCTGCGCGGCATCCACGTCGTCGACTACACCCGCGAGGCGCTGGCCGAGGCGGCCGAGCACGTGACGGTGCTCGCCGACGCCGAGGACCTCCCCGCGCACGGCGCCGCCATCCGCGCCCGCTTCGACTGGCAGGTCCCATCGCGAAAAGAGACCCCGTGAATCAGCACGTGAATCAGCACGTGAATCTCGACGACCTCCCGATCCGCGACGACCTCCGGGGTCGCACGCCGTACGGTGCTCCGCAGATCGACGTGCCCATCAGGCTCAACACCAACGAGAACCCCTACGCGCCGTCCCCGGCCCTGGTCGCCGACCTGGCCGAGGAGGTGCGAGCCAGCGCGGCCGAGCTCAACCGCTACCCCGACAGGGACGCCGAGGCGCTCCGCGCCGAGCTGGCCGGCTACCTGGGTCACGGGCTGACGAAGGACCAGGTGTGGGCGGCCAACGGCTCCAACGAGATCCTCCAGCAGATCCTGCAGGCGTTCGGCTCCTATGGCCGCACCGCGCTGGGCTTCGAGCCGTCCTACTCGATGCACCCGATCATCACCACCGGCACCAGCACGGAGTGGATCTCGGGCGTCCGCGAGCCCGACTTCTCGCTCGATCCGGGCAAGGCGGCCGCCGCGGTCGAGGAGCACCGGCCTGACATCGTGTTCCTGACCTCGCCCAACAACCCGACCGGCACCGCGCTGCCGATGGAGACGATCAGCCGGGTCCTCGACGTGGCCACGGGCATGGTCGTGGTCGACGAGGCCTACGCGGAGTTCGCCAGGCAGGGCACGCCCTCGGCGCTCACCCTGCTGCCCGACCACCCGAGGCTGATCGTCACCCGGACCATGTCCAAGGCGTTCGCCATGGCCGGCACCCGGCTCGGCTACCTGGCCGCGCACCCGGCCGTGATCGACGCGCTGCTGCTGGTACGCCTGCCGTACCACCTGTCGACGCTCACCCAGACGGCGGCCCGCGTGGCGCTGCGGCACCGGGCCGAGCTGCTCGGCACGGTCGACACGCTCCGGCAGGAGCGCGACGACATCGTGGACTGGCTGCGGGGCAAGGGGTTGACCGTCGCCGACTCCGACGCCAACTTCGTGCTGTTCGGGCGTTTTCCCGACCGGCGGAAGGTGTGGGAGGCCCTGCTGGCGAGCGGTGTGCTCATCCGTGAGGTGGGACCGCCAGAATGGCTGCGGGTGTCGATCGGCACCGGTGAGGAGATGGCGGCGTTCCGCGCCGCTCTGGAGGGGATCCTGTGAGTCGTGTAGGCCGCGTCGAGCGCGCGACGAAGGAGACGTCGGTTCTGGTCGAGGTGGGTCTCGACGGCACGGGCCGGGTTGACGTGTCGACCGGGGTCGGCTTCTTCGACCACATGCTGGCGCAGCTCGGCAAGCACGGGCTGTTCGACCTGACCGTCAAGACCGAGGGCGACCTGCACATCGACTCGCACCACACGATCGAGGACACCGCGCTCGCGCTGGGCGCCGCGTTCCGCGAGGCTCTGGGCGACAAGTCGGGCATCAGGCGGTTCGGTAATGCGTCGTGCCCGCTGGACGAGTCGCTCGCCCAGGTGACCGTCGACCTGTCGGGCCGCCCCTATCTGGTGCACGCCGAGCCCGAGGGCATGGCGCCGATGATCGGTCCCGACTACGACACGACGATGACGCGCCACGTCCTGGAGTCGTTCGTCGCCCAGGCGGCGATCTGCCTGCACGTACGCGTCCCGTACGGCCGCAACGCCCATCACATCGTCGAGGCCCAGTTCAAGGCGCTGGCCAGGGCGCTGCGCGAGGCGTCGGAGCTCGACCCGCGCGCCACGGGCGTGCCGAGCACCAAGGGCGTCCTATGACCGACAACGCGATCGCCATCGCCATGGTGTTCATCGGGCTGTTTCTCATCGGCGGCGTGTTCTCGCTGGCCAGGCAGGGGCTCAAGATCGGTGCCGCCGCCTGCGCGGTCGGCGCCGCGCTGGCGATCACGGCGGGGGTGATGTGGTGGTGAAGAAGAACGTCGTCGTCCTCGACTACGGCTCGGGCAACCTGCGCTCCGCGGAGCGGGCCCTGGCCAGGGTGGGCGCGGACGTGACCGTCACGTCCGACTTCGCCGCCGCGCTCGACTGCGACGGTCTGGTCGTGCCGGGCGTCGGCGCGTTCGAGGCGTGCATGGCGGGCCTCAAGAGCGTCTACGGCGAGCGGATCATCGGCCGGCGTCTGGCCGGTGGCCGCCCGGTGCTCGGCATCTGTGTCGGCATGCAGATCCTGTTCGCCAGGGGTGTGGAGCACGGGGTCGAGACCGAGGGCTGCGCCGAGTGGCCGGGCACGGTCGAGCGGCTGGACGCGCCCGTCCTGCCGCACATGGGCTGGAACACCGTCAAGGCGCCCGCGGCCAGCGTGCTGTTCGACGGGATCGACGAGGCGACGCGCTTCTACTTCGTGCATTCCTACGGCGTGCGCGACTGGGAGTTGCAGGCAGGTGAGGGCTTCGCCGACCCGCTGGTCACCTGGGCGGAGCACGGGGTGCCGTTCGTGGCGGCCGTGGAGAACGGCCCGCTGATGGCCACCCAGTTCCATCCGGAGAAGTCCGGCGACGCCGGGGCGGCGCTGCTGTCCAACTGGCTCGGCACCCTTGAGTAAGGAGCGGGCGCGCCGCCGGGCCGAGCGTGAGGCCGAACGGGTGCGCGCGATCCGGCTCAACGAGGAAC
Organism: Nonomuraea sp. NPDC049141; assembly: GCF_040648415.1. Lineage (NCBI taxonomy): Bacteria > Bacillati > Actinomycetota > Actinomycetes > Streptosporangiales > Streptosporangiaceae > Nonomuraea > Nonomuraea sp. NPDC049141. The sequence goes on from NZ_JBEZDR010000004.1 coordinate 296,870, forward strand.
GGCAGGCGCGCGCCGTGCGCCGCCGCGCCTTACTCGCCCGGCTGATCCCGCGCCCGGTCCGGATCGCCCGGCAGGGCGGCCTGCTGGCCCGCCGCCGCCGAGGCCAGAACGCCGTACTGGGGCTGGTCTTCGTGCTGGTGCAGGTGATGGCATGGCTCTATTGGGGCTCGCCGTTCCTGAGCCTGACGGTTTTCGTGTTTTCCCTGCTGCTGGCGCCTGTTGTCATGACTCTTGCTTTCGACCGGAGGACCTGATGTCGCTCGTATTGCTCCCTGCCGTGGACATCGCGGACGGCCAGGCCGTACGCCTCGTCCAAGGTGAGGCCGGGACCGAGACCGGCTACGGCGAGCCGCTGGCCGCGGCGCTGGCCTGGCAGGAGGCGGGCGCGGAGTGGATCCACCTGGTCGACCTCGATGCCGCCTTCGGCCGGGGCGCCAACCGGGAGCTGATCACCGACCTGATCGGCCGGCTCGACGTGAACGTGGAGCTGTCGGGCGGCATCCGCGACGACGCCTCGCTGGCCGCGGCGCTGGCCACCGGCTGCCGCCGGGTGAACATCGGCACCGCCGCGCTGGAGAACCCCGAATGGTGCCGCCGGATCATCGCAGAGCACGGCGACAAGATCGCCGTCGGGCTCGACGTGCGGGGCACCACTCTCGCCGCCCGCGGCTGGACCCAGGACGCCGGAGACCTGTGGGAGGTGCTGGACCGGCTGGAGGCCGACGGCTGCCCCCGCTACGTGGTCACCGACGTCACCAAGGACGGCACCTTGCGCGGCCCCAACCTGGAGCTGCTTCGCGAGGTCTGCAAGCGCACCGACAAGCCGGTCGTGGCCAGCGGCGGCGTCTCCTCGCTCGACGACCTGGTCGCGCTGGCTTCCCTGGTGCCGGACGGAGTGGAGGGGGCCATCGTGGGAAAGGCCCTTTACGCTCAGGCTTTCACGCTGGAGAGCGCACTGATCGCGGTACGCGCTTAGTTCCTCGGGAGGGGGCGTGATGGGCAACATGAGTATGCAAAGCACCGGACGGGTGTTCTCCGGAGGCATCTGGGAGGAGAGGTACGGCTACGCGAGGGCGGTGGTCGTCGGCGACCGGGTGATCGTGTCAGGGTGCACCGCCACCGTCGACGGCGAGGTACGTCACCACGACGACGCCTACCTGCAGAGCAGGACCGCCATGGACATCGCCCTGGAAGCGGTCGAGATGGGCGGCCTGACCAGGGAAGACGTGGTCATGGTCCGCTACTACGTGGTCGAGCACGGCCACTTCGACCAGGTTGGGCGGGCGATCGGCGAGGTGTTCGGGCGGGTACGCCCCGCCTGCACCGGTGTGCGGGTCGCCGGGCTGGTCGATCCGAAGATGCTGGTCGAGATCGAGATTGAGGCGTTGCGGGCATGACGGTAGCCGTACGGGTGATCCCGTGTCTGGACGTGGACGCGGGGCGCGTGGTCAAGGGCGTCAACTTCGCGAACCTTCGCGACGCGGGCGACCCGGTCGAACTGGCCAGACGCTATGACGCCGAAGGCGCCGACGAGCTGACCTTCCTCGACATCACCGCCTCGTCGGGCGAGCGCGAGACCATGCTCGACGTGGTGCGCAGGACCGCCGAGCAGGTGTTCATCCCGCTGACCGTGGGAGGTGGCATCCGCACGGTCGACGACGTCAACACGCTGCTGCGCGCGGGAGCCGACAAGGTGTCGCTCAACACCGCCGCGATCGCCAGGCCCGAGCTGCTCACCGAGGCGTCGCGGCGCTTCGGCGCGCAGTGTGTGGTGCTGTCGGTCGACGCGCGCCGGGCGCCGGGCACCCCGAGCGGCTTCGAGGTGACCACGCACGGCGGCCGGCGCGGCACCGGCATCGACGCGGTCGAGTGGGCCGCACGCGGTGAGGAGCTCGGCGTCGGTGAGATCCTGCTCAACTCGATGGACGGCGACGGCACGCTCGACGGCTACGACCTCGAGATGCTGCGCGCGGTCAGGGCCGCGGTCCGGGTGCCGGTGATCGCCAGCGGCGGCGCCGGGCGGCTGGAGGACTTCCCTCCGGCGGTCGCGGCCGGCGCCGACGCGGTGCTGGCGGCGAGCGTGTTCCACTTCGGGACGCTGAAGATCTCCGAGGTCAAGGACACGCTGCGGATGGCCGGATATCCGGTCCGCTAGAACACCCGCATGTGGTGGAACAGCTCATAGGAGGCGTCCTGGGCCGCGAACGCGGCGGCCTCGGACCGCTTGACGGCCAGGTACGCGCTACGCCGTAGCGGGCCGAGCGCCTCCATGAGCAGTTCGTCGGCCTCCAGGGCGTCGAGCGCCTCGTCCAATGAGGCGGGCAGGCGCCGGTAGCGGCCGGGCCGCGTGTCGGGGTCGACGTCGACGGCCTCGCCCGGGTCCAGCTTGCGGCGGATCCCGTCGAGCCCGGCGTGGATGACCGCGCCGAGCGACAGGTAGGGGTTGGCCGAGGAGTCGGAGGGCTTCAGCTCCAGGTTCGGTTCGCCGCTCTCGCCGAGTGGCGAGCAGATCCGGATCGCGGCCTCCCGGTTGTCGGGGCCGTGGACGGCGTACGCGCTGGCCCAGGTGCGCGGTGCCAGCCGCCGGAAGCTGTTGACGCTGCCGCAGGTCAGCGCGGTCAGGGCGGGCAGGTGCGCGATCAGGCCGCCGATGAAGCACTCCCGCAACTCGCTGTCTTCGGCGAAGACGTTCTGGGTGTCGTTCCAGAGCGACAGGTGCAGGTGGGCGCCGTTGCCCGCCTGGTCGGCCAGCGGTTTGGGGGCCAGCGACGCCCACATCGACATGCGCATCGCCACTCCGCGCACGGTCTCGCGGTAGAGGACGTGGTTGTCGGCGGCGCGCAGCGCGGGCGCGTGCCGTACGGACAGTTCCTGCTGGCCCGGGCCCAGCTCGGGGTGGTAGTGCTCGACCCGCAGGCCCTGCGTCTCCAGGGCGTGCATCAGCTTGATCGTGTAGTCGTGGGCGGTGTCGAAGCCGGTGCCGGCGTAGCAGAGAGCGTCGTCGAGAGGCACCAGCCGGTCGAAGCCGCCCGCCGGGTCGGGCAGCCGGCGCCCGAGCGTGAACTCCGGCTCGAAGGCGGCCACCAGCGTGTAGCCCTCGTCCGCCAGTGTCCCGATGGCGTCCTTGAGGAAGGTGCGTGCGCAGGCGTCCCAGGGGGAGCCGTCCGGATTGCGTAGATCGGACAGCATCGCCGCGGCGCCGGGAGCGTGGGGGAGGGGGACGAAGGTGGAGGGGTCGGGGACGATGCGCACCTCGCCCACCGGACCGAGGTGCTCGACTTCCTGCAACTGGTCGAGCATGTTCATCGCCATCATGGCCACCGTGTGCCCGATCCCGGAGTTGAGCCGCTCGGCGAGTCGCGACCGGGATGCCGCCTTCCCACGGATGACGCCTCCGTGGTCGGCGTACAGGAAGCGGATCAGCTCGATCCCCTCGAGCTCGGCGCGTTCGAGGATGCGCCGGACGTGGGGATCAGGCTGATTGATCTTGGTGACGCTCGGACGATCTCTCATTCTGCCTGCGTAACACGATCTGGCATCGTGGGGAAGCGTCTAACACAGACAGAACCACACGTCAGGTCAACACATTGGTAAAGAAGACGGCCAACTGGTTGGCGCCGTGGACGATCCCGTCGAACACGCCGTTGACCGCGGCTGCGGCCTGGGTCGGCTTGGTGAAAAGGTAGAAGATCACGAACGCTACTGCAACGTACGTGACCACCTTCTTGACCTGCATGGGGGCCTCCTGCAGTCCATTCCCAGCCGTATATACCCGGATCTGGGCGATCCTTGGCATCTTCTATGAAGACGTTCCTTGATCCTAACCGGGGGGCTCGTTTCTCACGCCATGGTAAGGCCAAGAGGTATCGGCCGAGCGCCTACCGAACCCGGAAACCTGGCGTACCGATCACATACCCAGTCTGGCGTTCTTGAGCCGGGCGATGGCGTCGGCATCGCCGGTCAGCTCGACTCTCGCGTGCTCCTGGCGCCCGAAGCAGAACAGCACCAGCTCGCCCGCCCGGCCCGTCACCTCCACCTTCGGGCCCTGGCGCGCGCCGCCCAGCGTGACGCCGCCGCCCAGGCGGTGCAGCACCACGCCCACGGGGGATCTGCGCAGCATCAGCCGGCTGCCGCTGGCGACCCGCTTCCACATGATCTGCTCCAGGTCGGCCGGCAGCTCGCGTGGCTCCCACTCCGGCTGCGCGCGGCGCACGTCCTCGTGGTGGACGAAGTACTCCAGGGTGTTGACGGCGTCGTCGAGGAAGGGGAGCAGGCCGTACACGCCGCCCGGCGTGCGGACCAGGTCGACCAGCTCGGGGTAGGGGTGCTTGGCCTTCAGCCCCTCCTGCACCGAGGCCGTGTAGCCGGCCAGTGGTCTGAGGGCGATGCCGCCCGCGGCGTCGGGCCTGCGCTCGCGCAGGACCAGGTGGGCGGCCAGGTCGGCGGTCTTCCAGCCCTCGCAGAGCGTCGGGGCGTCCGGGCCGAGCCGGTCGAGCAGGTCGCATAGCGCGGCGCGTTCGCTGCGAGCGTGAGTCACCCGCCAACCCTACCCGCGGGAATAACGTGATGATCAGCCGTGATAGTCACATATGTAGAAATAGACGGGGAAAGGAAACTTTACGAGTGGCGAGCAAGGTCACCTCGGCTGTCATGCGTCAAGGGTTGCGCGTCCTTGGGGTGGCCGTTCGCGCGGAGAAGGCGGTGTTCGCCGCGGCCGTCCTGGCCAGCGCGCTGTATGGAGGCATGACCGTGGCCTCCGCCTGGGCGCTCGGCTGGGCCACGCAGAACGTCGTCCTTCCCGCCTTCGACAAGGGCGACGCCACCGCGGGCGCGCTGTGGACCGGGACGCTGCTCATCATGGGCGCCGCGCTGCTCAAGTCGATCGGCGTGGCGGGCCGGCGCATCCTGGCCGGGCTCATGCAGTACCGCATGCAGGCCCGGTCGCGGCGCGCGGTCACCAGGCAGTATCTGCAGTTGCCGCTGTCGTGGCACCACCGGCACCCGACCGGACAGCTGCTGTCCAACGCCAGCGCCGACGCCGAGGCGGCCTGGGCGCCGCTGGCGCCGCTGCCCATGGCGGTCGGCGTGATCGTCATGCTGTTCACCGCGGCGATCGGGATGCTGCTCACCGATCCCATGCTCGCCCTGGTGGGCTTCCTCATCTTCCCGGCGATCGCCGTGCTGAACCTGGTGTACCAGCGCCGGCTGAGCCCGCTCGCCACCCGCGCCCAGCAACTGCGCGCGGAGGTCAGCGAGATCGCCCATGAGAGCTTCGACGGCGCGCTCGTCGTCAAGACCCTGGGCAGGGAGGCGACGGAGACCGAGCGCTTCCGGCGGCGCGCGCACGAGCTGCGCGACGCCAACATCGCGGTCGGCCGGGTACGCGGGCTGTTCGACCCCATGCTGGAGGCGCTGCCCACGCTCGGCGTGCTCGCGGTGCTCGGCGTCGGCGCGCTGCGGCTGTCCACCGCCTCGATCGACTCCGGCGAACTGGTGCAGGTCGCCTACCTGTTCACGCTGCTGTCCTTTCCCATCCGGGCGCTCGGCTGGGTGCTGGCCGAGCTGCCGCGCAGCGTCGTCGGCTGGCAGCGGGTGCAGGCCGTACTGGACGCCGAGGGGTCGATGGAGTACGGCGAGGCCGAGCTGAGCGAGGCCCGGCCCGCCGAGCTGGAGGTGTCGGGCGTCTCCTACGCCTACGGCACGGACGCGGTGCTCCACGACGTCACCTTCGGCGTGCCCGCCGGCCGTACCGTCGCTCTGGTGGGGCCGACCGGCTCCGGCAAGTCGACGCTGGTCCAGCTGCTCGTGCGGCTGGTCGACCCGGCCTCGGGACAGGTGCTGCTCGACGGCGTCGACGTGCGGCGGCTCGCCTACGGCGCGCTGGCCGGGTCCGTCGCGCTGGTGCCGCAGCAGACCTTCCTGTTCGACGACACCGTACGCGGCAACATCGCGCTCGGCCTGGACGTCGACGACGAGGAGGTGTGGGCGGCGCTGCGCGTGGCCCAGGCCGACGCGTTCGTCGGCAGGCTCGCCTCGGGCCTCGACACGCGCGTCGGCGAGCGCGGCACGTCACTGTCCGGCGGCCAGCGCCAGCGGCTCGCGCTGGCCCGCGCGGTCGTCCGCCGCCCGCGCCTGCTCATCCTCGACGACGCGACCTCCAGCGTCGACCCGCAGGTCGAGGCCAAGATCCTGTACGGCCTGCGCGACGCGGCGTCCAGCGTCGTGGTCGTCGCCTACCGGATGGCCACGATCGCCCTGGCCGACGAGATCGTCTACCTGGACCGGGGCCGGGTCGTGGACCGAGGCGGCCACGAGGAGCTGCTGGGGCGCTGCGAGGGCTACCGGAACCTGGTGACCGCCTACGAGCGGGAGGAAGCCGAACGGGCCGCGATCGAGATCGAGATCACCGAGGAAGAGGTCAGCGCATGAGCGTGGAGCAGGGGATCCGCGGCAACGCCGAGCGATCCGCGCTGGCCACGATCCGCCAGGGGTTCTCGCTCACGCCGGAGTTCCGCAGGGGCCTGGCAGGGACGCTGGCGCTGGCCGTCATCGCCACCGTCGGCAAGATCATCGTGCCGATCGCGGTGCAGCAGACCATCGACACCGGCCTCAAGGGCAGCGCGCCCGACATGCCGTACATCTGGCGGGCCGTCGCCCTGTGCGCCGCCGCCGTGATCCTGACCGCCATCGCCGGATATGTCATGAACGTTCGCCTCTACAAGGCGACCGAGTCCTCACTGGCCACCCTGCGGGTCCGCGGCTTCCGCCACGTGCACGACCTGTCCGTGCTCACCCAGAACACCGAGCGCCGCGGCGCCCTGGTCTCCCGCGTCACCAACGACGTCGACCAGATCAGCACGTTCATGCAGTGGGGCGGGCTGATGATCATCGTGGCGTTCGGCCAGGTGCTCGTGGCCAGCGTGCTGATGTTCGTCTACTCCTGGCAGCTCACGCTGCTGGTCTGGGTCTGCTTCATCCCGCTGGTGATCGCGCTGCCGCGCTTCCAGCGCTGGCTGTCGGGCGCCTACACCACCGTCCGCGAGCGGACCGGCGACATGCTCGCCGCCGTCAGCGAGTCCGTCGTCGGCGCCACCGTCATCAGGGCGTACGCCTCCGAGCGGCGCACCGCCGACCGCATCGACACGGCCGTCGACGCCAACAGGGCCGCGCAGACCAAGGCGCAGACGATCGTCGGGTTCGTGTTCCCGCTGACCGAGATCGTGGCCGCCGTGGCCATCTCCGGGATCGTCCTGCTCGGGGTCCGGCTCGGGCTGTCGGGCGAGATCACGGCCGGGCGGCTGGTGGCGTTCCTGTTCCTGGTCACGCTGTTCGTCTCGCCCCTGCAGACCGCCACCGAGGTGCTGAACGAGGCCCAGAACGCGGTCGCCGGCTGGCGGCGCATCCTTGGCGTCCTCGACACGCCGCCGGACGTGGCCGACCCCGGCGACTCCGGCGTGGAACTGCCGCGCGGCCCGATCTCCGTCGCCTTCGAGGACGTGCACTTCAGCTACCCCGGCGGCGTCCCCGTGCTGCGCGAGGTCACGCTGTCGATCCCGCCGCGCTCGCGCATCGCGATCGTGGGCGAGACCGGCTCCGGCAAGACCACGTTCGCCAAACTGCTCACCCGGCTCATGGACCCGGTCTCGGGCCGCGTCACCGTCGACGGCCACGACCTGCGCGACGTGCGCTTCTCCTCGCTGCGCGAGCGCATCGTGATGGTGCCGCAGGACGGCTTCCTGTTCGACGGCACTCTGGAGCAGAACATCCAGTACGGCCGCCCCGCCGCCACGCGCGAGGAGATCGTGCTGGCCATGACCGAACTCGGCCTGGCCGACTGGCTGGAAGGCCTGCCCGCGGGCCTCGACACCCCGGTCGGCCAGCGCGGCGAGTCGCTCTCGGCGGGCGAACGCCAGCTCGTCGCGCTCGCCCGCGCCTACCTGGCCGACCCCGACCTGCTGCTGCTCGACGAGGCCACCTCGGCGGTCGACCCGGCGACGGAGGTACGGCTGGCGCGGGCGCTGGAAGGCGTCACCCGGGGCCGGACGGCCATCTCGATCGCGCACCGGCTGTCGACGGCCGAGAACGCCAACGAGGTGCTCGTCTTCGACACGGGACGGCTGGTGCAGCGAGGGTCGCACGCCGAACTGGTGACCGAGCCGGGCGTCTACGCCGACCTGCACGCCTCCTGGGTGTCGGCCGCGCACTCGTAGGCTCATTCACTGCCGGCTTCCCCGCTGGCTTCACTGTCCGCTTCCCTGGCGGCGAACCGTACGCTGGTGCCGCCAGGGCCGGACAGGACCGTGACCTCGTCGCAGAGCAGGCGGGTCAGCCACAACCCCCGCCCGCGCGACTCATGCCCCGGCGGAGTGCATGAGGCGCCCACCCAGCCCGGCGGCAGGCCGGGCCCCTTGTCGGCCACCTCGCACCACAACCGGTCGTCGTACCGCCACAGCCGCAGCAGCCCGCCGCCCCCGCCGTGCAGCACGGCGTTCGTGGTGATCTCGTTGACCGCCAGCACGAAGTCCTCCAGCCGCTTGCCCGCCAGCCCCTCCTCGGCCGCGTGCTCGGAGACCAGCCTCCGCAGAGCCGTGATCCGCCCTTGCGCGAATCCCGTACACAGCACCTGCCTATACATCGCCGGCCCGGCGGACGGTGACGGCCTCGTCGGCCCTGATCAGCCGCAGCACGCGCGCGACCGTCCCGCGGCACACCACCACCGTGCGGTGGTCCGTCCTGGCCAGCGCCGTCACCGCCAGCAACTGGGCCGACCCGGCGTCGATGAAGTCGAGCGCCGTCGCGTCGATGACCACCTCGGCCGCCACCGCCTCCAACTGCGCCAGCACCGAGGCGAACGCCTGCCTGTTGGTGATGTCGACGTCACCCGACAGCCGCAGCCCCGGCTGCGGGCACAGGTTGGCGAACCGCAGCAGCGCCTGCCCGGGCGCGATCGGATGGATGGCCGCCGCCCGGTTCGCGGCCTCGGCCGAGAACAGCCCGCGATCGTACTGGCACACGGCCGCCAGCCACCGCTCACCGAACAACGCGTTGGCCGCCGCCTCGAACCCCTCCAGCCCCACCGCGTCGTGCACCCCCCACGCCGCGTCGACCAGCGCGTAGACGCCGCGCTGCCCGTGCTCGCGGGCCTGCTCGCCGGCCGCGACCAGCTCACCCAGCAGCCACCGGGGATCGCAGGCTTTGATCTCGACCTGACCGGCCGCCTCCGCCGCCGCCAGCCCCGGCACGAGCGGCGCCAGCCACTCCCGCGTCCGCTCCGGTGTGTCGGTGTGGGTGATGATCACCACTCTGGTGTGGCGACGCAGCCCGTTCACCGTGAACTCCCTGGTCGCCGCCATCCGCTCCCGATCCCCGTGGAACGGCAGACAGACGTGATCTCCCAGGTCGGGATCGAGGACGGAACCCGCGACGTCCACCACGATCGTCCCTCCCTGCCGCGCGTAGCACAGGAAACTACTCCGCCTCGCGCCATCACGTAATGCGTTCTTCACAAAACCCTCGGTAACTCGTCTCGGCCCCGTGTACCTTTTCACGCGGGGGCCCGCTGATGGCGGAGTCATGAGGAGCATGGGCGTGGATGTGCTGGAAATGACGCGACGCCGGCATGGCGAGCGCGTGGTCGTGAGCCTCGCGGGTGAGGTGGATGCGGACAATGTGTCAAAGGTCCGCAAATGCTTCGACGAGGCGGTCGCGACCCACGGACCGCGTCTGGTCGTCGACCTGAGCAATGTGACCTTCATCGACACGACAGGCCTGGGGGTGCTGGTGCGCCAGCTGGCCACCTTGCGAGACCGCGACGGGACCATGGCGCTGGTGGCCACGGACGGACAGGTGATGAGACGCCTGCGCCGGACCAACATCGCACCGCTGTTCCCGATCTACGAGACGTTGTCGCAGGCACTCGACCAGCTGCGCTGACCGTCAGCCGATTCGGGGAGTGACCACTCCGGCTGGTTGAATGACGGCATGTCCCTTGACCCCAAGATCGCCGCGCGGCTCAAGCGCAACGGCGACGGGCTGGTGCCCGCGATCGTCCAGCAGTACGACTCCGGCGAAGTGCTGATGCTCGCCTGGATGGACGACGAGGCGCTGCATCGCACGCTCACCACGGGACGGGCCACGTACTGGTCGCGCAGCCGGGGGGCGTACTGGGTGAAGGGCGATACGTCGGGACACGTGCAGCACGTCAAGGCGGTGTCGCTCGACTGTGACGGTGACACGGTGCTGCTGAAGGTGGATCAGGTGGGGGCGGCCTGCCACACCGGTGACCACACGTGCTTCGACGCCGATCCGCTCGAGGTGACGATCGCGCCATGACGGACACCGGACCAGAGCCGGGTGCCGGTCCTGAGCCGGGCATCGGTGCTGAGCTGGGCACGGGGCCGGAGACGGACGCCGCTGTTCGGCGGGGGCGGCGGGAGTTGGTCGGCTGGCTGGTGGGGACGGTGCTCGGGTGTGTGCTGGTGCTGGTCGCCACCGGGCGGGCCTGGGTGACGAATGTCCGGGGCGCAGGGACGGGCGTGGTGGCCGCGCCGACCGGCGGTGACCTCAGTCCGGTGCTGACGCCGCTGGCGCTGGCGGGGCTGGCCGGGGTGGTGGCCGTGCTGGCCACGAAGGCGATCGGCCGCCGGGTGATCGGCGTGCTGCTGGCCCTGTGCGGAGTGGGCGCCGGGCTCGGCGCGTGGCAGGCGGCCGACGGCAGCGGCGTGCTGAGCTGGCTGCGTGAGCGGAACGTCATGCGGGTGACCGGCGCGATCCAGTGGGACGCGGTGGCGTTGTGGCCCGTGGTGTGCGGTCTCGGGGCGGCGCTGATGGTCGCGGGCGGCGTCGTGGCCGTCGTACGAGGCGGCGGATGGGCCGGCATGTCCGCCCGATACACCCGGGAGCCACCCCCGCCCACCGACGACCGCTCCCTGTGGGACGCCCTGGACCGCGGCGACGACCCGACTTAGTGCGGGTCGCGGCGGACCACGTCGAGGTAGGCGTTGATCGCGTCGCGGTTTCTGGCCAGGCAGCGGATGCGCGCGTCCATCTGGTCGCGCTGCTGTTCGAGGCTCGCGATCAGTTCCGGCGTGGCGTCCGTGACGTGGATCGTGCAGGGATTGTCGAGGCACGGGAGGATCTGCTTGATGATCCTCGTCGGAACGCCGGAGTCGAGCAGGCCGCGGATCTGCGTCACCCGGTCGACGAGCTCCTCCGGATAGTCGCGGTAGCCGTTCGCCGCCCGTTTGGGGGAGAGCAGCCCTTGCTCCTCGTAGTAGCGCAGGAGCCGGGTAGGCACGTTCGTACGCTCGGCCAGCTCTCCGATCCTCACCGGAACGACTCCTCCCGACGGCTTTCCTTCACACTAGTGTGAAGGTTCGATCATGTCCGCATGACATCTCGGGAATTGACCGCGGCGCCTGCGGCCGCGGGGGCGGTCGCGGCGGCCGGGCGCGCGTCCGCCACGCTGGCCGTGCTGTCGGTGGCGCAGTTCCTCATCGCCCTCGACTACTCGATCATCTATATCGCCCTGCCCAGCATCGCCACCGACCTGCGGCTCGAACCGGCGCTCGCCCAGTGGATCGTGAGCGCCTACGCCGTGCTCTTCGCCGGGTTCCTCGTGGTCGGGGGGCGCCTGTCGGATCGGGTGGGCGCCAAGCGGCTCTTCGTCGTCTCCATCGTGCTGTTCGGCGTCGCCAGCGCGGTGGGCGGGGCGGCAGGTGACGGGACGCTGCTGCTGGCCGCGCGGGGGGTGCAGGGGCTCGGGGCGGCGCTGCTGCAGCCGGCCGTGCTCGGGCTGATCGGGACGACGTTCCCGCCGGGGGCGTCGCGGGCCAGGGCGCTGGCGGTGTGGGGGTCGGTCGGCGCCTCGGGGCTGGCGGTGGGGGCGATACTCGGCGGGCTGCTGACGGCGGCGTCGTGGCGGCTCACGTTCGTCATCAACGTCCCGCTCACGCTGCTGTGCGCGCTGGGAGCGGCCGTCTGGATCGCCTCGGCCCGGCCCGCCACCGGCGACGGCACGCCCGACCGCGTTCCCGTGCTCGCCTCGGTGCTCGGGACCGGCACCGTGCTCACGTTGGTGCTCGGGCTGACGCTCGGCTCCTCCCAAGGGTGGGGGTCGCCGGCGACCCTCGTCTGCCTCGGCCTTGCGGTGGTGTTGTTCGTCGGGTTCGTACGGAATGAGGGGGTCTCGCCCAACGTCCTCATCGAGCCCGTTCTGCGGCGTACGAGATCGTTGCGTGCCGGGGCGGCGGCGACCGCGCTCTACATGGCGAGTGTCGGGTCGGAGTTCTACCTGCTCACCCTGCTTCTGCAGGAAATGAAGGGATATACGCCGGTACGAGCGGGGTTGGCGTTCCTGCCGCTGGCGATCATGGTGACCGTCGGCAGCACGACGGCGGGACGGGCGGTGCGGAGGTTCGGGGCGGCGAACGTGCTCGTCGCCGGGTTCGCCGTCGCGACCGTGGGTCTGCTCTGGCTCTCCCTGGCGCTGCACGGGGACTCCTACGCCGCCGATCTGCTTCCCGGGCTGCTTCTCAGCGGGTTCGGGCACGGGGCCATCTACACGTCCATGTTCATCATCGGGACCCATGACGTGCCGGCCGCCCATCAGAGCACGGCGGGAGCGCTGCTGACCACGTCGCAGTATCTCTCCGGTGCCGTCACCGTGGCCGTCCTGACGCTCGTTCTGGGCATGTCGCCCGGCCATGGCGACTTCCGTACCGCCTTCCTGCTCACCACCGCGGCGGCGGCTCTCGGCGGCGTGCTGGCGGCGGTGCGCGGCCGATCGAGCGCCTCGGTCCCGGCCTCGGCCGATCCCTCTCTGTCGCGGACTCATCACAAATAATCCACGGTCTGAACCGTTGCCGGACCGCCGGACGTTTTGTCAATAAGCTTCCTCTGCAACGGGTCAAGAGGGGACGAGGAGCCACGGGCATGAGCTACGGGGACGAGGGCAACAGCGGGGGTTACGGCGCGCCGCCGCCCGGCGGGGGCTACGGTCAGCCTCCCGGATACGGCCAGCAACCCCCGAGCGGTTATGGCCAGCAGCCGCCCAGCGGCTCCTACGGCTGGCAGGGCGGTTACGGCCAGCAGCCATCCGGTGAATACGGGTACGGCCAGCAGTCCGGCTACGGCTATGGTCAGCAGCCGCCGGGCGCCTACGGGCAACCCGGCTACGGCGCGTACGGGGCTCCGCCGAGGTCCACCAGCGGGCTGGCCATCACCTCGCTCGTGCTGGGCATCGTCGGCCTGCTGTTCTGCGGCCTGACCAGCATCCCCGGCGCCGTCGTCGGCCACATGGCGCTCAGCCGCATCAAGCGCACCGGTGAGGAAGGCCAGGGCATGGCCATGGGCGGCCTGATCACCTCGTACATCACGATCGTGCTCTGGGTGATCCTTTGGATCTTCTTCGGCGGCATGTGGCTCGCTTTGGTGGGGCTCTCGACCGCCGCCACGGCCGGGAACTACTGACCGGCAGGACTTTCAGTCCGGTCACAAATTGTCCGCAACGTGGACGTTATTCCACGTCGTTAGCGGTTTGTCGCTAGGCTGCCGCGCGCAACTCGCCACAGAATGACCACATGAGGAGCAATTAGCATGAGCTACGGAAACCAGGGCGACGGCGGTTACGGCGCCCAGCCGCCCGGCGGCGGTTACGGTCAGCAGCCGCCGAGTGGCGGTGGCGGTTACGGTCAGCAGCCGCCCGCCGGCGGTGGCTATGGCCAGCAGCCGCCCAGCGGTGGTGGTGGTTACGGTCAGCAGCCCCCGAGTGGCGGTGGCGGTTACGGTCAGCAGCCGCCCAGTGGCGGTGGCGGCTATGGTCAGCAGCCCCCGAGCGGCGGCGGCTACGGCCAGCAGCCTCCCGGCTACGGCCCGCCCCCCGGTGGCGGCTACGGCCAGCCCGGCGGCTACGGCGCGCCGCAGACCCCGCCGGACAACCACCTGGTCGCGGCCATCCTCACGACGCTGTTCTGCTGCCTCCCCTTCGGTATCGTGTCGATTGTCAAGTCGTCACAGGTGAACTCGAAGTGGCAGGCCGGCGACTACCAGGGCGCCGTCCAGTCCTCGGAAGAGGCCAAGACATGGTGGAAGCGCGCGCTGATCTTCGGCGCGATCATCAACATCCTCATCGTCATCGGCTACATCCTGCTGTTCGTGATCGTCGCCGCGAACGCGCCGTCCTCCGGATACTGATGGGCACCGCGAACATCGAGCGGCGCGGCACCGACCGGCTCAGGTCCGTGCTCGCGCCGCTCGGCGTCGCCGCAGCGGCGGGGGCGGTGTTCGCGGTCGTCGGCACGATCGACCCCAACCAGCCGGGCCACTATCCGACCTGCCCGTTCCTGTGGGCCACCGGCCTGTACTGCCCGGGCTGCGGTACGTTGCGCACCATCCACGCGCTGGCCCACCTCGACCCGGTGACCGCGCTCGGCCTCAACCCGCTCGCCATGGTGATGATCCCCTTCCTGCTGTTCTGGTGGGGGCGCTGGCTGGTCCGCGCCTGGCAGGGAAGGCCGCGACGGACGACACTCGCGCATCCCGCTTGGCTTTGGGCGTTTCTCGGCATAGTGCTGGTGTACTGGGTGGTCCGAAACCTGCCATTCGGGGCGTTCCTCGCGCCGTAGTCGGGGGTCTGTGGTGAGGTGACCGGTGCGGGGCCGATACCATCGCAGGACAGGCCGGGAGCGGACGCGATGCGAACTCTCTGCCGCCCCCAACTGCCGACCGGAGGGACCCCAAGCGCGTGAGTGAGCGGACCGAAGGGCCGAGCGTCCTCGACGACATCCTCGACGGGGTGCGCGCCGACCTCGCCACCCGCCAGCAGGCCGTGTCGCTTGACGAGCTCAAGCGGCGGGCCGACCGGGCTGCCGCGCCCAAAGACGCGATCGCCGCGCTCGGCGGCGACCGGATCTCGGTGATCGCCGAGGTCAAGCGCTCCAGCCCGTCCAAGGGCGCGCTGGCCGCGATCGCCGACCCGGCCGCGCTGGCCGCCGACTACGAGGCGGGCGGCGCCCACGTCATCAGCGTGCTGACCGAGCGGCGCAAGTTCGGCGGCAGCCTCGAGGACCTGGCCGCGGTCCGTGCCCGCGTCGACATCCCGATCCTGCGCAAGGACTTCATCCTGACCTCCTACCAGCTCTGGGAGGCCAGGGCCCACGGCGCCGACCTGGCGCTGCTGATGGTGGTCTGCCTGGAGCAGGAGGCCCTGGTGTCGCTGATCGAGCGGGCCGAGTCCATCGGGCTCACCCCGCTGGTCGAGGTGCACACCGAGGAGGAGCTGGAGCGGGCGGTCGCGGCGGGTGCCCGGATCATCGGGATCAACGCCCGCAATTTGAAGACACTTGAGGTCGACCGCGACGTGTTCGCCAAGCTGGCGCCCAAGGTCCCCGATAATGTGATCAAGATCGCGGAGTCGGGCGTTCGAGGTCCGCATGACCTGCTCGCCTACGCGCGGGTCGGCGCCGACGCCGTCCTGGTGGGCGAGAGCCTGGTCACCGGCAAGGATCCACGCAAGGCCGTGGAGGCGCTGGTGACCGCCGGCGCTCACCCCGCGACGCGCCCCGACCACGGAGCAGAGGGATAGCAGTGGCAAACGACGGCACCATCCTCACCGCCGCCGACCTGGCGGGTAACGGCGCCTACGGCAACGACCCCGACGTGCACGGCAAGTTCGGCATCTTCGGCGGGCGCTACGTTCCCGAGGCGCTCATCCCGGCCCTCGACGAGGTCGCCGCGGTCTACGAGAAGGCCAAGAACGACGCCTCGTTCCTGCGCGAGTTCGATCACCTGCTGCGTACGTACGCGGGCCGGCCGACCACGCTGACCGAGGTGCCGCGCTTCGCCGAGCAGGCCGGCGGCGCGCGGATCATCCTCAAGCGCGAGGACCTCACGCACACCGGCGCCCACAAGATCAACAACGTGCTCGGCCAGGCGCTGCTGACCAAGCGGCTCGGCAAGAAGCGAGTGATCGCCGAGACCGGCGCGGGCCAGCACGGCGTGGCCACGGCCACGGCGGCGGCCCTGCTCGGCCTGGAGTGCGTCATCTACATGGGCGAGGTCGACTGCGAGCGCCAGGCGCTCAACGTGGCCAGGATGAAGCTGCTCGGCGCCACGGTGGTGCCGGTGAGCAACGGCTCCCAGACACTCAAGGACGCCATCAACGAGGCGTTCCGCGACTGGGTCACCAACGTCGACACCACCCACTACCTGTTCGGCACCGTCGCGGGCCCGCACCCGTTCCCCGAGATCGTGCGCGACTTCGCGCGCATCATCGGCGTCGAGGCCCGCCGTCAGATGCTGGAGCTGACCGGCAAGCTGCCCGACGCGGTCTGCGCCTGCGTCGGTGGCGGCAGCAACGCGATCGGCATCTTCCACGCCTTCATCGGCGACGAGGGCGTCCAGCTGCACGGCTACGAGGCGGCCGGCCACGGCCTGGCGAGCGGCGAGCACGCGCTCACGCTCACCGCCGGCTCGGTCGGCGTGCTGCACGGCTCGCGCACCTACGTCCTGCAGGACGAGGAGGGCCAGACGATCGAGTCGCACTCGATCTCGGCCGGCCTCGACTACCCGGGCGTCGGGCCCGAGCACGCCTGGCTCAAGGACAGCGGACGGGCGGCCTACCACGGGGTCACCGACGACCAGGCGATGGCGGCGTTCTCGCTGCTGGCCAGGACAGAGGGCATCATTCCGGCCATCGAGTCGTCCCACGCCCTGGCGGGCGCGCTGGAGCTCGGCCGTGAGCTGGGGCCCGAGGCGACCATCCTGGTCAACCTCTCGGGGCGCGGCGACAAGGACATGGGCACGGCGATGAAGTACTTCAACCTCTGACGGCCCGGGGTTCGCGCCGCACCGGCTCCGGGAGATGCCCGAGCACAGCGGCCGATGGCACCATGGCAAGGACGGCGGCGATGCGGCCCTCGACCACTGAGAACGGACGATCATGACTACTCTTCAGACGGTTTTCGCCACGGCGAAGGCGGCGAACCGGGCCGCGCTCGTCGGCTACCTGCCCGCGGGCTTCCCGTCCAAGGAGGGCGCCGTCGCCGCGGCCGCCGCCCTGGTCGAGGCCGGCTGCGACGTGATCGAGATCGGCCTGCCCTACTCCGACCCGCTCATGGACGGGCCGACCATCCAGGACGCCGTGCACCGGTCGCTGCTCAACGGCACCCGGATCGCCGACGTCATGCGGACGGTCGAGGGGGTCGCCGCCACCGGCGCGGCCACGCTGGTCATGACCTACTGGAACCCGATCGACCGCTACGGTGCCGAGCGGTTCGCGCGTGACCTGGCCAACGCGGGCGGCGTCGGCACGATCACGCCCGACCTGACGCCGGAGGAGTCGGAGCCGTGGCGGGCGGCCTCGGCCGCGGCGGGCATCGACACCGTGTTCCTGGTGGCGCCCAGTTCCACCGAGGCGCGCATCAAGGCCGTCGTCGACTGCTGCACCGGGTTCGTCTACGCGGCCTCGCTGATGGGCGTCACGGGCGCCAGGGAGACCGTCAACGTGGCGGCCGAGGACCTGGTCAAGCGCACCCGCGCGCACACCGCGCTGCCGGTGTGCGTGGGCCTGGGCGTCGGCACCGGCAAGCAGGCGGCCGAGGTGGCCGGCTACGCCGACGGCGTCATCGTGGGATCGGCGTTCATCCGCCGGATGCTCGACGCTCCCGACGAGGCCGCGGGTCGCGAGTCGATCGCCGTGCTGGCTCGCGAGATGGCCGAAGGCGTCCGTTCCCGCGCCTAACTGTTTCTGTCAATTCCCGCGACTCGTAACCGGACAAGTGTCAGTATTTCTGGCGTCGGTCCATGGCGCGTGTCGCGGCGGCGGGTGTGGGTATCGGGGCCACACCCAGTGCGACGCATACCTTTGAAGGGACATATATGCGTCGACGTCCTGTTAGTTTCGCGGCCGCCCTCGCCTTATCGGCGATCACCCTGACAGCCCCGGCGCAGGCCGCCCCCGCGCAGGCCACCCCTGTACAGGGCAGCCCCACCCCGGCGCCCGAGCCCACGCCCACCTACGAGCTGCCCTCGCCGGACCAGTCGCCCACCGGCCCCACGCCCCCGCCCCCCACGCAGCAGAACCTGGCTCCCGAGCCCACCACCGTAGCCGAGCCGCTCACGATCTCCTCCGGGCAACTGGCCGTCGAGCTCGACCCGGCCTTCCCGAGGATCCTGCGTTACACCGACAAGGCGAGCGGCGCCGTGCTCGACGGCAGCACCGCGGTGCCCGCCGTGGTGCTGAACGGCACGCCGTACCAAGCCACGGTCGCCCTGCGCGGCACCGACGGCGCCTCGGCCCGCTACCGGCTGACCGTCGAGGCAGGGGTCACGCTGGACGCCAGCATCCGCGTCAAGGGCCGGGTGACGACCTTCGCGATCGACGCGGTCACCGACACCGAGGCGTTCCGGGTCAACACGATCGACCTGCCGGGCCACGACCTGGTGTCGGTGTCGAGCGACCAGCCGGGCGCCGCGACCGCGTTCACCAGGCTCGACCCCAACTCCACCCGTACGGCCGACGTCTTCGCCGCCGTGACCCCGCGGACCGCGCCCGACGCCGCCCCGATCGGCGCCTCGTACGCCATCGTCAACACCGGCTCCCTGGCCGCCGCCGTCGAGTCGAACTCCACCTACGACCGCCCCTCAGGCGTCACCGACAAGGACGCGGCCCGTTTCTGGCACCAGGCCAGGCAGGAGGACGGCGGCCGGGTCAGGGTGGGCGTGTGGAGCGGCCAGTGGACCTACCGGGGCACCGGCGCGCCCTTCACCGAAGACCTGCCGTGGGCCAAGGTCGTGGTCACCCCCGACGCCAACGGCGACGGCGCCCTCGACTGGCAGGACGGGGCGGTCGCGTTCAGGAGCATCGGCGTCAAGGCGCCCGGCGCGGACCAGACCAAGGACCGGGTGATCGCGCACATCCCGTTCAACTTCTCCAGCCAGGCCACCCACCCGTTCCTGCGCACGCTCGACGACGTCAAGCGGATCTCGCTGGCCACCGACGGCCTGGGCCAGCTCGCCCTGCTCAAGGGCTACCAGTCGGAGGGCCACGACTCGGCCCACCCCGACTACGGCGGCAACTACAACAAGCGCGCCGGCGGCCTGGCCGACCTCAACACCCTGCTCAAGACCGGGAAAGACTGGAACGCCACCTTCGGGGTGCACGTCAACGCCACCGAGTCCTACCCCGAGGCCAAGAGCTTCAGCGAGCAGCTCGTCAACAAGGACACCAAGGGCTGGAACTGGCTCGACCAGTCGTACCTGATAGACCAGCGTGGCGACCTGACCAGGGGCACCCTCGCCAAGCGGTTCCGGCAGCTGCGCGCCGAGACCGACAGGAACCTGGCCGTCCTGTACGTGGACGTGTACCGGCCGCACGGCTGGGTCGCCGACCGCCTGCTCACCGAGCTGCGCGGACAGGGCTGGCAGGTGGCCACCGAATGGGCCGACAAGCTGGAGCGCTCGTCGCTCTGGTCACACTGGGCCAACGACCTCAACTACGGCGGAGCCACCAACAAGGGGCTGAACTCGCAGATCATCCGGTTCATCCGCAACGGTGAGAAGGACGTCTGGAACGCCCACCCCATTCTCGGGAACGCCCGCATTGTGGAGTTCGAGGGCTGGACCGCGGAGAACGACTTCACCGCCTTCTACCGCAACATCTGGGAGTACAACCTGCCGGCCAAGTTCCTGCAGCACTACCAGATCACCGACTGGAACGCCGACGAGATCGTCTTCACCGGCGGTGTGAGCGGCAGGTTGGCAGACGGCAGGCGCCAGTTGTTCGCGGACGGTCACAAGGTGCTCGACGGCGGCACGTACCTGCTGCCGTGGGAGGGCAAGTACTACCACTACAACCCGGCCGGCGGCACCACCACCTGGGACGCCACCCGGCCGCTGACCGTCTACAAGCTCACCGACCAGGGCCGGGTCCGGGTGGGCGTCGTCACCCCGGCCGACGGCAAGATCACCCTGCGGGCCGAGGCGGGCGTGCCGTACGTGCTCTACCCCGGCAGGGCGCCCGCCCAGGCCGCGCCCCGGTGGGGCGAGGGGAGCGGCGTCCGCGATCCCGGCTTCAACGGCGACGGACTGCGCGACTGGCAGGTCACCGGCCCGGTGAGTATCCAGAAGAACGAGCTCGGCCAGCGCATGGCCCTGCTCGGCGGCGGCCCGCAGGCCCGGCTGGAGCAGCGGCTGACCGGCCTCCAGCCTGGACACGCCTACACCGCCTCGGCCTTCGTCGAGGTCGAACCCGGGCGAGCCAGGCAGACCACCCTGGAGGCCGGCGGCCAGAAGGTGACGATCCAGCGCTCGACGGCGAAGAACTACATCGCCTCGGACGAGAAGCACGACACCTACTTCCAGCGCGTCAAGGTCGCTTTCATCGCCCCGCGCGACTCCGTCACGCTGCGGATCACGGCCGCCGCAGGTGAGGCGAAGGTCCGGGTGGACGACGTACGGCTCCTCAAGAGCGACCCGGCGGGTGAGACCGAGACGTTCGAGTCGGCCGAGCCGGGGTGGGGCCCGTTCGTCAAGGGTGACGCCGGGGGCGCGTTCGACGCCCGTACGCACCTGTCGGAGCGGCATGATCCGTACACGCGGGCGGGCTGGAACGGCAAGAGCGTCGACGACGTGATCAGCGGCGACTGGTCGCTCAAGGCGCACGAGGAGCGCCAGGGGCTGGTCTACCGGACCGTGCCGCAGACCGTCCGGTTCGAGCCGGGACACGCCTACGAGGTGTCGTTCGGCTACCAGAGCGCCCTGGCCGGCGCCTACGCCTGGGTGACCGGTTACGACAAGGGCGGGTCCAGCGTGGAGACCCGGCGGACACCGGTGCCCGAGCGGCGGACCACCGGCAGGTTCGCCGAGCGGGTGGTCGCGGGCTGTGGCGAGGCCTGGGTCGGGCTCCGCTCGCTGCTGCCCGAGCAGGCCGGGGCCGACTTCGTCCTCGACGACTTCGCCGTCAAGGACCTCGGTGCCGATCCCGAGGCCCAGGCGTGCGGGTCGCTGGACGTGGTGCCCGCCTCACCCGCCTTCGAGCAGGGGGCGGCCTCCGAGGTCACCACGACGTTCGTCAACCTGGAGGACGTGACGGCCCAGGACGTCAAGGTGACGCTGGGCGTACCCGAGGGATGGGACGTCACCGGGAACGGGACCGGCACCGTGGAGCCCGGCGGCAAGCTGGTGACCACCTGGAAGGTGACGCCGCCCGCGGACGCGCCCTACGCCACCTACGAGCTGAAGGCCCGTGCCGTCTACACCGCGGCGGGAGCCGCCAAGTCGCTCGACGCGGTGGCGACGGTGCGTACGCCGCCGCCGCCGCCCACCGCGGACGCCTGGGCGAGCGACCTGGAGTGGGTCAGCGCCGCCAACGGCTGGGGGCCGGTCGAACGCGATCGCTCCAACGGCGACCTCGGCGCGGCCGACGGCACGCCGATCGTGATCGGCGGCCAGACGTTCGCCAAGGGGCTGGGCACGCACGCGCCCGCCGACGTCCGTTACTACCTCGGAGGCCGGTGTACGGCCTTCACAGCCTCCGTCGGCGTGGACGACGTCCAGGCCACCAGGGGCTCCGTGGAGTACAGCGTGGTCGCCGACGGGGTGATCAAGGCACACAGCCCAGTGCTGCGCGCCGCCGACCCGGCCTACGAACTGACCGCCGACCTCACCGGCGCCCGCTACGTGGACCTCGTGGCGGGCGACGCCGGTGACGGCAACGGCAATGACCATGCGGACTGGGGAGCCGCCAGGCTGACCTGCGAGTAACGTCGGTTTAGTGAGCATCGCGTACGCCTGGAGTACGCGAAAACTGTCTTAACCGAGTCTTATCCCGGGCGTGGTCAGATGAGTTCCCGGTACTGTGCGCTTTCCAGCGCAGAGAAAGAGGAGCCCTAGTCGTGGTCGCGTCGCAACCGTCACGTAACGTCCGCTCAGCGGTACCCTGGGTGACGACCGTCGCCCGGCTGGTCCTGGGCGGGGTGCTGATCGCGGCCGGATGGCTGAAGATCGGCAATCCGTCCGACTCCGTCGTGGCGGTCAAGGCTTACCAACTGCTGCCCGACTCGCTCGCCACGACCGTGGGCTACGGCCTGCCGATCCTGGAGATCGTGGTCGGGGTGCTGCTGGTCGTGGGCCTGATGACCAGGGTGGCCGGGGTGGTCGGCGCGCTGCTCATGTTCGCCTTCGTCTTCGGCATCGCCTGGGCGTGGGCGCACGGCCTGCGGATCGACTGCGGCTGCTTCGGCGGCGGCGGCCAGCTGGGGGCGGGACAGCAGCCGGCCTACC
This sequence comes from Nonomuraea sp. NPDC049141, assembly GCF_040648415.1. Lineage (NCBI taxonomy): Bacteria > Bacillati > Actinomycetota > Actinomycetes > Streptosporangiales > Streptosporangiaceae > Nonomuraea > Nonomuraea sp. NPDC049141. Next base: position 319,151 of record NZ_JBEZDR010000004.1, read on the forward strand.
TGCTCGACATCCTGCGCGACTTCGGTCTTGTGGTGCTCGGCGCCTGGACCGTGCGCTTCGCGCCGGGGCACTTCGCGCTCGACTCGGCTCTCGGGCTGGCGGGCGGCGAGCGCGTTGATGGACAAGACGTTGACGGACAGGACGTTCACGGGCGAGGCGTTCACGGACAGGACGTTCTCGGCCAGGAGGAGATGGGCTGATGATGAGCAAGGGGGAGCGCGTGATGAGCAAGGGGGAGCGCGCGAAGTCCGCGCGGGAGAAGATCAGAGCGCAGCAGGCCGCCGAGCGCGCGCGGGAGCAGCGCAAACGCGTCGTCACCTACATGACCGTGGGCGTGGTCGCGGTGGCGGCGGTCGGTCTCGGCGCCTGGTACGCCGCCAGCAAGTCGCAGGCCGAGCTGGCCGGAGACACGGCGCCGACCACCGTGCAGTCCGACGGCTCGGTCGTCATGGCCAAGAGCGGGGTCGCCAAGCCGGTGATCGACATCTACGAGGACTTCCAGTGTCCGGCCTGCAAGCAGATGGAGGAGGTGAGCGGCAGCACGTTCAGGAACCTCGCGGCTGAGGGCCTGGCCAAGGTCGTCTACCACCCCATCACCATCTTCAGCACCGAGCCGACGAAGGGCAACTCCGTGCGCGCCGGCGCCGCGGCCCGCTGCCTGACCGACGGCAAGCAGTGGCTCGCCTTCCACGACCTGCTCTACAAGAACCAGCCCAGCGAGACGGTCGAGGGCTTCAAGACCGACCAGTTGGTGACCTGGGCCAAGTCGGCCGGGGCGACGGCGGCGGGCATCGACACCTGCATCACCGGCCAGAAGAACGCCCAGGCCCAGCTCGACTACAGCGCCAAGGTCAACAAGGAGCAGAAGCTGCAGGGCACGCCGACCGTCAAGTTGAACGGCACGGCCATGGACAACAACGTCGTCTTCACACCAAAGGATCTTCGCGATGCGGTCACGAAGGCGGCCAAGTAGTCCCGCTTCCGCTACCCTCACCTGACATGCCCCTTGCCTCGATTCCCAGCCCTTCCCAAGGGGTCTGGTATCTCGGATTCGTGCCGATCCGGGCCTACGCCCTGTGCATCGTGCTCGGTGTCATCTTCGCCGTCTGGCTGAGCGAGCGCCGCTGGCGCGCCCGTGGTGGCCAGAAGGGCACGATCATCGACATCTCGGTGCCGGCGGTGATCTTCGGGCTCATCGGCGGACGCCTTTACCACGTCATCACCGACTGGCAGACCTACTTCGGCGCCCGCGCGATCAAGCCGGCCTACAAGGCCCTGTTCATCTGGGAAGGCGGGCTGGGCATCTGGGGCGCGATCGCGCTCGGCGGTGTCGGCGTCTGGCTCGCCTGCCGCAAGCGGGGCCTGTCCCTCAGCGCGGTGGCCGACACGGTGGCGCCCGGCATCGCCTTCGCGCAGGCGATCGGGCGCTGGGGCAACTGGTTCAACCAGGAGCTGTACGGCGGGCCGACCACGCTGCCGTGGGGGCTGGAGATCGACCAGATGCACGGGGGCGAGCCGGGGGTGCTCTACCACCCGACGTTCCTGTACGAGTCGATCTGGGATCTTCTGCTGGGCTTCGCCCTGCTCTGGGCGGGTAAGCGGTTCGCGCTGCACCATGGGCGGTTGTTCGCCCTCTATGTGGCCGGCTACACGCTCGGGCGGTTCTGGATCGAGGGCCTGCGGATCGACCCCGTCGGCGGGGTCGACCACGCGGTGACGTTCCTGAGCCTGCGGCTGAACCAGTGGACCTCGATCGTGGTGTTCATCGGGGCGCTGATCTACTTCTGGGCGACCCGGAACAAGGACAGCGAGGAGTTCATCCTCCCGGCCGTCGATCGCGCGGCCGCAGGCGATCCGGACGGCCCTGATCCGGCCCACGGGGCCGACCAGGCCGACTCGGCTGACGGCGCCGCCGCCGCTTCGGTGGTTGGAGATACGGACGACACCCCTGAGGCCGTCACGACGGATTCTCCGGACCCTGAGGTCGTCAAGGCCGATTCTCCGGACCCTGAGGTCGCGCCGTCGGAGTCCGCGTCCGTGCAGGAGGCCTCTGCGGACGTTTCGGAGCCTGCGGACGTACGCGCGGAGTCCCCGGCGGCGGACGAGGAGTCCGCAGGCGATGACGGAGCGGTCGCGGCGCAGAAGGAGACCCCCGAAGCCGTTCAACAGGAGAAGAACTCGCGATGAGCGAGGGCGCGGAGCAGCACCACCGGCACCGTGACGTCACCGGCGGCTGGCTGCGGCCGTCGGTGTTCGGGGCGATGGACGGACTGGTGTCCAACTTCGCGCTCATCGCCGGTGTCGCGGGCGGCACCGCCAACACCAAGGTCATCGCCCTCGCGGGCATCGCGGGGCTGGCGGCCGGCGCCTTCTCGATGGCCGGCGGCGAGTACGTCTCGGTGGCCAGCCAGCGCGAGCTGGCCCTGGCCGAGATCGCCGTCGAGCGCGGCGAGCTCGAACGCCACCCCGAGGCCGAGCAGGAAGAGCTCGCCCAGGTCTTCGTCAACCGGGGCGTGACGCCGGAGCTGGCCGCCGAGGTGGCCCGGCAGATCTCCGAGAACCCCGCCCAGGCCCTGGAGGTCCACGCCCAGAGCGAGCTCGGCGTCGACCCGCACGACCTGCCCTCGCCCAAGGTGGCGGCGGGCTCGTCGTTCCTGTCCTTCGGCGTGGGCGCGTTCCTGCCGCTGGTGCCGTACCTGCTCGGTGTGACGAGCCTGTGGGTGTCGGCGATCCTCTCGTGCCTGGCGCTGTTCGGGGCGGGCGCGCTGGTCTCCAGGGTGACCGCGCGTTCCTGGCTCTACTCCGGGCTGCGGCAGCTCATCGTCGGCGTGGTTGCGGCCGGGCTCACGTTCGGGCTCGGCAACCTGATCGGGGGTAGTGGTCTGTGACGGCCCCCAGAACGGCGACCCGCAAGCGCCGGCGCCCCCCACCCTCCGACTGGGAATTCCCCCTGCTCAGCCATTTGGGACTCCAGCCCAGGCAGCAGAAGCTCATCGTGATCATCTCGTCGGTGGTGGGTCTGCTGGCCGTGGCGTTCGCGCTGGTCGTCGTCATATCTTCGCTGGGCGAATACACACCTGAGCAGCGGGAAGGCTCCGCCATCGTGGTGGGCGACTCGACATTGCCGGAGGTCTACCACAGCTGGGCCTCGCCCAAGCTGTTCCAGCCGATCGCCGACCGGGCCAAGGACCGCGCGCCGCTCACCGAGAAGGAGGTGTTCGGGCAGAAGACGCTCACCGGGGAGAAGAAGCTCACGCTCAAGCTCGCCGGCAGCAAGCTCGACGCCGACTGCTCGGCCGCCGTCTGGGGCGAGCAACTCCTCGAACTGGTCACCGACGGCGAGTGCACCCAGGCGGCCCGCGGTGTCTACGCCAGCGCCGACGGCCGCTACATCGGCCAGTACACCCTGCTCAACCTGCGCGACGGCAAGGCCGCCAGTGAGTTGGTCGACTCGCTCAAGACCCTCTACCGGGGTGGCTGGTCACGCCCGCTCGGCACCGGCAAGACCGCCTTCCCGCCGGGCGGCTACACCGAGGGCGGCGGCTACGCCCTGGGCCACTACGTCGGGCTGGTCTGGATCGGCCGGGCCGACGGCGCCGACCCGACGACGAAGGACGACCTCGTCTCGTTGTCACTGACGCTCAGGGGGGCCGAGAAGGCCGTCTACCGCCGGGTCGTCTCGATCACCGGGCCGGCGTCGTGATGCGGGCCCGCGTCGCGATCCCGCTGGGCGCCGCCGTGCTGGCGGTGCTCGCCGTAGGGAGCTGGCTGCTGTTCCTGCGGCCCCAGCCTCGGCCGGCCACCTTCCGCGGTGAACCGACCTCGGCGCTCTACTCGCTCATCGACTCCCGGCAGCGCGACGCGGCTCCGCTGACCGTGGGGGAGGTGTTCACGCCCGCCACGGAGACGCTCGGCTCCTTGCGCCGCGAGTCGGCGGAGCAGCTCGCGGACTGCGACGACGCGCTCTGGGGCGCTTCGGCGGCGGGTTGCACGCAGGCGCTGCGGGCGACGTACGCGGGCGGTTCGGGGGCGGGACAGTTCGTCATCTTCAACCTCACCGACGGGCGGGCGGCGAACGCGCTGGTGAAGGCGCTCGCCAAGGACGGCTTCGTACGGCAGGCGGTTCCGTTCGACGCCGAGCACAGCCGCGCGCAGGCGCGGGCGCTCGGCCACTACGTCACGGTCGCCTGGGCGGGGCCGGTGCGGCCGGGGGAGGCGGGGGATCTGATGTCGCAGCTCCTGGCCCTCGACGGGCTCGGCCACATCATCCAGAAACGCGTGGTCGCGGCGACCTGACGCTCCCAGGTCTGACGCGCGCAGGTCTGCACGTCGGGGTCTTGGCGTCCAGAGGTCTGGCGCGAAGGTCTGACGTCCAGGAGGTCTGACGTCCAGGGGTCTGGCGCGTCCAGGGGTCCGACGCGCGCGGGCCTGACGTTCAGGGGTCTGGCGTGTGAGGGTCCGTCGTCCGCGGGACCGAGGTGCGTGCGGGCCGGGGTCAGGCGGTTTTGGACAGGGCCGTGACCGTGGCGGAGACCGTGGTGGGGAGGTCGGCGAGGCGGTGCAGGGGGGTCTCCAGCGGGGTGACGCCCTCGGCCCACGGCGCCGCCTGCCGGATCAGGGAGCGGGCGTCGTTCTTGGTGAGTGTGCTGCCCTGGGAACGGGCCACCGCGATGAGCCCTTCGCGCCAGGTGTTGGCCAGCTTGCCGTGCCCGTTGTCGAGGATCCGCCGTAGCACCGCGGCCTCGTCACCGATCGGCTGCGGGAGGCGTACCGCGTCCAGGACGCCGCCGTCGGACGTCAGCTCGTAGACGGGCCTCAGGGCGTCCGGGAGGGAAGGCGGGGCGGACAGCAGGACCCGCACCCTGGCCGCGCGCGTGGCCAGCAGGACGCGGGGAAGCGCCGCCTCGAGACCGGCGGGCAGTGCGATCGCGACCCGCTCCACCGCGGCGGCGTAGGGCTTGGCCAGCCAGGTGGACAGCTTCACCCGCGGCTGGGGCAACTCCTTCGGCCAGTCGCCCACCAGCAGGTCGGCCTCGAACGCCGCGCCAGGTCCGTCGTCGGCCGCCGGGGAGCCGGTGGACTCGATCGACTGGGGGCCCTGGGTGTAGATGGCGGTGGTCAGGCGGTCGAGGCGGGCGGTGACGGCGGGGCGGGTCTTGGTGGTGGGACGCAGGATGTAGAGGTCGGCGGCGGAGCCGATGGCTTCCGCCCCAAAATAGCGGTTGAAATCTGGGTAAATAGCTTCATACGCGAGGTTGAGCGCGGAGAGGGAGTCCTGCACCTTCAGGGCGAGCATCGGGGTGCGCTCGCTCGCCCCGTACGCCAGCAGGACCCGCCCGTCGTCCTTCAGCCCCTCGACCGCGCGCGCCATGAACAGCCCGACCCCCTCCGGCGTGTACGGCGGGTCGGTGATGGCCAGGTCGTGGCCGCGGGCCGACGGCGGCAACGACAGCCGCAGGTCGGCCCACCGGGTCTGTACGCCCAGCTCCTGGGCGTCGAGGTAGGCCAGGATGCGCTCGTCCACGTCGACCACCGTGACGTCGGTCTCGGGGTGGACCAGCTTGACGGCCAGCGAGGTGAGGTCGTGGTCGCCCACGCACAGCAGCTTCGCGCCCCGCAGCCAGAAGCGGGCGCCGAGCAGCAACGCCCTGCGCAGCACGGTCTCCGGGGTGGCCGCTACGTGGTCCAGCGCGTGGCGGGCGCGTGGCGCCTCGTCGATGAGGCGGCGCAGCCTCTCCAGCACCGGCGCGTAGTGGGGGAGCAGGTGGGCCACCGGATCCTCCGGCGGCGGGGCCATGGCCAGCAGGTCCTGGAAGTCGGGAGTGTGCGCGAGCGGCACCCGGAACCTGTCGCCGGAGCGTTCCGGCGAGACCTCGCGCAGCAGCGCCTCGATCGTCCGCCGGGACGTGGCCGTCTCCCTGACCAGGTCGGACAGGGTCCACCACTGCCCGTCGCAGAGGAGGGTCAGCGCGTGCCGCAGCCGCCTGCCGTCGACTCCGGCCTCGTCGAGCAGGCGTTCCACCCCGTCACGGTCCATGGCCCAACCCTATCGAGGGAATTCCGGGCCCCTGGTCCGGTGTTTGGGACATAGCAGTCCGGATGTCGGGATTGTCGCCAATGTTCGCAATGCGGACCAGGCGGGAACTATTCCGGCAGGGTGTTGTAACCTCTACGCACACGCAGCAGGGCCAACGTCGTCCCCGCCTGTAGAGCAGTTCTTGACAGACGATGACGACGGGAGGGATTCAATGCCTGCTGCCCACCTCGGGTTCCCCGAGCCCCAGGGCCTCTACCACCCCGCCAACGAGCATGATGCCTGCGGTGTCGCCATGGTGGCCGACGTCGCCGGCCGACGCGGGCACGGGATCGTGGTGAAGGCGCTGACGGCGCTGTGCAATCTAGATCACCGGGGGGCCAAGGGTAGCGAGCCTGACACAGGCGACGGAGCCGGGATCTTGACTCAGATCCCGGACACCTTCTTTCGCACGAACGTTGGCTTCGCGCTGCCCGCGGCCGGCCACTACGCGGTCGGCATGGCCTTCCTGCCGTTCGACGGCGAGGCGCGCGACATCGCCTTCCGCATGATCGAGGAGATCGCCGCCGAGGAAGGCCTGAACGTCCTGGGCTGGCGCGAGGTGCCGGTCGACCGTGCGCTGCCCGGGCCGAGCGCCAGGGCCGTCATGCCGCACTTCACGCAGCTGTTCGTGGCGAGCCCCAACGGTGAGTCGGGGCTGGAGCTGGACCGGCTGGCGTACTGCCTGCGCAAGCGGGCCGAGCACGAGGTGGACGTCTACTTCCCCTCGCTGAGCGCCCGTACGATCGTGTACAAGGGCATGCTCACCCCTGACCAGGTCGAGCCGTTCTTCCCCGACCTGTCGGACGAGCGCTACGAGACCGCGATCGCGCTGGTGCACTCGCGCTTCTCCACCAACACCTTCCCCAGCTGGCCGCTGGCCCACCCGTACCGTTACATCGCCCACAACGGCGAGATCAACACGGTCAAGGGCAACCGCAACTGGATGCGGGCCCGCGAGGCGATGCTCGAATCCGCCCAGATCCCGGGCGACATGTCGCGACTTTTCCCGATCTGCGACCCAGACGGCAGCGACACCGCATCCTTCGACGAGGCCCTGGAGCTGCTGCACATCGGCGGCCGGAGCCTGCCCCACGCCGTGCTGATGATGATCCCCGAGGCGTGGGAGAACCACACCGAGATGGATCCCGCGCGGCGGGCCTTCTACGAGTTCCACTCCTCGATGATGGAGGCGTGGGACGGCCCCGCGTCGATCACCTTCACCGACGGCACGCTGGCCGGAGCGGTGCTCGACCGCAACGGCCTGCGCCCGGGCCGCTTCTGGGTGACCGCCGACGGTCTGGTCGTGCTGGCCTCCGAGGCGGGCGTGCTCGACTTCAAGCCCGAGGACGTGGTGCGCAAGGGCCGCCTGCAGCCGGGCCGGATGTTCCTCATCGACACCGCCCGCGGCAAGATCATCGAGGACGACGAAATCAAGGCCGAGCTCGCGGCCGCCCTGCCGTACGAGGACTGGCTGCACGCCGGCCTGGTCCGCTTCGAGGAGCTGCCGGCGCGGCAGCGGGAGATCCCCACGCACGAGGCGCTCGTCAAGCGGCAGCAGACCTTCGGCTACACCGAGGAGGAGCTGCGCATCATCCTGGCGCCGATGGCCAGGGTCGGTGCCGAGCCGATCGGCTCCATGGGCACCGACACGCCCGTCGCGGTGCTCAGCGAGAAGCCCAGGCTGCTGTTCGACTATTTCACGCAGCTGTTCGCGCAGGTCACGAACCCGCCGCTGGACGCCATCCGCGAGGAACTGGTGACCTCGCTGGCCAGCGTGCTCGGGCCGGAGGGCAACCTGCTCGACCCCGGGCCCACCTCGTGCCGTCAGCTCGTCCTGCCGTACCCGGTGATCGACAACGACGAGCTCGCGAAGATCATCCACATCAACGACGAGCACGACCTGCCCGGCTTCCACCCGCACGTGATCTCTGGCCTGTACGAGGTGGCGGGCGGCGGCGCGGCGCTGCTGCACCGCCTGGAGGAGATCCGCGCCGAGGCGTCGGAGGCGATCGCCAACGGCGCCCGCATCATCGTGCTGTCGGACCGCGGCTCGTCCGACACGCTGGCGCCGATCCCGTCGCTCCTGCTGACGGGAGCGGTCCACCACCACCTGATCCAGGAGAAGACCCGCACCAAGATCGGTCTCGTCGTCGAGACCGGCGAGGCGCGCGAGTGCCACCACATGGCGCTGCTCATCGGCTACGGCGCGGGCGCGGTCAACCCGTACCTGGCCATCGAGACCGTCGAGGACCTGGTCGACACCGGGGCGCTCAAGGTCGACAAGCACAAGGCCGTACGGAACCTCATCAAGGCCTACGGCAAGGGCGTCATCAAGGTGATGTCCAAGATGGGCGTCTCCACCGTGGCCTCCTACACCGGTGCGCAGATCTTCGAGGCGCTCGGCCTGAGCCAGGAGGTCGTCGACGCCTGCTTCACCGGCACCACCTCGCGGCTCGGCGGCGTCGGCTTCGACGTGCTGGCCGAAGAGGCCGCCCGGCGGCACTCCCACGCCTATCCCAGGGTGGCGAACGCGCACCGCGGGCTCCAGATCGGCGGCGAGTACCAGTGGCGGCGCGAGGGCGAGCCGCACCTGTTCAACCCCGAGACGGTCTTCAAGCTGCAGCATGCCACCCGCACGCGCCGCTACGAGATCTTCAAGGAGTACACGGGCCTGGTGGACTCGCAGGCCGAGCGGCTGATGACGCTGCGTGGGCTGTTCAAGCTGAAGGAAGGGCGGACCCCGGTCCCGATCGACGAGGTCGAGCCGGTCTCCGAGATCGTCAAGCGGTTCTCCACCGGCGCCATGTCGTACGGCTCGATCTCGATGGAGGCGCACGAGACGCTCGCCATCGCGATGAACCGGCTGGGCGGCAAGTCCAACACCGGCGAGGGCGGCGAGGACCCGGAGCGCCTGCACGACGCGACGCGGCGCAGCGCCATCAAGCAGGTGGCGTCGGGCCGGTTCGGCGTGACGAGCGAATACCTGGTCAACGCCGCGGACCTGCAGATCAAGATGGCCCAGGGCGCCAAGCCCGGTGAGGGCGGCCAGCTGCCCGGTCACAAGGTCTACCCGTGGATCGCCAAGACCCGGCACTCCACGCCCGGTGTCGGCCTCATCTCGCCGCCGCCGCACCATGACATCTACTCGATCGAGGACCTGGCCCAGCTCATCCACGACCTGAAGAACTCCAACCCCGAGTCGCGCGTGCACGTCAAGCTCGTGGCCGAGGTCGGGGTCGGCACGGTCGCGGCAGGCGTGTCCAAGGCGCACGCCGACGTGGTGCTCATCTCCGGGCACGACGGCGGCACCGGCGCCTCGCCGCTCACGTCGCTGAAGCACGCGGGCGCGCCGTGGGAGCTCGGCCTGGCGGAGACGCAGCAGACGCTGCTGCTCAACGGCCTGCGCGACCGCATCGTGGTGCAGGTGGACGGCCAGCTCAAGACCGGACGCGACGTGGTCATCGCGGCGCTGCTCGGCGCCGAGGAGTACGGCTTCGCCACCGCTCCGCTGGTCGTGTCCGGCTGCGTGATGATGCGGGTCTGCCACCTCGACACCTGCCCGGTGGGCGTCGCCACGCAGAACCCCGAGCTGCGCAAGCGCTTCACCGGCAAGCCCGAGTTCGTGGTGAACTTCTTCGAGTTCATCGCCGAGGAGATCCGCGAATACCTCGCCGAGCTGGGCTTCCGCTCGCTCGACGAGGCGATCGGGCATGTCGAGCTGCTCGACATGACGGCCGCCGAGGACCACTGGAAGGCCAGCGGCCTCGACCTGTCGCCGATCCTGCACCAGCCCGAGCTGCCGGCGGGCACCCCGCTGCGCCGCACGGTGGAGCAGGATCACGGGCTGCAGCACGCGCTCGACAACACGCTGATCCAGCTCGCCGAAGGCGCCCTGAACAACGGCACCCCGGTCACGCTGGAACTGCCGATCCGCAACGTGAACCGGACCGTCGGCACCATGCTCGGCTACCAGGTCACCAAGCGGTACGCCGGGGCGGGCCTGCCCGAGAACACGATCGACATCGGCTTCACCGGCTCGGCGGGCAACTCCTTCGGGGCGTTCCTGCCGCGTGGCATCACGCTGCGGCTGACCGGTGACGCCAACGACTACCTGGGCAAGGGCCTCTCCGGCGGGCGCATCACGCTGCGGCCGCACGAGGAGGCCCCGCTCGACGGTCACATCATCTCCGGAAATGTCGCCCTCTACGGCGCCACGTCCGGGGAGGCGTTCATCCGCGGCGTCGTCGGCGAGCGCTTCTGCGTCCGCAACTCCGGCGCCACCGCGGTCGTCGAAGGCGTCGGCGACCACGGCTGCGAGTACATGACCGGCGGCAAGGCGGTCGTCCTCGGCCCGACGGGACGCAACTTCGCGGCGGGCATGTCCGGCGGTGTCGCCTACCTGCTCGACCTCAACCTGGTGCGGGTCAACCGCGAGATGGTCGCCATCGAGGAGCTCACCGAAGAGGACGGCGAGTTCCTGCGCGAGACGGTCGAGAAGCACTTCGCCGAGACGGGCTCGCCGATCGCCAAGGAGCTGCTCGCCGACTGGCAGACGGCGCTCGCCCGGTTCGGCAAGATCATGCCGACCGACTACAAGCGGGCCATGGCGGCGGCCGAGGCCGCCCGCATCGAAGGCCGGGACATCGACGAGGCGGTCATGGCCGCCGCGGTTCAGGGTTAAGGGAGGCGTAACCGATGGCTGACCCCAAGGGTTTTCTCACGCACGACCGGGAGCTGCCCGCGCGCCGCCCCATCGACGTCCGCATCGGCGACTGGCGGGAGGTCTACCAGGACTTCTCCCAGGACAAGCTGACCAAGCAGGCGGCTCGCTGCATGGACTGCGGCATCCCGTTCTGCCACAACGGGTGCCCGCTCGGGAACCTCATCCCCGAGTGGAACGACCTCGTCTACCGCACCGACTGGCGGGAGGCGATCGAGCGGCTGCACGCCACGAACAACTTCCCGGAGTTCACCGGCCGGCTCTGCCCGGCTCCGTGTGAGGCGGCGTGCGTGCTCGGCATCAACTCCGACCCGGTGGCGATCAAGCGGGTCGAGGTCGAGATCATCGACCGCGCGTTCGACGAGGGCTGGGTGACCCCGCAACCGGTCCTGGTCAAGACGGGGAAGAAGGTCGCGGTCGTCGGCTCAGGTCCCGCCGGGCTGGCCGCGGCTCAGCAGCTCACCCGGGCGGGTCACGACGTGGTGGTGTTCGAGCGCGCGGACCGCATCGGCGGCCTGCTGCGTTACGGCATCCCCGAGTTCAAGATGGAGAAGCGCCACATCGAGCGGCGCCTGGACCAGATGCGGGCCGAAGGCACCGAGTTCCGCACCGGGGTGAACGTCGGCGTCGACATCACGGCGTCGCAACTTCGTGCGGAGTTCGACGCGGTGGTGCTGGCGGGCGGGGCCACGCAGTGGCGCGACCTGCCGATCACCGGGCGCGAGCTGGGCGGCGTCTACCAGGCGATGGAGTACCTGCCCCTGTCGAACAAGGTGCAGGAGGGCGACCTCGACGAGTCCCCGATCTCGGCCAAGGGCAAGCACGTCGTGGTCATCGGCGGCGGCGACACCGGGGCCGACTGCATCGGCACCGCGATCCGGCAGGGGGCCGAGTCGGTCACCCAGCTGGAGATCATGCCGCGGCCGCCGGTCCTCCGGGCCGGCAACCAGCCGTGGCCGACGTTCCCCATCCTGTTCAAGATGGAGAGCGCGCACGAGGAGCTGGAGGACGGCGGGGGCGCGCGGGTGTACGCGGTCTCGACGACCGAGTTCGTCGGCGATGAGTCCGGAAATATCCGCGCATTGCGGCTGGTCGAGGTCGAGGGGCCGCAGCACGGCTTCAAGCCGATCCCGGGCACCGAGCGGGAGATCCCGGCCGAGCTCGTCACGCTCTCGATGGGCTTCCTCGGCCCGGAGAAGGGCCCGCTGCTGGAAGACCTCGCCGATCTCGGCGCGGACGGCTTCTACGACGCCCGGGGCAATGTGGCTCGCGACAAGTCGTACATGTCCAAGGTCGAGGGGGTGTTCGTGGCCGGTGACATGGGCCGTGGGCAGTCGCTGATCGTCTGGGCGATCGCCGAAGGCCGCGCGGCCGCCTCCGGAGTGGACCGCTTCCTCTCCGGCGAAACCTCGCTGCCGTACCCGATCCTTCCGACAGCTCGGCCGCTCGTCTGATCCGTTCGTTCTACCGCGTCCGTTCCTTGACGCGTCCGTTTCAAAAGCGCCCGTCCGGCTCGTCCGGGCGGGCGCTTCTTTTTCAACCCGCTTCTCTTTTACGGCCAGCCCGGTGGACCCCACCCGCCATACGTGGCCGGGCTCTGTCCAGGGGCACGCTCCCGCGGTTTACGGGGCCGGGCACCGTGACGTGCGTACTCTTGGCCATGCCTGCTCTTTGCACAACCCGCAAGGATTGCACTTTGTGTAGCTGTTGCAGACTGTGCAAGTCTTGCGTAGAGTGCACGGTATGGAGAGTCCGCAGGAGCGGCGGGAACGGCGTCGGCGTGAGAAGCGGCAGGCCATCCGGAGGGCCGCCGTCCGGATCGCGCTCGACGGTGGGCTCGAGGCCGCGACGGTGGAGGTCATCAGCGCGGCGGCCGACATTTCGCCGCGCACGTTCTTCAACTACTTCGCCTCGAAGGAAGAGGCGCTCATCATGGAGCCCGTCTGGCAGCCCGAAGAGGTCGTGGAGCTGCTCCAGGCCCGACCCGACGACGAGCCGGTCTTCCAGTCCCTGAAAGCGGTCTCGAAGGAGCTCGGCGTCCGGAAGCGGCCGGTGTGGGAGGAGATGCAGCCGTTCATTGAGTTGCACAACCGCCATCCGGAGCTGTCCGCCAAGGTCAGGGCCGTCGACCAGTCGAAGGTCATGGAGAAGACCCTCGACATCGTCAGGCGGCGGCCGGGCGTCACCAGTGGGCTGCACGCCAGGCTGCTGGTCATCGGGTCGTTCGGGGCGATGATCTCGGCCATCCAGGAGTCGCTGGACGCGGGCGAGCCGGTCGAAGAGCTGCTCGACGAGGCGTTCACGCTGCTCGAACGCGGACTCTGACCCGCACATAGCCCACATACACAATCCACAGAGAGCGGCGACCGGGGTGGCACCCCCGATCGCCGCCGATTCCTCCTGCCCTCGCGAAAGAAGCAAGGAGTCGATCCATGGTATCGACAACCGTCCCGGAGTCCCCACCACAACGGAACCTTTGGATCAGTATGGGCTCGCTCATGCTGATCATGTTTCTGGCGGCCATCGACCAGACGGTCGTGGCGACCGCCATGCCCACCATCGTGGGCGAGCTCCACGGCCTGGCGAACCTGTCCTGGCTGGTCACGGCGTTCGCCCTGACCGCGGGCATCGTCACGCCCCTCTACGGCAAGCTCAGCGACATGTACGGCCGCCGACGCCTCTACCTGTCGGCCATCGTGCTGTTCCTCATCGGCTCCGCGCTGTGCGGGATCGCGCAGTCCATGACGCAGCTCATCCTGTTCCGGGCCTTCCAGGGCGTCGGCGCGGGCGGGCTCATGGTGCTGACCATGGCGATCTCGGCCGACATCGCCACACCGCGCGAACGGGCCAGGTTCCAGGGCATCTTCGGCGCCGTCTTCGGCGTGGCCTCGATCGCCGGGCCGATCATCGGTGGTTACCTCACCGAGCACGTCTCGTGGCGATGGATCTTCTACATCAACCTGCCGCTCGGCGCCGTCGCGCTGGCCGTGGCCTTCGCCGTGCTGCGGCTGCCGCGCCGCACGTCGCCGCACCGGGTGGACTGGCTCGGGGCCGCGCTGATCTCCGGCGTTCTCACCTGCCTGACCCTGCTCGCCTCCTGGGCCGGCACCTCCTACGCCTGGTCCTCGCCCCTCATCATCGGGCTCGGCGCGGGGGCGGTGCTGCTGACCGTGCTGTTCGTGCTGGTCGAGCGGACCGCGGCGGAGCCGGTGCTGCCGTTGCGGCTGTTCCGCGACCGGACGTTCACGCTCGGGGCGGCGGCGGTGACGCTGCTGGCCACGGCCATGCTGGGCGCGGCCACATTCCTGCCGCTGTTCCTGCAGCTCGCCACCGGCGCGACCGCGTCGAACTCCGGGCTGCTGCTGCTCCCGCTGATGATCGGGATGATCGTCTCGTCGACCTTCGTCGGGCAGTTCGTCACCAGGTTCGGCACGTACAAGTGGTTCATCGTCACGGGCACGCTGCTCGCGGCCGTCGCGGCGGCGCTGTTCTCGACCATGGACCTCAGTACGAGCACGTTCGCCTCCAGCGCGTACATGGTGCTGTTCGGCGCCGGGCTCGGCATGGTGCTGCAGAACCTGCTCCTGGCCGTGCAGACGACCACGCCCGCGGCCGACAGGGGAGCGGCCACCTCAGCGGTCACCTTCGCGCGCGGCATCGGCGGGGCTGTGGGAGTCTCGGTGCTGGGCGCCGTGTTCAGCGGCCGGTTAGGGGCGGGGCAGGCGTCGGTCACGCCCGAGGCCATCCAGGCCCTGCCGGAGGCGGCGCGGCACGCCACTCAGGTCGCGTTCTCTGGGGCGGTCACCGGGGTGTTCGCCTGGCTGGTGCCGATCCTGCTGCTCGGCGCGGGGCTGCTCGTGGCGCTGAAGAACGTTCGCCTGGCTCAGCACAGTTCATAGAGCTGACCAATTTTGCCCAACAACGGACGAAATTTTGCGACAAAGTTGCATCTGGCGACTTAGGTCGGGAAGATGCATTTTCTGGGGTGACGTGGTGGATGGGGGAATAATGAGGCGATTCGCCTCGGGTCTCATGGCTTTGGCGGTCGCAGTCTCGCTCGCGTCATGCGCGCCTTCCGCGGCTGCTCCCATGGCGGGGCCGGATGCCGGGCCGGACAAGGAGTACCTCGTCTTCTATGCCGACGGGCGGGCGCGTGCGGCGCTCGCCGCCGTCGAGCACGCGGGCGGCCACATCGTCACCACCGACACCAAGCTCGGCTACGTGCTGGCCAAGGGCGGCGGCGACGCGTTCGTCGACGCCCTGGGCTCGGACCAGTCCGTCGTCGGCGTCACGACCGACCGCGAGATCGGCTTCGCGACCACGCCCGCCGCCGGCGCCCTAAGCACAGCGGGCGTGCTCGCGTCCGGTGTCCGGGGCTCGCTGGTGCCGCGGGCGTTCCCCGACGCGTCGGCCATGAGGGGCGTCGTGGGAGAGCCGCTCGCCGGCCGCCAGTGGGACATGAAGATGATCGGCGCCGACCGCGCCAACAAGAAGGCGCCCGGCACCAAGAAGGTGCTCGTCGGCGTCATCGACACCGGCATCGACGGCAAGCACCCCGACATCGCCCCGAACTTCAACCGCGCCCTCAGCCGCAACTTCGTCACCGACAAGCCGAAGGACGAGAACGGCGACACCCTCGACGGCCCCTGCGAGGTGGCGAGCTGCAAGGACCCGGTCGACGAGGACGACGAGGGCCACGGCACCCATGTGGCCAGCACGATCGGCTCCCCGCTGAACCACATCGGCATCGCGGGCGTGGCGCCGGGTGTGCAGCTGGTCAACATCAGGGCGGGGCAGGACTCCGGGTTCTTCTTCCTCAAGCCCAGCCTCGACGCGCTCACGTACGCGGCCGACATCGGCGTGGACGTGGTGAACATGAGCTACTACGTCGACCCGTGGCTGTTCAACTGCGCCCACAACAAGGCCGACAGCAAGAAGCAGCAGCTGCAGCAGCGCGCGATCATCACCGGCATGCAGCGGGCACTCGACTACGCCCGCAACAAGGGCGTCACGCTCATCTCCGCGCTCGGCAACGGCTCCACCGACCTGGGCAAGCCCAAGGTCGACTCGAGCAGCCCCGGCTACCCGCGCGGCGACGAGAAGACCCGCAAGGTCGACAACTCCTGCCTCAACGTGCCCGCCGAGTCCAAGGGCGTGATCTCGGTCTCCGCGGTGGGCCCGTCCGGCCGCAAGGCCAGTTACAGCGACTACGGGATCGAGCAGAACGACCTGGCCGCACCCGGCGGCGACGCGTCGGAGGGCAAGGGCTCCTCGGCCACCAGGTCGATCCTGGCCGCCGCACCCGAGTCCGTGCTCCGGAGTACCGGGATGCTCGACAAGTCGGGCAAGCCGAAGAGCGCCACGGTCGTCCGTTCCTGCGCCGGTGGGACCTGCTCCTACTACCAGTACCTTGACGGCACCTCGATGGCGGCCCCGCACGCGACCGGTGTCGCCGCGATCCTGATCAGCCGCTTCGGCAAGCCCGGCAAGGGCGGTCTGACGCTCGCCCCGGCCACGGTCGAGAAGCTCCTGTACAAGACCGCCGACCGCAGGGCGTGCCCGTCGCCCCGCACGTACACCTACGAGGTCTTCGGCGAGAGCGACAAGCAGACCTGCCAGGGCGGCAAGTCCAAGAACGGTTTCTACGGCCACGGCATCGTCGACGCCTGGAAGGCGGCTACCGTCAGACCATGATGTATCGCCTCATCGCGGATGCCGCGATGGTGGTGCACTTCGCCTTTCTGGCCTACATGGCCGTGGGCGGTTATGTCGCGTGGCGCTGGCGGCGCACGATCTGGGTCCATCTGGCGGTCGTCACCTGGGGTCTGATCTCGCTGGGCACAGGTGTAGAGTGCCCGCTTACGGTCGTAGAGGATTGGGGGCGCCGCGGCGCCGGCCTCCAGGGCCTCCCACCCACCGGCTTCATCGACCACTACATCGAAGGCGTGATCTACCCGGAGGAATACGCGAACTTGGCGCGCCTGGGGGTTGCCATTCTCGTGTTGTTCTCTTACGTCGGGTACGTTCTGCGTCGTCAATGACAGCCAAGTGGTCTGTACCAATTAAGGTAGGACTCGTGACTCGTCGCGCGAAAATAGTCTGCACCCTAGGTCCCGCCACGTCCTCCCCTGAACGCCTGCGCGAGCTGATCGCCGCCGGCATGGACGTGGCCCGGTTCAACCTCAGTCATGGCGACCATGACATGCACCGAGAGGTATACGACCGCGTCAGGGAGGTGGCGGCCGACCTCGGCCGCGGTGTAGGCGTGCTCGCCGACCTGCAGGGGCCCAAGATCCGCGTCGGCAGGTTCGAGGAAGGCCCGGTCCGGCTCGGTTTCGGCGACGTCTTCACGATCACCACCGAAGACGTGCCGGGTGACCGGGAGCAGGTCTCGACCACCTACAAGGGCCTGCCGGGTGACGTACGCCCCGGCGACACCATCCTGGTCGACGACGGCCGCCTCGTCCTGGAGGCCACCGCCGTCGAGGGCGACCGCGTCATCACGCGGGTCGTCATCGGTGGCATGATCTCCGACAACAAGGGCCTCAACCTGCCGGGCATCAACGTCAGCGCACCGGCGCTCACCGACAAGGACGAGGCCGACCTGCGCTGGGCACTGCGCACCGGCTTCGACATGATCGCCCTGTCCTTCGTCCGGCGTCCGTCCGACGCCGACGTGGTGCGCAACATCATGGAGCAGGAGGCCGTCCGGCTCCCGCTACTCGCCAAGATCGAGAAGCCGCAGGCGGTCGACCGCCTGCCCGAGATCGTCGAGGCGTTCGACGGCATCATGGTCGCCCGCGGTGATCTGGGCGTCGAGCTGCCGCTGGAGCAGGTGCCGATCGTCCAGCGGCGCATCATCGAGCTCTGCCGCGAGAAGGCCCGCCCGGTCATCGTCGCCACGCAGATGCTCGACTCGATGATGAGCGCGCCCCGCCCCACCCGCGCCGAGGCGTCCGACGTCGCCTACGCGGTCATGGACGGCGCCGACGCGGTCATGCTCTCGGGCGAGACCTCGGTGGGCAACTACCCCATCGAGTCGGTCTCCACCATGGACCGCATCGCCCGCGCGGCGGAGGAGCACTCGCTGCACGCCACCCACTCGCTGGAGCGCCTGCCGGAGACGACGGGCGGCGCCATCGCCCGCGCCGCCGCCGAGGTCGGCGCGATCGTCGGCGCCAAGGCGCTGATCGCGTTCACGATGTCCGGCGAGACGGCCCGCCGCCTGGCCCGCTACCGCTCCCCGATCCCGCTGCTGGCCTTCACCTCGGCGCCGCACGTGCGGGGGCAGCTGTCGCTGACGTGGGGGGTGGAGACGTTCCACGTGCCGTTCGTCCATCACACGGACGACATGGTGCGCCAGGTGGAGGCGTCGCTGCTGACGCTGGGCCGCCTGGAGAAGGGCGACAAGGTAGTGATCGTGGCAGGCTCCCCTCCCGGCACCCCGGGCTCCACCAACGCCCTCCGCGTCCACACGATCGGCTCGGCGGTCTCCCACCATTAATTGGTCAAAAACCTTTTAAGCATATTTTACGGCCAGCCCGGGAGGACCCACCCTGGGTGATCGGCTGAGGGCCCTCCAGGGGAACGCTCCTCCGCCTCACCGGCTTGCCGCCGCGACGTGCGTATTCTTGGCCGTCTCCGTGGGCAGTGCGTGCCGGTGGGTGAGTGGATCGCGGTGCCGAGTGGGTGCGCTCGTCATGGTGTCCGGACCTGTCCGCTGGGGGAGTGTGCCCGGCGGGCAGGTCCTCTGACGTGCTGTCCACTGGGGCCTGTCCGCTGGAGGAGTGTGCCCGGGGGGCAGGTCTTCTGAACGTCCTGTCCACTGAGGTTCTGCCCGCTAGGGAGTGCCGCTGAGGACAGAGCCGCTGAGATCGTGTCCACCGGCACCGGCCGGCCGAGGACCGCCGACCAGTAAGCGACCGACTTCAGCGACGCCCAGGTCCTGCTTCACCGACGCCCCGGTCGGAGTGAGCCCCTGAGTGGGTCTCTGGTCTCCGCAGCGGATGGGATCGCGCACTTGGCCGACTATACGGAAGCCATGGCCGACCATGCGCACGTCACGGCGGCCAGCCCTCTCCACCGGAGGAGCGTGTCCCTGGACAGGGCTCAGCCCTGTGCGGGGGGTGGGGCTCACCGGGCTGGCCGTAATAGATGAAAGACGCGGTGCGGCGCCGTCTCCACTGGAGGAGAACGGGCTGGCCGTACAGATCTTGAGTTAGTTGGCGTGGAGCGCGGCGTTGAGCTCCACCGGGCCGCCGGCGCGGGGAGCGGCTTCCACGGCGCCCGTCTGGGAGTTGCGGCGGAACAGGAGGCCGTTCGTGCCGGACAGGGACTTGGCCTTGACGATGCGGCCGTCCGGGAGGGCGACCTTGGTGCCGGCCGTGATGTAGAGGCCGGCCTCCACCACGCAGTCGTCGCCCAGCGAGATGCCGATGCCCGCGTTCGCGCCCAGCAGGCAGCGTTCGCCGATGGAGATGACCTCTTTGCCGCCGCCCGAGAGCGTGCCCATGATCGAGGCGCCGCCGCCCACGTCGGAGCCGTCGCCGACGAGCACGCCCGCCGAGACGCGGCCCTCCACCATCGAGGCGCCCAGCGTGCCGGCGTTGAAGTTCACGAAGCCCTCGTGCATCACCGTGGTGCCGGTGGCCAGGTGGGCGCCGAGGCGTACCCGGTCGGCGTCGGCGATCCGGACGCCGGTCGGCAGCACGTAGTCGACCATCCGCGGGAACTTGTCCACCCCATACACCGTCACCGCGCCCCTGGCCCGCAACCTCAGCCTGGCCTGCTCGAACCCCTCCACCGGGCACGGCCCGAAGTTGGTCCACACGACGTTGGCCAGCAGGGAGAACAGGTTGTCGAGACTCAGCCCGTGCGGCCTGACCAGGCGGGCGGAGAGCAGGTGCAGCCTGAGGTAGGCGTCGTGCGCGTCCGCCGGCGGCTCGGAGAGCTTGGCGATGCCGGTGCGCACGGCCACCACCTCGACGCCCCTGGCCGGGTCGCGCCCCACCAGCGAGGCCAGCTCACCGGCCTCCTCGGCGGAAAGCCGCTCGGTGCCCGTCACGGGCGGGTCGCCCAGTTGCGGAGCGGGGAACCAGGTGTCAAGTACGGTGCCGTCAGTGGCGATGGTCGCGAGCCCGATGGCGTGCGCACCGGTCACGGTGGGATCGATAGCTGTCACAGGCACAAACTATCGTCATCCAGGCTGACCCCTGAGCCCCGAGCCCTCCGTGTCACCACCGGCCCGCCGAGGCGCGGGCGCGCCACCCGGTCCTCGCCCCTCCAACCGGACGGCATCACATAGGTCACGCGTGCCGTGTCGGTCACGTGGTCCCCGGCGTGTGGTCGGTCACCTGATCCCCGGCACGGCCGCGGGCCGCCGTGCCACAGCTCCGGCTGCGACGTCCGCGGCGGTGCGGACGAAGGCGGCCAGGGCCGGAGAGCGCGTCTGTTCGGGCCAGGCCAGGACGACCGTGGTGGGGGCGGCGTCGACGACGGGGACGCAGGCCAGATCGCGGCGTACTTGCTCCTTGGCCGACTCGGGGACGACGGCGATCAGCCTGCCGAGGGCGACGAGCTGCATGATCTGAGCGGCATCACCCGCCCGCAGCCCCGAAGCGACGTGCGGCTCGAACCCGCCCACGAACTGGGACGCGACTGGGGATTCAGAGGTGCGGGGATCGGGCCAGCGCGGGGTTGGTTCGGCGTCCAGGTCGGCGAGGTGGACGAACGGCCGCGCCGCCAGCGGGTGCCGGGTCGGCACGACGGCCACCCCGCCCTCCACCAGCAGCGGCTCCGTGTCGAACCCCGTCAGGTCCTCCCAAGGGCTGTGCAGGAACGCCACGTCCGCCGTGCCGTCACGCAGCAGCCGGGCCCGCTCCGCCACCCCGCACAGCACCACCTCCACCGGCAGCGCGTCCGGGCACTCCTGGTAGGCGGCCAGGAGGTCCGGGAGCAGCGCGCCGTCGCCGCCCGGCTTCAGGGCCACCACGAGCCGCGGCTCGGTCAGCCCCGCCCTGCGGGTGCGGTGTTCGGCCGCCGCCACCGCGTCCAGGGCCTTGGCGGCCTCCCTGGCCAGTACCTCGCCCGCCGGGGTGAGCGCCACCCGGTGTCCCGAGCGGTCGAAGAGGAGTACGCCGAGCCGCCGTTCGAGCTTCTGGATCGCCCTCGACAGCGGCGGCTGCGCGATCCCCAGCCGTTCGGCCGCCCGGCCGAAGTGCAGCTCCTCGGCGACGGCGGCGAAATAGGCCAGCTCACGCGTCTCCATACCCGTAGGGTATCGAGCCTGACCCAGGTGGTGTTGGCCCGGTGACGGCCGGCGGTGGTGTGCTCGGGGAATGACCGCAACGACGATCGCCCTGGTGACCGGGGCGAACAAGGGCATAGGTTTCGAGGTCGCCGCTCAACTGGCGGCCAGCGGCATGACCGTGCTGCTCGCCGCCCGCGACGCCCAGCGCGGCGAGGCGGCCGCCGCCCGGCTGCGCGCCGCCGGCGCCGAGGTTCACCCGCTCGTCCTCGATGTCACCGACCTCGCCACCATTCAGGCGGCCGCCGCCCACGTGGCCGACCGCTACGGGCACCTGGACGTGCTCGTCAACAACGCCGGTATCTCCGGCCACCGAGCCGGCGAGGCGCCCAGCACCACCCGGCCCGAGTTGGTGCGCGAGGTGTTCGAGACGAACGTCGTCGGCGTGCTCATGGTGACGAACGCGTTCCTGCCCCTGCTCAGGCGCGCACCCGCCGCCCGCATCGTGAACGTCTCCAGCGGTGTCGGCTCCCTGACCCACCACACGACCCCAGATCACTACATGTCAGGACTCCCGGCCTTGGCCGGGTATCCACCGTCCAAGACGGCGCTCAACGCGCTGACCATCCAGTACGCCAAGGAGCTCGGCAAAGACGGCATCCTGGTCAACGCCGCGGCTCCCGGAGCCTGCGCCACGGACTTCACCAAGGATCTCGGGCTGAGCATCACTCGTACGGCGGCCGACGGGGCGGCCGTTATCGTCAGATTGGCCACCCTGGGTCCTGATGGGCCCACGGGGGGATTCTTCGACGATGACGGGACAGTGCCTTGGTAGACATCATCGAGCTCAACCGGCGATCCGTGCAGGCGACCGTGGACCTGGTGGCGACCATCAAGCCCGCCGACCTGGACCGGCAGACCCCGTGCGCCGGCTGGGCGGTGCGCGATCTGCTCGCCCACCAGATCGTGCAGAACCACGGCTTCGCATTCGCCGCCTCGGGGGAGCGGTCCGGGCTGGAGATGTGGGAGCCGCGGCCGGTGGGGGACGACCCGGTGGAGGAGTACGCGGCGTCGGCGCGAGCGGTGATGGCTGCCTTCGCCGTGGAGGGCGTGCTCGATCGCAGGTTCTACCTGCCTGAGATCCGTGACGGCGGTCCGTTCCCCGCGAAGCTGGCGATCGGGTTCCACTTCGTCGACTGCGTGGTGCATGACTGGGACTTCGCCAAGGCGCTCGGCGTCCCCGCGAACGTGGACGAGGACCTGGCCGAGGCCGCGCTGCCGGTGGCCGCCCGAGTGCCCGACACGCCGGAGACGCGTGGAGAGGGCAAGGCGTTCGTGAGCGGGGTGGCGGCGGCGGACGACGCTCCGGCCCTGGACCGGGTGGTGGCACTCCTCGGCCGCCAACCGGCCTGGTCGCCAAGCTGAGGCCGCTCGCCGGCGTGGTCGTTGCGCTGAGGCCGCTCGTCGGCGGTGACGGTCAGGCACGGCTCTGATCGGAGGAGGCCCGCAGCGGGGCGATCTCCTCGGGGTGAGACAGGGCGTTGTCGGCCACGAGCACGCCGCCCTGCCGCAGCACCCCGGCCACCAGGAGGGGTACTCGACGCGTTCGGCGTCGAGGAAGAGCAGGTCGACCGCGCCGTCCGGCATGCGGGCGAGCGCCGCGCCCCCGTCCTCGACGCGGAACTCGACGTGATCGTCCAACCCCGCCTCGGCCACTGTGCGGCGGGGTATCCCTGGGCGTCGGTGTCGAGGCTGCCGGCCGGCTTCCGCGTTCAGCTCCCGGGTCAAGCCGCCGTGCCAGAGATTTGCCAAACAAGTGCGTCACCATCTCCGCGCTGACCGACGACAGTCACCGGGAGAGACATGCGCAGCATTCCCCATCGCCTCGATAACCCCGCTCGACGACCAGGCCAAGGGCAACAACGGCCGCGACATACCCACCCGCTGACCACTGACACGTCAGCGTGGACCGCCACAGCGGCATGGGACTGACTTCTTGCGGAGTCGCGATCGCATCGGCCATCGATGGTGCGGTCGCCTCGAGCGCGACGGCGCCGGACCGGCTCCTCGAGGCCTGCGACGACCTCGGGGCGCATATCGCCGCCTTCCTCCGCCGCCTGATCGACGAAGGCGCCGTGACCGCCGAGGACGCGGTACGGATCTCGACAACGCTGCAGGACGCGGTGGCCGACCACCTGGCTTCCGAACTCGGCAAGGGCGCCACGCCGGCGACCGATGACCCGCAGATGGTCCCGCTGCTGCGCATTCAACGATTCATCGAGCAGCGACTGGGAGACCGCGACCTGTCGCCCGCAACGATCGCCTCGGCCCATCACGTATCCCTTCGGTATCTTCAGAGGCTGTTCCAGCAGAACGGCCTGAGCGTCGCGACATGGATACGCGAACGGCGACTCGAGCGATGTCGGCGCGATCTGGCGGATCCCAAGAAAGCCAACGTACCCGTCCGCTCCATCGGCGCCTGGTGGGGCTTTCTCAGCGACGCACACTTCAACCGCGCGTTTCGCGCCGCCTACGGGGTGCCTCCGGCCACCTACCGGCAAGTGCGCAGAGGCCGGCAGCGTGCTCAGGACGGCGATTACGCCGACTCGTGCTGACAATACGATGCTGCCACAGGCGTGAATCGCCTTGGTTTCGTGGCGGCGAAAGCACCGTCATCGGCCGGGTACATGGCCATGGAGTCGCCGTCCGCGTTGAGGAGCAGTCCGCTCGACTGGAGATCGATCCCCGAGGCAGTCCGCGGTGGCTGCGCGGTTCAGGGGCGTATCACGCCGGGCACCGGACCGTCCGGCTCCCGGGCGCGCGAACAGGCGGAGCCTCGTGCGGCCTTCGTGGTTTGAAGGCACGCCATCGAAGCTCCGCCATCGGTGACCTCAGGCCCTGGCGGCTATGCCGCTAGAACCGGTTGGTCTCCGCGATGCACTCCGGGTCGTTGGCGTTGTTGATGTCGATGATGAAGTGGAACCGCCCGTAGGTCTTGTAACTCGCCGGCACGCTCAGAGCCTGGGAGGGAACGTGGGTGCCGGCACCGTTGGTCGCGTTCGGGGTCGACCATGAGTAGAGCACGGGGTCCGAGCCGGTTTTGTCTTGCTTGAGCTCGAGGATCACGTCGTTCTTGGTTGAGCCCGCCTGACCGTTGATCTGCCAGGTGAACTTGTCGATCCTGTCTCGGGCACTGCTGGAGACGTAGGTGTAGTAAACCCATCCGGACCCGCTCTTGCCGCCATCGGTGCACCCGCCAGTGGCGGAGGAGGCGTGAGCCGTGCCTGCGGTTCCGACGATGGCCGCCGTCGCCAATGCGGAAGCGAGAACGGAACTACCGACGATCTTCTTAAGCATTCTTGCTCCTCAATTAGGATTCGCACAAAATAAGATTTTTGGAGAAATGTGTTAATGCAGCTTCTTATCACCTCTCTACATAGCCGGCGATGGTCCGCAAAGGCAGGAGGAGAGCTCAGGAACGTGCCGCCATGGCCTGGCCGATGAGGTCGGCTGGGAGCCATGCCACCCGCTCGTCCGGGGTGACGACGACGAGTTGTCCGTCGGAGGTGAACCGGGCGGTGGCGACCCCGTCTCGCCTCCACACGGTCCGGCCGTGGCCGTCCACGAGGACAAAAGTCTTGCCATCCGAAATACCGACATAAGGCTTAGTCGGATGTACCGTGACACTTGCTTCGGCGGAGATCTCGCGTTGCCACGACAAGCGGCCGTCCAGCCCCACTCCGTACACGATCGTCCGGGACTCGCCACGACTGCTCATCGCACGAGAGACCAGCGCCGCCGCACTCGTCCCCAGTGCGCACTCACGCGCCTCGGGTGGCGCGGGCTCCATCCGGCGCCGATCGGACGTCCCACGCATGAAGATCGTCTCTGGCCCGATCACTAGGACGGTTTCGCCATCTCCGGCTATGCAGGCGTTCGAGATGGAATCCCATGCGGTTCCTCTGCCGACCGGCTGCCAACCGTCCGCTTTACGGATGAATCTGAGAAGCCGGGCGTTCTTCGCGTTCGGCTGGCCGGTGAAGGCCAACGCGGCACTCCCGTTCGCCGACTCCACCCATTGGTAGCCGGAGTAGGGAACCTGGCGACGTTCCCCCTTCCCATCAGGCCGGATGATCTTGATCCAGGTGCGCCCACCGGCGCCTACCTCCTCTACGACCGCGTCCTCAGGTGAGACGGCGGTCAGTACGCGCGCCCCCGGCAGGCTGGAGACGGGAAAAGGCACCGGTCCACGCTCCGTGAGCTGGAACGGCGAGACCTCCGGCACCACTGCCGCAGTCCCCTTCCCGCCCTCCACCGCGCTTGGCCGATCTGCCGCGACACCGGTCGATACGACGACCGCAGGACACTGCGCGAGGCAGACGATGTCTGTCGCCGTCTTCGAGATCTCCCGGTCCCGCCATACCCGGCCGTGAACACGGTCGAATCCGCTGATCGTCGCCGTCGCGGGATCGAAGACCAGGGCCCCACCACCATTCGCGTCCAGAACTCGCGGCGGACGCGACACCTCGACCGGGCCCGTGGCGCCTTCGCCGCCGCGGCCCGAGGAGCAACCGGTGATGAGCATGGCGATACACATCGCCAATACGAGCGCTCCACTCAGTCGCATTATTGCCCTTTCCCCATTCCCCCGGACATCGAGGCGTGGACAATAATGCCGACGAATAGGGATAGTGTCATTGATCATCCGCGCAAATACATTGACCCGCTATGCACGGCAGGGCCGCGTAAGTTTCCCGGCAATTGCGGGCGGTGGCGGGCTTGATGGCTCCGCCGGTCCCGGCATCACCCGAGCGTCAGAGGTGTGGCGTCGAGCGGGCCCACGTCGTGCTGCTGATGCTTGGCGGCCAGGCGCTCACGCTCGGCCCGCAGCCGGTGCGGCTTGGCCGAGACACCGCTCGCGTCCCAGACCAGCGGTCGCCCATCAGGGCGTCGAGAATGAGCGTGAGACGATCTGCCCGGCTGGTGGGTGGGGCTGGATGCGCAGCCGGTCGGCGAGCCGGCGGGTCAGCCGTCGCAGTCGGTCGGCGTGTTCTTCAACGGGTCGCGTGGCGGGCAGGTTGGGCGAGTCCTTCCTTGCCGGGTGGTCGGCCGAGCCGCCGTGGACAGCCGGGCATGGCGGCTCGCTCACTTGGGGGCAGCGTGGGAGAGGGTCCACGGGTGGTGCGGGTGCTCGCCGGCTGGCCGCCGCAGGTGGTCGTCGCGCTCGCCTCCGTGGACGGCGGGCGCTGGCCGCCGACGCGGACGACGTACCGCTGGACGAGTTCGACGCCGAACGGTAAGGGGCGCCACGTGATCTGGCCCGCGTGGCGGTCCAGCCTGTGCTGGATGTCTCCTGCTGGACACGGTGCCGAGGAGGCTCGCGGAGCCGACCGGGAGCCGCGGCAGTAGGAACCACATCAGACATGCCACCGCCCGGTCGTGGAGACCGGGCGGGTGGTCAGGTGCCCCGGGTGGGACTCGAACCCACACTGTGCGGGTTTTGAATCCGCTTCCTCTGCCAATTGGGATACCGAGGCGAAGATCCGGAAATATCCGGATCTGTCCTTATCGCACGGCGAAAGGGTAGCCGAAATCCATGGCCACCCACCACCGGCGTCGCTCTAATCTAGCGGACATCGGTACTCTCTTGCTCGTGAGTACGCAGCGGCGAGTGGTGATCGCGGAAGATGAGGCACTGATCCGCCTCGACCTCAAGGAGATGCTCGAGGAAGACGGCTACATCGTCGCGGGCGAGGCCGGTGACGGCGAGCGGGCGATCCAGCTGGCCACCGAGCTGAGGCCCGACCTGGTGATTCTCGACGTCAAGATGCCCGTCCTCGACGGCATCTCGGCGGCCGAGCGGATCGTGGCCGAGCGGATCGCCCCGTGCCTCATCCTGACCGCCTTCTCCCAGCGTGACCTGGTCGAGCGGGCCAGGGACGCGGGGGCCATGGCCTACCTGGTCAAGCCGTTCACCAAGGCGGACCTGGTGCCGGCGATCGAGATGGCGGTCAGCAGGCACGAGGAGATGGTGGCGCTGGCCGCCGAGGTGTCGAGCCTGTCCGACAGGCTGGAGACCCGGAAGCTGGTGGAGCGGGCCAAGGGGCAGTTGATGTCCGCGCACGGCTGGAGCGAGCCGCAGGCGTTCCGGTGGATCCAGAAGGCGTCGATGGATCGCCGGTTGAGCATGCGCGAGGTTGCCCAGATCGTTATAGACGACGCGGCGGAGCGTGGCTGAGGGGCGGCATATCACCGGATTTACCCCCGTGGGTTGTGGCGCGATTACGAGTGGGCATCCAACCGGCCTCGGTCTCCTTCGCCCGAGGCGTCCCAGTCGCATGCTGATGGGCGGACAGAAGATCCGCTCATCTGGACGGAGACGCTTCGATGATCCGCATTTCCCGGGCGCTGGCCGCCGCCACCGCGGCGGGCCTGGCGCTGGCGGCCTGTTCCAGCGGGGGCACCACCGCCGCGCCGACCTCCGCGGGGACGGCCAGTGTTCAGCCCACAGGGCAGACCGCCAAGGGTGACGGCACGCTGACCATCGGCACGGTGCTGCCGCAGACGGGGTCGCTGGCCTATCTCGGTCCTCCCGAGTACGCCGGCGTCGATCTGGCCGTCAAGGAGATCAACGACGACGGAGGGGTGCTGGGCAAGCAGGTCGCCAAGATCCACACCGACTCGGGCGACACCACCACGAACATCGCCTCGCAGTCGGTGGACAAGCTGCTCGCGCAGAAGGCGGACGCCATCATAGGCGCCGCGTCGAGCTCGGTGTCGGAGTCGATCATCGACAAGATCACGCGGGCGGGCGTCGTGCAGTTCTCGCCGGCCAACACCTCCGACAAGTTCACCACGATCAAGGACGACGGGCTCTATTTCCGTACTGCTCCGCCGGACAAGCTACAGGGGCGGGTCCTGGGTGACCTGGTGGTGGCCGACGGCGACGACACGGTCGGCATCCTGGCCATGCAGGACTCCTACGGCACCGGTCTGGCCGACCAGGTCACCCAGACCGCCGAGGCGGGGGGCGCCAAGGTGGTCGAGCGCGTGGACTACGACCCGAAGGCCGCCGACTTCTCCGCCGACGTGGCCAAGATCAAGGCGGCGAACCCGAAGGGCATCGTGCTCATCGGCTTCGAGGAGACCGCCAAGGTCGTGGCGGAGCTCGTCAAGCAGGGCCTGACGACGGACAAGTACAAGTGGTACATGGTCGACGGCAACATGTCGAACACCAACTACCTGAAGATGCCCAAGGGCACGCTGAAGGGCGTCAAGGGCACCATCCCCGGAGCGGCGGCGCCCGAGGCGTTCCAGAAGCGGCTCCTGGCCATCAACCCGAAGCTGACCAACTACACCTATGCCGCGGAGTCGTACGACGCGGCGATCCTCATCGCGCTGGCCGCCGAGGCGGCCAAGGACGACGCGGGCACGGCGATCGGGGCCAAGCTCGTGGACGTCAGCAAGGGCGGCGAGAAGTGCAAGGACTTCAAGGCCTGCGTCGAGCTGCTCAAGGCCGGCAAGGACATCGACTACGACGGCGTGAGCGGCCCGGTCGACTTCAACGACGCCGGTGACCCGTCGGTCGCGACGATCGGCGTCTATCAGTACGGCGCCGACAACAAATACAACGCCGCCAAGGCGCTCGAATATCGCAAGGGCGACATCTCCGGGTGACGCCCCCGCAGCGACGGCCTCCGATCCGAGTATCGGGGGCCGTCGGCGATTGGGACATTACAAATGGGTAGAAACGGATTGTAAGAACTCCACATCTCCTCCCCGGTAAGGGGGAGTCTCATGATGCGCACACGCCTGCTGGCGTTGGCGGCCGCGTCCAGCCTGGCCTTGACGGCGGCTTGCGGTGGCGGCGGTGGCACGGGGGCCAAGGGGACCACGTCGGCCGTGCCGACCGCGCCGGCGGCCAAGGGTGACGGCACGCTGACCATCGGCACGCTGCTGCCGCAGACGGGGTCGCTGGCCTTCCTCGGGCCGCCCGACTTCGCGGGGGTCGACCTGGCCGTGAAGGAGATCAACGACGCCGGCGGGGTGCTCGGCAAGCCGGTGAAGAAGATCGATACGGACTCGGGCGACACGACGACGAACATCGCCTCGCAGTCGGTGGACAAGCTGCTCGCGCAGAAGGTGGACGCCATCATCGGCGCGGCGTCGTCCTCGGTGTCGGAGTCCGTGATCGACAAGATCACGGGTGCCGGGGTGGTCCAGTTCTCGCCGGCCAACACCTCGGACAAGTTCACCACGATCAAGGACAACGGGCTGTACTTCCGCACTGCTCCGCCGGACAAGCTGCAGGGCCGGGTGCTCGGCGATCTGATCGTCGCCGACGGCAACGACACGATCGGCATCCTGGCCATGCAGGACTCCTACGGCTCGGGCCTGGCCGACCAGGTCACCAAGACCGCGGAGGAGGCCGGCGCCTCGGTGGTGGCGCGGGTGGACTACGACCCGAAGGCCGCCGACTTCTCCGCCGACGTGGCCAAGATCAAGGCGGCGAACCCGAAGGCGGTCGTGCTGATCGGCTTCGAGGAGGGCGCCAAGGTCATCGCCGAACTGGTCAAGCAGGGCCTGACGAGCGACAAGGTCAAGTGGTACATGGTCGACGGGAACATGTCCAACAGCAACTACCTGAGGATGCCCAAGGGCACGCTGAAGGACGTCAAGGGCACCATTCCCGGCGCCGCGGCGCCCGACGACTTCCGGAAGAGGCTGCTGGCGATCGATCCCAAGCTGACCAACTTCACCTACGCGGCGGAGTCGTACGACGCGGCGATCCTCATCGCGCTGGCCGCCGAGGCGGCCAAGGACGACAGCGGCCGGTCGATCGCGGCCAAGCTGCCCGATGTGAGCGGGGGCGGGGAGAAGTGCAAGAGCTTCAAGGCCTGCGTCAAGCTGCTCAAGGCCGGCAAGGACATCGACTACGACGGCGTGAGCGGTCCGGTCGAGTTCAACGCCGCCGGTGACCCGTCGATCGCCACCATCGGCATCTACCAGTACGGTGACGACAACAAGTACAACGCCACGAAGGCGATCGAGTACCGCACCGGCAAGATCGAGGGCTGAGGCTCAGCCAGCCAGACCGCACGTCTTGAGCGCGTAGGCGGTCAGCCGCTCCTGCAGCGGCTTGGGGGGCACGACGATGACCACGCGCTCGTCGCCGCCGTCGATGGTGGCCCGCACGGGGAACAGGAATGCCTTCTTGCCCTCGGCGAACGCGTGCGGGTCGCAGCGGCCGGGGGTGAGCTGGAGCGCCACTTCGGCCCGTTGCGCGCCGGCGTCCAGGGTCGCCAGCGGCTTGCTCTTCTTGACGGGCGTGGCGATGTAGTGGGTGGTGCCGCCCACGTCCTGGACGGCCACCACGCCGGTGCCGTGCCGGGTCAGGACGAGACTGCCGCGCATCACCTTGCCGACCTGCGTCCAGTCGGCGCCGAACTCGATGTCGGCCGCCTCCTTGATCAGGAACGCGGAGCACTCGTCGCGCAGCAGCCTGGTCAGCAGCGGGTCCGGGTGCGGCACCTTGAAGACCACCCTGCGCAGCGGATCGGACCCGCTGCGCAGGTGGGCCACGACCGTGGCCGGCTGGAGCGCCGGCAGGCCCTTGGGCGAGCACTTGGCCGCGCCGTAGGGGATCTGGAGGTCGGTGCGGGGGGTCCGCTTGAGGAGCGCGTCGGCCCGCTTGGGCGGAAGCGTCTGGAAGGACGGCGTGACCAGCTGGACGTCGGCGAAGTAGACCGGCGTGTCGGTGGCGTTGCGCACGGCCACCTCGATAGCGTGCACGGGTTCGTCTGAGCGCCACTGGGCCAGCGAGATGGACACACCGGCAGGAGGGTCCGGTGGCGGCGTGGCGGGCGCCTCAGAGGCACCACAGGCCGTGAGAAGGCCAGTTGGGAAGACCGCCACGAGCAGGAAGGCCGCGATGCGCTTCACTCGTTGAACATTAGGCGTGATCCTCCGTCCCTCGTAAGTTGAGGAGTGATTACGACTCCGCATCCAAGTGCCGACAGTTCTTCCTGGCGTCTGTTGAACTGGCCTTTTGTTCTGTAGCTTTCCGTCATTCGTTCGGGAACGTCGGCGGTGCTGACCTGACCCGGCCTGGAGATGAAGGAGACACTCCATGATCCGCATTGCTCCCGCAGGACGGGTGCTGGCTGTCGTGGCTGCCACGAGCCTGGCCCTGACAGCCTGCGGTGGTGGCGGCGACACCGCTGCGCCAGCCTCCTCTTCGGCTGCGCCATCAAGTGCGGCTCCGGCAGCGAAGGGCGACGGGACTTTGACCGTCGGCACGCTGCTGCCGCAGACCGGTTCGCTTGCCTTCCTCGGCCCGCCCGAGTTCGCCGGTGTTGACGCCGCTATCAAGGAAATCAACGAAGCCGGCGGCGTGCTTGGCAAGCCGGTCACCAAATATGACACCGACTCCGGTGACACCACCACGAACATCGCTTCGCAGTCGGTGGACAAGCTGCTCGCGCAGAAGGCCGACGCCATCATCGGCGCCGCGTCCTCGTCCGTGTCGGAATCGGTGATCGACAAGATCACCGGCGCTGGTGTGGTCCACTTCTCGCCGGCCAACACCTCCGACAAGTTCACCACGATCAAGGACAACGGGCTGTACTTCCGTACGGCTCCGCCGGACAAGCTGCAGGGCCGCGTGCTGGGCGACCTGATCATCGCCGACGGCAGTGACACGGTCGGCATCCTGGCCATGCAGGACTCCTACGGCACCGGCCTGGCCGACCAGGTGGCCAAGACCGTCACCGACGGTGGCGCCGAGGTCGTCGAGCGCGTGGACTACGACCCGAAGGCCGCCGACTTCTCCGCCGACGTCGCGAAGATCAAGGCGAAGAACCCGAAGGCCATCGTGCTCATCGGCTTCGAGGAGACCGCCAAGGTCATCCAGGAGCTGATCAAGCAGGGTCTGCCGGCCAGCAAGCACAAGTGGTACATGGTCGACGGCAACACCTCCAACACCAACTACGTCAAGATGCCCAAGGGCACCCTGAAGGGCGTCAAGGGCACCATCCCCGGCGCCGCCGCTCCCGAGGACTTCAAGGGCAAGCTCACGGCGGTCAACCCCAAGCTGGAGGACTTCAGCTACGCGCCTGAGTCCTACGACGCCATGAACCTGATCGCGCTGGCCGCCGAGGCCGCCAAGAGCGACGCGGGCGTGGACATCGGCGCCAAGCTGGCCGAGGTCAGCAAGGGCGGCGAGAAGTGCAACAACTTCAAGTCGTGCGCCGACCTGCTCAAGGCCGGCAAGGACATCGACTACGACGGCGTGAGCGGTCCGGTCGAGTTCAACGACGCCGGTGACCCGGCCGTGGCCACCATCGGCATCTACGAGTACGGCGCGGACAACAAGTACCCGACCAAGGCGCTCGAGTACCGCACCGGCAACATCGCCGGCTAGTCCGCAGGACACACCGATACACAGACACACCTGAGGGGCCCGGTCCGCTGGATCGGGCCCTTCGGCTTATTTACAGCCCGCCGTGATCTCGTCCGCGGCGACCCGGTACTCCTTCAGCAGCTTCACCTGGCGCTCGCGCGGGACATCGGCCCTGGACAGACCCGCGGTGGTGGACTCGACCGTGCGCACGGCCGCGGCCAGTGACTGGGGCAGGCGCTCGCCGAACTGGAGCGTGATGCCGCGCGCCTCCGCGAGGCGGCCGAGCACCGCGTCCTCGAAGTTCTGGCTGTCCTCCTGCCCCTTCGGTTTCAGCATGAGGCCCGCGTAGCCGATCGCGGAGACCACGCGCGCGCAGGGGTCGTCGGTGGGGTCTCCACCGGTGCTGTACTTACCGGCCGAGGCGGCGGTGTGCTGGCAGCCGACGAGGATGGGCAGCAGGAGCGCGATTGTCGCTAAACGTCTCACAGCGCTCATTAAAGAACGGCGAAGGGGCTCCTGGGGAGCCCCTTCGCCGTTCTGGAATCTTTCTAGGCCTTCGCCAGGGTCCCGAGATAGAGCTCGATCACCTTGGGGTCGTTGGCCAGCTGGCGGCCGGTGCCGGTGTAGGCGTTGCGGCCCTGGTCGAGCACATAGCCTCGATGGCAGATCTGCAGGCAGCGCCTGGCGTTCTGCTCGACCATGATGACGGTGACGCCCGCCTTGTTGATCTGCTGGGCCTGGATGAACACCAGGTCCTGCAGCATGGGCGACAGACCCGCCGACGGCTCGTCCAGCAGCAGCACCGATGGCTCGGTCATGAGCGCCCTGGCCATCGCCACCATCTGCCGCTCGCCGCCCGACAGCGAGCCGGCCCGCTGCTTGCGCCGCTCCTTGAGCGCCGGGAACAGCTCGGCGACGAACTCGAAGCGCTCCTTGAACTTGCCGGGCACCTGGAAGGCGCCCATCTCAAGGTTCTCCTCGATGGTGAGGCTGGGGAAGACGTTGTTGGTCTGCGGGACGTAGCCGACCCCGCGGGAGACCAGCGAGTGCGCCTTCATGTTCGTGATGTCCTCACCCTTCAGCACCACCGTGCCGCTGCGGATGTTGACCAGCCCGAACATGGCCTTGAGCAGCGTCGACTTGCCGGCGCCGTTGGGGCCGATGATGCCGATCAGCTCACCCTCGCCGACGTAGAGGTCGGAGCCGTTGAGGATGTTGACGCCCGGCAGGTAGCCGGCGATGAGCTCGTCGCACCGCAGCACGGCGTTCTCGGCGCCCGCCAGGTGGGCGGCGCGGTCGGTGATCGCCGCCTTCGACTCGGGCGCGGAGCCGGGCGCGGACTCGGGGACGGCGTTCACTTCTGCGTCTCCTCTTCGATCTCGGCCTCCAGCGCCGCCTCCGCCTGGTGGAGCTGCTCTTCGAGCTCGCTCTCCGACAGCGGCGCGTCGTGGTGGGCGCCGAGGTAGGCGTCGATGACCCGGGCGTCGGACATGATCGTGTCCGGTGGTCCCTCGGCGATGATGGCGCCCTGGGCCATGACGATCACCCAGTCGCTGATGTCGCGGACCATGTCCATGTCGTGCTC
Source organism: Nonomuraea sp. NPDC049141 (assembly GCF_040648415.1). Taxonomy (NCBI): domain Bacteria; kingdom Bacillati; phylum Actinomycetota; class Actinomycetes; order Streptosporangiales; family Streptosporangiaceae; genus Nonomuraea; species Nonomuraea sp. NPDC049141. Next base: position 353,179 of record NZ_JBEZDR010000004.1, read on the forward strand.
GACGAACAGCACGGTCATGCCCTGATCGCGCAGGTCCTTGACGTGGCCGAGCAGGGACTGGGTGAGCGCCGGGTTGACGCCCGCCATGGGCTCGTCGAGCATGACCAGCTCAGGCTTGACCATGAGCGCGCGGGCCATCTCCAGCAGCTTGCGCTGGCCGCCGGACAGCGAGCCGGCGAAGTCGGCGCGCTTGGCGTCGAGCTTGAACCTGGCCAGCAGTTCCTCGGCCTGCTCGGTGATCGCGTCCTCCTGGGCGCGCCAGGCGCCGGGAAAGAGCGCCCGCCAGAAGTTCTCGCCGCGCTGGTGCTGCGCGCCGAGCCGCATGTTCTCCAGCACCGTCAGCCTGGACAGCGCCTTGGTGAGCTGGAAGGTACGGACCATGCCGGCGCGGGCCACCCGGTGGGCGGGCACGCCGCTCATGCTCTGGCCGTTGAACGTCCACTTGCCGGCGTCAGCGGTGTCGAAACCGGTGAGCTGGTTGAAGAACGTGGTCTTGCCGGCGCCGTTGGGGCCGATCAGTGCGGTGATGGAGCCGCGCTGGATCTCGACGTGCGCCACCTCGACGGCGGTCAGGCCGCCGAATCGGCGCGTGACGCCGTCGACCACGAGGATCGGGTCGGGCTTCGGCACACCAGGGTCGCGGGCCAGGTCCTTGAAGGCCGCAAGGGCCGCGGCTTTGCGCTCGGACATCGTGGTTTCAGCGGTCGACGACGTTTCAGCGGACATCGAAAGCAATCTCCCTCTTGTCACCGAAGATGCCCTGTGGCCGGAAGATGAGCAACAGGATCAGCCCTAGACCCACCAGGATGTAGCGGACCGGCCCGACCTGGATGGAGGTCATGAAGGGGATGTACCCCGCCTGAACCGCTTCACTGAGCACACCGTTGACCAGCACCAGCAGCACCCAAAAGATCATCGATCCGACGACGGGGCCGAGCACGCGGGCCGCGCCACCGAGGATCACGATGGTGTAGGCGAAGAAGGTGGTCTCGGTGCCGAAGACGTCGGGCTGCACCGAGGCGTACGCCAGTCCGTAGATGAAGCCGCCGAGGCTGCCGATGACGCCGCCCAGGATGAGCGACTGCATCTTGTAGGAGAAGACGTTCTTGCCGAGGCTGCGCACGGCGTCCTCGTCCTCGCGGATGGCCTTGAGGACGCGGCCCCACGGGCTGCGCATGAGCAGGTAGACGATGCCGCACGACAGGGCGACCAGCACCCAGCCGACGAGCATGATCCACAGCAGCCGGTGGTTGAAGGTGAACCAGCCGATGCCGTACTCGCCCTCCGGGAAGGGGTTGAGCGCGTAGAAGCCGTCGGAGAAGCCGCGCTGGCCGTCGGAGCCGCCGAAGACGTCCTTGAACTGCACCGAACGGAAGACGAGCCGGACGATCTCGGCCGCCGCGATGGTGACGATGGCCAGGTAGTCGGCCCGCAGGCGGAGTGTGGGCGCGCCCAGGAGCAGGGCCAGGAGCACCGCGGCGATGAGGCCGACCGCGATGCCGACCCAGAAGGGCAGGTTCAGGACGGTGACCGTGACGGCCAGGCCGTAGCCCGCGACGCCCATGAACGCCGCCTGCCCGAAGTTGAGCAGGCCCGTGTAGCCGAAGTGGATGTTGATGCCGATCGCGGCGAGCGCGTAGAGCACCGTCTCGACGCCGATGGCGGACTTGACGGTGGTGCTGATGATCGTGATCCAGTCCATGTGACTCCCCCCGTCAGCCGATCCGCTCTCGGCGGCCCAGGATGCCCTGTGGCCGGAAGAGGAGCACGATGATGAGTACGGCCAGCGCGCCGACGCTCTTGAGCTCTGGCGGCACCCAGAGCGTGGAGACCTGGATGAACAGGCCGACCACGAGGGAGCCCACCAGGGCGCCGAACGCCGTGCCGAGCCCGCCGAGCGTCACACCGGCGAAGATGAGCAGCAGGATGTCCTGGCCCATGGTGTATTTCAGGTTCTGCGACAGGCCGAGCATGATGCCGGCCAGCGCGGCGATGGCGCCGCCGGTGGTCCAGATGATGCGGATGACCCGGTCGACGTTGATGCCCGAGGAGGCGGCCAGCGCCGGGTTGTCGGCGACCGCGCGGGCCGCCTTGCCGGTGCGGGTGCGCAGCAGCGCGAAGCCGACGATGATGAGGACCAGCAGCTCGATGCCCATCGCGACGAAGTTCTTGGGCGCCGCGGAGATCGGGCCGATCTCGATGCCCGGCTGCGCGGTGTACTGGGCGAACGACTCGTTCTGGCCACCGAACAGGATCAGGAAGACATAGCGCAGGAAGAGCGCCACGCCGATCGAGATGATCATCATGGCGATGGTGCCGGTGCCGCGCCTGCGCAGTTGCCCCCAGAAGAACCGGTCCTGAAGGTAACCGAGCGCGCCTCCGGCGATCACCGCGATCACCGCGGCCGGGATCAGATGCAGGCCGAAGGTCACGTTGAACAGGTAGGCGAGCAGCGCGCCCAGCGTGACCAGCTCACCATGGGCGAAGTTGGTCAGGCCGGTGGTGCCGTAGATCAGCGAGAGGCCGAGCGCGGCCAGCGCGATGATCAGGCCGAGGTTCAGGCCCTCGAAGGTGAGCTGCGCCGCCTGATCCAAGAAGGGACTGGACTCGGCGCCCTCCTCCGGTTGGCCCGCGGCGCCCTTGGGCTGCAGGGCGAACAGGACGGTGGACACGTTGCCGGAGAAGACGGTCGGGGTGCGGACGGCGTTGCCGCCGCGAACCATCGCGTTCTGCGGAAGCGTCTTGACATCCAGCGTGACCTTGTATTTTCCCGGTTTGTCAATCGGGACTACCCACGCGCCCTGGGCGTTGCTTGTAACCTCCTTGACGGGTTGTCCGCCTTCGGTGGTCACGACGATTTTCACGCCGTTCACTGGTTGGCCTTGGAGTTTGAGTGTCCCTCTCAGACCCTGATCGGGGGCCGCCGCCTGGGCGGGGACCGCGAGCAGGAAGATGAGTCCACCCAGGAAGGCCGTGAACGCGATCACGGCTCTGCGCAATGGTGCTCCCTCAAAATAGGTCAAGGCGGGGTTGTGCCCCTCCATCTCGACACGTGGGCATCGCAGGCACAACAACAGGCATGCAATGGCGGGAGCTTATTCTGGTCGCGCCCGGTTCAGGGTCGTTCGTCACCAATTAGTGACACGTGCGTGTCGCTGATGTGAGGAAACAAGACGCCAGGTCAGGGGCTAAATCCCACTAGACGCCTGGCGGTTCCGGGCGCGAATGCGCAACGATCGCTGCAGAACGTGAACGAGCCCGCGGAAGGGGACCTTTGGGACCATGTAGGGCTTCCCCGGCCTTACACGTTATCTACTCGGCCTCCCCCGCGGGCTCCGCTCGGACGAGCGTAGCGACCCACGGGGCTCGTGTGCAAAGAGAGACGTAAAGTCGCGTGGCGTTCAGCGATCACGCAGCATGCAGGTCAGCCGGGAGGTGCACACGCGCCGCCCCTGCTCGTCGGTGATCTCGATCTCGTACGTGGCGATCGAGCGCCCGCCGTGCAACTGGGTCGCCACGCCGGTGACGAAGCCGGAGGTGGCCGATCGGTGATGGGTGGCGTTGATCTCGATGCCGACCGCCATGCGGTCCGCGCCCGCGTGGACGGCCGCGCCGGTCGAGCCCAGCGTCTCGGCGAGCACCGCCGACGCACCGCCGTGCAGCAGGCCGTACGGCTGGGTGTTGCCCGCGACCGGCATCCGGGCGACGACCCGCTCCGCGCTGACCTCGACGAACTCGATGCCCATCCGGTGGGGGAGCGTGCCTTCGTATACGGCGTTCAACGCCGGGAAATCGGCCGGGTCGATCCGCGTCAAGGGGAGTCCTCCAGTCTTTCGAGCTCAGGTTTTCTGTCGGAGATGGAGACTAGGCTGCTGGTGTGCCGAAGAGTGAAGTGACCCCTAGCCGCCCGTGCCTGTTGCTGCTCGACGGGCATTCCCTGGCCTACCGCGCGTTCTACGCGCTCAAGGACGCCAACCTCATGACCACCGACGGTCAGCACACCGAGGCGGTCTACGGGTTCACCTCGATGTTGACCAACATCCTGCGCGACGAGCAGCCGTCGCACGTGGCCGTGGCGTTCGACCGGTCGGAGCCGACGTTCCGCCACGAGGAATACGCCGAATACAAGGCCAACAGGAGCGAGACCCCCGAAGACTTCCGGGGCCAGATGCAGCTCATCTACGAGCTCCTCGACACGCTGCGCATCCCGCACCTGTCCAAGGCCGGGTTCGAGGCCGACGACCTCATCGCCACGCTCGCCACCCGCGCCAGCGCCCAGAACATGAACGTGCTGATCGTCACCGGCGACCGCGACGCGCTCCAGCTGGTCGACGAGCAGGTCACGGTCCTGATGACGCGCCGCGGCATCAGCGACATGACCAGGTTCACGCCCGAGGCCGTCGAGGAGAAGTACGGCCTGACCCCGGTCCAATACCCCGACTTCGCGGCGCTCCGCGGCGACCCCAGCGACAACCTGCTCAGCATCCCCAGCGTCGGCGAGAAGACCGCCGCCAAGTGGGTGCGCGAGTTCGGCTCGCTGACCGCGCTGGTCGACCGGGTCGACGAGGTCAAGGGCAAGGTCGGCGACAAGCTGCGCGAGCACGTCGCCCAGGTGCTGATGAACCGCCGGCTCACCGAGCTGCTGCGCGAGGTCCCGCTCGAGGTCGAGCTGGGCGACCTCAAGCAGGGCGTCTGGGAGCGCGAAGAGGTCAACAAGCTCTTCGACACGCTGCAGATCCGCGGCGAGCTGCGGGAGCGCGTCTTCAAGGTGCTCGGCACCGGCGAGCAGGAGCCCGACCAGGGCTTCGAGGTCGAGACCATCATCCTCGGCCCCGACCGCGTCGCGGGCTGGCTGGCCGCGCTGCCGGCCGGCCGGGCGGGCCTCGCCTTCAAGGGCGCCTACGGCAGCGGCACCGGGCGCATCGACGGCATCGCGATCGCCTCGCCCGACGGCACGGCCGCCCACATCGACCCGGTCAAGCTCACCGAGTCCGACGAGGGCGCGCTGCGGGCCTGGCTGGGCGACGCCGACAGGCCCAAGGCCGTCCATGACGCCAAGGGCCCCATCCTCGCGCTCTGGGCGCAGGGCATGAGCCTCAAGGGCCTGACCTGCGACACGGCTCTGGCGGCCTACCTGGCGATGCCCGGCCAGCGCACGTTCGCCCTCGAAGACCTGGCCCGGCGCTACCTCAACCGCGACCTGCGCGCCGAGGAGGAGCCCAGCGGGCAGGCCACGCTGTTCGGCGACGACGAGGACGCCCCCGCCAAGGACCTGGCGCTGCGCGCCCATGCCGTGCGCGAGCTGGCCGAGGCGCTGGAGACCTTCCTGACGGGCCGCGGCGGCACCCAGCTCATGACCGACGTGGAGCTCCCGCTGCTGACCGTGCTGGCGGAGATCGAGCGCGCCGGCATCGCCGTCGACAGCGCATACTTCACCGCTCTGGAGGCCGAGTTCGGCGCGGCGGTCAAGCACGCGGTAGAGGAGGCGCACCGGGCCGTCGGCGAGCAGTTCAACCTGGGCTCGCCCAAGCAGCTGCAGGAGATCCTCTTCACCAGGCTCAACCTGCCCAAGACGAAGAAGATCAAGACCGGCTACAGCACCGACGCCGACCAGCTCGCCTGGCTGGCCACGCAGACCGAGCACGAGCTGCCGATCATCATGCTGCGCCACCGCGACCAGACCAAGCTGCGCACCACCGTCGAGGGCCTGATCAAGGAGATCGCCGACGACGGGCGGATCCACACCACGTTCAACCAGATCATCGCGGCCACGGGTCGTCTGTCGTCGGAGAAGCCCAACCTCCAGAACATCCCGATCCGCACCTCCGAGGGCCGCCGCATCCGGCAGGGCTTCGTGGTCGGCGAGGGCTACGAGACGCTGCTCACGGCCGACTACAGCCAGATCGAGCTGCGCATCATGGCCCACCTGTCGGGTGACGAGGCGCTGATCGCGTCCTTCGAGTCGGGCCACGACTTCCACCAGGCCACCGCGGCCCGGGTGTTCGACCTGCCGCCCGAGCAGATCGACGGCGAGCTGCGGGCCCGCATCAAGGCGATGAACTACGGCCTCGCCTACGGCCTGTCCGACTTCGGGCTGTCCGGGCAGCTCAACATCCCGGTGGCCGAGGCGCGGGCGCTCAAGGAGGAATACTTCCAGGAGTTCGGCGGGGTCCGCGACTTCCTGCACGCCATCGTCCAGCAGGCGCGCACCGACGGCTACACCGAGACCATCATGGGCCGGCGCCGCTACCTGCCCGACCTGACCAGCGACAACCGGCAGCGCCGCGAGATGGCCGAGCGCATGGCGCTCAACGCGCCCATCCAGGGCTCGGCGGCCGACATCATCAAGGTGGCCATGCTCAACGTCTCCCAGGCGATGCGCGCGGAGGGACTGGGCTCCCGGATGCTGCTCCAGGTCCACGACGAGCTGGTGTTCGAAGTGGCCCCCGGCGAGCTCGACCGGCTCAGGGGGCTCGTGTGCGACCAGATGAACGCGGCCTACCACCTGCGGGTCCCGCTGGAGGTCTCCGTGGGCGTCGGCCGCACCTGGGAGGACGCGGGCCACTGACGGGCCGCTTAAGGGGCGTCTCGTTCCGCCCCGCCGTACTTCTGGTCCGCCGTACCGGACGTTTATCGCCGTACGCCGGGGCAGATCGATCTCCGTACGGTGGGGCGGCCGGCGGCCCGGCGCCATGAAACAGGGCGGTCCGGCGTGTCGAGAACAGCGGCCGATACGGGGTTCTGGACTACCCTGAGGGTAAATTTCACCGACTGGCACGGGAGCCTTGTGCGATCGTCAGCGTCCTACCCACGGGTCATCGCCATCGCGAACATCGGGGTGGCGGCCATCGGTGTGATGGCAGTGGCGGTCATAGGGTTGATGCTGCAGCTGCCCTCCGGCCGGGCCGTCCCCGGGCCACCGGCGGCGGCCAGGATCGGGCAGTCCGCGCAGCCCACCCCCGCCGAGCCCGTGCCGACAGTCGCCGAGCCCGTACCGACGGTCGCCGAGCCGCCCGGGGTGGTGTCCACGCCGGAGTTCGCCAAGCAGGTCAAGGCCAACGAGCTCGGCCTGGTGCCGGTGCTGATGTACCACCGGATACTCAAGAAGCGGTTCGCCTCGATCGACCGCACGCCCGATCAGCTGCGCAGGGAGCTGGAGAAGCTGGCCAAGCAGGGCTACTGGCCGATCACCGCCAAGGAGTTCGCCACCGGCGACATCCGGGTGCCCGCGGGCAGGTTCCCCGTCGTGCTGACCTTCGACGACGGGCACGAGAGTCACTTCAGGCTCGACGCGAGCGGCAACCCCGAGCCGAACACGGCGGTCGGCGTGCTCTTGGACGTGGCCCGGCGCTATCCCGAATTCCGGCCGGTCGCCACGCTGTGGATCAACCACGACCCGTTCGGGTTACGCAAGCCCGAGGAACAGGCGGCGGCCGTGCGGTGGCTGGTCGGTCACGGGTTCGAGGTGGCCAACCACACCTGGTCCCACCCCAATCTGGCGGCCATGCGGAAGAAGAAGGTCAAAGAGCAGATCGTCCGGCTCGAACGGCTGCTGAAGAAGTTAGGAGCCGGTCCGGCGATCACCATGGCCCTGCCGTTCGGGGCGATGCCGCACCCCAAGAAGATCGCCCGCCACGGCAAGTGGGAGGGCACCACCTATGACTTCGCCGGAGTTTTCCTGGCCGGGGCCGAGCCCTCGCTTTCGCCGTACGCGAAAAAATTCGATCCCGTGGCCATCCAGCGCATCCAGAGCAACGGCAACAAGGGCGAATGCCGCAAGTGGTGCTCGCAGTACTGGCTGGGGTGGCTGGACAAGCATCCTGGGGAGCGTTACGTGTCCGACGGGGACCCCACGAAGATCTCTATCCCGCAGCGTCTTCAGGGTAATATCGCACCAAAGCGGAGAGGCCAGCTCGTTGTCTATTGACCGGTGGCCGGGTGGTCGGATTGACCCCACGCTCAAGGTCTCATATGCTGATCGCTGCGCTGTGGGCTCGCGCGCGCCTCAGACGGAGCGGGCTCGCGCTCGGTCACGTCGATGTCGTCATTCCTCGGCTTGATGCGGAAGAGGGCCTGCCGCGCGTCCGCCACATCGACTTCTGTCCGCGTTCGGAGCAATTCCACACATGACGTCCAGCACTGAGGCCACCTCGAGCACCCCGCAGGTAGCGGTCAACGACATCGGGTCCGAGGAAGCCTTCCTCGCAGCGATCGACGAGACCATCAAGTACTTCAACGACGGCGACATCGTCGAGGGCACCGTCGTCAAGGTCGATCGAGACGAGGTTCTTCTCGATATCGGCTACAAGACCGAGGGTGTCATCCCCTCGCGTGAGCTTTCGATCAAGCACGATGTCGACCCCGCTGACGTCGTGGAGGTCGGCGAACACGTCGAGGCCCTCGTTCTCCAGAAGGAGGACAAAGAGGGCCGCCTGATCCTGTCCAAGAAGCGCGCTCAGTACGAGCGGGCCTGGGGCACGATCGAGAAGATCAAGGACGAGGACGGCATCGTCACCGGCACCGTCATCGAGGTCGTCAAGGGTGGACTCATCCTCGACATCGGCCTCCGTGGCTTCCTGCCGGCGTCCCTGGTCGAGATGCGCCGTGTCCGCGACCTGCAGCCGTACGTCGGCCGCGAGCTCGAGGCGAAGATCATTGAGCTGGACAAGAACCGCAACAACGTGGTCCTGTCCCGCCGCGCGTGGCTTGAGCAGACGCAGTCCGAGGTTCGCCAGACGTTCCTCAACACCCTCCAGAAGGGGCAGGTCCGCAAGGGCGTCGTCTCCTCGATCGTCAACTTCGGTGCGTTCGTGGATCTCGGCGGCGTCGACGGCCTGGTCCACGTGTCCGAGCTGTCCTGGAAGCACATCGACCACCCCTCAGAGGTCGTCGAGGTTGGCCAGGAGGTCACGGTCGAGGTCCTCGACGTCGACATGGAGCGCGAGCGCGTCTCCCTGTCGCTCAAGGCCACTCAGGAAGACCCGTGGCAGCAGTTCGCCCGCACCCACCAGATCGGCCAGGTCGTGCCGGGCCGCGTCACCAAGCTGGTGCCGTTCGGCGCGTTCGTCCGGGTCGAGGAGGGCATCGAGGGCCTGGTCCACATCTCCGAGCTGGCCGAGCGCCACGTGGAGATCCCGGAGCAGGTCGTCCAGGTCGGCGACGAGATCTTCGTCAAGATCATCGACATCGACCTCGACCGGCGTCGCATCAGCCTCTCGCTGAAGCAGGCCAACGAGGGTGTCGGCACCGAGGTCGAGTTCGACCCCACGCTTTACGGCATGGCGGCGACCTACGACGACCAGGGCAACTACATCTACCCCGAGGGCTTCGACTCGGAGACCGGTGAGTGGCTCGAGGGCTTCGACAAGCAGCGCGAGGAGTGGGAGCGGCAGTACGCCGAGGCTCAGACCCGCTTCGAGGCGCACAAGAAGCAGATCGAAGAGGCTCGCAAGGCGGAGGCCGAGGCGGGCGAGGCCGCTCCCTCGTCCTACACCGGCGAGACCGCGGCTCCGGCCAGCAGCTCGGGCTCGTCCGCTCCGGCGGCCGGCGCTCTCGCCTCCGACGAGGCTCTCGCGGCTCTGCGCGAGAAGCTCGCGGGTGGCCAGAGCTGACCTGGTTGGCTAGCTAGCAGAGAAGGACCCCGCACCATCCGGTGCGGGGTCTTTCTTTTGCGCAGGGTTCAAGGAGTTCGACGGCTGGCCCGCCGAGGTTGTCCGGGGTTGTCATGCGAACTAGCTGGTCAGCGGTGAGGGCTTGCCGGTCCTGCTCGGGGAGGTTCCGCAGGGGCGATCATCGGCTAATGACTCGCCTCTGCGGTGACGCCTCGGTCCGCGATCCACGTGCAGCCGTTCTCGGGGATTTCCGTGAGCGCGATGACCGTGTCCAGGCGGTCACGGGTACGGGTCAACGCGGCGATCTGGGCATCGATGCGCTCGCGCTCGGCGGCGAGCCGGGCACGCGACTCCGGAGTGCTGACCTTGGCTTCGACACAGGGCAGCAGTTCGGCGATGGTCCGGCTGGACAGGCCGGCCGCGTAGAGCATCTGGATCAGCTGGACACGGTCGGCCGCCGACTCCGGGTAGTGGCGCTGCCCGGAGGCGCTCCGGTTCGCGTTCAGCAGACCCTGCTCCTCGTAGTAGCGCAGGGCCCGCACGCTGACGCTCGACCTCGCCGCCAACTCGCCGATACGCACTGTGACCTCCGACACAAGACTTGCCTCTGACGTCAACGTCAGGTTTTAGCCTATCCGGTATGAAGATAAACGGAGCAAATGTGCTGGTAACCGGTGCCAACCGCGGCCTGGGCCGGCAATTCGTCCTGTCCCTCCTCGATCGCGGCGCCGGAAACGTGTACGCCACCGCCCGTCGCCCGGACCTCATCGACGTGCCAGGGGTCATCCCGCTGCACCTCGACATCACGGATCCGGCATCGGTCGCCGCCGCGGCCGCCGCGGCGAGCGACGTGAAGATCGTTATCAACAACGCGGGAATCTCGACCGGGGCGAACCTGGTCACCGGAGACCTGGACCCGATCCGCCGCGAGATGGACACCCATTTCTACGGCACCCTCAACGTGATCCGCGCCTTCGCGCCCCAGTTGGCCGACGGCGCGATCCTCAATGTCCTGTCCGCGCTCTCGTGGCTCGCCTTCGACGGCGCGGGCGCCTACCATGCGGCGAAGTCCGCCGAATGGGCGCTCACCAACGCCGTACGCCTGGAGCTGGCCAGCCAGCGCACCCTGGTGACGGGCCTGCACCTGGGCGCCGCGGACACCGACATGATGGCCTGGTACAACGGCGACAAGACCGCCCCCGAGGTGATCGTCGCGTCGGCCCTCGACGGCATCGAGGCGGACCGGCCCGAGGTGCTCGCCGACGACTGGAGCCGCCAGGTGAAGGCGTGGCTGTCCAAGGACCCGAGCGTCATCTACCGGGAGGCGGCGGCCGCCCTCACGGCCTGACTCGCTGATCCTGAAGGTCACGGCACCTGCGGCCGTGGCCTTCTTCAGTCGCCGTCCGGGGTTGGTACGCCGGGCTGGGTGAGGCGTTCGGGGATGACGATCTTGTCGTAGAGGCCCGCGGTGATGCCGCATGGGAGTGCGGCGTCCTTGAGCGCCAGGCCCTTGTCGAGGGCGTAGTGGGCGATGCGGGCGGCCTGGTCGTAACCGACGACGGGGCTGAGCGCGGTCACCATCATCGATGTTGTGGTGCAGCGTCTCGGTGTTCAGCCGAGTCCCTTCGACCAGGTAGGTGCGGAAGTGGTCTATCGCCCGTTCCCGTGGATCGGCCGGTAGCGCGGCTGCCACATGGCGTCTTGGACCTGCTGGACCGTGTCGCGCAGCGTGGTGCGTGCCAGGTGCTCCTCGGCTGCCCGATCGGCGACGGCTACCGCTACCGTGGCCGATACCTCGCGCAGGTTGTCCACCTGGGGCAGCAGCGAGGCCCCCGGGGCAGAGACGTCGACCAGGCTGCCGACGGCTTCGGCGGCCGCCTGGAACATGCCGGGACTGACCCGGCGCGCCCGTGCCACCACCACACCCAGCCCCAGGCCGGGATACAGCAAGGCGTTGTTGGCCTGCCCAATGGCGTAGGTGATGCCGTTGTAGGTGATCGGCTCGACCGGGATGCCGGTGGCGATCAGAGCCCGGCCGTCGGTCCAGCGGATGAGGTCGCCGGGCGTCGCCTCGATCCGTTCGGTCGGGTTGGAGATCGGGAAAATGATCGGCCGCTCGACCCCCGCGGCCATCATGCGCACGATCTGTTCGGTGAACGCGCCGTGGGCGGTGGAGGTGCCGAGCAGCATGGTCGGCTTGACGCGCTCGACGACCTCGGCCAGCGAAATGCCCTGCTCGCCCCGGGTCCAGTCGGCGACCTCGTCGCGCGGCCGGGCGTAGGGCTGCTGGAAGTCGCGCAGGCCGGTCATGTCGTCGACCAGCAGGCCCTGCTGATCGATCGGCCAGATCCGCCGGATGGCCTCCTCGTGGTCCAGGCCGTCGCGGATCATCGCATCGCGCAGCTGGTCGGCGATGCCGATGCCGGCGGTGCCCGACCCGAAGATCACGATTCGCTGCTCGCGCATCGAGGTCATCGACGCCTTGACGGCGCTGAGCATGGCGGCCAGCACGATCGCGCCGGTGCCTTGCATGTCGTCGTTGAAGGTGCAGATGCGCCCGGTGTACTTCTCCAGGATCCGCCGGGCGTTGGACGGGCCGAAGTCCTCCCAGTGCAGCAGGGCACCGGGGAACATCCGGGTGGCCGCGGTGACGTAGGCGTCGATGAAGTCGTCGTAGCGCTGCCCCCGCACCCGGGCATGCCGGTTGCCGAGGTAGTCGGGGCCGTTCAACAGCGCCTCGTTGTCGGTGCCGACATCGAGGGCGACCGGGATGACCCGGCCGGGATCGATCCCGGCGGCGGCGCTGTAGACAGCCAGCTTGCCGGCCGCGATCCCGGCGCCGCCGCCCACTCCCCAGTCCCCGATGCCCAGGATCTCCTCGGCGTCGGAGGCCACGATCAGATCGACGTCGTCCGGCCCCAGCTGGAGGCTCTTGAACGCCCGCTCGATCCCGTCCGGGTCGTCGACGGACAGGTACACGCCCCTCGGACGGCGGTACTCGTGACTGTAGGTACGGATCGCCTCGGCCACTGTCGGGTCGTAGACGATGGGCAACATCTCGCGCAGATGATCGGCCAGAAGCCGGTAGTAGAGCACCTCGTTCCGGTCCCGTAGCGCTTCCAGGTAGACGTTCTTGAGCAGATTCGTGGGCTGTACCCGGTACTGCGCGTACACCCGCCGCGCCTGCTCGTCCAGGGTCTCGGTCACCGGTGGCAGCAGCCCTTCCAGGCCCAGTTCGGCCCGCTCCTCCTGTGAGAAGGCCGTGCCCTTGTTCAGCAGCGGCTCCCGCAGCACCGCCAGGCCCCGTAGCGACGTCACGTAGCTGCCGTCCGGCTGCTCCGCGAACATCAGGTTGGGCATCCTCTTCCCCGGCGACATGGTCATCCCCCTTCTGCAAGCACCACAGCCCCGGACATACCAGGGCGAATGTCCTCCTCTCTGCCGTTCCCCGGACGGGCACGTGGACGCCGACCTCCAGCTAAAGGACCAATCACGGGTCCACGAGTCGTACGTGAAGAGACCTTGAGGGACGCGAATGACGCGGGCGCAGGGCTGGAGTAGGGTGCTCGCGTGGAGATCGAGCGTGCGCGGGCCGCTGACGCCGGTGAGATCCTCACCGTGCAGCGGGCGGCGTACGTGACCGAGGCGCAGCTCTACGGCGACCCGTTCCTGCCGCCGCTCCTGGAGTCCGTGGAGCAGATCCGCAAGGGCATCGAGACCGGCATCGCGTTAAAGGCCACCGACGGCACCCGGATCGTGGGCGCCGTACGCGGCCAACTGTCCGGCACGACCTGCCTGGTCGGGCGCCTGGTGGTGGCGCCGGACCGGCAGGGTCGCGGCCTGGGCCGGGCGCTGCTGGAGACGCTGCACGAGCAGACGCCGGAGGCGACGGCCTTCGACCTGTTCACCGGCCATCTGTCTGAGGCCAACCTGCGTCTCTACCGCCGCCTGGGCTACCGCGAGACCCGCAGGGAGCGCATGGACGATCACCTCACGCTGGTGCACATGCGCCGTGATCCCGATCACGGATAGGCTTTCCGGGTGCTGAAAATCGGGCTCACCGGCGGCATCGGTTCGGGCAAGAGCGAAGTGTCCAAGCGCCTCGCGGCCAGGGGCGCCGTCGTGATCGACGCCGACAAGATCGCCCGTGAGGTGGTGGAGCCCGGCACCCCGGGCCTGGCCCGGGTCGTCGCCACCTTCGGCGAGGAGGTGCTCCATCCCGACGGCTCGCTCAACAGGGAGAAGCTCGGCGCCATCGTGTTCGCCGACCCTGACAGGCTGGCGGCGCTCAACGCCATCGTGCACCCGCTGGTGGGGGAGCGGGTCGCCGACCTGCAGAGCCAGGCGGACGCCGACGCGATCGTGGTCTACGACGTGCCGCTGCTCGCGGAGAACCGGCTGGCGCCGATGTACGACGTGGTCATCGTCGTGGACGCCGCCGACGAGGTGCGCATCGCCCGCCTGGCCGAGCATCGCGGCATGCCGGAGCAGGACGCCAAGGCCCGCATCGCGGCACAGGCGACCCGCCAGGAGCGGCTGGCGGTCGCCGACATCGTGATCGACAACGAGGGCGATCTGGACGACCTGGAGGCCAGGGTCAGCCAGGTCTGGGACGATCTGGTGACCCGGTCCGGACGCGGCTGACCGGGGCGGGGTTCTCAGAACGGGGAGTCGAGCGGCACCTGACGGACACCGGACAGATACGGATCCAGCTCACCCAGCTCGAACCGCGACATCCCGATGACGTGCCAGAACTGCCCGGAAACCTCCCCCTGGATCTTGTACCTCCCGTCGGGGGCGAGCGCCGCCCAGCCCTCCGGCAGGCCCAGCAGGGTGGCCCGCCGCTCCGCCCCCGCCCAGAGGATCACCACCCCGTCGTCCCCGGCACTGGCCAGCAGATCGGCCGCGGGGCTGAACGCCACCGACCACACCCGTCGCGTGTGCCCCGCCAGTGTGCGCAGCTCCCGACCCGTGGCCGTGTCCCAGACCCGCACCATGAGGTCGTCGCCGCCCGTCGCCAGCCGCTCGCCCGTGGCGTCGAACGCGATGCTCCACAACCGTCCGGCGTGCTTGTCGAGCGTGTGCTGGAGGAGCGGCTGCCACGGCTGGCCGGGGCGCAGCTCCCACACCAGGGCGCGGCCGTCGTTGCCGGCGGTCGCCAGGTGCCGGCCCGTGGGCGAGAAGGCGACCGAGTAGACCCGGTCGGTATGGCCTTCCAGGGTGGCGACCCGGCCGCCTGACTCGACGTGCCACAGGCGTACCAGCCGGTCGTCGCAGCCCGTCGCCACGAAGCGGCCGTCGGGGCTGAAGGCGATCGAGCGGACCCGGCCTCGATGGTCGGCCAGGTTGCTCACCAGGCGGCTGGTCGGCCGATACCAGATCCGCACGCTGTCGTCGTCGTTCGCCGTGGCCAGCAGCGTGCCGTCGGGGCTGAACGCCTCGGCCCACACGTGGTCGGTCTCGGCGTTGAGCTCGCGCTCGTAGTCGCCGGTGACGGCGTTCCAGAAATGTACGCCCCCGTCGTTGCTGGAGGTCGCCAGCACGGGCCCGGCGGGCGAGAACAGGGCCGAGATGAGCCGGTCGGCGGTGCCGGTGACCTCGCGCAGGCGGCGTCCGGTGTGCGGCTCCCAGAGGCGCACGACGCCGTCGTTGCCGCTGGTGGCCAGCATGGAGCCGTCGGTGCTGAACCTGACCGAGGAGATCCGCCTGCCGTGGCCGCGCAGCACGCGCTGGCACTGGCCGCTGGCCGGATCCCAGAGGCGTACCGTCCCGTCGTTGCTGCTGGTGGCCAGCTGCTCGCCGTCGGGGCGGAACACGAACGGCCAGACCGAGCTGCGATGCCCGGCCAGCTCGACCCGCCGGCCACCGCCCACCTCCTGCAGCCGGACGACGCCGTTGGAGTCGCCGGTGGCCAGTGTCCGGCCGTCGGGGGAGAAGACGACCTGGTAGACGGACCCGGCATGGCTGGTGTGGACGCCGTGCGCCTGGCCGGCCGGATCCCACAGTCGTACGGTCCCGGCCGTGTCCCCGCTGGCCAGCAGTGAGCCGTCGGGTGCGAAGGTCAGGCAGTAGATGCTGCCGGGGTGCCCCTTGAGCTCGTGGCGCAGCGTCCAGGAGGCCGCGTCCCACAGGCGTACCGTTCCCGCCTCGTCGCCGGTGGCCAGCAGCGACCCGTCCGGGCTGTGGACCGCGCGGAAGACCGAGCCGCGGTGGCCGTCGAGCGTGCCCGTCACCTGTCCGGACGTCAGGTCCCAGATCCGCACCACGCCCGCCGAGTCACCGCTGACCAGCACCGAGTCGCCGAACGACACCGTGTAGACGGGTGCCTGGTGGCCCGCGAGCTCGTGGACGAGCCGGCCGGTGGCGGTGTCCCAGACGCGGATGACGCCGTCGCCGCCGCCCGCCGCGACCAGCTCGCCCGACGGACTGAGCCGTAGCGGCCAGACCCCGTCGGCATGGCCGCGCAGCTCGCGCAGGTGCTCGCCGGTGAGGGCGTCCCAGAGCACGACCCGGCCGTCGCTCGCGCCGGTGGCCAGCACCTTCTCGGCGAACGAGACCGCGTAGACGCGGCCCCGATGCCCCTGCAGCGTCCGTACGGGCGCGCCGCCGACGCACAGCAGCACGCCGCCGTCCTCGTTGCCGACGGCGATGGTGGACCCGTCGGGACTGTACGCGATGGGCTCCGGCAGCCGGCTGGTCTGGAAGTGGTAGCCGTACGGGACGCCGATCGCCGCGGGCGCGAGCTGGATCTCGACCGGCTGGCCCGGCACGACGGAGGCGCCCGGCAAGTGTGGCAGCGTGCCCGTCACGTTGATCAGCGTGGCCCGGTGCCAGCGGGCGCCCTCGGCGGAGACGTCGCTCAGGTCGGTATGGGCCAGCCGCGCCCCCGACAGGTCGGCCCCGGTCAGGTCGGCGCCCGCCAGCTTGGCGCCGTCGAGCCGCGCCCCGGTCAGCTTGGCGTCGCGCAGGACGGCCCGGGACAGGTTCGTGCCGACGAGCGTGGCGTCGGTCAGGTCGGCGCCGGTCAGGTCGACCTCCTGCAAGTCTCTGGCCGAAAGGTCCTCGCCCTTGAGGTTCGCGCCCCGCAGGTCGGCCCGGGCGGGGGTACGCAGCCGCGCCGAGATCTTGACCGCGTTCGCCCGCGAGACGTCGTCGGCGGGCGGGTCGGACACCCACGCCCGCAGCGCCCTGATGTCGGCCAGGTCGCACAGGAATTCGACGGTCAGCGCCGACAGCGGCCTGCGCGACAGCACCAGGGGCGCCTCGATGGTGGCGGCGACGTGCCGGGCGATCAGCCATTCCATGACCGAGGAGTGGATGAACCCGAACATGCCCTCCTCGGTGCGCACCAGCAGGCTTCCCGAGCCCATCGCGTGGGCGGTGTGCTCGGCGGACAGCTGCCCGCCTGCCAGGCCGGTCAGCGTCTCGGCGAGCTCGGTCAGCTCGTCGACGCCCAGCAGCGACTCGCCCGAGTCCCACAGCCGCAGCGCGAGCGCCGTCACGACCTGCCACAGCTCCTCGGTGGTCAGCGGGGTCGGCGACCCCGGCACCTTGGCCCGCCGCTCCTCGAAGGCCAGCCACGAGCCGAGAATCTCCTCGTACAGCAGCGCCGGGCTGATCGTGTGGCGGGCGCCGGCCACCGTGCGCAGCCGGTCGGCGTCGAGGTCGGCGATGAAGCTCAGCATCCGCGGGTTCTGCGCCAGGTCGAGCAGGTCCGTGATGCTCTCCATGAGCGACATGCGCGCCGCCGCCGCGTCGCCGTCGTCGAAGCGGTTGGCCAGGTAGGTGCGGATCTGGTCGTGGGTGAAGTCCTCGACGCTGAGCACCCGCCGCTGCGGCAGCACGCCGACCATCTCGCCGAGCGAGGTGAGCACCTGGCTGTGCGACTTGAAGTGCTGGGTACGGCTGGCGACCACGATCTTGGCCTTGTCCTCGGCCGCGGCCAGTAACGTCGACAGGTGGTCGGCCGCCCGGTCGTAGGTGAGCCGGGTGACCAGCTCGTCGAACCCGTCGAACAGCAGCACGATCCGCCCCTGCCGCAGCAGGTAGCGGAACGCCTTGAGGTCGATGAACTCCTCGCCGTGGCCGGCCAGGTGGGCGGCGACGAGCGCGTCGACCGAGTGCGCCTTGTCGAGTGCCCGCAGCTCGATCAGGATCGGCGTCAGGTGCGGCAGCTCGGCCGGGATGCGCCTGGCCAGCTCGCGCAGTGCGAAGGTCTTGCCGTGGCCGAAGTCGCCGAGCAGCAGCAGGAACCGGCCGTGGTCGGCGGACAGCAGCCGCATCAGCTCGTCCGTCAGGCCTTCTCTGACCTGGTGTCCCGGCCGGTCGAGTTCGCGGTAGCGCTGGGGGACGTACAGGCTGGGCGGGTAGCGGCGGTCGGTGGTGAGCCTGGCCGTCTGCTCGGCGACGTAACCCGACAGGTCGAGCAGGCCCTGGAACTCGGTGAAGCTGCGTAGCCGCACGCCTCTGCGCATGAGCTCGTCGCGGAGCGTCCTGGCCGGGGGCGACCCCTGGTAGACCAGCTCGGCCGCGAGGTCGGCCGCGTGCGCCTGCCGGACGAAGCCGTCGGCCTCGGCGGCGGTCAGCTCGCCCACGTGCGCGCCGATCATCGTCTGCCGGACGAACCCGTCCTCGGGGTGGGTGACGACCAGGTGGGCGGTGAACCGGCGGATCCTGGCCCGCTCGTGCCTGGCTTCGCAGACCTCGGTGATCCGGTCGAGCAGCAGGTCCACCGGGCCCGGCTCGCGCTCGACCGGCGCGGGCTCGGGGGCGCGGGCGGCCGGCGCCTCACCGGTGAAGGTGGCCTGGGCCGAGCGCCAGCTGTGCGAGACGCGCTCGGGGCGGTCGGTGTCGGGCAGCCAGGTGCGCAGGCCGTTCTTGGTGATTTCGACGACGTGGTGATGGCCGGAACGCGGCGCGGCGACGGCCGCCTCACCTGCCTCACCCGTGCCGTGGAAGAGCAGGTTGAGCCGTCGGGAGAGGACCCGGTCGTAGGTCGGCGCGTCGCGCAGGATGGACGGCGGATGCCCGATCGCGCCGAGCCGCAGCCAGGCGCTCTCCTCGTAGGGACGCAGCCGCTCGGCGAACCAGGCCGCCTGTCCCTCGCCGAGCAGGGGATAGGCGTCGCGTTCGAGGTGGCTCATGGCCATCGTCGAGTTGAGCCCGGCCACCACCACCCTCAGGTCCGGCACCTCGAACAGCGTCCACGGCTGGCCGCCGTCGAACACCCGGTCGTCCAGCCCCTGGTACACCTCGCCGAACAGGCCCGCGAAGTGCCGCCACTTGGGCCAGTAAGGGGGCTGCGGGGAGACGTCGTCGGCCTCACAGGTCAGGAAGTAGGCGCTGGCCGCGGCCTTGGTGACGTCGCGCGGGCCCGGCACGATCACCAGCCGGTGCGGCTCCAGGCCGATCAGCAGCCGCAGGTCGGTGATGAACCGCGTCGCGTGCCCGAACTGCCCAAGGCTGCCCGACTCGGTCAGGTCGCCGGTGACCATCATGAGGTCGGGGCGTGGCATGCCCCGGTCGTACATCGACGTCAGATCCGCCCAGATCCGCGCCTGCATGTCCTCGGGCGTGAACGGCTCGCCCGGATCGGGCAGGGCCCGGCCGAACCGGGGGCCGCCGATGTGCAGCACGGTCAGCGACTCGCGGCCGCGGTCGGCGGTGGCCGACGGCGGGAACTTCGGCGCCGACACCGGGGTGCGCCGGGCCCGCGAGCGCTCGCCGGGCGGCGGCAGCGTCGGCGCGGGCAGCGGCAGGCCCGCACCCCTCGGGAAGTCGGGCGCCGCCTCGGGCTTGGCCCGGCCCGACATCGCCTCCCTGACCCGGCCCAGCAGCAGCGCCCTGGCCTGGCCGGAATCGGTGACGCCGAGCAGGTCCACCCAGGTGATCGTGGACAGCAGCCCTTCGAGGCGTACGTCTTCGAGCCGGATCGTGACCAGCTTGTTGGACGGGTTGTCGGGGTCGGCGCGGAGCGCGGCCTGCCACTCCATGCGGCCGTAGCGCGAGGTCAGGTAGTTGCGCGAGAGCACGGCCACGACCACTTGGGCTTCGCTGACGCCGCGGTCCATGAAGTCGATGAAGTTCGTGCCGGGCACGAAGTCCCATGCCTGGATCATGGTCTTGTAGCCCGCCGCCTCCAACTCCCAGGCGATCCAGGTCGCCCAGGCCGTGTCGGCGGGGGAATAGCTGACGAAGATCTCTGTCGGCCTGCCGTCACGTGCCATTCCGTCAGTATCCCCTGTGGGACCGGCGTTTGCAGGCGAGGGAGCGCCGTCGTCTGGAGGAGGAGCGCCGGGAGCGTAGCGACCAGAGCGACGGGGGAAGACGGCGGCATCGGGCGACCGAGCCCGCCTCACGAAGTGAGGCCATAAACAGGGTTGTGCGATCATCGTCGGGTGTGGCGACGTCTCGGTGTGCTCGACTGGATCCGGATCGGGCTGCTCGCGCTCGGCCTGGTCTTCGTGGCGACCGGGCTGCTTCCGTGGCGGGAGGCCACCGCGAGCCTGGACGAGATCGGGCCGTTGCTCGTCTTCCTGGTCGGGATCATCGTGCTGGCGGAGCTGACCAAGGAGGCCCAGGTCTTCGACGCCATCGCGGCGCGGATGGCGGTGCTGGGGCGGGGTAACTACGTCGCGCTCTTCTTCCTCTGTACCGCCTTCGCCTCATTTATTACGATATTTCTTAATCTCGATACGACTGCGGTGCTGCTCACCCCGGTCATGCTGGCGCTGGCGCCCAGAGCGCGCATCGCCGCGCTGCCCCTGGCGATGACCACGATCTGGTTGGCCAACACCGCCAGCCTGCTGCTCCCGGTCTCCAACCTGACGAACCTGCTCGGCATCAACAAGATCGCTCTTGACGCGCAGCGGTTCGCCGGGCGGATGTGGGCGCCGCAGATCGTCTCGATCGCCGTGACGATGGCCTTTCTCTGGGTCTTCTACTGGCGCCGGGGCCAGCGGCGCGACCTGCGTTACACGCCGCCGGTGCTGGAGCCGGTCGCCGACCGGGTGCTGTTCGCCGCCGCGGGCGCGGGCTGCCTGCTGTTCATCGGCGCGCTGCTGCTCAAGGTCCAGGTCGGCGCGGCGGCCTCGGCGGCGGCGCTGGTCGTCGTGGTGGCCTTCTTCGTGCGCGACCGCGCCCGGCTGACGTGGAGCCTGATCCCCTGGCAGCTCCTGATCTTCGCGACCGGCCTGTTCCTGGTGGTGCCCACCCTCAGCCGGTACGGCCTGGCCGACCTGATGCGCTGGATGATCGGCGCCGAGGGAGATCCCTACCGGACGGCGGCGGTGGGCGCCGGGCTGTCCAACCTGATCAACAATCTGCCCGCCTTCCAGGCCATCGCGAGCGTCATCCCGTCGAGCGACCAGGATCGGCTGCTGTCCCTGCTGGTCGGCACCAACGTGGGGCCGGTGATCACGCCGTGGGCGTCGCTGGCGACGCTGCTCTGGTTCGAGTCGTGCCGCCGCCACGACGTACAGGTCCCGATGCGCCGCTTCCTGGCCACCGGCGCCGGGCTGGCGGTCGTCGGCATGGTCACCACCGTCTGGGCCCTTGTCGCTTTTGGCTGACCAGCCGTCAGGATCCGGGACAATACGGTCCATGGCTAATTACCGTTTGATGGCATTTTTCGGTCTTGTCGTGGTGCTTGCCGGTTGCGGGGCCAAGGAGCCCGCACCCGCCGCCCAGCCCGCCGCGTCCGCTTCGGCTTCCGCCTCGACCTCCGCCTCGACCTCCGCCTCGGCCTCGGGCGAACCGCAGGCCGCCGCGGCGCGTACGGTCAAGCTGGAGGTGCTCGGCAAGGGCAAGGTGATGCAGCCGATCATCTACGTGGCCGATGAGGACGGCTCGGAGAGCGACGCGACCCTGCCCTGGTCCAAGACGGCCACGATCGAGCTCACCGGCGCCGAGCAGCGCGTCGGCCGCCTGGTGTCCGTCGTGTCGGGCTCGGTCAAGGACGCGAGCGGTCTGCTCAAGCCCGCCGCCTGCCGCATCGTCGTGGACGGGAAGACGGTCGTGTCCGGCAAGGGCCTGTGCAAGTACAAGGTCAAATAGCGGCTCGGGTGCGCAGCAGGTCGAGGAGGCCGGGCATGGCGCTCGGGTGGGTGGCCACGAAACTGCGGTCATCAGGCGTGCCGTCGAACGCGTCCTCGAACGGCCCGCCGTCGAGCGCCCGGATCTCGATGCCCGCCTCCCGCGCGATGAGCGCGCCCGCGGGCAGGTCGATCGCCTCGGCCCGGTAGCCGACGATGCCATCGATGTCGCCCCTGGCCAGCATCGCCCACGACAGCAGCGGCGCCCACAGCCGCAGCACGCGCCGGGCGCGCAGCTCCAAGGCGTGCGTGATGGCCTGCGCGGTCGGGTCGCTCCTGGAGACGGAGTAGCCCTGGGTCCACGCCAGCAGCGGGCCGTGGGGCGAGGGGTGGTGCGGCGGCGCCAGCCGTACCCCCGAGGAGGTGACCGCGCCGCGGTCGCGGATCGCGGACCAGGTCTGGGCCGAGACCGGGTCGTGCACCACACCCAGCATGGGGCGTCCCGAGTGGCACAGGGCCAGGCCGACGACGTAGGCGGGCAGGCCGATCACCACGTTGTTCGTGCCGTCGAGCGGGTCGATCAGCCACGTCCACTCGCCGCCGGCGGCGCCCAGCAGGCCCGACTCCTCGGCGATGACCGAGTGCGTGGGGAAGGCGGTCAGGACGCGCTCGACCAGCAGTTTCTCCGAGGCCAGGTCGAGCTCGGTGACCACGTCACCCGAGCCGCCCTTGGCCCGGGCGCCGAGCGCGCCACGGGTGCCGGCCACGAGGAGCGCGCCCGCGGCCTCGGCGGCGGCGACGGCGACCGCGCGAGCGTGATCCAGATCCATCGGGCATCCCTCAACTCAGGTGGGCGGCTATCAGGCGGACGGCGAGTGCTGTCTCCTCGTCGTCCAGCGGCTGCCTGGACACGTGGTGGTCGCCGGTGCCGAGCGGGCCCAGTGACAGATCGCGGCTGCCCGGACGGCCCCGGCCGAGTGCGATCGTGGCCGCCTCGCCGCCCTCCGGCACGACGCTGCTGTGGAAACGGCCCGCGGGCAGCGTGTAGGTGTCGCCGGGGCCGAACACCTCCACCAGCCCCGTCTCCTGTCGTACGGTCCGGCCGGTGGGCGTGATGTGGTCCCCGTCGGCGGCGCTGACCACCTCGAACACCCGGTGCGTGGCGTCGCGCACCGCGTCGGTGACCTCCACGTGCACGTTGTGTACCTGGCCGTAGAGCACGTGGCTGAACAGGTCCCAGCTGTGGCAGTGGATGCCCGACGTGGTGCTCTCCGCGTGCGCGAACGTGGCCGACCACAGATGGAGACATACCCCGTCGCCGCCGTCTCGCTCAAGCGGCAGGCAGACGAAGCCGAGCGGGTGGCGCACGGCCCTGATGCCGGGGCCCGACAGCGCCGCCAGCGCCCACGGGCGGGCCTGTCCCCGGGCGAGCTGCTGGTAGACGCCGTGATGACTCATGAGTCGTACGGATTCCTGGCGCGCAGCGCCTTGCGGGCGATGTCGACGACGTCGCGGTCGTCGTAGGACCGGGGCAGCGGGATGGAGATCCGGGTGAACAGCTCCTGCACCTCCTCGACCGTGGGCTCGTCGCTCAGTTGCACCTTCTTGTACATCTCCAGCGGCACCAGCCGCGCCTGCTCGAAGCTGAGCCGCAGCTCGGTGTCGCAGTTCTCGAAGTAGAAGGTGCCGGCCAGCGCGGTCATCGCCCGGTTGGGGTCCTCGACCGTCATGATCAGGCGGGTGGTCGACAGGTCCCAGCGGAACGTCGTCATCGTGGACGACAGGCCGATGCCGATGTCGAGCAGCCCGTAGCGCTGGCGGTGCCAGAAGGCGGCCAGGATGGTGGCGTACGACTCCTTCCTGACCCGGTCGGCCGTCCACGTCTCGCCGGTGCCGTCGGGCACGTCGGACAGGGAGCGGCGGTAGTGGGCGTAGGTCTCGCACACCTCGACGTTGGACGGGTCGATGACCTCGATCCTGACCGTGAGGTGGCGCTTGACCTTCCTGGCCGCCGCCACGCACTCGGGCAGGGTGACCGCGCGCAGGTAGGTGCCGGTGCCGCCCTTGAAGCTCCACCTCGTGGCGTCCTTGCGGGCGTCGGCGTGGGCCTGGGCGATCTCCTGCCGGCTGCCGAGCACCCTGACCAGCTGCAGCGCGTCGAGTGCCCGCCGGGTGCCGGTGACCAGGCCCTCGATCTCCTCCAGCCGGGCCAGGCGCACGGGCAGCTGGGCGAGCGCGCCGGAGGTGACGGTCTCCTCCAGCGGTGCCTGGCGGGCCCGGTCGCGGAGCAGCGCGGTGGCCACCAGCGCCAGGATCACCAGGGTCGCGGCGCTGACGAGCTGTTTCTGGACGTCGTCGCCGTCCTTGCCGAAGATCTTGTCGGGCATGATGCCGAGCACGCCGACCACGATGGCCAGACCGAGCGCGATCGCACCGTCGGCGTTCTGGGCCGCCCATGGGGCGATCCGCTTCAGCGCCGCCGTGAACCGTGCCATCGCTTGCCCCGCATCCGACGATCAGTCAGTTCCGCAATCATGGTAACGACCGCTACAAGCGCGCGGATAGAGCGTGCCTCCTCCCCTGGGATGACCTGACATCTCCCCCTAATAGGTAAGGCGCGGAGATCGCCTGATCTTTACGCTTGCCCCACGGGGGTGGGGAATGAGGGGATTCTTATCGAGCTTTCGCGCGGTTTCTCTGGCGATGGGGCTGGTCGGGTACACGGTGTGCCCGGTGCCGCCGGCCCTCGCCGCCGCGCCGTCCGACGAATCGGTGCTGGGGGAGCGGTTCGTCCAGGTCGTCGCCCATCCGGACGACGACCTGCTGTTCATGAGCCCCGACCTGTATGGCGGGGTGCGGGGCGAACGGCCGAGCGTCACGGTCTACCTCACCGCGGGCGAGGGCACCGCGGGGCTGGACGACCACCATGATCCGTTCGTGTACGCGCAGGACCGCGTGGAGGGCCTGCGCGCCGCGTACGCCTACCTGGCGGGGGTGCGCAACGCGTGGCGCAGCACGATGATGACGGCCGGGCGGCTGGCCGTCCAGGTGGACTCCCTGGTCGAGCGGCCACGGGTCATGCTGATCTTCGCCGGGCTGCCGGACGGCGGCGACCCGCGCGCCGACGGCGGCCGTGACGCGCTGACCCGGTTATGGGCGGGCCAGAGCTGCGTGCACCTGTTCGGCGGCGCCGACCGGCCGTGCGTGCGCCGGGAGGACGTGGTGCGGCTGCTGCGGGCCATCTACCGCAAGTACCACGCGAACGTGGTCCGCACGCTCGACCCGGACCCGCCGCCGCACTGCCGCATGTGCGACCACCCCGACCACGTGGCCTCCGCCCGCTTCGCGGCCGCCGCGGCCGAGGGCGCGCAGGTGCGCCTGGTGGCCTACCGGGGCTACCCGATGACGGTCTGGGCGCCGAACGTGCCGCGGCGGATGCGCGAGCTCAAGCGAGAGATCTTCGGCGTCTACCGGAGCCACGACTACCGGGCCAGGTCCGGCTGGCACTACGGGGCCTGGTTCGAACGCATGTACAAGATCACCGGGGTCACTCACAAGAGGCCGCCGCCGGGCGGCGCGAGTGGTCGCTCGACGCCGCCCGGCGGCTGGGTGCCAGGGATCAGAGCCAGCCGCGGCGGCGGGCCATCTGCTCCAGGGCGTGCTGCAGCGCCTGGTCCGCCGAGCCCGGATGGTCGTCATAGCGGACCGTGAACCGGTTGTAGGCGTCGTGGCTGGAGGTCAGGAAGCCGCCGCGCTTGTCGGCCTCCAGGACGACGTCCATCTGCCGCGGCCCGGCGATGAACGTCAGCTCCAGCTCGTTGAAGTGCCGCCGCCACTGCCCGCCCGCGTAGTACTCGATCTCCTGGAAGAACGGCATCGTCGAGCCGCGCAGCGTGCCGCGTTCGAGGTCGGCCTTCTTGAAGCCGAAGCCCAGGCGGTCGAGCGCGGCGAGGACGTGCTCCTGCGCGGGCAGCGGGTTGACGAACAGCGGGTCGAGGTCGCCCTTGTCCATCGCGCCGGCCAGCGCCAGCTCCGTCTGCACGCCCAGCCGCATGCCGTGCAGCGGGTGACCGCCGATGGCGCTGATCGGCGTCTCCCACGGGATGACGATCTCGAACGGCTGGCTGTGCTGCGCGCCGGCGGCGAGCTGGAAGGTTCCGGCGACCTGCTGGCGCAGGAAGCCGTAGCTGGTCTTGTACTCCTCGTCGCCGCGCTCCACCTCGACCACCGCGGTCAGGTCGAGGTAGATGCCCTCGACCTTGTAGTCGGCGCCGCCGCCGCGGAAGTGCACCACGCCGCGCAACGTCCCGCCGGGCCGTACACCGCTGTCGGTCAGCACCGTGTCTACTTCGACGCCCGCGCCGAACGCGGCCATCAGCTTGCGAAACACCATGGGGTTCTCCTATGACCCGGGGGTCTCTCCGTTGTGATGGCCCGAGAAGCGGGGGAGCAACTGGGCCAGGAGCAAGGTCGACAGCGCGGAGTCGCCGGATCCCTGCTGGGTGCGGACCACCAGGGGCTGAGGGGCGTTCTCCGCCAGTTTGGCGCCCACGTCCAGGCGCCTGCGGGCCAGCTCGTACTGCAGCACGGCCCGGTTGTCACGGTAGGAGGCGGCCAGCCTGCGCAGGGCCTTGGCCTCGTTCTCGGCGGAGGTCAGCTCGGCGCGGCCACGGGCCTCGATCTCCCAGCGCACCCGCTGGGCCTCCGTCTCCTGCTCTTCCAACATGCGCGCCACGTCCTTGCGCGCGGTGTTGTGCGCGGCCTTGACCTCGACCACGCGGGCGTCACGGGTCTTCTTGGACCGCTCGATCTCCATGAGCAGGGTGTCGATGCGGCGCTTGCGGGTCAGCTCCCACTCGCGCTCGTAGGCCGACAGCTCCTTGGCCACCTTCTCGCGGGTGGCCAGGTGCTGCTGGTACTGGTCCGGCAGCTGCACGTCGGGGATGTTGGCGCCGGTGATGCGCACGCCGTAGCGGCCGAGCTGGCGGTTGAGCGCCTCCTGCATGTCGCCGACGTCGGAGCCGCGCAGGTCGTACGCGCGCTCGGTGTTGACCTTGCGGCTGCGCTGCCTGATCGCGTCCTGTACGGCGCTCGACAGCACCAGGTCGAAGTTGCCCGCGCCGATCGTGCGGACGAACGCGACCGGATCCACGATGCGGAACTTGAGGAAGAACTCGATCGACTTCAGCGGCACGTTCTCGGCCGTCGGGCAGGCCACGATCGGCGCCGAGTACGGGATCTCGGTGGAGGTGTCGACGACCGCGTCCACCCGGTCCCACGGCAGCCACAGGTAGTGACGGCCCGGCGGGAGCGTGCCGGTGATCGCGCCCCAGCGGCTGCGTACGCCGGTGGTGCCCTCCTCGATCTCGATGATCGCCCGGCGCCACATCCAGACCAGCGCGACGGCCAGGAAGAACACCGCGGCCAGCGCGGCCGTCACGACGAGGTTGCCCAGCGCCGCCATCCCGGCGAAGTAGACGGCGATGAAGACCAGGGCCATCCAGGCGAAGCCGCGCCGGTCCTTGGGGATCACGACGGGCACGAGCTGGCCCTGCTCGCCGCCGCGCAGCAGCTGGCGGATGTCGGACCAGGAGGCCAGCGACTCCTTGATCTTCGAGAACTCGCGGCTCATCGGACCTCACCCTCGATGGTCGGCAGTGCGGCGGCGAGCGCGGGCTCGGGCGCCTCGGTCACCTCTTCGGCGACCTTCCTGAGCAGTGCGGTGATCTCCGCCTCCCTGCCCTCCACGCGCTTGCCGATCTCGCCCAACCGGCCCCGGATCGCGGCCATGTCCTCCGCCGAGAACAGCGCCGCCCCCTTGCCGCCGACCAGCTGCTGGGCCAGCGCCAGGAAGTCGATGTCGGAGTGCTCGCCCACCTGCACCACCTGCGGCAGCCGGGTCGCGACCGACTCCAGCTTGTCCAGCAGGTCCTGCTGGAAGCGGTAGTCGAGGATCTCCGGCGCCTCGGCCGCGCTGAGCGCCCTGATGTCCAGCGCCTGCGCCTCCAGCAGCGCCGAGTTGGCGTTGGCGGAGGACTCCGCCTCGACCAGGCGCTGCCTGGCCTGCGCCTTGGCCTGGTGGGATGCCCGCTCCAGCGCCGTGTCCATGCGCGCCTGGTAGCCGGCGATCTCCGCCTGGATCGCGCTCAGCGTCTCCTGCAGCCCGGCCAGCTCCTTGATCAGGTCGCCCTCATTCTGCTCCTTGCGCAGTTGCAGCTCGTACTCGTAGGTGTAGGCCTCCTTGGCGACGCGCACCATCTCGGGCGCGGCCAGGTCCATCCGGTACTCCTGGCTGGACGGCTCGGCGTGCGTGATGTTCACGTCGGTGAGCCGTACGGCGGGCAGGAACTGCTGGTTGAGGTTGTCCAGCATGCCCAGGGTGCTCTCGCCCACCAGGTCGTAGATGTCCTCGGCCCGCTGGGCGTAGATGAGCGAGCGGGTGACCTCGCTGATGGCGTTCTGCAGCTTGGACTGGAAGCCGCTGACCGAGCCGAGCACGAAGATGAACTCCGCCGGGTTCTCGATCCTGAACTGCAGGAACAGGTCGACGCTCGCCTTGACGCCCTGCTGGGTGGGGGCCTCGCTGATGGGGGCGTTGAACGGGTACTCGCGGGTGGTGTTGACGATGTAGCTGACCCGCTTCCACGGGTTGAACAGCGTGACCCGGCCCGGGTCGGCGATCTGCACCAGCTTGCCGAACTTGGTGATCAGCGCCTTGCAGCCCTCGGGCACCATCACCACGCTGCGCCGCCACCACAGGAAGGCGGCGGCCAGGATCAGGACGACCCAGTAGTGCGGGCCGAAGAACACGTCGGTCCGGGGAATGACGTTGCCGAGCGCGCCGATCAGGCCGAGCACCACCAGGATGCCCAGCGGCACGACCACCTTCGCGGTGGTGCCCTTGGGGATCACCACCGGCGAGATCACGTGCATGCCGTTCTCGGCGAAGCTGCGGTTGATGATCTCGCCGGCCTCGTTCAGCGACGCCGTCCGGGCCTCGATCAGCGTGCCCACCGACACGCCGCCGTCACGGGCGGCCGCGAAGTCGTACGGGTTGAGCGTGAAGCCCTGGGCCTGAGCCTGACCGGTCCACTGGCCCTGCGCCGCCTGGTTCACGGCCTGGCCGACGGCTTGACGCATGTCACCGCCTTGAACGACCGCTTGGGCTATGCCCTGACCTGCCTGGATCAATGCCTCTCTGGGTCGTGACATTGCACCTTCCTCTTCCGCTACGGGCGGATTCGACCGTATCGGGTGTCACTTACTGTTCGCTTGCAAGCGGTCATCGCACTCCTCTTGCAATCGATAGCAGGTGTGCTACCAATGTAGTAGTCCTACTATCGGGAGGGATCTGATGAAGGTCATGAGGGTGCTGGATGAGGGCTCCGGCTTAGCGGACCCGGCGGATTCCGCCGTCATCGAGGTCCGTGATCTGCGCATGCGCTACGGGCCGGTGGAGGTGCTCCAGGGCGTCGACTTCACCGTGCGCGCGGGCGAGGTGATCGCGCTGCTCGGCCCGAACGGCGCGGGCAAGACGACCACGGTCGAGATCCTCGAGGGCTTCCGGGTACGTTCCGGCGGCGACGCACGCGTGCTCGGCACCGACCCGGCCCACGGCGACGAGCGGTGGCGGGCCCGGCTCGGAGTGGTGCTGCAGTCCTGGCGCGACCACGGCCGCTGGCGGGTCCGCCACCTGCTCGACCACTTCGGCCGCTACTACGCGCCGTACTCGGATGAGGCCAGGACCCGCCCGCTCCCCACCGACGAGCTGATGGCCGCCGTCGGCCTCACCGAACACGCCGACAAGCGGGTCGCCCGGCTCTCCGGCGGGCAGCGCCGCCGCCTCGACGTCGCCATCGGCATCGTCGGGCGCCCTGACGTGCTGTTCCTCGACGAGCCCACCGCCGGGTTCGACCCGCAGGCCCGCCGCGACTTCCACGACCTCGTGCACCGGCTGTCCGACCTCGACGACACCACCATCCTGCTCACCACCCACGACCTGGACGAGGCCGAGAAGCTCGCCGACCGGATCCTCATCCTGGCCGGCGGGAAGATCGTCGCCGACGGCAGCGCCGACCGCCTGGCCCGCCAGGTCTCCCGCGACGCGCAGGTGCGCTGGAGCGTCGGCGGCGAGCACTTCGTCCACGCCACCGACGACGCCACCGGCTTCGTCCGCGACCTGTTCGCGCAGCACGGCGAGGAGGTCGGCGATCTGGAGGTACGGCGGGCGACGCTCGAGGACACCTACATGGCGATCGTCAGGAGGGACGAGGGATGAACCCCACGCTGCACGCCGCCCGGCTCGGGGTGTCCCGAGGCTGGACGGAGTTCAAGAACTCCCTGGTCAGCCCGCAGGACGTCGGCTTCACCATCGTCACCTCGATCGCCTTGGTCGTCGTGATGTACTTCCAGCGGGACGCGAGGCTGCCCGGCACGTCCCTCTCGCTGGCCGCGGTCACCCTGCCGAGCGTCCTCGGCATGCTGACCGCCTTCAACGCCCTGCTCGGCGCGGTCGGCGCGCTGGCCGCCGAACGGGAGGACGGCACGCTGCTCCGGGCCAAGGCCCTGCCGCAGGGCATGGTCGGCTATCTGGTCGGCCGCATCGTGTCGGTGTCGCTCACCACCCTGATCAGCGTGCTGATCGTGCTCGTGGCCGGGCTGTTCCTGCTGCCGTCGTTGACGCGCACCGGTCCGGGCGGCTGGCTGACCATGTCCTGGGTGATCCTGCTCGGGCTGCTGGCCACGCTGCCGCTGGGCGCGATCATCGGCTCGCTGGCCAACAGCCCGCAGACGGCTGCCGGGCTGTCGATGCTCGCCGTCGGTGGCTTGTCCGCCATTTCCGGGATCTTCTACCCGCTGTCGGCGCTGGCGGGCTGGCTGCAGGCGCTGGCGCACGTGTTCCCGCTGTACTGGCTGGGGCTCGGGATGCGCTCGGCGCTGTCGCCCGCCTCCGCCGCGGCCGCGGAGCTCGGCGGCTCCTGGCACACCCTGGAGACGGTCGGCGTACTGGGCGCCTGGTCCGTGGCCGGCCTGCTGCTGGCACCGCCGATCCTGCGCCGGATGGCCCGGCGCGAGGCCGGCTCACTGATGCAGTTGCGCCGCGACCGAGCACTGCAACGTATCGGCTGACTGGCTGACTGGCTGACTGGCTGATCGGCTGGTCGGCTGGTCGGCTGAGAAGACTGATGGGTTGGTCGGCTGAGAAGATAGGCGGCGATGAGCGAGATCGTCTACAACCGCATCGCGTTGCTGCGCGCCGAACGCGGTGTCACCCGCAGGCAGCTCGCCGACGCTCTGGGCGTGCACTACCAGACGGTGGGGTATCTGGAGCGCGGCGAATACAGCCCCAGCCTTTATCTGGCGCTGCGGATCGCCGAATACTTCGAAGTGTCGGTCGAGATCGTCTTCTCCACCACGCCGTTTCCACGGATCGGAGAGCGGTCTGCCTGACCTTTCCTTAAAGGGCCTTCGCTTCCCACCCCTTACCCGTCTGGGTGGTCGGCCGTCTGATGCCCGCCCGCCCACAACGGCCCTCCGCTTCGCTCCGGACGTTCTCCCAGGCGGGCTGACGCCCGCCCCCTGAAGGACCTCGCTCCGCTCGGACCGCCTTCCAAGAACGCTTCGCCGGGTCGGCTGGTTGGGGCGGTCAGGTTGGGGCGGAACTGTCGTCGAGACCTTCTACAGTGCTGCGATGACGCCACATGACCGCACTGCCGCGAACACCTCCCACGACTGGCAGGCGTCGCTGGAGCAGGCCTTCGGAGTCCTGCTGAGCCGTCCGTTGTCGAGCTACGACCCCGCCGATACCTACGCGGCCTATTACGGTGGCAACTGGCTCTACGAAACCGACGCGCGCACAGATGCCGCATGGCTGGACCCAGCCGCGCTGACCGGCGAAACAACACTTGTCATGGAACATCTCCTCCTCAACGGCGAGATGGACTACGCGCCCTTGCGGTTCGACGCAAAGGAGTCATGGTTCGGAGTGGACCCGCAAGGGCTTCCCGAGGATTTCGCCCGCGACGTGGACGCCATGAGTCTGCCCTCCTCCGATCTCATCCGCGGTGCCGATCTGGGGCAGCTGCTGCAACGCCACAGCGTCGACCTGACCGCGCCGCACCTGCCGGAGGACGTCTGGTACCTCTACCAAGCGCGCATCGCCTCCAACGGCACGCTCATGGACGCTCTCCGAGTGGCGACCGGCATCGGTGCCGGCCCCGAAAGCCTTGTCCCTTACGAAGACAAGATCGACGCGGAAGGCGAGGAACGGATCGCCGCTGTGGCCGATGCGGCGCTCCGCGCGCACCTGCGCGGCTTCTCCGACCCCTCGCCGATCGCGGACCTCAGCTATCTGGGCGCCGACGCCGACAACCCGCTGGAGAAGTTCGAGTGCTCAGTGGTAGCCGGCTGGGTCGGCGCCATCGATCAGTACGAGATCACGGTGGTACAGCTCAGCGACCTCCTCTCCGGCGATCGCCCTACGGCTGGATGAACGTACAGCCCAGCTCTCCCAGGAGGCCCAGGGTCCGTTCACCGCTGAAGAGGCGATCTGGCCCGGCGAACGGCGGATCGAGGAACATCATCGTGGCCGCCGCCACCGATATCGCCGCCTTCTGTGCTGCCGATATCCCTCAACCCTGCCTCCGCGAGAAAGCACCTGGGCTCAGCGCCGACGGCAAGGGCATCGTCATGCGGCCGGACGCGCTGCGGACCGCCACCAGGAGAGCGGTCCCCGCCGAGCCTCTGACCAGCGCAGAGAAGCCACAGCCGGGCGAGAGGCGTACCCCCTCACCCGGCTGACGGTTTCTGTCAGTGGCGCCGCCTAAAGTGGCATCATGCGACCGGTCACTGATTTGCAGCGGAAGGTGGCGCCCTTCGAGGTCGTCACCGAGATGACTCCCTCCGGCGACCAGCCGACGGCCATCGCCGAGCTGGAGCGCCGCGTCAAGGCCGGGGAGAAGGACAACGTCCTGCTGGGCGCCACGGGCACCGGCAAGACGGCCTCGATCGCCTGGCTGATCGAGCGGTTGCAGCGGCCCACGCTGGTCATGCAGCCCAACAAGACGCTCGCCGCGCAGTTCGCCAACGAGCTGCGGGAGATGCTGCCCAACAACGCTGTTGAATATTTCGTCTCTTATTACGACTATTACCAGCCTGAGGCCTACGTTCCGCAGAGCGACACGTACATCGAGAAGGACTCCTCGATCAACGACGAGGTCGAGCGGCTGCGCCACTCGGCGACCAACTCGCTGCTGACCCGCCGCGACACGATCGTGGTGGCCTCCGTGTCCTGCATCTACGGCCTGGGCACGCCGCAGGAATACGTCGACCGCATGGCCCGGCTCCGTGTCGGCATGGACATCGACCGCGACCAGCTGCTGCGCCGCCTGGTCGACATGCAGTACACACGCAACGACCTCGCCTTCACCCGGGGCACCTTCCGGGTGCGTGGCGACACGATCGAGATCATCCCGAAGTACGAGGAGCTGGCCGTACGCATCGAGATGTTCGGTGACGAGATCGAGAAGCTCGCCACCATGCATCCGCTGACCGGTGAGGTCATCACCGAGGACGAGGAGCTCTACATCTTCCCCGCCTCCCACTACGTCGCCGGCGAGGCGCGGATGGCGGCGGCCGTCAACGGCATCGAGGCGGAGCTGGCCGAGCGGCTCTCCGAGCTGGAGCGGCAGGGCAAGCTGCTGGAAGCGCAGCGGTTGCGCATGCGCACCACGTACGACATCGAGATGATGCGCCAGATCGGCACCTGCTCCGGCATCGAAAACTACTCGCGCCACATGGACGGCCGTGAGGCGGGCACCGCTCCCAACACGCTGCTCGACTACTTCCCCGAAGACTTCCTGCTGGTCCTCGACGAGTCCCACCAGACCGTGCCGCAGATCGGCGCCATGTACGAGGGCGACGCCTCTCGCAAGCGCACCCTGGTCGACCACGGCTTCCGCCTGCCGTCGGCGCTCGACAACCGGCCGTTGAAGTGGGAGGAGTTCCTGGAGCGCATCGGCCAGACCGTCTACCTGTCGGCCACGCCGGGCTCCTACGAGCTGGGCCGGGTCAAGGGCGACGTGGTCGAGCAGGTCATCCGGCCGACCGGGCTGATCGACCCCGAGGTGGTCGTCAAGCCCACCAAGGGGCAGATCGACGACCTGGTCCACGAGATCCGCGAGCGCGCCGACCGTGACGAGCGGGTCCTGGTCACCACGCTGACCAAGAAGATGTCGGAAGACCTCACCGACTACCTGCTCGAGCTGGGCATCCGGGTCCGCTACCTGCACAGCGAGGTTGACACGCTGCGCCGCATCGAGCTGCTGCGCGAGCTGCGCTCCGGCGACTACGACGTGCTGGTCGGCATCAACCTCCTGCGCGAGGGGCTCGACCTGCCCGAGGTGTCGCTGGTGGCCATCCTCGACGCCGACAAGGAAGGCTTCCTCCGCTCGGAGACCTCCCTGATCCAGACCATCGGCCGGGCCGCCCGTAACGTCTCCGGACAGGTCCACATGTACGCCGACAAGGTCACGCCGTCGATGGAGCGGGCCATCGACGAGACGAACCGGCGGCGGGCCAAGCAGATCGCCTACAACCAGGCCAACGGCCTCGACCCGCAGCCGCTCCGCAAGAAGATCGCCGACATCCTCGACTCGTTGCAGCGCGAGGACGCCGACACCGACCGGCTCCTCGGGGGCGGCCGCCAGCAGTCGCGCGGCAAGGCACCGGTGCCCGGATTCGCCGCCCGCCAGGCCGGCCAGCACGCCAAGACCATCGCGGGAGAGATGCCCCGGGCACAGATGGAGTCGTTGATCGAGTCGTTGACCGAGCAGATGCACCAGGCTGCGGCCGATCTGCAGTTCGAGGTGGCTGCTCGGTTGCGCGACGAGATCAAGGAGCTCAAGCGGGAGCTGCGGGACATGCGGGAGGCGGGAGTTAAGTAGACGGCCAGCCGGAGGAAGGACCTTCGCTTTGCTGCGGGCGTTCTTTCTCCCCGCCCGTTACCCGATTCGGTGCTTGGCCATCTGATGCCCGCCCGCCTGCAACGGACCTCCGCTTCGCTCCGGACGTTATCCCAGGCGGGCTGACGCCCGCCCCCTGAAGGACCTCGCTCCGCTCGGACGCCCTTTTTGAACGCTTCGCCGGGCTGGCTGGTCGGAGCGAGCTGTCTTGGCGGCACCACCATCGAGACCGGCACCGACTCCTGCCGCTCCACCCCGGCCCAAGCCCGCGCACCCAGGCTCCCGAAGTCGGCACGTACCTGCGCACCTTCGCCCAGCTGGCCGACGTGGCGATCTATGGTCGCGAGGCTCGCGCGCTGATCGAGAACGTTGCTGACGAGTTGGAGCCTCGCCGCTGAGGACCGCCCGCTGCCGGATTCGACCCTGCCCGTTCCGGACCGGCAGGGTCCTGGCCGGGGCCGCGCCCAGACCTCGCTGCGGCCCCGGCCCTCGACCACCTGACGTGCGGTGGCACATGTGCGCGCTGTCGTTCCGGACGGGGTACGACCGTGAACGAGGCAAAGACCGTCACCCGCGAGGCCCTCCCTAAGAACCGTCTCCAGAGCTCAGGTGCCGAACCAGTGCATCGAGAACCACCAGGTCTTCCCCCGGCTCGATCGTCTGCGGGTTCAGCGCGATCGCGTCGTCGGGTACGCCGGACACACCGACCGCGATCCGCGGGTCCCCGTCCCACAAAGCCCGCACCAACCCGTCCCGGGTCCAGCCGCTGGTTGCCAGCAATCGGACAACCGCTCGCCCGTGCGGCTGGCCCGCCTCACTCGGGTACCCGCGCTCGGCAACGACACCCGGCACCCCGCGCAAGCCGGCAATCCACCGGTCGACGATCTGCTCATAGCTCGCGAGCAGTGCCTCCTCGTCTTGCTCCAGCGTCCACTCGACCGCGGCGTACAGCCCGAGCAGCTCTTCCTTGCCGACCTTCATCCCGCGCCCGATCTGCTGATTCGGCGACGCGTGCGCCCGGCACCTGTCGACAATCCACCGCTTCCCCAGCACCAGCCCACTGGACTGCGGTCCGCGCAACCCTTTCCCACCGCTGAAGATCGCGGCATCCGCACCGAGCTCCGTGGTGAATCGCCACAGCGAGGAGAGGGGTGGAATCTGGGCCGCCGCATCCACGATCACCGGCACAGCCGGTGGACCGGCGGGGGTCGGGCCGGCCGAGGTGAGCTCCCGGGCGACTCGGATCACGTCCTCGATCGGCAGAGCATCCGCCGCGTAGTGGGCGCCGGCGAACCACAGTACGCAGGCGGGGCGTCGGACCAGGGCGGCTCGGAGCTCCTCGATCGACGGGCCGACTTCTACGATGCGGGCGCCGGTCAGGCGGGCCGCGTAGTCATAGCCGTTGCGTTGGCCGGTGAACATGACGACCTCGGCATCGGCCGGGAACGCCCGCGCGGGCTCACCGACACACGACGCGACCGTGAGGGTGATCGCCGCCGCGGCACCGGACGTCACGCAGGCCGCCTCGTTGCGGGTGAGCGCGGCCAGGCGCTCACCGACGTGGTCGTGGAGTTCGGGCAGGTCGACGAAGTGGGCCGCCCCCTCCGTCATCGCCTTCAGCACCGAAGGCGGCATCAGCGAGCCGCCCAGTGCGGTGAGTGTCGCGGAGGCGTTGATGACGGGCCGGACCCCGAAGGGATGGGTCATACGAGGAACTTCGACATCGGTGGTACGCCGGAGTGTTCGGCCAGCCAGGCATCCAGGAAGTCGTTGTCGGTGCCATCGAGGTGGGTCAGCTTGTAGACACTCGCGGCAGGCAAGGCCTCGATCAGTGCGGCACACCAGTCGGGATCGTCGACGGCGAGCAACGTCCGAGCGGTCACCGCGGACGCATGCCGGACCGGATCGAAGTAGGCAAGAGTGTTGCCAACAATCTGCGCCGATGAGCCGGCACGGAGGTGATCGTTGAGCTCCTCGAGCGGATAGCGGCTCGACTTCAGCCGTGCCTCTGCCGCCTTGTAGAACAGCAACTCCGGGACCCGGACCGCGCTGAACCCGGACCGCCGCGCAGCCGTCAGCACCGCCAGATCGTTCCCACTCACGGCCACCCGCGCCGGATCGACCTCGTCCAGGCTCATCAGGAACTCCGCGGCCCGCAGGCAGTCCGCCGCGATCCCGCGATAGATGTACGACGCCGGGTCGTCGATGCCCATCGTCAGCAATCCCGGGTACGCCGCCGAGAACCCTTCGTCGGCCAGCCGTTGACCACGGTGCACCAGGCCGAACACGACGTACCGGCTCCGATCGTTCGGGTGCGGCATGTCGTTGACGCTCCCGTAGCGCGGCGTCTTCAGGAGCGCGGGGAACGGCCCGTCACCGGCCGGGACGCTGAGATGACCGAAGACGCGGTACGGCCCGATGCTGGTGAGCCGCACGGTGTAGCTGGTCGCCTCGGCCGTCGTCCGCGCCGGCACCAGGTCGAGCACGGGCCGAGCAGGGATCGTGGCCAACTCTTCGTCGACGGCGGACCAGTAGCTGTCGAAGTCCATCGGTTCATCGTCCCGGGGTGAGGTGTTCGGCAAGGAAGTCCTCCACGATCCGCATCACGCCCGGCAGCCCGGCGTGGTGCGCGCAGTGCGGGTAGGCGTGCAGGGTGGTCTCACACGTCAGCACCCGCTGCAGCGCGAACCCGGTCTCCGGCGGGCACACATCGTCCTCGAGACCGAGGTACAGCAGCGTCGGCGCCCGCACCTTCGGCGCGAAGTTGAGCCCGTCGTAGTACGCGACCGTCTCCCGCACCCGGTCGACGTCCTTCGGATGCACCCGCAAGTACTCGTTGATCTCCTCGTACGGATACGACCGGGTCAGTGTCGGCGCGGTCATGATCCCGCACAGGTACGGCGCGCCCGCCGCGACGCACCGGATCACGTCCGGCATGAGGGCGGCTGTCGAGATCCCGAGGCCACCGCCCTGACTCGACCCCTGCAGTCCGATCCGCAGACTGTCGACTTCCGGCCGATCGAGCAATACCTCGACCGCCCGCACCACATCGAGGTAGAACCCGCGATACCCGTACGTGTTGTGGTCGACGATGTTGTGCGTCAGCAATCCCGGGTAGCCCGGGTTGAACACGTCGTTCGACCGCAGCTTTCCGCGCGGCGCCACCGCGAGCGCGGCGTACCCGAGCTCGGACCATTCCTTCGGGATCGTCGGCTCGGACATGTAGCCGGGGATCGTCACCAACGCCGGGCACTGAGCCGGCCGATCGCGCGGGACGGTGTACCAGCCGGCGATCCGCAGACCGCCATAGCTGGTGTAGCGCAGATCGTAGACAATAACCTGGCCCGTGGACAGCGACGGCATTTCGGTGAGGACCGGGTCCAGCGGGTACGACGCGCAGTCCGCCAGGCCGGCCGCCCAGAAGTCGTCGAAGTCGTCCGGCAGCTCGACCTCGACGATCGCGTTCTCGGGGTTTCTCAAGAGCGTTCCTCTCGATGGGGGATCGGGGGCGGTGCCTATACCCGCTGCGGTGCGTGCAGCGCGGTCCCGTCGGAGGCCTTGAACAAGTGCAGGCGGTTCTGGTTGAAGCCGACGTACACCGTGCTGTCATGACCTAGCCGGAACGGCACCGGGACGCGGGCCTTCAGTAGCTCGCCGTCGATGCGGACCGTGACCAGCACATCCGGACCGAGCGGCTCGGACACGAACACCTTCCCGGGCTGGTAGCCCGCGACCGGGGTCGGCGACAACGTCACGTCCTCCGGCCGGACGCCCAGGACGACGGCCGGGTCGTCTGGCGAAACGTCGTACCGGCCCAGTTCCTGGGTCAACGCGCCGCTGCGGAAGGTCCGGACGCCGTCGACGTCGGCCAGCTCGCCGGTGACGAAGTTCATCGGCGGCGAGCCCATGAACGAGGCGACGAAACGGTTCGCCGGGCGTTCGTAGATCTCCTCCGGCGTCGCGCACTGCTGGACCACGCCGTCGCGCATCACCGCGATCCGGTCCGACATCGTCATCGCCTCGACCTGGTCGTGGGTGACGTAGATGAAGGTCCGGGCGACATCCACGTGCAGCCGCTTGATCTCCGCACGCATCAGCACCCGGAGCTGCGCGTCCAGGTTGGACAACGGCTCGTCGAGCAGATACGCACCGGCGTCCCGCACGATCGCGCGACCGAGCGCGACTCGTTGCCGTTGACCACCGGACAGCTCGCGCGGCTTGCGATCCAGCAGGTCCTCGATGTCCAGCGTCCGGGCCGCCTGCAGCACCTGCTCGGCGATCGTCGCCTTGGGCACCCGCATCATCTTCAGCGCGAACCCGATGTTCTGCCGGACCGTCTTGTGCGGGTAGAGCGCGTAGCTCTGGAAAACCATCGCGACGTCGCGTTTGTTGGCCGGCAGCCAGCTGACCGGCTTGCCGTCGAAGAAGATGTTGCCCTCGGAGGCCCGTTCCAGGCCGCAGATCATTCGCAGGGTTGTCGATTTTCCACAACCGGACGGGCCGACCAGGGTGAGGAACTCCTGATCCTCGATGGTCAGATTCAGGTCGTTCACCACGGTCTTGCCGCCGAACCTCTTGGTGATGCCTTCGAGTCGAACCTCTGCCATCTCTGTCAGCCCTTCACGGATCCGGCGGCCATGCCCTGGACCAGCTTGCGCTGGAAGAACAGGGCCAGTACCAGGGGTGGGACGACCGCGAGCACGCCGGCCGCGGCCATCACGGTGAACTGGGTGTTGAAGTCGGTGGCGAAGTTCGCCGCCACCACCGGGATCGTCTTCGCCGCCTTCGAGCTGGTCAGGAACAACGCGAACATGAACTCGTTCCACGCGGTCATGAACGCGAACACCGCGGCCGCGACCAGCCCCGGCGCCGCGACCGGCAGGAACACCGACCACATGGTCCGGAACCAGCCGCACCGATCCACCCGGGCCGCCTCCTCGAGCTCGCGCGGCACCGAGCGGAAGAAGTCCTTCAGGATCCAGATCGTGATCGGCAGCGCGAACGTCGTGTACGAAAGGATCAGCGCCAGGTAGGTGTCCAGCAGCCCGAACGTCCGCATCAGCAGGTAGAACGGGATGATGATCGCGATCCCCGGCACCATCCGGGTGAGCAGGTAGAGCATCAGCAGCACCTGACTGCCGCGGAACTTCAGCCGTGAGAACGAGTACGCCGCGAACGTGGCCAGCACGAGATTCAGGATCGCCGTCGAGGTGGCGACGATCAGACTGTTCCGCAAGGAGTACGGCGTCTCGTCGATCGCCCGGCCGCCGACGAGTTGCTGGGCCTCACTCGGATGCAGGAAACCGAGATAGTTCTCCACTGTCGGGTGGACCGGAATCCAGTGCGGCGGAACGGAGATCGCATCCACCTCGTGCATGAAGCTCATCGCGACAATCCAGTAGAACGGCAACACCAGATACAGCGCGAACGCGACCGCCAGCACGTACAGGAAGATCTTCTTCCAGGGGATTCGGTAGCGCAGGGGGACCTTCACCACGGTGCTCATACCTCGAAGTTCCCCTTCCGGTAGAGCAGGCCGATGTAGCCGACCGAGATCAGGAGGGTGATCGCGGTGATCACCCAGGCGTAGGCGCTGCCCAGGCCGAAGTCGGTGAAGGTCAGGACGGTCTGCACGTCGAGCAGGGCGATGGTGGTGGTCGCGTCCCCCGGTCCGCCACCGGTCAGGACGTAGATGGTGTCGAAGGCGCGGAACGCGTTCATCGTCTCGAGAATCAGCACGATCAGCAGGGGGTGCAGCAACCACGGCAACGTCACCTGGACGAACCGCTGCACCGCACCCGCTCGGTCGACGGTGGCGGCATCGTACAACTCTGAGGGGATCGTTGACAGTCCGGCGAGCAGAATGATGACCGAGAACGGGAGCGTGTTCCACACCTGGGCCAGTGCGGTGAACAGGAACGCGCCGGTCCCGGACGTCAGCCAGGCGTGATAGTCGTCGATCAGTCCGAGTTGCGTCAGCAGACCGTTCAGGGCCCCGGTCTTCGCGTCGAAGATGGTCCGCCACATCAGGCCGTTCACCACCCCCGGCATCGCCCAAGGCAACAGAGCCAGGCTGAGCAACAGACCACGGCCGCGGAACTGCTCGTTCAGCACCAGCGCCAGGATCAGCGCGAGTACGACGGTCAGCCCGAGCACCACGAGGACGAACAGGGCCGACACCTTCAGCGCGGACAGGAAGGCCTGATCGCTGAGCAGGGCCTGGTAGTTGTCGAAGCCGATGAACTTGTTCGCCCGCGGGCGCTTCAGGTTGTTCTTCTGCAGGCTGACCCAGAACGAGTACGCGATCGGGTAGGCAACCAGCAGGGCGATCACGATCATGGCCGGCGCGTTCAGCGCCCAGGCCTTGGCGTTGTCGCCCAGCGGCCGGCGTTCGGCGAGGGCAGCCATCCTCAGTTGTATTTCTTCTTCAGCGCGTCAACGGACTGCGCCAAGCTCGCCACCGCCGCGGACGGCTGCGTCTGGTTGCTCAGCACGCCCTGCACGACCTTGTGCATCTCGATTTCGAACTCGGTGTACCACGGCACGCCGAGCACGTTGCGCGGCTTGGCGATCTCGCCCAGGTGGGCGTAGATCGCCGGGTCGGCGAACTTCTTCAGCGATGCGGTGATCTCCGGGTCGGTCGCCATCGACTTGTAGGCGAACCCGAGACCACGCTGCAGGAACCAGAACTTCGCGGTGTAAGGCTGCTTGTTCGCGTCGAGTCCGCCCAGGTAGGTGAGCAGCTTGAACGCGTTGTCCTTCACCTCGGTGTCCTTGGCCAGCGCATAGAGCCGGGTGTTGCTGACCGTCCCGTGCACCTGACCATCGAGGCTCGGTACCAGCGCCATCCGGATCTTGCCCGCGGCCTTGGACTTGGTCGCGTCGTTGTAGTCGCGGCTCGCGTACCGCGCGCCGATCGTGTACGCGTACCGGTTCGCCTTCATCGCGTTGTCTATCGGAACCGCCGTCATCTGCAGGCAAGCCGGGTCGATCACCTTCGACTTGTTCGCCGCCTGCTGCAGCCAGGCGAAGACGTCCTTCACCACGGTGTCAGTGGTGTTCATGATCGGCGCCTGCTGGTCGTCGAACATGTTGCCGCCGCTGCCGAAGACCAGCGCCCACACCCAGGACCACCAGGTGTCGGACAGTTGCGCCGGCACGCCGATGGGATACTGCAGGAGGCCGGCTTTCTTGATCTTGATCGCCTGCGCTTCCAGTTCCTCCAAACTGGCAGGGGGTTTCGTGATTCCGGCCTTGGCCAGGATGCCGGCGTTGTAGGTCAGGCAGTTGGAGTCTGTGTAGTACGGCAGGCCGTAGCGCTTGCCCTGGTACGTCATCGCGGCCGCGTTGCCCGGGTAGATCGCGGCGTACACCTCGTCGACGCCGGGCATGCCGTCGAGCGGCTGCAGGTAGTCCCCCTCGACCCAGCCCGCGAGGGAATCGTCGTACACGTAAAGGGCGTCCGGGCCGCCACCACCGGTGAACTCGGCGACGACCTTCTGCACGTACTGCGCACTCGTGATCGGGGTGTAGTTGACCTTGATGTTGCTGGTCTTGGTGAAGTTGTCGAGGTTCTGCTGGACGAGTGCGGCCTCGTAGTCCCAGCCCTCGAACTTCACGCTGCCGTCGCCTGAGCCTCCGGACTTGTCGTTGGAGCAGGCGGACAGCAGGGGCGATGCGGCGGGCAGGGCCAGGCCGAGGCCTGCGTACTTCAGGATCTGGCGGCGGTTGAACTCCATGGGGGGTCCCTTCAACGGGAGGGGCGCAGTAGCGCTTGGGCGATGCGTAGCCGGTACAGACGCGTCGGGCGTCCTTTCGGATGGTGCTGAGCTGTGCCTTCGACGCTCACGAGGCCCCCAGCGTCGAGTGTCCGGATCAGTCGGCGCCCGCTCTGATCCGTGATGCCGAGATGGTCGGCGAGCTCACCGGGCGAGATCGCGCGACCTTCCAGTTCGTGGTCCAGTGCCGCCAGCCGGGAGACGGTCGCGGCACTGAGGCCGACGGACTTCGCGAGCTGTTCGATGTCGTCGCCGTGCTCGCGGTAGGAGTAGCTGAGCGCCGCCCGGACCGGACCCATCGGGCCGATGATCACGCCGCTGTCCTCGATCAGGTAGCCGCATGGCCCGCCCTCCTGCTCGGCCCGGGCGGCCGCTTGTTCGGCCAGGGCCACACAGTTGCGGGCGGACGCGCCGACGCCGAACCCGGCCGAGACCTGCGCACCGAGCGCCGTGGCCGCCTCGGTGAGCGCGGGTACGGCGACCCAGTTGCGGGTGATGCGCTCGAACAAGGCCTTGTGGGCGAAGACGACGACACCGCGCCGGCCGCGGTCCTCGATCCACGCGCCGGCGAACTCGGGGGTGTTGAGCAACAGATTCATCAGGCCGATCCGGGCCCGTTCCTCGTCCTGCGAATGCGAGATCAGGAAGACGCCGGCGGCGAAGCGTTGTGCGCTGGCTCGCTCGGACTCGATCCGGAGCGCGAGCTCGTGCAGCTCGGTCCGGATCGTCGCCGGCACCGGCATGCCGCTCATGATCGGGATCTCGCCGGACAGTTGCTCGCGGACGTCGGCGCGGACGCTGATCA
Source organism: Nonomuraea sp. NPDC049141 (assembly GCF_040648415.1). Classification (NCBI taxonomy): domain Bacteria; kingdom Bacillati; phylum Actinomycetota; class Actinomycetes; order Streptosporangiales; family Streptosporangiaceae; genus Nonomuraea; species Nonomuraea sp. NPDC049141. The sequence goes on from NZ_JBEZDR010000004.1 coordinate 396,367, forward strand.
CGTAGCTGCGGTCGCCGAACCGGTGGTACGCGGAACGGTGGAACTCAACGATGTCCTCCACGGATTGCGTGGGGGCATACGGCAGGCAGTCGATGGCGTCGGCGTCGAGTTCGAGCGCGGTGGCGACCGCCTCGACCGCCTCGGCGGGAAAGGTGTCGATGCTGACCGGGGTGCGACCCCAGCCACGCTCCTGGGCGCGATAGAGCGCGAGGGTCAGGTCAAGCGCCGACGAGCGGATCACACCGACCGGGAGGTCGGGTGGGAGGAGTTCGCGGCTGGCCGTGTACGGGACCGGGCCGGCCAGGAAGCCGTCGAGCCGGGTCGTGCTCAGGAACTCGGCGACCTTGGCGCGGATCTCGTCCTCGTGGTCGTAACTGACCCACTCCAGGTCGACCCCGCCGAGCGTGTTCGCGGCTTCCCGGAACAACTCCCTGTGCGTCGAGTGGGTCACCACTCCGATCACAATCGCCACGACACCCCTTTGCGAACTAGGTTCGGAAGTGACTCGTAAATCCGATGCCGACCAAACTCCCCCCTTCCGGGGCCCAGGTCAAGGGATCAGCCCAATGAAATTCCCCAGTAACAAGCTGGCCGCCGAGGGGCAGTGGTGTGGTGGGGTCAACGGGGACCTATGGGAGATAAGCGGCCCGCGCCCCTGGAGGGTCGTGGCGGTCTTGGTCCACGACCCTCACGTCAACGCCCTCCGCCGGCTGTGCCCGCGCATCATTGGCCGGGCGCTATTCGCGCGTACGGCAGGCGATGCGTGTGTGCGGCGCGGGTCCAGCGCGTGGGTGTCAGAGCATCCCGGCTTCTGACTGGAGCAGGACGGAAAGGGCGTCGGGGTCCGCCGACGCGACGCCCTTCGCGGCGAACCAGGTGGCCACGTTGCGGGCGTCCCGGTCGAGGAACTGCGGGCCCGTGGGGTGGGAGATCACGTCGACGATCTGGGGAAGGTCGATGATGACCAGCCTGCCCTCGCGGACCAGCAGGTTGTACGCCGACAGGTCGCCATGCGCCAGTCCCTCCCTGGCCAGGATGACCAGCGCCTCCACCAGTTGCGCCCACAGGTCGTCGAGGTCGTCCGAGACGTTGGCGAGGCGGGGAGCCGCGTAGCCGTCCGGGGTGCCGATGAATTCCTGGAGGATCTCGGTGCCGACGATCTGCACCGGGTAGGGGACCGGCAGGCCGAGCTCGGTCAACCGGCACAGGGCGCCGAATTCGGCCGCGGCCCACTGGCCGGCGATGAGTTGCTTGCCGAAGGCGGTGCGGTTGGCCATGGCCCGGTTCATGCGGCTTTCGCGGGTGCTGCGGCCTTCCAGGTAGCCGGCGTCCCGGTGGAACAAGCGGTGTTCCGCTGAGCGGTAGCGTTTGGCGGCCAGCAGGCAGACGCGGTCCGTATCCGGTACGCCGCGCGAGAGCAGGTGGACGTCGGCTTCCTTGCCGGTTTTGAGGATGCCGAGTTCGGTGTCCACGGCGGCTAGCTCGGTGACGAGCCAGTCCGGGTGCGGCTTCGGGCCGCGCTCGGTGGGGGTGCTCTGGTCCCAGGTCGACCAGCGGTCACCCACAGGTGGTCCGTCGTCCACGGGAGTGCTGTCGAGCCATTCGAGATCATCGGCGTCGAGGGCGTACTTGCCCCGGCGGCGGGGCGAGGAGTGCTTGGGCACGGTGGGATTTCTCCAGAAATGAGGCCCACCGGCTCAGCGATCAGATTGGCGAGATCCCGGTGGGGAGGTCAGAGGACGCGGAAAACGGCACGCGAACAGTCGTCGTCATCACGGTCTCAACCTCCCTCCACACACGCCCTGCGATCAGCTTGGCCGATTATGCCGAGCGGCGTCTGATCGGTGCAACCGAATATCTACGGGCTCGCGATAATCAGGTGAAGTCGGCTTTTCGCCGCCGGTACGGTGCTGGAGTGCGACGATGCGAGGAATGCTCCCACTGGGAACCGGCTGGTGCTCCGGAGTGTGTTCGGTGTGCCCGGCTGGTGGACACGATCGTCGAGGACGGCTGGCGGGCGTTCCTGGAGCGCGACTTCGGTACGGCCGGGCAGGCCGACGAGCGCGCCATCGCTGAGATGGTGGTCGACGAGCCTGACAGGCACCCGTGGCGGGTGGTCGACGCGGCCTACGACCGGCTGACCTGCCCCGAGTGCGGCGGTCGGCTGAGCCGGGGCCCCGCTGGGTGTGGACCGTGTGACCTGGCCAATGGCTTCCGTTATGTCGCGATCGAGATCGATCGGCCGGGAGTCGCGCCGGGGAACGAGCACGCGCTGCGGGTCAACGTGTCAGTGGTGCGCAGGCCGTACGGGATCTCGGCGGTTGAACTTCTGGCGCGGCGGCTCGCGCTACCGATCCTGCTCGAAGGGCTGCTCCCCACGACCCAGCAGGCGCAGGCGGCCCGGGCCATGCTCAATGACGGCGCCAGCGCGGAGGAATATGACGCGTTCATCCACCGCACCTGGGGGCGCCAGGTCAGCCCTTGATCTTGTCCAGATCGAGGTCGAGGTCCACAGGGAAACCGAGGTCGGCCTTCAGACGGCCGCGGTGAATGCCGGTGGGCGCGTAGGCCCGAACTACAGGCACGAGTTCGAACGTGTAGACGACATGTTTGCCGTCTTCTTCCTGTTCCACCCGCCAGAAATGCTTTATGCCGGCCCCTGAGTATTTGAGGGACTTGGTCGTGCGGTCGCGTTCTCTCGACTCGTCGGAAACCACCTCGATGACCAGGTGGACGTCCTCTGGCTTGAAGGACGTGATGGAGGGCGTCAGCGCCGATCTCTTCACGAGGAGAACGTCGGGCTCGGGACGCTGCCGCAGGCCGAGTGTCACGGTCACCTCACGGGCTACGACCAGGTGTTCCGGCGGTGTGAGGCCCCGTTCGTGTCGGCGGTCCATCCGCCGGAGGGGCCCGGGTAGAACCACTCGGGAAGTGCCGTGGTCATCGCGCATGCCTCCGCCGCTGCTGACTGAACGGCGTCACCATGACACGTCGGGTAATCGTCAGGAGAGGTCTCGGCGCTCCTGCGTGCTCCTGCGGTACAGCTCGTCGATCTCGTCCAGCGGGTCCGGGGCGCGGCGGCGGGCCTCGATCTCCAGGTCGGTGCGGGAGTTGAGGTCGTCGATGCCGGCCGCGGCGTGCTGGAGTTGGTCGCCGAGGAGGTCGGCGCGGATGCGGGCGCACATGGCGGTCAGCTTGGCCTGGTGCTCGCGCAGGCGGTGGAGCGTGGCGTGGTCGACGTAGGGCGAGGCGCGGCGTTGCTGGGCGTACATGGCGAGTTGTGCGTCGTGTATGTCGGCCTGCGCGGACAGGTCGGCCAGCAGGCGGGGCAGGTCGCCGAGGCCCCAGCCCTGGCGCAGCGCGTGGTCGACGGCCTGGCGGGTGATCGAGACCTCGCGGCGCAGGTCGAGACGGAGGCGTTCGACCTCGGCGGCGTCACCGGGGCCCATGGCGTTGACGTGCGTGGTCAGCTGGGTCGCTGCCTGCTTGGCCTTGACGGTCGCTTTTTGGCCCAGCTTGACGAGGAAGTAGATGCCGACGCCGGCCACCAGGCCGAGGAAGGCCAGGACCGCCAGGATGATGAGAATGACCTCCATCACCGTCCTCGCCTCCTGTTGATTGGCCCGCTGCCTAGAGGATAGTGCGAGCGCCGGGCGGATGGGTGGCGAGGCAGGCTTCGCGTTACCAAGCAAGCTCTTGATTGTGTCGCGGGGGCGTGGTTCAGTTCACCTACCGCGAAGGAGCCACGCATGCTTGACGGCAAGGTAGTGCTCATCACCGGCGGCGCCAGGGGCATGGGGGCCGCGACGGCCCGCCGCTGCGTCGCGGCGGGGGCGAGCGTCGTGATCACCGATGTCCTCGTGGAGGACGGCACCGCCACCGCAAAAGCCATCGAATCACGATTTATCCCGCACGATGTGACGAATCAGGATCAGTGGGCTGAGGTGGTCCAGGGGGTCCTGGACGAGTACGGCCGGCTCGACGGGCTGGTCAACAACGCGGGCATCGCCCCCTCGGCGCCCCTGGAGCAGCACTCGCTCGACGACTTCGAGCGGGTGCTCAAGGTCAACCTCGTCGGCGTGTTCCTCGGGCTCAAGTCGGTGGTGGCGCCGATGCGCGCGTCCGGCGGCGGCTCGATCGTGAACCTGTCGTCGGCGGCCGGTCTGACGGCGCTCCCCGGTACGGGCGGGTACGGCGCGTCCAAGTGGGGTGTCCGCGGCCTCACCAAGATCGCCGCGATCGAGTACGGCCCTCACCGGATCAGGGTCAACTCCGTACATCCCGGGATGATCGTCACCGCGATGACGCTCCCGCATGGCGCGGTCTCCGGCGAGGGCACGTTCCCATTGGCCACGGCCGGGCGGTGCGGTGAGCCCGAGGAGGTGGCGGAGGCGATCGCGTTCCTGCTGTCCGATGCCGCGTCCTACATCACGGGCGCCGAGCTGGCGGTGGACGGCGGCTGGACGGCGGGGGAGACCCAGCTGCTCTCCCGTAGGGACGGTGGGTGAACTCATGGCCGTTGACGACCTCACCAGGGCGGTCATCGACGCGATGACGGCGGTCTTCCCCCGGGTGGGGACCGAGGTGACGGACGCCGTCGAGGCCCGGCGGATCATCGCCGAGATGCCCCCGCTGGAGCCCGAGCCGTACCAAGTGGGCCGGGTGGAGAATCGGCTGGCGGGGGACCTGCCCGTGCGCGTTTACTGGCCGCCGACGACACAAGAAGTGCGGCCGGTGGTCGTGTACTTCCACGGCGGCGGGTTCACGCTCTGCTCGCTGGACACGCATGACTCCATCTGCCGCCTGATCTGCGCGGACGCCGACGTGATCGTGGTGTCCGTCGACTACCGGCTGGCCCCGGAGCACCCGTATCCGGCCGCCGTCGAGGACGCGTACGCCGCGACCCGCTGGGTGTCCGAGCACGCCCGCGAGCTGGGCGCGGATCCCGGTCGGCTGGTGGTCGCCGGCGACAGCGCGGGCGGGAACCTGGCGACCGTCACGTGCCTGAAGGCCAAGGACGAGGGCGGGCCGCCGATCGCGCTGCAGGTGCTGATCTACCCCGTCACCGACGCCGCCCAGACCGCGCCCTCGTACGCGGAGAACGCGGACGGATATTTCCTGACCACGGCGCACATGCGGTGGTACTGGGACTGCTACCAGCCCGACCAAGTGCGCCGAGCCGAGCCGTACAGCTCGCCGATCAACGCGGATGTCAGCGGGCTGCCGCCCGCGCTGGTGATCACGGCGGAGCACGATCCGCTGCGTGACGAGGGCGAGGCGTACGCGGAGCGGCTGCGCGCGGCCGGGGTGGACACGCGGAGCGTGCGTTATGACGGGATGTTCCACGGGTTCTTCGGGCTGGGCTCGCTGCTGCCCGCCGCCAAGGAGGCCGGGGCGACGGTCTGCGCCACCATCCATGAGCAGGTGGGGTGAAGGATGCCTTACGCGGATATAGGGCAAAATATCCGGCTCTTCTATACCGATGACGGCACGGGGGACGGCCCGCCGCTGCTGCTCGTGCACGGCTGGGGCGCCGACTCCCACCAGTGGTCGTGGCACATCGACGGGCTCGCCGCCAAGCACCGGGTGATCGCGGTGGATCTACGCGGCCACGGCTACTCGTCCGTGCCCGACGAGGGCAACACGCCGCGCCAGATGGCCGACGACCTCGCCGCGCTGATGGACATGCTGGCCATCCCCGAGGTGATCGCGATCGGCCACTCCATGGGCGGCCAGGTCGTCTCCATCCTGGCGGTCGAGCATCCGGACAAGGTACGCAAGCTGGTCGCGGTCGATCCCGGTTACGGCATGTCGGCGGACATCGCGCGCGACTTCCCGGAGACGATCGCCGCACTGCGCGGCCCGCACCCGCACGCCGCCGCCGTACAACTCGACCGGTGGTGCACCAACACCGCCACCCCGGCCGTCATCAGGCGCTGGCACCAGCGCAGGCTGCACGGCATGGCGCCGCACGTGCTGCTCCAGGCGTTCGAGGCCATGTTCACGCTGCCCGGCGCGATCGGGGTACGGCCGGCGAGCGACGACTACATCGTCCGCAGGCAGTGCCCGGTGCTGTCGATCTGGAGTGACGCGGAACGCGCCGCCTGGGAGGCGGGGCTGTGCAAGCATCCGGCGTCGAAGGTGGTGTGCTGGGAGGGCTCCAGCCACCGGCTGCACGAGGAGCGTCCCGGAGAGTTCCTCGTAGTGCTGCGCCGATGGCTACGGGCTTCCTGACGCGCGTCTGGCCCGGCGGGCGGCGCGGTAGCGGCGTACCTTCCTGATCGTCCACCAGGCGAGCACGGCCATCAGCAGCAGCACGACGACCACCAGCACGGGCACGAACACCGCGACCAGGCTCATACCGAGCGACCCGACGTCCTCCACCGTGCTCGCGACGGGCGCGCCCACGCCGCCCGTCCCCACGTTGATCATGGGACGGGCCGTCGCCTTCAGCGCGTGCACGGCCAGCGCCACCAGGATGCCCAGCACCCAGCCCACCCACGGGTGCCCGGTCATCCAGGTCGAGTGGTCGAGCTCGGCGGCCGCGTTCGTGGCGCTGAACACCACGCCGCCGGCCGCCGGTCGTACCGCCGTCTGGATGGCGTCGTTGACGCTGTCGACGGCCGGGACCTTGTCCAGCACCATCTCCGCGACCAGCAGCACCGCGATCACGGCGAGCACGCCCCAGTTGGACAGCCACGAGTAGCCGTCGGGCAGTTTCACCCTGTCGGTGACGTTCGCCAGCACGCCCACCACGAGGAGCGGAATGTAGGCGTTCAGCCCGGCGGCGGTGGACAGGCCGAGCCCGGTCAATGCGGCGAACATGCCCCTAGTCTGCCCGGGCCGCCTCGTCCATGAGCGCTGCCAGACCGGATCCGGTGAACTCGGCGACCGCCCGCTCGTACTTCTCCATGCCCCACGACCAGAAGTCGAAGTCGATGCTCTGGTTGGCGCCGTCCTGGATCGAGGCCCACAGCGTCCAGCCGTACTTGGACATCAGCCCGAGCAGCCGCGCCCGCGCGATCTTGTGGCGCAGGCGGCGGCCGTAGTAGGCCGTGACCAGCTCTTCCAGCAGATCCAGAGACAGGTCCGACTCGCTCCAGATGTTGCCGAGCTCGAAGCAGGGGTCGTTGTTGCCGGCGTACTCGTAGTCGATCAGCCAGAGCCGCTCGCCGCCGTCGATGATGTTGCCGGGCAACAGGTCGTTGTGACACGGCACCCGCCCCACATCCCGAATATCCAGACATTTCCTGATCCGCTCAACTTCGGGCATGAAATCGAGATATTTCGCCGGAAGTCGGTAGCCGCGGGTCCGGACGATCTCCAGATAGCCCCGCTGCACCTCGAACATGTCGAAGTCCCGTGCGAACCGAGGCCCCGCGTGCAGCCGTCCGCACACCTCGGCCAGCCGCCGCAGGTTCGCCGGGTCACGCAGGTCGGCCTCCGTGAACGTACGGCCCGGCAGGAAACCCACGATCAGCACCCCGAGCTCCGGCAGATAGTCGTGCACCGGCGCCCCCACCCCGATCCGCGCGGCGGTCAGCGAACAGGAGTATTCGACGTCCCGGTCGATCGCCAGCAGCGATCCCTCGCTGGCGGACACCCGCACCACGTGGGCGCCGCCGGGAACGGTCACCTTGTAGTTGTGGTTGGTCAGCCCGCCGGGCAACTCCTCGACGGAACGCGGCGCGCCGGACAGCAGAGGGATGCGATCGAAGATCTCGGTCATGGTCGATGCTAGCCCCGCCACCCCCTAAACGGTCTAGACCTTTAGTGTAGCCTCGCCCGCATGAGCGACTCGGCCCGCATCGTGATCATCGGCGGCGGCGTGGGCGGCGCCTCCGTCGCCTACCACCTGACCCAGCTCGGCGAACGCGACGTCGTCCTGCTGGACCGCGACGAGCTGACCAGCGGCTCCACCTTCCACTCCGCCGGGCTCGTCGGCCAGCTGCGCGCCGACCCCACGCTGACCAGGATGAACCAGTACTCGGTCGAGCTCTATCGCACGCTCGACGCCGGCTGGACGGAGTGCGGCGGCATCAAGCTGGCCTCTACGGCCGAGCGGATGGCCGAGATCCGCCGCCAGATCGGCTGGGCGCGCACGTTCGGCCTGCCGCTGGAGGAGATCTCCGTCGCCGAGGCGGCCGAGCTGTTCCCGCTGATGGACCCGTCGGGCGTCGTCGGCGCGGCGTACCTGCCGACCGACGGGCAGATCGACCCCTCCGCGCTCTGCTACGCGCTGGCCGCCAAGGCCCGCGAGGGCGGCGCCCGCGTCCGGCCCAGGACCCGCGTGCTCGGCATCGACACCGAACGCGGCCGGGTCACGCGGGTCCGCACCGACCAGGGCGACATCGACTGCGAGGTGGTGGTCAACTGCGGCGGCATGTTCGCCGCCGAGATCGGCCGGATGGCCGGGGTGCGGATCCCGATCGTGCCGATGTCGCACCAGTACGTGGTCACCGACGCCTTCCACGAGCACGCCGGGCTGCCGACGCTGCGCGACCCCGACCTGCTCGTCTACTACCGGCAGGAGGTGCAGGGCCTGGTCATGGGCGGCTACGAGCGCACCTGCGCCCCCTGGACGGCGGACGAGACCTCCTACGACGCCATCCCGGCCGACTTCAACGGCCGCCTGCTCGCCGAAGATTGGGACCGATTCACCGAAATTTCGGAGAATTCGCGGATCCGCGTTCCGGCCATGGCCGACGTCGGCATCCGCAAGATGATCAACGGCCCGGAGGCCTTCACCCCCGACAACGAGTTCTGCCTCGGCGAGACCGAGGTCGGCGGGTTCTTCGTGGCGGCCGGCTTCTGCGCGCACGGCATCGCGGGCGCCGGCGGCATCGGCAAGGTGATGGCCGAGTGGATCGTCGAGGGCGAGCCCGCCATGGACGTCTGGCACATGGACATCCGCCGCTTCGGCCGCCAGTACCGCTCCCCGTCCTACACCCTCGCCCGCGCGATCGAGAACTACGAGACCTACTACGACATCCGCTACCCCGGCCACGAGCGGTCGGCGGGCCGCCCGCTCAAGGTCTCCCCGGCCTACGGCTGGCACGCCGAGCACGGCGCCGAGTTCGGCGAGAAGGCGGGCTGGGAGCGGGTCAACTTCTACCGGTCGAACGAGCCGGACGGCACCGACGAGCGGCCCGAGGGCTGGGCCGGACGGCTGTGGTCGCCCGCGATCGGGGTGGAGCACCGGGCCGTGCGAGAGACGGCGGGCCTGTTCGACGAGACCTCGTTCGCCAAGATCGAGGTCTCCGGGCCGGACGCCGCCGAGCTGCTCGAATGGGTCTGCGACAACCGCGTGGCCCGCCGGGTCGGCGCGGTGACCTACACCCAGGCGCTCAACCGGCGCGGCGGCATCGAGTGCGACTTCACCGTCACCAGGCGGGCCGAGGACGAGTTCCTCATCGTGACCGGCACCGCGTTCGGCTCGCACGACCTGGGCTGGCTGCGCAAGCAGGCCGCGCTCAGGGACGCCCACGTGCGGATCGCCGACGTGACCGGCCAGTACGCCTGCTTCGCCCTGTGGGGGCCGCGCGCCCGCGACATCCTCGGGACGCTCACGCCCGACCCGCTCGACTTCCCGTTCATGTCCGCGCGCGAGCTCACCGTGGACGACGTGCCGGTGCTGGCGCTGAGGGTGACGTACGTGGGCGAGCTGGGCTGGGAGTTGTACTGCTCCAGCGAGTACGGCCTGGCGCTCTGGCAGGCGCTGTGGCGGGCAGGCCGGCCGTACGAGCTGCGGGCCGGAGGCTACCGGGCCATCGAGAGCCTGCGCCTGGAGAAGGGCTACCGGGTCTGGGGCGCCGACATCGGGCCCGAGACCACGCCGTACGAGGCGGGGCTCGGCTTCTGCGTCAAGCTCGACAAGGACTTCCTCGGCAAGGACGCGCTCGACCCCGCCCCCGGGCGCGGGCTGCGCTGCCTGACGCTGGAGCCGGGGGCGATCGCGCTCGGCAACGAGCCGGTGCGCCTGGACGGCCAGGTCGTGGCCCGGATCACCTCGGGCGGCCACGGCTACACGGTCGGCTCGCCGATCGCCTACGCCTACCTGCCCGCGGGGCCGGGCGCCAAGGTCGAGGTCGAGGTGGAGGGCGCCTGGGTGACCGGGACCGTGGTCAAGGAACCGCTCTACGACCCGGCGGGGGAGCGGGTGCGCTGAGGCCGCTGCGGACCGAGATGCGCACCCGGTCGGAGCGGAACAGGTCACGGGCGAACTCCACCGGCTCGCCGGCCGCCGCGTAGGCGGTGCGCTCGATCAGCATGAGCGGTGTGCCCGGCTCGACGCCCAGCTCGGCGGCCTCGTCGGACCTGGCGATGACCGGGTCGAGGTGCTCGACGGCCGTGCGCGGCTCCAGGTCGTAGCGCTCGGCGAGCAGCGTGTAGAGCGACCCGCCGAGATCCTCCTCCAGGAAGCCGGGCAGCGCGGGGAAGAAGGAGCGTTCGAGCGCCACCGGCGACTGGCCGGCCGAGCGGACCCTGACGACCGCGTGCACCGGCTCGTCCACGGTGGTCCGCAGCGCGGCGGCGACGGAGCGGGGCGCCGGGACGGTCGCGGCGAGCAGCACCTTGGCCTCGGCCTGAAGGTGGGCGCGCCGCATCTGCTCGGTGAACCCCGCCAGCCCCGTCAGATCGCACTCCACGCGCGGGTCGGCGACGAACGCGCCGCCGGACCTGCCCGGCACCCTGACCAGGACGCCGTCGTGCTCCAGCGTCGCCAGGGCCTGTCTGAGCGTCATCCGGCTCACGCCCAGGCTCGCCGACAGCTCCCGCTCGCCCGGCAGCCGGTCGCCGGGCTCCATCTCGCCGCTGCCGATGGACTCCAGCAGCCAGCGCTCGATCTGCACGTGCGCGGGGACACCGGTGCCGCGCTCGACCTCGGGTGTCCCGACCACAGGCGAATCGTAGCCGGTCATCCCGACAATCTGGACAGCCGTTCGACCGCGTCGGCGAACTCGCTCACCATCTCGTAGACCACCTCGCGAGCGGGCTTGACCTGGTCGAGCTGGCCGACGACCTGCCCGACGAAGTAGTTGGCCAGCTCCACGGCCCCCGGCTCGCCACGCTCGGCGGCCAGGCCGACGCGGGCCATCGCGGCCTCGGCCACCAGCATCTGCAGCGGCATCGCGAGCGGGCCGGGGCTCTCCTGTCCCGAGTCCCACTCCTCGGTCCAGGCCGACTTGAGCTGCCTGGCCGGCTTGCCGGTGCGCGACCTGGACCTGACCGTGTCGAGCGAGGAGGCGGCCAGCAGCTTCCGCTTCACCGCGGGCGCCGTCTCCGCCTCCTCGGTGGTCAGCCAGACCGACCCGCACCACACGCCTTCGGCGCCGAGCGCCATCGCCGCCGCCATCTGCCGTCCCGAGGCGATGCCACCCGCCGCCAGCACCGGCACCGGCGCGACCGCGTCCACGACCTGCGGCACCAGCACCATGGTGGCGATCTCGCCGGTGTGCCCGCCCGCCTCGGTGCCCTGCGCCACGATCAGGTCCGCGCCCGCCGCCACCTGCCGGTGGGCGTGCTCGACGGTGCCGACCAGCGCGGCCACCGGCACGCCCGCCTGCCGGGCGGCGGCCACCATCTCCGGCGGCGGCGGCCCGAGCGCGCTGGCGATCAGGCCGATCGGATGCTTGAGCGCCACGTCGATCAGCCCGGTCGCGCCCGCCGCCGTCACCCGCCTGCCGAACTCGTCCGCCGAGGCGGCCACCGGTTGCGGCGGCGTGTTCACGCCGTACTTGGACAGCAGGTGCGTGATGAAGTCGCGGTGCCGTTCCGGGATGAAGTCGGTCAGATGGGCGTCGAGATCGAGCGCCGACGCGTCGAGCTTGCCGGGCACCAGCACGTCCACCCCGTACGGACGGCCGTTCACCCGCTCGTCGATCCAGGTGAGCTCGGTGTCGAGCTGCTCGGGCGTGTAGGCGATCGCGCCCAGGACGCCGAAGCCGCCCGCGTTCGTGACCGCGGCCACCACGTCGCGGCAGTGGCTGAAGGCGAACAACGGGAACTCGACGCCGAGACGTTCGCAAAGTGCGGTCCGCATGCACCGACGCTAACCGTCAGAAGGTTGTTCGGTCCAGACCGTCTACGAGGGCGGGACTGCCGGTCGGCATGCCCGGAGTGTGCCAGCCGAGCGTGGGATCGTAGCTGCGCACCAGCTTGGCGGGCACCCCCGCGACCACGCTGTGATCGGGGAACTCCCCGCGCACGACCGCGCCGCCCGCCACCACGCACTGGCGGCCGATCCTGGTGCCCGGCAGGATGATCGCGCCCGCGCCGAGCCAGGAGCCCGCGCCGATCGATACCGGACTGTTGCGCGGCCACTGCCTGCCGATCGGCGTCTCCGGGTCGTCGTAGACGTGGTTCTGGTCGGTGATGTAGACGTACGGGCCGGTGAAGACGTGCTCGCCGATGTCGATCGACTGGTGGGCCACGATGTGCGAGCCCCGGCCGATCGAGCAGCCGCCGCCGATCCGCAGGATCGAGTCCGGGCCCAGGTCGACGCCGGGACCCATGCCGCAGGAGAGCGACACCCGCTCGCCGATCAGCGTGTGGTCGCCGATCTCGATCCACTGCTCGCCGAAGATCGCGCCCGGCGGGAAGGCGATGCTGACTCCGTCGCCCAGATGCCGGAAGCGGGTGCCGCCCGGACTGGCGGGAGTGATCGCCCCTGCCGCGCGGATCGCCCTGTAGGCACGGTGAATCAGCGCGCCCGTCGCCCGCCGTACAAATGACATAGGGCCCAAAGTTACCGCTAGGTCATGCCGTTCGGGCATGTCGGGGGCGTTGTTTGATATCCTGAGAGCCCGTGGACGCTTCGACCACAACTCGACCCACGGGAGCCCCTTTGCGCAGCGCATCGCAAACCAAGCATCTGTTCGTCACCGGCGGTGTCGCCTCCAGTCTCGGCAAGGGGCTCACCGCCTCCAGCCTGGGCCGTCTGCTCAAGGGACGCGGTCTCCGGGTCACCATGCAGAAACTCGACCCCTACCTCAACGTGGACCCCGGAACGATGAACCCGTTCCAGCACGGTGAGGTCTTCGTCACAGACGACGGATCCGAGACCGACCTCGACGTCGGGCACTACGAGCGGTTCCTCGACACCGATCTGCACGGTTCGGCGAACGTCACCACCGGCCAGGTCTACTCCAACGTCATCGCCAAGGAGCGGCGCGGCGAATACCTGGGCGACACGGTCCAGGTCATCCCGCACATCACCAACGAGATCAAGGACCGCATCCGGGGCATGGCCGGTCCTGAGGTCGACGTGGTCATCACCGAGGTGGGCGGCACGGTCGGCGACATCGAGTCGCTGCCGTTCCTGGAGGCCGTACGCCAGATCAGGCACGAGGTCGGACGCGACAACGTCTTCTTCCTGCACGTGTCGCTGCTGCCGTACATCGGCCCCTCCGGGGAGCTGAAGACCAAGCCGACGCAGCACAGCGTGGCCGCGCTGCGCAGCATCGGCATCCAGCCCGACGCGATCGTGCTCCGCTCCGACCGGCCCGTGCAGACGGCGATCAAGCGGAAGATCAGCCTGATGTGCGACGTCGACGAGGACGCCGTCGTCTCGGCCGTGGACGCCGCCTCGATCTACGACATCCCCAAGGTGCTGCACTCCGAGGGGCTCGACGCGTACGTGGTGCGGCGGCTCGGCCTGCCCTTCCGCGACGTGGACTGGAAGGAGTGGGAGGAGCTCCTGCGCCGGGTGCACCGGCCGGCCAAGGAGGTCACCATCGCGCTGGTCGGCAAGTACATCGACCTGCCCGACGCCTACCTGTCCGTCACCGAGGCGCTGCGGGCGGGCGGGTTCGCCAACGACGCCCGCGTCAACATCCGCTGGGTCAAGAGCGACGACTGCGAGACGCCCGAGGGCGCCGAGCGCGAGCTCGACGGCGTCGACGGCGTGCTGATCCCCGGCGGGTTCGGGGTGCGCGGCATCGAGGGCAAGATCGGCGCGATCCGCCACGCCCGGGAGGGTAAGATCCCGCTCCTCGGCATCTGCCTCGGCATGCAGGGCATGGTCATCGAGGCCGCGCGCAACCTGGCGGGACTCGAAGAGGCCAACTCCACCGAGTTCGACCCCGACGCCAAGTACCCGGTCATCTCCACGATGGCCGACCAGGAGGACGTCGTCGCCGGCGAACGCGACATGGGCGGCACCATGCGCCTGGGCAGCTACACCGCCAAGCTCGGCGAGGGCACGCTGGCCAGGCAGCTGTACGGTGGCAAGGCCAAGGTCGCCGAACGCCACCGTCACAGGTACGAGGTGGGCAACTCCTACCGCGAGCGGCTGGAGAAGGTCGGCATGGTGTTCTCCGGGCTGTCGCCCGACGGCCGCCTGGTCGAATACACCGAGCTGCCCGTCGAGGCCCACCCGTTCTTCATCGGCACCCAGGCCCACCCCGAGTTCCGCTCCCGGCCGACGCGGGCCAACCCGATGTTCAAGGGTCTGATCAACGCCGCGCTCGCCTACGCCGACAGCCGCGTGACCCCGAAGGTGACTCCGAAGGTGGCCAAGTGAGGGTCGAAGACACGCCCGAGGCGTGGGACGTCGTCGAATCCAAGAACCGGTTCGAGGGCCGGGTGGTCCACGTGGTCACCGACACCGTCCGCATGCCGAAGGACACGGTCGCCGACCGCGACTACGTCGTGCATCCCGGGTCGGTCGCCGTCCTCGCGCTCGACGAGCGGGACCGGGTCCTGCTCATCCGTCAATACCGCCACCCGACCCGTCAGCTGCTCTGGGAGCTGCCCGCCGGGCTGCGTGACGTCGAAGGCGAACCGCTGGTCACCGGTGCCGCGCGGGAGCTGGCCGAGGAGGCCGGGTACCGCGCCGAGACCTGGCACACGCTGGTCGACCTCTACACCTCGCCCGGCATGTCCAACGAGCGGATCCGGGTGTTCCTGGCCCGCGGCCTGTCGAAGATCCCCGACGACGAGAACGGCTTCGTTCACGAGCACGAGGAGATCGACATGCCGGTCGAGTGGGTGCCCCTGACCGACGCGGTCGAAAGGGCGCTCATGGGAATGATCCACAATTCCCCGACCGTGGCCGGTATCCTCGCCGCATATGCGGCTTCGGTCGAGGGATTCGCCCTGTTGCGCCCTGCCGATGCCAAGGAGGCATGACGGAAGGACCACTTCGTGGAGGCGGTGCTCTCCAGCTACCTCGCCCACCTGACGGTGGAGCGGGGCCTGGCTGCCAACACGCTGGCCTCCTACCGCCGTGACCTGCACCGCTACGTCGAGCACCTGCGGTCACGCGGGCGAGTGACGCTCGGCGAGGTGGGCGAGGCCGACGTCCTCGACTTCCTCGCCGCACTGCGTCAGGGCGACTGCGACCACCCCGCCCTCGTGGCCAGCTCGGCCGCGCGGGCGGTGTCGGCCGTCCGCGGCCTGCACCGCTTCGCGCTGCGCGAGGGCGTCACGGCCCACGACCCGGCGCATCAGGTACGACCGCCGCGGCAGCTCCGCCGACTGCCCAAGGCGATCACCGTCGACGAGGTCGAGCGGCTCATCGCCGCCTCCGGCCCCGACGGCGCGCCGCTGACCCTGCGCAACCGGGCCCTGCTGGAGGTCCTGTACGGCACGGGCGCCCGCATCTCCGAAGCCGTCGGCCTGGCCGTGGACGACCTGGAGGCGGAGCAGGTACGGCTGCGCGGCAAGGGCAGCCGTACCCGCGTCGTCCCCCTGGGCCGCTACGCCCGCTCCGCGCTCGACGCCTATCTCGTCAGGGCCCGGCCCGGTCTCGTGTCCCACGGCCGGGGCACCCCCGCCGCCTTCCTCAACGCCAGGGGCGGGCGGCTCACCCGGCAGGGCGCCTGGGAGGTGCTCCAGGCCGCCGCCGAGCGAGCCGGACTCGCCGGGATATCTCCCCACGTTCTCCGGCATTCCTTCGCAACCCACCTCCTCGACGGCGGCGCCGACGTTAGGGTGGTCCAGGAGTTGCTCGGCCACGCCTCGGTGACGACCACGCAGGTTTACACCCTGGTCACCGTCGACAAACTCCGCGAGGTGTACGCCGCCGCGCACCCCCGTGCCCGTCAGTGATCTATAGTCTTTTGCGACGTGCGGCACTTCGGCGTGCCGCCTTGCCGCGTTAAGTGGTGACGCCATAGTGTCCGTCCGGACGGTCCGGTTCGGGATCGTCAGGGAGGTTCGAGCTGGTGACTGTGAAGACCAACGGTTCGACCCCGGGGACCCCCGACAACCCCTGGGGTGACACGAAGACCAACACGCCCTCCGTGGGCGTGAATCTGGGTCCGACCCGGCGTCCCCGCCCGGTGTTCCCCGAACCTGTCGCGCCCGAGATCCACGGGCCCGCGCGGGTGGTCGCGATGGTCAACCAGAAGGGTGGGGTCGGCAAGACCACCACCACCATCAACCTGGGCGCCGCGCTCGTCGAATACGGCCTCAAGGTGCTCCTCGTCGACTTCGACCCGCAGGGCGCGCTGTCCGTCGGCCTCGGCATCAACCCGCTCCAGCTCGACCTCACGGTCTACAACCTGCTGATGGAGCGCAACGTCACCGCCGAGGACGTGCTGCTGGAGACCGGCGTCGAGGGCCTCGACCTGCTGCCCAGCAACATCGACCTGTCCGCGGCCGAGGTCCAGCTCGTCACCGAGGTCGCCCGCGAGCAGGTGCTCGGCCGCGTGATCAAGCCGCTGCTGCCGCACTACGACGTCTGCCTGATCGACTGCCAGCCGTCGCTCGGCCTGCTCACGATCAACGCGCTGACCTGCGCGCAGGGCGTCATGGTGCCGCTGGAGTGCGAGTTCTTCGCGCTGCGCGGCGTGGCCCTGCTCATGGACACCATCACCAAGGTGCAGGAACGCCTCAACGAGGACCTCGAGATCGAGGGCCTGCTCGCCACCATGTACGACGCCCGCACCCTGCACGGCCGCGAGGTGCTCGCCCGCGTCGTCGAGGCGTTCGGCGACAAGGTGTTCCACACCGTGATCAACCGCACCGTGCGTTTCCCCGACGCCACGGTCGCCGGCGAGCCGATCACCACGTTCGACCCGTCGTCCCTCGGTGCGAACGCTTACCGTGAGCTGGCCAGAGAGGTGCTGTCCCGTTGGCCGGCACCTGCCACAATGGCCAGGTGACGGAGGAGGCAGAGCCACAGGGGTTCAGGGTTCACCTGGACGTCTTCGAGGGGCCCTTCGACCTGCTCCTCGGCCTGATCTCCAAGCACAAGCTCGACATCACCGAGATTTCCCTCTCCAAGGTCACCGACGAGTTCATCGCCTACATCCGGGCTCGCGGTCCCGAGTGGGACCTCGATCTGACCAGCCACTTCCTGCTGGTCGCGGCCACGCTCCTGGATCTCAAGGCGGCCCGCCTGCTGCCGTCGGGCGAGGTCGAGGACGAAGAGGATCTGGCTCTGCTGGAGGCCCGCGACCTGCTGTTCGCCAGGTTGCTGCAGTACAAGGCGTACAAGGAGGTGGCGAAGGTCTTCTCCGGCCGCATGGCCGAAGAGGCGCTGCGCTTCCCCCGCACCGCGCCCATGGAGCCGCAGTTCGCCAACCTGCTCCCGCAGCTCATCCTCGGCATCAGCCCGGACGACCTCGCCCGGATCGCCGCCCGCGCCTTCGTCCCCAAGCTCCCGCCCACGGTCAGCGTCGGGCACATCTACCAACCTCTGGCCAGCGTGCGGGAGCAAGCCGCTATCCTGGTGGCGCACCTGCGGCGGATGCGGCGGGCCACCTTCCGGGCCCTGGTTGCCGACTGCGAAGGCACCATCGAGGTCATCGCCCGCTTCCTGGCCGTGCTGGAGCTCTTCCGGGAGTCCGCGGTCACCTTCGAACAGGTCGAAGCACTGGGCGACCTGCACGTGACCTGGACCGGCTCGGACGACGGGGACGTCGCGGTGGGGGACGACTACGAGGAGAGCGCGGAGAAGACGGCTGATGACTGACCGCTTGGACGACAACCCGCCGCACGACTCCGCCCCATTGCCCGCCTGGATGACCCTCCCGGGCTCCCTCGCCACCCCGAACACCTCCGACACACCCGCCGCCGATGAGTCGGAGGGTGTGTCGCCTGAGGACGGTCTGCGGGAGATGGCGCTTGAGCCGGATGCGGACGATGGTCTGCAGGGTGTGTCGCCGGAGCCGGGTCGGGCCGACGGCTTCGACGACGTGACACGCACCGACGGCGCTGCTCCCCGTGCGGAGGACGCGTCCTCCGAGCGTCCCATCGCGGGCGGGTCTCCCGAGCCAGGCGCGCTTCCTGAGCCGGACGCGCTTCCCGAGCCGGACGCGCTTCCTGAGCCGGACGCGCTTCCCGAGCCGGACGCGCTTCCTGAGCCGGATGAGGCGTCCTTCCTCGGCCGTTCTGCGGCGGCTCCCTCTGGCGCCGGTGCGGCGGGTGGTAGGACGGCGGAGCGCGACGAACGCGCGTCCGAGCAACCCAGCTCGGGCGTGCCCGTTGAACCCGCCGAAAGCGGGCCCACGCTTGGGGCGGCGCTTGAAGCCATCCTCATGGTCGTGGACGAACCCGTTCCCGAAGTGACCCTGGCGCAGGTGCTCGAACGGCCTACCCATGAGGTGACCACCGCACTTCGGGCCCTGGCCGCGGAATACACCCAAGCCGGACGGGGTTTCGATCTCAGGGAAGTCGCAGGCGGTTGGCGGTTCTACACGCGAGCCGACTGCGCCGCGCTGGTCGAGCGGTTCGTACGCGACGGCCAGCAGACCCGGCTCACCCAGGCCGCGCTGGAAACGCTCGCGGTCGTGGCCTACCGGCAACCGGTGAGCCGTGCACGTGTCGCCGCGGTCCGCGGCGTCAACAGCGACGGCGTCATGCGGACGCTCGTCGCCAGGGGGCTGGTCGAAGAGGCCGGCACCGACCCGGAGAGCCAGGCAGTGCTCTACCGGACAAGCTCATACTTCCTTGAACGTCTGGGACTGAAGGACATCGGCGAACTCCCCGAGCTCGCCCCCTTCCTCCCCGACGACGTGGAAAACCTCGAGGAGAATACAAAGTGAACAACAGGCGCAGCACCCCGTCCGGTGATGGACGCGGTCGTGGACGCACCGGCGGCGCAAGCCGTGGCGGCCGTCCCGCCTTCCGTTCGGACGACTCGCGCGGCGGTCCCCGCCGTGAGGGGTTCCGTGGCGGTTCCCACCGAGACGATTCCCGCGGCGGACCGCGCCGCGACGACAGTGACCGCGGCGGCAGCCGCGACTCCGGAAGCGAGCTGGGCTCCGGCCGCGACTCGCTCCGCGCCGACCGGGGCGGTTCCCGCGCCCGGTACGGCAGGCCGGCCTCCGGCGACACCCGCGACCGCTCCGGCTCCACGGGCGACCGGGGCGGCTACGACCGTACGTCCTCCCGCGACGACCGCACACCTCGCGACGACCGTCCGTCCCGTGACGACCGTACGTCCCCCCGCGACGACGACCGTTCGGCGCCCAGAAGCGACCGCGGCGGCTACGGCACGCGGCCTGGAAACGACCGTGGCGGCTACACGCAGTCCCGCGGTGACCGAGGCGGATATGGCGCGCAGCCGCGCGGTGAGCGTGGTTACGGTGCGTCGTCTCGCGGCGAGGCCGGCGGCTACGGCTCGTCCTCCGGCGGCGACCGTGGCGGATACCGCTCCGACCGCACTGGCTCCGGCCCCCGCGACCGCAGCGGTTCCGGCCCCCGTGACCGCGCTGGCTCCGGCCCCCGCGACCGCAGCGGTTCCGGCCCCCGCGAGCGCGGCGCCCGTGACAGCTACCGTCCCCAGCGCAGTGACGATCGCGGCGGTTTCCGTTCCGACCGCAGTGACGACCGTGGCGGTTTCCGTCCCGAGCGCAGTGATGATCGCGGTGGTTTCCGTTCCGACCGTGGCGGCTTCCAGTCGGAGCGCCGCGACGACCGTGGCGGCTTCCGTACCAACCGCACTGACGACCGGGGCGGCTTCCGCTCCGACCGGAGCGACGATCGCGGCGGTTTCCGTCCCGAGCGCAGTGACGAGCGTGGCGGCTTCCGGGCCGACCGTGGCGGGCGCAGGGAAGGCGGCCCCCGTAGCGAGCCCACACGGACCGGCTACGGCCGTGGAGAGTCCACCCGGGCCCGCTTCGGGCGGCGTGACGACGCCGGCTCGCGACGCGAGGACGGCCGTCCGAGCCGTACCCCGAGGCGCGACGACGTCCAGACCATCGGCGGCCGCACCTCCGGCAGGCGTGACGGGGCGGGCAGCGGCGCACCCCGCGACAGGTTCAAGACCGCTCGCCAGCCCATGCGGGATCGCAACTTCTACCCCGAGGGCTACACCGACGAGCGCGACACCACCGAGGTCCCCGGCGGCGTACGGCTGCAGAAGGTGCTCGCCCAGGCGGGCGTCGCCAGCCGCCGCGCCTGCGAGGAGATGATCGGTGACGGTCGTGTCACGGTGAACGGGCAGGTCGTACGGAGGTTCGGGGCCAAGGTGGACCCCGCCGCGCAGGTCATCCACGTGGACGGCAAGCGCATCCCGACCGCCCCCGACCTGGTCTACTACGCCCTGAACAAGCCCATCGGCGTCGTGTCCACCATGGACGACCCGCAGGGCCGCCCGTGTCTGGCCGACTATGTGCAGGAGCTCGCGCCGCGGCTGTTCCACGTGGGCCGGCTCGACACCGAGACCGAGGGGCTGCTGCTGCTCACCAATGACGGCGAGCTGGCCAACCGGCTGACCCACCCGAGTTACGGGGTGCAGAAGAAGTACTGGGCGAAGGTTCCCGGGCCGATCCCGCGTGATCTGAGCCGCAGGCTCAAGCAGGGCATCGAGCTCGAGGACGGCATCGCCAAGGCCGACTCCTTCGCGATCGTGCAGGAGCACGGCCAGCAGGCGCTGGTCGAGATCGTTCTGCACGAAGGCCGCAACCACGTCGTCCGGCGGATGCTGGAGGAGGCGGGTCATCGCGTGATCGACCTGGCCAGGATCGAGTTCGGGCCGGTCAAGCTGGGCCGTACCAAGGCGGGCACCGTCAGGGCGCTGTCCCTGCACGAGGTCGGTGAGCTTTACGCGGCCGTGAAGCTGTAACCTGGCGGGAACGCAGGAGCCCGTGCGAACCTCCGCACGGGCTTCACCGCTATAGAGGGGACGGATCACATGGTGCGGGCGATCCGCGGGGCGATCCAGGTGGACGCCAACAACCGTGGGGCGATCATCGAAGCCACCACGGAGCTGGTCAGCGAGCTGATGGAGCGCAACCGGCTGACCACCGACGATGTGATCAGCGTGCTGTTCACGGCGTCTCCCGATCTGACGGCGGAGTTCCCGGCGCTGGCGGCGCGGAAGCTGGGCTTCCACGACGTGCCGCTGATCTGCTGCACCGAGATCGACGTGCCGGGCGCGCTGCCCCGGGTCGTACGCCTGATGGCCCACGTCGAGACCGACCGGCCGCGCTCCGAGATCCAGCACGTCTATCTGCGCGGCGCCGTCGCGCTACGCCAGGACATCGCTCAGTAAACGATCACCAGTAAACGAAGTTGCACCTGACAGAGCTTTTCCGACGCCCGATAAATCAGGACATGTAGATGGCCTCCGAACTCCGCACCGTGCTGGTAGTCGGCACCGGTCTCATCGGCACCTCCATGGCGCTGGCCCTGCGCCAGCGCGGAGTACGCGTGCTGCTCGCCGACCACGACCAGGGAGCGGTACGGCTGGCCCGGGAGCTCGGCGCGGGCGAGGAATGGCACCCCGAGACCGGCACCCCGGCCGAGCCGATCGATCTCGCGGTGATCGCGGTGCCGCCCGCGCACGTCGCCAGCGAACTGCTGGCCCTCCAGCGCAACGGCACCGCCACGTTCTACACCGACGTGGCCAGCGTCAAGGTGGAGCCCATCGAGCGGGCCGGCCAACTGGGCTGTGACCTGTCCACCTACGTCGCCTCCCACCCCCTGGCCGGACGTGAGAAGTCAGGCCCCGGAGCCGCCAGGGCCGACCTGTTCCTGGGCCGCCCGTGGGCGCTCTGCCCCACCCCCGACGCCACGCCGGAGGCCCGGGCGGCCGTACAACAGCTGGTGGAGCTCTGCGGCGGCAACCCCATCGAGGTGGACGCCGTAGACCACGACCGCGCCGTGGCCGTCGTCTCGCACGCGCCGCACGTCACCGCGTCCGCCGTCGCCGCCCGCCTCGCGGAAGCGTCCGACATCGCGCTCGGCCTGGCCGGGCAGGGCATCCGCGACGTCACCAGGATCGCGGGCAGCGACCCGGGCCTCTGGCTCGGCATCCTGTCGGGCAACGCGACCCCGGTGGCCGAGGTGCTGGAGGCCGTCTCCCGCGACCTGTCCGAGGCCGCGACGGCGCTCCGCGCGCTGGCCGACGGCGACGGCACCGCCACGCAGGAGCTCACCCAGCTGCTCAAGCGCGGCGTGGCCGGTCACGGCCGCATCCCCGGCAAGCACGGCGGCCCCGCGCCCGCGTACGTCGTGGTCCAGGTCGTCGTCGGAGACCGCCCCGGCCAGCTGGCCAGGCTCTTCCAGATCTGCGACGAGGTCGGCGTGAACGTCGAGGACGTACGCCTGGAGCACGCTCCTGGCCTGCCCCTGGGCATCGCCGAAGTCTCCGTGCAGCCCGACGCGGCGGTCGTGCTCACCAAGGCCCTGCACGAACGCGGCTGGCAGGTCCCCTAACCGGCCGATGTCACATCCCCGGCTTCTCGCTCCGTCCTCAGTACGGAATCCACCCGGAACCGCGAGGAGACAGGGACATGACGAACATCCTGATACTGGGCGCCGGCTACACGGGCATCGCGGCCGCGATCAGGGTCGCCACCAGGACGCGCCGCCACGGCGGCAAGGTGACGCTGGTCAGCGCTTCACCGAGGTTCACCGAACGGCTGCGGCTGCACCAGACCGCCGCGGGCGAACGGCTGCGTGACCACGCGATCGCCGACATCATCGCCGGAACGGGCATCGACCTCGTCCTCGGCCGCGTGACCGCCCTCGACCCCGCCCGCCACGAGGTCGTCGTGAACGGCGGGCGGGTGATCGGGTACGACAAGCTGATCTACGCCCTCGGCACCGTCACCGACCTCTCGACCCCAGGGGTGGCCGAGCACGCCTACGCCTACGACGACCACGACCAGGCCGTACGGCTCGCCCGCCGGCTCGGCGAACTCGACCGGGGCACGGTCGTCGTGGCCGGTGGCGGCCTGACCGGGGTCGAGTCGGCGACCGAACTGGCGGAGGCGCACCCGAACCTGCGCGTCGTCCTGCTCAGCCGGGGCCGTCCGGGCTCGATGATGGGGGAGCAGGCCCGCGCGTACGTCGACAAGGCGATGGCCCGGCTGGGCATCCAGGTACGCCGCGGCGCCGACGTCGTCAAGGTGCTGCCGGACGCCATTGAGTTGTCCGACGGCGAACTCATCGACTCCGACGCGACGCTCTGGACCGCCGGCACCAGAGGGCTGCCGCTGGCCGCCGAGGCCGGGCTGACGGTGGACGAGCGGGACAGGATCGTGGTCGACTCCGCGCTCCGCTCGGTGTCCCACCCGGACGTCTACGCCGTGGGCGACGCCGCCGCGGTGCGCCAGCCGTACGGTGTCATGCACGGGACCTGCCAGGGCGGCATCCCGACGGGCCTGCACGCGGCCGACGCGCTCGCCGACGGGCTGCTCGGCCGAAGGGTGAAGGCGTTCCGGTTCGGGTACGTCCATCAGCCGCTCAGCCTCGGGCGCAAGGACGCGGTCATCCAGTTCACCCACCCCGATGACACGCCACGCAGGTGGTACCTGACGGGACGGTGGGCCATCGCCTACAAGGAGACCGTGAGCAGCAGCCCGCTGCCCACCTACCGTTTGCTCAAGCGCGGGCTGGTGCCGGTCGGCCTGTTCCGGCTGACGGCGGGGCTCAAGTGACCGAGGCTTACCAGATGAACTGCTGCCCACCGTCGATGTCGTACGTCGCGCCGGTGAGCGCCGTGTTGCTCATGATGTGGACGGCGAGTGCCGCGACGTCGGCGGGGCCGACGACGCGGCCGATCGGAAGCGTCGCCCGGAGCTCATTCCGGCGTTCCTCGAGCCGGTCTCCGAGCAGCGATGCCGACAACGGGGTGTCGACGAAGCCGGCGGCGATGAGGTTGACGCGAACCGGCGCGAGCTCGAGCGCCAGCACCAGGTGCTCGCTGACCGCCTGGCGCACCTGGGCCGCGTCCATCTCGAGCAGGGGTCCGTAGCGCGGGCTGCCGGCCGTGGCCAGCACATGGTCGATCGGTGCCGGCAGGTCCTGGAAGAACGTCTCCAGACAAGCCGCGTCGTTGGCGTCGAAAGCCGCGGTACGTCGGGCGCCGAGTTCCAGCGCCGCCTGCTTGAGCCGGTCGGCATCGCGGCCGGTGAGGATGACCTCGGCACCCTCGGCCCGGGCGCGTCGAGCCGTCTCGAGCCCGATGCCCGCGCTGCCGCCGATCACGACGACGGTCTGGCCGGCCAGTTCTGGTTCGCGCTGGGGGAGAACAGGAGTGGTTGAGCTGGACATGATTCCTCCGATCGGCTGGTCGCCGGGTTGCTGAGGATTCACCTCCAGTGTCGACAATCGGAAAGACGTTCATCTGTCCGGGTGCAGTGCCCGGAGCCCCGCCTCGCCTTGGCCGCTCTACCGGCGTATCGCGTCGTCTGGAGGCGGTAGCCTCTTCAGGTTGGAGAAACAACGTGAAGAGGGAGAGGCCGTGACCGGTCTGGTCGTCGCCATGGACGGTCCTTCGGGGTCGGGTAAGTCGAGTGTGTCGCGCGGAGTCGCCCGGGCGCTCGGACTGCGTTACCTGGACACCGGGGCGATGTACCGTGCGATGACCTGGTGGATGCTCCAGCAGGGCATCGATCTGACCGATCCCGCCGCTGTCGCGGCCCGCGCCGGCGAGCCCGAGATCGCCTGCGGCACCGACCCTGACGGCCCGTCCATCCGGGTCGGCGGTGTCGACGTGGCCGGGCCGATCCGGGAGGCCGAGGTCACCGGGGCGGTCTCCGTCGTCGCGGCGGTTCCCGAGGTGCGTGCGCGTCTCGTGGAGCTGCAGCGGGAGATCATCGGCGCCGGTGACATCGTGGTCGAAGGCCGCGACATCGGCACAGTGGTCGCCCCCGACGCCGCTGTCAAGGTCTACCTGACGGCCAGTGCCGAGGCCCGTGCCCTTCGTCGTACGGCGGAGCTGGCCGGCACCACGGTGGAGGCGCAGCAGGCCGCCATGGCCCGGCGCGACACCCTCGACTCCACACGTAAAGCGGATCCACTCTCGATGGCGGATGGCGCCGTCGAGCTCGACACCACGCCGCTGACCCTCGAAGAGGTCATCGGCGAGGTGCTGAGTCTGGTCAAGGAGCGCACCTGACAAAGGTGCGGCACTCACAAAGGATGAAAAATCGTGACAACGGGGGATTGGGTCGAGGCTGACCTCGACGATCTCGCAGTATCCGACGACGTCGTCGTCGACAGCGGCCCGCAGCCGGTCGTCGCCATCGTCGGCCGGCCGAACGTCGGCAAGTCCACGCTGGTCAACCGCATCATCGGCCGCCGCGAGGCGGTCGTCGAAGACGTGCCGGGCGTCACCCGCGACCGCGTCACCTATGACGCCAACTGGCGCGGGCGCCGCTTCACGGTCGTCGACACCGGCGGCTGGGACCCCGACGCCACCGGAATGAACCTGCGCATCGCCGACCAGGCGCGGGTCGCGGTCGAGCTGGCCGACGTGATCGTGTTCGTCGTCGACGCCACGGTGGGCGCGACCGACGCCGACGAGACGGTCGGCTCCGTCCTCCGCCAGTCGGGCAAGCCGGTCATCCTGGCCGCCAACAAGGTCGACAACCAGCAGCTGGAGCTGGAGGCCGCCTCGCTCTGGGCGCTCGGCCTCGGCGAGCCGCAGCCGGTGTCGGCCCTGCACGGCCGTTCCAGCGGCGACCTGCTCGACGTGATCCTCGACGCGCTGCCCGAAACCCCGGAGCTGCGGTTCGACGCCGAGCGCGGCCCTTACCGGGTGGCGCTGCTCGGCAAGCCCAACGTCGGCAAGTCCTCGCTGCTCAACATGCTGGCGGGGGAGGAGCGGGTGCTGGTCGACCCGATGGCGGGCACCACCCGCGACCCGGTCGACGAGCTGATCGAGCTGGGCGGCAAGACCTGGCGCTTCGTCGACACCGCCGGCATCAGGCGGCGCGACCGCGAGCTGCAGGGCGCCGACTTCTACGCCGCCATGCGCACCAGGGCCGCCCTCGATCGCTCCGAGGTGGCGATCGTGCTGATCGACGCCAGCGAGCCGCTCACCGAGCAGGATCTGCGGATCATCGGCCTGGTGATCGAGTCGGGCCGGGCGATGGTGGTCGCGTTCAACAAGTGGGACCTGGTCGACGAGGACCGCCGCTACTACCTGGAGAAGGAGATCGACCGGCAGCTCGTCCGCACTCCGTGGGCGCTGCGGGTCAACATCTCCGCCAAGACCGGGCGGCACATGGACCGGCTCGTCCCGGCGCTGGAGAAGGCGCTGGGCTCGTGGTCGTCGCGGGTGCCGACGTCCAGGCTCAACGCGTTCCTGACCGAGCTGGTGCACCAGACGCCGCCGCCGGTGCGGAGCGGTAAGCAGCCGAAGATCCTCTTCGCCACGCAGGCGTCGGTGGAGCCGCCCAAGTTCGTGCTGTTCACCTCGGGCTGGCTTGAGGACACCTACCGCCGGTTCATCGAGCGCCGGCTCCGCGAGGAGTTCGGCTTCGCCGGGTCGCCGATCGACGTGTCGATGAAGATCCGCGAAAAGCGGAAGAGCGGCCAGTCCAAGAAGTAGTACGATCACCGGCAACACGTGGACGGAGACGAGTAGCCGAAGGGCCGCGCGGGCCGGAGAGAGCCGCCGGTAGCTGTGAAGGCGGCCCCGCGCCCCTTCGGTGAAGACACTCCCGAGTGCGGGGAGGAAATGCCCCGCCGGTCTGACCCCCGTCATCGGGTCGTGGAGGCCGCCCCGTCGTGGGCGGCGAAAGTGCGGTGGCACCGGGAGTTCCCTTCTCCCCCGCACTCCCAAGGGATCATGCAATTCCTCGTGAGGAGCTGTGATGATCTCTCGTGTCCTGTCGGCGGAGCTCGCTGAGCACGCCGGACAACGAGTGACGATCGCCGGTTGGGTCCATCGCCGCCGGCGGCTGAAATCCGTGTCCTTCCTGGTCGTCAGGGACCGCAGCGGGCTCGCCCAAGTGGTGGCGACCGGCGCGGTTCCGGGGGAGGAGACGGTCGTCCGGGTGACGGGCGTCGTGACCGCGAACCCGCAGGCGCCGGGTGGCGCCGAGCTCACGGAGCCGGAGATCGAGGTGCTGGCCGAGCCCACCGAGGCGCCGCCGTTCGACCTCTACCGGCCCGTCGTGCCCGCCGCGCTGCCCACGATCCTCGACCACGCGCCGGTCGCGCTGCGCCATCCGCGGCTCAGGGCGCCGCTGGAGATCTCGGCGGCGAGCGTGGCCGGGTTCCGCCGGACGCTGGACCGGCTCGGGTTCACCGAGATCCACACACCCAAGATCGTCGCCTCGGCCACCGAGTCGGGCGCGAACGTCTTCGGCATCGACTACTTCGGGCGCCCCGCCTACCTCGCGCAGTCGCCGCAGTTCTACAAGCAGGCGATGGTCGGTGTGTTCGAGCGGGTGTACGAGGTGGGGCCGGTCTTCCGGGCCGAGCCGCACGACACGGTCCGCCACCTGGCCCAGTACACGAGCTTGGACGCCGAACTGGGCTTCGTGCGCGACCACCGCGACGTGATGGCCGTGCTGCGCGAGGCGGTGGCGGGCATGCTGGAGGCGGTACGAGAGCAGCCGGCGATCGATCTGCTCGGCGTGGTGCTGCCGGAGGTGCCCGCCGAGATCCCGGCGATCCACTTCACGCAGGCGCAGCGGCTCACGGGCGAGTTCGAGCCGGACCTGTCGCCGGAGCAGGAGCGGTGGTTGTCGGAGTGGGCGGTGCGGGAGCACGGGTCGGAGTTCCTGTTCGTCACGGGGTATCCGATGGCCAAGCGCCCGTTCTACACGGCCCCGGACCCGCTGCGTGCGGGGTACTCGAACGGATTCGACCTGCTGTTCAGAGGGTTGGAGCTGGTGACGGGTGGCCAGCGGCTGCACCGGTACCAGGACTACCTTGACGCGCTCGCCGCGCGGGGTGAGGGAGCCGGGGCGTACGAGGGATATTTGCAGGCCTTCGCGCACGGCATGCCGCCGCACGGTGGGTTCGCGCTGGGCCTAGAGCGCTGGACCGCGCGCCTCGTGGGCGCGGCGAACATCCGCCAGGCGACGCTGTTCCCGCGAGACCTGCATCGGCTCTCTCCGTGAGAACCGCTGATCAAGCTCGGTGACGGAGGCGCCGAGTGGCATGGCCACGTTCTTGATGCATAGTTTGTTGCGTCTTGCCTGTCCCCTGCCTCAGCCTCGCACGATGCGCATTTAGCGTGATCGTCAGGTGGATGGAGGGGCATGGTGAGCTTGCGGCGCGACTGGTCCGTGCGGACTCGGATGACGCTGCTGTCCAGTGTCGTCATGACGGTGCTGTGCGCGATCTTCAGCGGGACCATCCTGGGAAGCGCTCACGACCATGCCACGGATGATCAGGGGGACCGGATTCTGGCCGCCGACCTTCGGGCGGTCCGTTACATCGTGCTGGAACAGATCCCTCCCGTGCTGCCCGACCTGGGCGTCCCCGCCATCCAGGTGGTCGACCCGGCCGGCCGGGTCGTGGCGTCCAACGAGCGGATGGTCGGCCAACCCCGGATGGCCTCCTTCTCCCTGCCAGGGGAGAACCTGCGAGCGGACCGGGTCGTCTGCAGCGTGCCCGGCTTTCCGGGCAAGTGCATGATCGTGGAGGCCATAAAGATCCACAAGGACGGAACCGAATACACCGTCTACGGCGCCGATGCCATCATCCCGTGGTACGTCGACCGCTCATTCCTGGCCCGGCTCCTGATCGGATCCGTGCTGCTGGTCGGCGCCACGGCGATCGGCGCCTACCGTACCGTCAGCAAGACCCTCGACCCGGTCGACGCGATCAGCGCCGAGCTGGCCGAGATCACCTCGACCGACCTGGGCCGCCGAGTACCTGTGCCCGAGCATCACGACGAGATCCGCAAGCTGGCCGAGGCCGCGAACCGGACGCTGGACCGGCTGGAGGCGGCGGTCGAGCAGCAGCGGCGCTTCGCCACCGACGCCTCGCACGACCTGCGCAGTCCCATCACCGCCATGCGCGCCCAGGTGGAGGAGGCGCTGCTGCACCCGGATGAGGCTGACTGGCCCGCCATGACGCGAGCTCTACTGGCCAGTCTCGACCGGCTGGAGGCGATCGTCATCGACCTGCTGGTGCTCGCCCGCCTCGACGCCGGCGCCAAGCGCGCGGACGACCGTGTGAACCTGAGCCAGCTGATCGAGTCCGAGCTGGGACGCCGCGCCCTTCGGGTGCGCATCGTGACGAACCTCCAGCCGGGCGTGGTCCTCGGCGGGGACCGGCTGCAACTCGGTCGGCTGCTCACCAACCTCATGGACAACGCCGCCCGGCACGCCACCTCCAGCGTGGCGGTCTCGGTCCGCCGCGAGGGCGACGAGGCGGTGCTCGAGGTGAACGACGACGGCCCGGGCATCCCAGCCGACCAGCGGGAATTCGTGTTTCAGCGCTTCACCCGGCTGGATCCCGCCCGAAGCAAGGACAAGGGGGGTACGGGACTCGGCCTGGCGATCGCCAGGGAGATCGCCGAGCGCCACGGCGGGACGCTGACCATCGAGGACTCGGAGCGAGGCGCGCTATTTGTCCTAAAAATCCCTATCGGCGCTGAAGGGGATGACTAACCAGTCGCTCAACGGACGGCTGTCACCGGACGGCGGGGGAGGAAGGCGGCGACCACCGCGCCGAGGAGGCAGATCAGGGCGGTGACGAAGAACATCTCCGTATATTCCAGATGCAGCGCCGCGTTCACCTTCGCGAGGTACTCGCTCAGCTGCTTGGCGTACACGGCGGGTTCGACCCCGACCGGGAGCGGTGTGTCGAGGTTCGCGGTCAGCGACTGGAACCGGTGGAACCCCCATGCCGACACCCCCGCGATGCCGATCAGCATGCCCATCATCCTGGCCACCACCACCGCCGCCGAGGCCACCCCGTGCTGCGTGGCCGGCGTCACCCGCAGCACCGCCGCCGACACGGGCGCGATGACCAGCCCCAGGCCCAGCCCGGCCACGATCAGTGCGAGGTCCACCAGCAGTCCGGCGTTCGCCAGGTCGAGCGGCCAGCGGCTCATCAGCACATATCCGGCCGTGGCCACGATCAGGCCCGCCACCGCCACCAGGCGGTCGCCGAGCCGGCGGGCCAGCACACCGCCCAGCACCGCGCCGACCGGCAGCGCGATCAGGAACCTGGCCAGCACCAGCGCCGCCTCCAGCGCCTCCATGTCGAGCAGCGTCTGCGCGGTGAACTGGACGAACACCATGGTGATCAGCAGCGCGGCCCCGGTCAGGAAGCTCACGCCCAGCGTGGCCAGCAGCGGCCCCTTGCGGATGCCCGTCAGGTCGAGCAGCCGGACCTTCGACCGGATCTCCCACCAGACGAACGCCGCTCCGGCCAGGACCCCCGCCGTGATCACCGGCAGGCCCCACGGCGGCAGTACGGTCGTGGCGGGGTCCGGGTTGTACAGGCCCACCACCAGGAGGGCGAGGCTAAGGGCCAGCAATGCGCCGCCGACCCCGTCCACACGACCGGAGGGAGCCGGATCGGAAGGCCCGGAAGGGGCCGGCGTCGCGAAGCCGGCAACTGGTCGCCGAGGCCGTGGCGGGGGTACGGTCAGCTGGACCGCCACGGCGGCCAGCGCGGCCAGCGGCAGGTTGATCCAGAAGATGGCGTGCCAGCCGCCCAGCTCGATCCCGAACACCGTGGTGCTGGGGATCAGCGCCAGCACCCCGCCGTACAGCGGACCGAGCGCGCTGCCCAGCTCCTGCGCCGCGCCGACCGCGCCGAGCGCCACCGGGCGCTCGTGCTCGTCCCACATGTCGCCGATGAGCGCCATCGTGATCGGCAGCAGCGCGCCGCCCGCGATCCCCTGGATCGTCCGGCCCGTCACCACCATCACCTCACCGGCCGCCAGCGCGGTCAGCACCGAGCCGAGCGCGAACGCCGCCAGGCAGGCGTGGATGAGGGGCCGCCGGCCGTAGCGGTCGGAGAGCTGGCCGAGCAGCGGCATCGCGGCGATGTAGCCGAGCAGGAACCCGGTGACCACCGGTGTGGCCCGCTCCAGGCGGTTCGTGGGGATGCCCACGTCGGTGGCGATGTCGAGCAGGACGGTCACGACCACGTACGCGTCGAGGGCGGCGAGCAGCACCACCGCCCCGCCGACGCCGAGCGCGACCCGGCGGGCGCGCCTCATCCGGCGGCGGGCGGCGTGATCGTCACCGGCGCGTCGTAGTCGCTGAGCGACACGGTCACCGTGCCGTCCTGCAGCGGCAGCTCGACCTTGGTGAGCCGGCTGGTGGCCTTGTCCACCCAGATCTTGGCGTTGACACCCTGGGTGACACCCGGGACGAGGGTCCCGAGGACCTGACCGGAGAACGTGGCCGCCACCCGGTAGACGCCGCTCTCCTCGGCCTCGACGCGCGGGTCGGTGGCCGTGCCGAGCAGCTGCGCGAGGCCCTTGGCCGGGTTGAGGATCAGCGACGGGTCGTAGATCTGCGCCAGGTCCTTCCTGGTCATCTTCTGAAAGCCGCCCGTCGGGCCCTTGAAGTGGACGGTGTCGCCGACCAGGGCGAAAGTGAGCTCCTGAAGGCTGCCCAGGACCTCGATGGTGATCGTGCCGTCGGCGTCACCGGTGGCGGTCAGCCTGCCGTCGGCCTTCTTCACCGGCACCTTGGGCTTGCCGTCCGTGGCGATGGAGAAGGTGGCCGATTTGACCGCCTTCATGGCCTCGGCGGACTTCTTCAGCAGGTCGGGTCCGGCGGGCAACTCGCTGCCGCCGCCACCGGATGAGCAGGCGGACACCAGCGCGAGGATGACGACGAACAGCAGCTTTCGGAGCATGAGCGGATCGTAGCGAGCGCCCGGAACGATCGTGCGCCGTCGGGCATATCGGTTAGGTGTCGGCCTGGGCGTTCAGCGAAGCTTCTTCAGATGCTCCACGATCGGCTCGTAGGCCACCACGAGCGCGTCGAGCTGGTCGTCGGTGAGCCGGTCGACGAAATGCTCCCGGACACTGGCGACGTGATCAGGCGCGACTCTCTCGATCGTGGCCCAGCCCTCGTCGGTGAGCACGGCGAACGTGCCGCGCCGGTCGTCGTGGCAGTCCTCCCTGGTGACCAGTCCCTTGGCCTCCATGCGGGAGATCTGGTGCGACAGCCGGCTGCGGGACTGGATGGTCGCGTCGGCCAGGTCGCTCATCCGCATCCGGTGCTCGGGGCTCTCAGAGAGGTTGACCAGGATCTCGTAGTCGTTCACCGAGAGAGCGTGCTCCTGCAGCTCGCGGTCGAGCCGGTGCATGAGCAGCTTGTGCAGCGCCAGGTGGGTACGCCAGGCACGCTGCTCAGCGGGGGAAAGCCAGCGGGGCGCGCTCATGATCTCCAATCTAGCGCACGGAACTGTGAATACCGCCGCCTGCGTTGGGCCGCTGAACGCGGCCCAACATAGGCGCAAACACCGCTGCCTGCGTTGAGCCGCTGAACGCGGCCCAACGTAAGGTGACCCGTTATGGCGGACAACTCGGGTGAGAGTTTGGGCACCGTCCTCGTGGCGGGCGGCGCGAACCTGGCCATCGCGGTGGCCAAGCTGATCGCGGGCCTGATCGGCGGCTCCGCGGCGATGCTGTCGGAGGCGGCCCACTCGGCCGCGGACACGGTGACGGAGCTCCTCCTGCTGGTCTCCGTACGCCGGGGGCAGCGGCCCGCTGACGGGCGCCATCCGTTCGGGCACGGCAAGGCGGGCTTCTTCTGGGCGATGATGGCGGCGGTCGCGACCCTGGTCGGCGGCGCGGGATTCTCCATCACCCATGGCATGCACGAGATCAGCCACGGCGAGGACCTCGGCAACCTGCTCCCGTCGTACATCGTGCTGGCCGTCTCCTTCGCGATCGAGAGCGGGTCCTTCCTCAACGCGCTCGCGCAGCTGCGCAAGGAGGCCCGCAGGCATGATGTCAGTCCGTTCCGCCTGGTCTCGATCACCTCGGACACCGCGCTGAAGGCCGTCGTGTACGAGGACGCGGCGGCGCTGGTCGGGCTGGTGATCGCGGCGCTGGGCCTGCTCGGCTCCCAGGTGACCGGCTCGGCCGTGTGGGACGGCGGCGCGTCGATCGCGATCGGCCTGCTCCTGCTGGTGGCCGCGCTCACGCTGATCCGGTCGAACCTGTCGCTGCTGATCGGCCAGTCCGCGCCGGACCCGGTCGAGAAGGAGATCCGCGAGGTGCTGGCGGCGCAGCCCGAGGTGGTGAGCGTGGTCGAGCTGCTCACGATGTACCTCGGTCCGGGCAGCCTCATGGTGGCCGCGAAAATCGACTTTCGGGACGACGCGAGCGCGGCGGGCGTGGAGATCGCCTGCGACGAGCTCGACCGCCGGCTGCGGGACCGCTATCCCGGCATCTCCCAGGTGTTCCTGGATCCCACTCCTACCGTGCGCCGTTAGTGCAGAGCCATCACCACGGCGAGGCCGACGACGTGCATGAGCACGACGGCCACGATCAGCGAGACGAAGACGAACTTGGCCGGCCCGTGCTCGAAGGTCTTGCCCTCTTCGAGCGGCCTGCGCTGCGCCACCCGATCGGCGATTCGCTCCTCTAGTGGCTTGCGGTAGAACATACGTCCACTTTATCCGACTATAGGGATCTGAACCGCTGGTGCGTCTGTGATAACAGCCACCACGATGTCGCCCTCGGCGGTCCATTCGAGCAGATGACGGCCCCCCGCGTCGGCGCCGGCCTCCCGCAGCCCGTCGATGGTCAGCTCGCCGCGCTTGATCAGCGCCTCCTTGCGCGTCCAGTGCCTGATCAGCTCTTCGTTGGTGGTGACCACGGCCAGCTCCTGCTCGGTGAGCGCCCGGCCGGCGAGCAGCCGGTCGAACGGGCCCGGCGGCACCCGCTCCGCGTCGATCCCGACCCGGCCCTCCCCGGCCACGGCGCAGACGTAGCCGCGTGTGTGGCTGAGGCTGACGCCGAGTGAGGGGGCCTGCTCGATGTACGGGCGGCCGTGGCCGGGGCCGTGCACGTCGCAGTGCTGCAACAGGGTCAGCCCGGCCGGATCGGTGTCGAGCACCGCCGCGGCGCAGAGGCGTACGAGCAGGTGGGCCGCCGTGAACGAGCGGCGGTCGGGCTCGAACGCGAACCGGGCGGCGCGGGTCCGCTCGACGTCGGTCAGCCAGTCTTCTGGGGCGAGCACCTCGTCGGGGCGTCCACCCATCGCTACGGGGCCGCTCAGAGATCTTGGGCGCGGACCCCTGGCTTCAGTCATGGGGGAAGCCCTTCTGTCGAATCTTTGAGCGGTAGATGGGGCGCCTTCCGTATCCTTCACTGTGTGGCTGTGACCTTGCGAAAGAACAGCAACATCGCCTTCCAGCGCGCCTTCCACATGGCGTGGTGTCCCAGATACCGCCGCGGGTGCTGGGCGGACGCATCGAAGAACGTCTCACGCGGCTCATCGGTGAGGTGACCGAGGAAAAGGGGGCGTGGCTGGTGGAGGTGGAATTCATTTCCGACCATGTTCGTCTGCTGATCGAGGTGGACTCTCAGTTCGGGATCCACAAGCTGGTCAAGGCCATCAAGGGCCGCTCCTGCCGTGTCCTGCGTCAGAAGTTTCCGCGTGTGAAGTCGACGCTGGGGACTAACTCCTGCTTCGTGGCCGGGGTGGGCGGGGCGCCCCTGGACGTCGTCACGCGGTACGTCGAGAACCGGAAGAACCGATGATCGCGGATGCTGACTGGACGCAAGTACCGCTTGGACCTCAGCGAGGCGCTGGCGACCAGGAACATGACTGCCGATGTCGCGCCCAGGCCGGATCCCGAACGGCCGGGCGTGTTCCTGCCGAACGGGGCTGCGAGCAAGTCCGGCCTGAACCGCAGCATTCTGGACAAGGGCTGGCATCGGATCGAGCTGGCCACCCGGAGCAAGGCCCGGTACACGGGCACCTGCGTGATCACTGTTAATCCGGCGTACACCAGTCAGACGTGCAACGTGTGCACGGTGGTAGACCGGAAGTCCCGCGAGAGCCAAGCGGTCTTGCGGTGCACCTCGTGCGGGCAAACCGAGCACGCCGACGTGAACGCCGCCAAGAACATCCTCACCGCCGGGAGGGCGGAGCACGCGCAGCCCCGACCGGGTGTGCGGGTTGGGGCGCGCAAACCACGCACTCGCGTGGGCCGGAAGGCCAACCGCCAAGCAACAGCAGCCCAGGCCACCGCGCAGACGGAGCCCGAGCTGGCTGGAATCCCCCGAACTTAGTCGTGGGGAGCGCTTCAACGGTCAGTCCTTCTTCTTCGAGCCGCTGTCCAGTTTGTACTGGTCCTCTTTGGCCGCGCCGAGCACGGAGACGTCGTGGACCTTCCAGACGCCCTTTTCCTTGACCAAGCTGATCTTCAGATGGGAGTCCTTGACCGAGCGTATCGCCTCCGAGGTGTTGACCTGCTGGTCGACCACGACGATGGCGTGCGCGGTGGCCTCGTCGACGTCCGACAGGTAGACCTCGCGGACGTTCGCCTGTGAGACGGCTTTGAGCTTGACGATGACCTGGGCCATCGCGCCGCCGAACGCCTCGTCGTAGGTGGCCAGGAAGTCGCCCGTGGCCTGGGCCGTCAGCGTGGCGCGGGTGGCCTGCAGGTCCTGGTAGTCGTAGCTGAGCAGGGCCTTGCCGAACGAGCTTGCCGCGCCCGAGACCTCCAGCCGCAGGGCGCGCTCGCTCTCCAGCCGGGCCAGCGAGTCGCGGGCCTGGTTCGCGGAGATCCACTGCAGCGCCGCCGTGGCGGCCAACGCGGCCACCAGCAGGGCCGCCATCACCACCATGATCCGCGCCCGGCCCAGCCGCCCCCGCTCGACCCCGACCGCACCGCCGTCCGGGGCGCTGTCGTTCAAGGCGCTGCCATCCGGGGCGCCGCCATTCGGCGTGGCGCGGTCCGGCGTGGCACCGTTCGAGGCGTGAGCGTCCGGGGCGGTGCTGTCGGAGGGCCTTTCGGTGGGCGCGTCCGAGGGGGGCGGGGCTTCCGGCGCCGGGGCCTCCTCTGCGGCGGCCTGCCGGTCCTCGGTGAGGTCCTGCTTGGTGGTCATGAGTTCTCCTCACGGCGGCGGGCGGCCCGGCTCACCGCAATCCACCCCAAGATGCCACCACTCGCCGCCACCGCGAGGAATATCGCGGCAATCAGCGGAGCGGCGTCCACCGGGGTACGGGACGCGGGCCCGGCAGCCGCGGCGGGCGACTTCGCACCCGCCGCCTCCGGGGTCCGCTCGGGCTCTGCGGTGGCCTTGGCGGCCGGCCGCCTGGTCTGCTCTGTCGTCGGGTCCTTGCGGGGTTTGTCCGCGGCGTCTTCCGTACGGACGGGATCGGCCACGGCGCGGTCGGGGCAGGCACGCAGGCGGGGAACGGTCGGCGGGCCGACCGGACCTGCGTACTCCACGGCCGGTCGCGGGCCGCCTGGGACGCTGAAGACGAACTGCGCCTTGCCGTACACCGTGCCGCCCTCCTTCGCGCTGATGTCGTCCGCCAGGCTCAGCGCCGTGGGCACGATGGCCAGCAGGTGGTGCACGTTCCGTTCGGTCTCCGCGGAGAAGACCGGTTTGTGCGGCAGGCCGGCCGCGGTCAGCAGGCACGACAGGCCCGGTCTGGCCCGCTTGATGGCCCGGTCGAGCTGCCCGAACACGCCCGGCCCCTGGTCCAGGAAGGCGTCGAGGTCGGTACGCGACTCGCGCAGCGTGGCCGTCACCGTGCTCAGGTCCGTGATGCCCGAGGCCAGCTTGTCCTTCCGGCCCGCCAGCGTGTGGGTGAGCTGGGTGAGCTGCACGGACAGGTCGTCGAGCACCTGGGAGTTGTCGGCCAGCGTGCCGGTCAGGTCGTGCGCGTCTTCGATGATGCTCCTGATCGACGACGACCGGCCGTCAAGCGCCACCGCCAGCTCGTGCGTGATCGTCTTGGCGTCCTTGGGCGGCACCGCGGCGAGCAGCTTGCCGACGCCCTCGAACAGCTTCTTGTAGTCGAGCGGCACCGTGGTCTTGGACAGCGGGATCACGTCGCCGGCCGCGAGGGACGGGCCGTTCACGCCGCTCGCGGGCGGCGACAGCTCGACGTACGGCTCGCCGATCGCGGACTTACGCCGTACCTCGGCCGTGCTGGCCTTCGGCAGCCGGATCTCCTTGTCGATGTCCAGCCCCACGATGATCTTGCCGGGCGCCAGCCGTACGTCGCCGACCTTGCCCACCCTCACACCGAGGTAGGCGACGTCGAAGCCGCGGATCAGGCCGGGGGAGGAGACGAACTCCGCCGACACCCGGTAGGGCTTGGTGATCGCGTCGAGCTTGATGATCGTGCTGAACGCCCAGACCGTCATCACGACGCCCAGGACGGCGAAGAAGCCGAGGTTCAGGTAGATGCGGCGGTTCCTCATCGCGGCGGCTCCAGGAGCAGGCGGAAGTCCTCGACCCGGTTGGGCAGCACGCCCGTCTTGCCGTCCGGCAGGAGCCCCTTGTGCTTGGGCAGCAGCAGGCCCTTCAGCCACACGTAGATGAGCACCTGGCCGTTGACCGTGATCGGCGGCGTGTCGATGAATGCCTGGAGCTTGGTCACCAGCGCCTTCAGGTCCTCCCTGCCGCGCAGCATCGAGGAGGTGATCGCGTCGAGCTCGCGCAGCAGCGTGCGCAGCCGGGCGGCGTGGCGCGGGTAGACCGTGAGGTTGGCCTCCTTGGCCAGGTCGGTCAGGGCGATGATGGCCTTCTTCACGTGCTTGCGGCCGTGCGCGAGGCGAGCGGTGGCCGCCG
The DNA here is from genome assembly GCF_040648415.1 of Nonomuraea sp. NPDC049141. NCBI lineage: Bacteria > Bacillati > Actinomycetota > Actinomycetes > Streptosporangiales > Streptosporangiaceae > Nonomuraea > Nonomuraea sp. NPDC049141. Next base: position 434,258 of record NZ_JBEZDR010000004.1, read on the forward strand.
CCAGCGTGCCGGGCAGCCGGTCCAGCTCCTTGCTGCCCCTGGCGAGCTGGTCGCCCAGCTTGGCCAGGGCGTCCACGGTGGTGGCGATGTCCTGGCGGGCCGCGGCGTAGGTGTCGGTCACCTCGGCCGTCTGCTTGATCAGCTTGTTGACGTCGGCGCCCTTGCCGGCGAACGCGGTCGAGGCGGCGTCGAGGATGGCGTTGACGTCCTGGGTGCCGAGCGCCTCGATGAGCGGCCCGGCCTTGGCGGTGACCTGCTCGATGTCCGGCTCGACCGAGGTGTCGGTGATCGTGGCGCCGTTCTTGAGGTACGGGCCCTTCGACAGGTCCTTGCCCGCAGGGGGCGTGAGCTGGACGTAGTTCTCGCCCAGCACCGAGGTCTTGGCCACGGTCGCGGTGCTGCCTTCGGGCACCGGGTGCTCCGACATGATCGACATGGTGACCCTGGCCTGGTAGCCCTGCAGCCGGATGCCGGTGACCGTGCCCACCCGTACGTCCGAGATCTGCACGCTGTGCCCGGTCACCAGGCTCTGTACGTCGTCGAAGGTGGCGTTGATCGTCAGGTCGCCGCCGGTGGCGCCGAGCGTCTGGAGCGAGCATGAGGCGGTGATGGCCAGCGCGAGCAGCCCCGACAGGACACGTGCCTTCATCGCGCCTTCTTTTCGTAGGGGCAGTTGCTGAGGCCGGCGGGCAGGCACGGCACCTTGCCGAGGTTCAGGGCGTCGAACAGCGGGGTCAGCCAGGCCCTGGTCATCGCGTTGAGCACCACGCGGATCTTCAGCACGTGCTGCTTCTTGTCCCACGAGTCGATCAGGATGTCGGCGAAGTCCGCCGCGCCCTTGATCGCCTGGGCCATCGACGCGCTGTTCGCCCGGACCGTCAGCACCAGCTCGGCCAGCGTGCCGGCGGCCTGCGGGAGCCGTTCGGAATAGGCTTCGATGATCACGTCGCCGCGGCGGACGAAGCCGGCCATGCCCGAGATGAACGTGCGCAGCTGCCGCCGCTCCTCGGCCAGGATGGCGCTGGCCTCGGCGAAGGAGTCGATGGCGCCCGTCACCTGGTCCTGCCGCTTGTTCAGGCTGGTGGCCAGCTTGTTCAGGCCCTTGGCCAGGTCGATGAGCTGCTGGTCCTGCTTGGCCAGCGTGTCGGTGAGGTGCGCGGTGTCGGCGATCGCGTTGTTGACCGTCTTGCCGCGGCCCCTGACGCTGTCGGCGAGGTTGCCCGCGACGTCGCCCAGCTTGTCGGAGTCCAGCGCGTCGGTCAGCTTGGTGAACGCGTCGAGCGCGTCGTCGATCTCCACCGGCAGGTCGGTGCGCTCCAGCGGGATGGTGGCGCCGGAGGCGATCCGCTGGTCGCCGGGCTTCCACGGCGGGTAGAGCACCACGTTCCGCTCGCCCAGCGTGTTCTGCGGCGCGACCACGGCCTTGACGTTGGCGGGCAGCGGCACCTCACGGTCCACCGACAGCTCGACGCGTACCTTGTCACCGTCGATCCGGATGCTCGTCACGTATCCGGCGTCGAGCCCCATCACCTTCACCCGCGCCTGCTCGTACAGTGACGGCGCCTTGCTGAAGATCGCGGTCAGCCGGTACGGCTCCGCGCCGAGCAGCGTGCACCCGCCGCTGCCCGCCAGCAGCGTCACGGCCAGCAGGACCGCCAGTAAGCGGGTCATCTGTCGTTCTTCCTGTCTTTGGCGATGGCGCCGAGCACCTCCGGGTCGATGGGGCCCAGGCCCGTGGCTATGGCCTCGAGCCACGGGCCTTGGCCGCCCATCGTGGACAGCCCGGAGAACGTCGGGCCGGCCCACGCCAGGAGCGCGTTGAACTCCTTGTTGCCGCTGTTCAGCTTGGTGGTGATCGCGCCGGTGTCGTCGAGGACCCGGACCAGCGTCCCCTCGTGTTCGTTGATCAGCCGGGTGGTGCTCTGGACGAGGTCGCTGCCGTCGCCGAGCAGCGTGCGCAGCTCGTTGCGGCGCGAGCGCAGCTCGTCCAGCATGACCTCGATGGCGTCGATGAGGCGGGCGAGTTGCTTGTCCTTGCGCTCCAGGACATTCATGATCTTGGTGCCGTTGTCGAGGAGCTTCTGCAACTGCGGTTCGCTCTCGCTGATGGTGTCGGACAGGTCGCCGATGTTCTTCAGCAGCTTGGTGATCCGGCCGCGCTTGCTGGTGTCGATCTTGCCCAGCTCGGTCAGCAGGTCGTCCACGGCCTTGGTGTCGAGCTTCTGGACCAGGTGGGTGGCGTCCTTGATGGCGTCGTTGATCAGCGTGGGGACGCCCGTCCGTGTCACCGGGATCCGCCGCTGCGCCTCGGGGAGCTGGTCGATGTACGGGGCGGCGACGGGGCCGGACAGCTTGACGTACCGGCCGCCGAGCAGGTTGGACAGCGTGATGTCGGCCCGGGTGGCGCGGCCGAGCCGTACGTCGGTGTCGACCTTCCAGGTGACGACCACGTTGCCCTGGCCGTAGTCGGGCCGCACCTCGGTGACCTTGCCGACGCGTACGCCCGCGACCCGCACGTCGTTGCCGGTGCGCAGGCCGCCGGAGTCCACGAACGTGCCGGACATGTAGTAGCCGCCTTCGAGCAGCCCGAGGTTGCCGACCAGGAAGGTGGCCACGAGGACCGCGCCGAGCACCGCCAGCGAGACCAGGCCGACGACGATCTTGTTGCGGTCGCGGAAGGACTTGAGCGCCATCACTCACCGACCATGAGCTTCTGCAGGTCTTTCGAGCTCTGGATCCGCGTGCTGCCGCGCAGCGGGGGCGGCGTCTTCATCGGGTACGGGCAGGGAGCGGCGCTCAGCGCCAGGCAGGGGACCGCGGTGATGAAGTAGTGGCCGCGATCGACGCTGGAGTAGGCGCGGGCGAACAGCGGCTGGAACGTGCTGATCGTCTTGTCGATCTCGCCCACGTGCCGCCTGATGCCGCCGGTCAGGCCGGACAGGTGGTCGACCAGCGCGCCCAGCTCGTCGGCGTTCTTGCCGAGCACCTCGTTGGAGGTGTGGACGGTGGTCGAGAGCCGCACGATCGAGTCGTCGATCAGCTTGCGGTTGGCGGCGAACGCCTCGGAGAGTGTGACCAGGTTGTCGACGAGCTGCTCGATCTGCTGGTCGCGCTGGGCGACCACGCCGGTGACGGTGGCGTAGTCCTTCAGCAGCCCCTGGATCGTCCGCTTGCGCTCGTTGATCGTGCCGGTGATGGCGTTGACGTTGTCGAGCAGCCGCGGGATGTTCTTGTCGTTGCCCTTCAGGGACTTGGCGGCGGCGGTGAGCAGCTGGTTGATCTGGTCCGGGTCCAGGCTGCGGGTCAGCGGGCCGAGGTCGCTCACCAGCGCGCCGATGTCGACCACGGACGAGGTGCGGATCACCCGCGAGCCGGGGGCGAGCCGGCCGGGCGCGGTGCCGGGGAGCAGGTAGACGACCCGCTGGCCGACCGCGTTGCGCCACCTGATCGCGGCCTCGGTGTCCGACGGCACCCGGACGGCGTCCTGGACCTCCATGGTGACCTCGGCGCGGCCGTTCACCACCTTGATCGTGTCGACCTGGCCCACAGGCGCCCCGGCGATCTTCACCTGGTCGCCCTCCGTCAGCCCCGACACATCATCAAATGTCGCGGTAAGGCGGTATCCGCTGCCGGTGCTGACCCGGGCGATCTGTACGGCGATCAGCACGGCGAGCGTCAGCGTCACGCCGACGAACAGGACGACGCGCAGCAGCGTCCACCGGCGGGTCACCCGTTCCCTGGACAGCGCCACGTCAGTCCCTCCCGTCGGTCGGGCCGCAGGAGCCGACGACGAGCTCGCAGATGTCGGTCGAGACGAACGCCTCCACCTGCAGCTGGCGGGTGTTGCCGGGGCCCGGCGCCTCGATCAGCTTGTTCAGCAGGTCGACCAGCCGGTTCAGGCCGCGTACGCCGTCACCGGCCAGGCCGAGCTGGGCGTAGATGAGCGCGGCCACCCGCTCGCCCGAGTGGACGCCCGCCCGCAGGTCCTGCCGGTGCTTGCGCAGGCCGTGCGCGGCCAGGTCGGAGACCGAGGTGACCTCCTGGAGCAGGACCCGCACCTTGTCAGCCCGTTCCAGCAGGTCGGGGGTGATGACGTTGACGTCGGAGGAGATCGACACCAGTTCGTCGCCCTTGTCCGACAGCGCGGTGGACAGCCCGGCCGCGTCGTGCAGGAACTGCCTGGCCCGCGCGCGCTGCCGGTGTGCGACATCGACGACCGTGCCCGCGTCGTCGATGAGCTCGCGCAGCCGCGTCCCCTCGCCGTCGAGCCCCTGGGCCAGCGTGTGCACGATGACGGTGACCTCACGCGGGTCGACGGCGTTCAGGCCGCGGTAGGCGGCGCCGAGCGTGTCGGACAGGTCGAGCGGCTCCTCGGTCGTGGTGATGACCGCCCCGCTCGCCAGGTAGGGGCCGGTGGTCTCGCCCGCGCCGAGCTTGAGGTCGACGAACTTGGGCCCGAACACCGACGACGGCTCGACGGCCGCGACGGTGGTGCCCGGCAGCCGGACGCCGGGCTCGATGGCCATGCTCACCACGGCCTTGCCCTTGGCGTCGAGCGACACCTTCGTCACGTCGCCGACCGTGATGCCGCGGATCTTGACGGGGGACTGGGTGTCCAGGCCCTGACCGGCCCGGTCGAACACGGCGTCGATCCTGGTGCCGCTGATCTCGGACGCGGTGCGTACGATGAAGATCGTCGTCGCCGCGAGCACCAGGATGAGCGCGAGCGCGATGCCCGCGCGCACCGGCAGGGAGAACCCGTCGCGTCCCATCGCTCACCCCGTCAGCTTCACGCTGCCGCCGTTACCCCAGAACAGGAACGACAGCAGCAGGTTGAGCAGGACGATCGTGACGATCGACTGACGGATCGCGCGCCCCGCCGCCACCCCCACGCCCACCGGGCCGCCGGTGGCGTAGAAGCCGTAGTAGCAGTGGATGACGACGACGGTGAAGGCGAAGATGGCCACCTTGGTGACGCTGAACACGATGTCGCTGACCGGCAGGTACAGGTAGAAGTAGTAGTCGTAGACGCCCGGCGCCAGCCCGAACAGGACCGTGCTCATCAGCCGGGTGGCGAAGAAACTGGCGAACAGCGCGATCAGGTAGATCGGCACCAGCGCCAGCAGCGCCGCGACCACCCGGGTGCAGATCAGGTAGGTGAAGGCGTTGATGCCCATCACCTCCAGCGCGTCGATCTCCTCGGAGATCCGCATCGCGCCGAGTTCGGCGGTGAACGACGAGCCGACCTGCGCGGCCAGCGCGGTCGCGGCGATGATCGGGGTGATCTCGCGTACGTTGGCGAAGCTGCCGACCAGGCCCATGAACGACTCGGCGCCGATCGCCGCCAGCCCCTGGTAGCCCTGCAGGCCCACGGTCGCACCGACGACGAAGGCCATCGTGAACACCACGAAGATCATGCCGCCGCCGATGACGGTCGCGCCGACGCCCACCACCACGTCGCTGACCTGACGGGTGACGACCTTGAAGTATTTCAGCCGGAGGATCACGTCGCGGACCGAGTAGAACAGCACCTTCCACACGAACAGCGGCCAGTTGGCCAGGGTCGCGAACCGCTCCGCCCATTCGCGCCCGGTGACGGCGGCCCTGAGGCCGGCCGTACGCGTGACCATCACAGCGCCTTCGGCGGGTAGGCGAGGAAGTAGACCGCGGAGATCACGTAGTTGAACGCGAACACCAGCATGAACGTGACCACCGTCGACTGGTTGACCGCGCGGCCCACGCCGACGGGGCTGGTGGCGCAGGTCATGCCCTTGTAGCAGGCGACGGCCGCGGCGATGAAGCCGAAGATCCACGCTTTGAACAGGGTCACGTAGAGGTCGGAGCTCACCACGAGGGACAGCGCGCCGTCGAAGTACGCGCCGGAGGTCACGCCCTGTACGACCACGTTGAAGAAGTAGCCGCCGCTGGCCCCGGCCAGGATGACCAGCGGGCACAGGCAGACCGCGACCGTGCTGGCCGCCCACATGCGCGGCGTGACCAGGCGGTGGATCGGATTGACCGACATCACCTCCATGGCGCTCAGCTCGTCACGGATGTGCCGCGCGCCGATGTCGGAGGTCATCGCGCTGCCGCCGGCCCCGGCGATCAGCAGGGCGCTGGCCAGCGGCGCCACCTCCCGGATGAGCCCGACGAACACGGCGCTCCCGGTGGCGGACGCCGCGCCGAGCTGCCAGGCCAGGTCGCCCACCTGCAACGCCACGGTCGCGCCGAGGGGTAACGAGACGAGCAGCACCGGCACACTGGTCACCCGGGCCAGGAACCAGCACTGGTCGACGAACTCCCACCACCAGCTCCGGACGTCCCAGCTACGGCGCAATCCCTCCAGGACGATGACGAAGAGGTCGCCTACCTGGCCCAGCACGGACACGGCCTTGCGGCCCACGTATCCGGACAACTGACCACCTCGTAACCAGCCGACTACGGAGCAGTAACCCTACTGACGGGCTGTCTAGTAAGTCGATGCTTTCGCTGGAATTTGAGGAAAAGGTATGAGACCCAGGTCACATGTTGTCAGCTCGCTACGAAATGTGATCGCTTCGTAGCCGTTCAGCCCAGCAGAGTGGCCATCCACGATTCGACGTCGGCGGGGTGGCGGGGGAGGGCGGCGGACATCAGGCGGGCGCCGTCGGCGGTGATCACCAGGTCGTCCTCGATCCGGATGCCCAGCCCCCGGAACTCCGCCGGCAGCGTGAGATCGTCGGGCTGCAGGTAGAGGCCAGGCTCGACGGTGAGCACCTGGCCTTCCTCCAGCACGCCGTCCAGGTAGACCTCGGATCGCGCGCGGGCGCAGTCGTGCACGTCCAGGCCGAGCATGTGGCCGCTGCTGCACAGCGTGTAGCGCCTGTACAGGCCCGACTCCATCAGTGCGTCCGGCGAGTCGCGCAGCAGTCCCCAGTCGTGCAGGCCCTCGCTGATGACGCGCATCGCCGCCAGGTGGAAGTCGCGGAAGCGGGCGCCGGGCTTGAGGGCGGCGATCCCCGCCGTCTGCGCCTCGTACACCAGCTCGTACGCCTGCCGCTGCACCGGGCTGAAGCGGCCGGACAGGGGCAGCGTGCGGGTGACGTCGGCCGTGTAGAGGGTGTCGGACTCGACGCCCGCGTCGAGCAGCAGGAGGTCGTCGGCGTCGAGGCGGCCGTCGTTGCGGATCCAGTGGAGCACGCACGCGTGCGCGCCGGAGGCGACGATGCTGGGGTAGCCGACCGCGTTGCCCTCCAGGCGCGAACGGAGCCCGAACACGCCCTCCAGGTAGCGCTCGCCCCGCGGGTGCCCGAGTGCGGCGGGCAGCGCGCGTACGACGTCCTCGAAGCCGCGCGCGGTGGCGTCGACCGCCGACTGCAGCTCGCCGATCTCCCACTCGTCCTTGATCAGTCGCAGCTCCGCCAGGAAGCTCTCGAACTCCGCGTCGCCCGGCAGCAGCGCGTCGACCGCCGCGTCCACTCCGCCCAGCACCCTGGCGGGCCCCTTCAGCGACAGGTCGCGGATGTGGGCGCAGCCGATCTGGTAGAGCTCGGCGGCCTCCGCCAGGTCGGGCCGCCGGCCCACCCAGAACTCGCCATAACGCCTGTCGCGGTAGAACTCCTCGCCGTCCTCGCGCGGCGAGCGCGGCCTGAGGTACAGCGTGGCCTCGCCCGACGGCTCGATGACGAGCACGTCACCCGGCTCACCCGCGCCCGTCAGATAGGAGAACGCGCTGTGCGGCCGGAACGGGTAGTCGCTGTCGTTGCTGCGCACCTTCAGCGTCCCCGACGGCACGACGAGCCGCTCGCCGGGGAAGCGGGCGGCGAGCGCGGCGCGGCGCCGGGCCGCCCAGGGCGCGATCGGCAGCGCCGCCACGTCGGTGCGCCGGGTGTCGGCCCAGCCCGTCCGCATGAACGCGGCGAGTTCCGCGGTGATGGGCAGATCGTGGCTGCCGGTATTGAGCGGCTCTGTCATGACGCATCCTGTTTCACAAGGTCCGTTTACGGCATGCAGCCTACGGGAATGCTTGACGGCCTCCCTACCTGCTTGCTTGCCTGAAAGTGAGGCGGGCGGGGCGCATAACCGGAGCCCGCTCGGGGTAACTGCTCGGGATAACTGAGAGCCGAGGTGGTTCAGATGCTCATCGGGACGATTCTGCGCGGCAAGGGAAGCGATGTGACGACCGTGACGCCGGAAGCCACGGTCCGCGAGCTGCTGGCCAAGCTCGCCGAGCGCAACATCGGCGCCGTGGTCGTCTCCGCCGACGGCACGACGATCACCGGCATCGTGTCCGAGCGCGACGTGGTCCGGCGCCTGCACGATCGCGGCGCGGCCGTGCTCGACCAGCCGGTCTCCGCGATCATGACCTCTGAGGTACGCACGGTCGGCCCGCACGACAACGTCGACGAGCTGCGCCGGACCATGACCACGCACCGCTTCCGCCACATGCCCGTGGTCGAGGACGGGCGGCTGGTCGGCATCGTGAGCATCGGTGACGTGGTCAAGAGCGCGATCGAGGAGCTGGAGACGGAGAAGGCGTCGCTGGTCGACTACCTCCACCGTTGACACGGGTGGGACGCTGGTGCCCGTGATGTACGGGCCTCCTCCCGAATACCAGTCGGCTCCTGAATATCCTCGGGCGACGAAAAGTCCGCCGATCATCCTGCTCGTCTCCGGGCTGACCTGCGTGCTGGGGTTCCTGCTCGGGTTCTTCGTCGGGCTGGGCTCGGGGGAGACGACGGACTCGTCCGCTGCCGCGCCCCAGGTGACGGTGACGATCGAGGAGTCGACCCCGCCGGCCGACCAGCAGACAGCCCAGCCCGACTCGACCGCGTCCAGTCCGGCCGACCTGGGCCCGACGGGCTCGGCTCCGACGGGCTCGGACCCGGCCGGCTCGGCTCCGACAGGCTCGGCTCCGACGGGCTTGGGCCCAACCGCGTCGAGTCCGGCTGGTTCGGGTCCGACCGCGTCCGCGCCGGTCGGCTCGTCCGCTCCGCCGGGCGGACTCGCCGCCACGCGGACGCTCATCGTGGGCGTGGACATCCAGCCCGGCAACTACCGTACGACGGGTCCCGTGTCGGGCGCGGCCAAGTGCTACTGGGCCCGGATGAAGAGCGCGTCGGCCCAGGTCAGCGATGTGATCTCGGCCGGGATGCCCGCGGGCCCCGCCACCGTGACGATCATGGCCACCGACAAGGCGTTCCAGACGGCCGGCTGCGCCGAATGGACCAAAGCTTGAGATGTTCGGCCGATATAGAACAATGCAGCCAGCCCATCAAGGAGGATGACATGTCGATCTTGCGGAGCCTGGTGGAGAGCCTGCGCGGTGGCGCCATCGAGGTGGTCGATCTCACCTCGCCGCTGTCGCCCGAGACACCGATCCTCCAGTTGCCCGAGCCGTTCGGCAACACGATCCCGTTCCGGCTGGAGGAGATCAGCCGCTACGACGACCGTGGCCCCGCCTGGTACTGGAACGACATCCACACCGGCGAGCACACCGGCACCCACTTCGACGCGCCGATCCACTGGGTGACCGGCCGCGACGGCCAGGACGTCTCTCAGGTGCCGGTGTCGAGCCTGCTGGCGCCCGCCGTCGTGCTCGACCTGTCGGCGGAGGCGGAGAAGGACCCCGACTTCCTGCTCCAGATCGACCACGTCAAGGAGTGGGAGCGGGTCAACGGCCCGCTGCCCGACGGCGGCTGGCTCCTCTACCGCACCGGCTGGGACGCCAGGTCCGCCGACCAGGCCGCCTTCCTGAACGCCAACGAGACCGGCCCGCACACCCCCGGCATCTCGGTTGAATGCGCCAGTTGGCTGGCCGACGAGACGCCCATCCTCGGGCTCGGCGTCGAGACCGTCGGCACCGACGCGGGCGCCGCCCACTCCTTCGACCCGGCCTTCCCCTGCCACTCGTTCCTGCTGGGGGCGGGTAAGTACGGCCTGACCCAGCTACGCAACCTCGACCGCCTGCCGGTCACCGGCGCCGTCGTCCTGGCCCCGCCGCTGCCGATCGTGGGGGGTTCCGGGAGCCCCGTGCGGGTGCTGGCCCTGGTCGAGAGATGATCGTCGCCGAGGCTGTCGGGCGGGTGCTGGCCGAGGTCGGGGCCGACACCGCGTTCGGCGTGGTGGGCAGCGGCAACTTCCACGTCACCAACGCCCTCGTGGAGCACGGCGTACGCTTCGTCGCCGCCCGCCACGAGGGCGGGGCCGCCACCATGGCCGACGCGTACGCCAGGATGAGCGGCAAGGTCGGGATCGTCTCCGTCCACCAGGGCCCCGGCCTCACCAACGCCATGACCGGGATCGCCGAGGCGGCCAAGAGCCGTACTCCGATGATCGTGCTCACCGGCGAGGCGACGGACGTACGTTCCAACTTCCACGTCGACCAGGACGCGCTGGCGGCGGCGGTCGGCGCGGTGCCCCTCCGCGTCACCGCGGCCGGCGGGGCGGTCGAGGACACGCTGTCGGCCTACCGCACGGCCGTCCGCGAGCGGCGCACGGTGGTGCTCAACCTGCCGCTCGACGTGCAGCAGGAGACCGTCCCGTGGCGCGGCCTCATCGGCGAGTCCCTCGTGGTGGCCGGCGCCGTCGACCCGGCCTTCAGTACGCCTCCGGCCGCGGAGATCGACGCGCTGGCCAGGCTGCTGGCGAAGGCGCGGCGGCCGGTGTTCATCGCCGGGCGCGGTGCCCGGCACGCCAGGGCCGAACTGGAAGAGCTGGCCGCCGCCACCGGCGCGCTGCTCGCGACCTCCGCGGTCGCCAAGGGCCTGTTCCGTGGCAGCCCGTGGGATCTGGACGTGAGCGGCGGGTTCGCCACGCCCCTGGCCGCCGAGCTGATCCGCGACGCCGACCTCGTCGTGGGATGGGGCTGCGCGCTCAACATGTGGACCACCCGCCACGGCCGGTTGATCGGCGAGCACACCACGCTCGTCCAGGTGGATGTCGACCAGAGCGCGCTGGGCGTCCATCGGCCGGTCGGCCTCGGCCTGGTCGGCGACACGGCCGCCACGGCCCGTACGACCTTGCACGCCCTCGAATCCACGGCCGCCACGGCCCTGCACGCCCTCGAATCCACGGGCGGCCCTGAGCGCGGCTACCGGTCGGCGGAGGTCGCCGGGCGGATCCGGGCCGAGGGCAGGTGGCAGGCGGTGCGGTACGACGACGAGGGCGGCGACGGGCGGATCGACCCCAGGACGCTCACGATCGGGCTGGACGAACTGCTGCCCGCCGAGCGGATCGTGGCCGTCGACTCCGGCAACTTCATGGGCTACCCGGCCATGTTCCTCGACGTACCCGACGAGCGGGGGTTCTGCTTCACGCAGGCGTTCCAGTCGATCGGGCTGGGGCTGGCGACCGCGATCGGCGCCGCGCTCGCCCAGCCCGACCGGCTGCCGGTGGCCGCGCTGGGTGACGGCGGGGCGCTGATGGGCATCGCCGAGTTCGAGACCGTCGTACGCCTCGGCCTGCCGATGGTGATCGTGGTCTACGACGATGAGGCGTACGGCGCCGAGGTCCACCACTTCGGGCCGCACGGGCACCCGCTCGGCACGGTCACGTTCCCGCCGGCCGACCTGGCCGCGATCGCCACCGGCTACGGCTTCGCGGCCGTGACGGTCACCGGGGCCGGTGACCTGGCCGGGGTGGCCGAATGGCTGAAGGGCCCCAGGGACCGACCGCTGCTGGTCCACGCCAAGGTCACCAGGGAGCGCGGCTCGTGGTGGCTGGAGGAGGCGTTCAAGGGCCACTGAGCTTGCGCGGCTCGTGGGGGCCAGGGGAGGCGTTCAAGGGCCACTGAGCTTGCGGAAGTCGCGGGCCTCCTCGGCGGCCGCGAGAACGGCGGCCAAGGGCGCGCCCGCGCTCGCCGTGACGGCCGCCGCGATCGCCCCCTCCACGAACGGCACGTCGGCCACCACCACCCGCCCCGGCTCCTCCAGCAGCCGGGCCGTCAGCACCGAGCTGCCCAGGTCGGGCACGAGCACCACGCCATCACCCCGGTCGACCGCCGCCAGCGCCTTCTCGATCAGGTCGAGACTCGTGCCCAACCCGCCGTCCTCGGTGCCACCCGCCGCCGCCACCCGGGCACTCGGCCCGGCGATGCCGCGGACCAGCGCGGCCGCCTCCGCCGCGAGCCCGGCGCTGTGCGCGACCAGCACGATGCCCACCATCACGAGGCCGCGGCTGCGACGGTGGCCAGGGAGGCGACGATGAGGGCCGACGACGCTGCTCCCGGGTCCTCGTGTCCGATGCTGCGTTCACCCAGGTAACTGGCCCGGCCCTTGCGGGCCCGCAGCGGGATCGTGGTCCGTGCGCCCTCCTCGGCCGCGCGCGCCGCCAGCTCGAACGCCTCTCGCACCCCCACCCCATCCCGTACGGCCAGCGCCAGGGTCCGCGCCGCCGGAACCAGCGCGTCCACCATGGTCTTGTCGCCCGGCACGGCCTTCCCGAGCTGCTCGACCGCCACCACCCCGGCGTCGAACGCCGCCGCGAACCCGGCCAGCGTCACCGGCGCCTCCACCGCCTTGCCCATCGCCCGGAACGCCGAGCCGTACAGCGGCCCGGAAGCCCCGCCGACGCGGCGGATCAGCGTCGTTCCGGCGGACAGCAGCGCTTGGCCGGGTGAGGTCGGCGGCGAGTCGGTCAGCGCCTTGCTCACTTCGGTGAAGCCGCGGTCGAGGTTCGTGCCGTGGTCGGCGTCGCCGATCGCCGCGTCGAGCGCGGTCAGCCGCTCACGCTGGAGCCTGACCTGCTTGGCGATGTCGTCGAACCAGGCGACGAAGAAGGCCGTGGTCAACACGCCACCGTCCGCGAAGCCGCCGTCCGCTGAGCCCGTGTCCACGGAGTCGCCGCCCACCGAGTCGCCGTTCACGGAGTCAGGGTCCATCGAGGTGCTCATCAGCGCCCCCAGCGCAGCCCCGGCGTCTCGACCGGCGCGTCCCACAGACCCGTCAGCGTGTCGTCGAGCCGGCAGATTGTCACGGAGAAGCCCTGCATGTCCAGGCTCGTCACGTAGTTGCCCACCAGCGACCGCGTCACACGCGCCCCTTTGCCGTCGATGAAGGCACTCACTTCGGCGAACGCCACGTACAGCTCCATCAGCGGCGTGCCGCCCATGCCGTTCACCATGACCAGCAGATCGCCCTCCAGCGGCAGGTCGCCGTGGATCGCGTCCATGGCCACCTCGGCCAGTTCGCGGGCCGTGGCCAGCGGCGCCCGGCTCCGGCCGGGCTCGCCGTGGATGCCGATGCCCAGCTCCACCTGTGTGTCCGGGAGGTCGAACGTCGGCTTGCCCGCCGCGGGCGTCGTACAGGAGGTGAGCGCGATGCCGAACGAGCGGCTGCGCTGGTTCACCTCCGCCGCCATGCCCGCCACCTCCCTCAGCGGCGCGCCCTCCTCGGCCAGCGCTCCGGCGATCTTCTCCACGAACAGCGTCGCGCCGGTGCCCCGGCGGCCCGCCGTGTAGAGGGAGTCCTGGACGGCCACGTCGTCGTTCACGAGCACGCCGGCGACTTGGACGTCGTCACACAGCTCGGCGGCCATCTCGAAGTTCAGCACGTCGCCGGTGTAGTTCTTGACGATGTGCAGTACGCCCGCGCCGCCGTCGACGGCCTCGGTGGCGTTGATGATCTGGTCGGGCACGGGCGAGGTGAAGATCTCGCCCGGGCAGGCCGCGTCGAGCATGCCGTACCCGACGAACCCGGCATGCAGCGGCTCGTGCCCCGAGCCGCCGCCGGACACCAGCCCGACCTTGCCCGCTCGCGGCCCCGACGCGCGGTAGACGACCCGGTCGCGGACCCGCAGTGACGGGTGTGCCGCCGCCATCCCGGCCAGCGCGTCGTCGACCGCGGATTCGGCCGAGTTGATGAGCTTCTTCATGATGAGAAACATCTGCCCGTTTCCCTGTAAGGACAAGCGTCTTAGCGTGGTCAGGGTGGAACTCGTCTACAGCCCCTACGACGCCGCCGTGAACGAAGATCCGTACCCCGTGTACGCCCGAATGCGGCGCGAAGCGCCCATTTACCACAATCCCGAGCTGAACTTCTGGGCACTGTCGCGCTACGACGACGTGGCCGCCGCGCTCGTCGACAGCGCCCGTTACTCCAGTGACCACGGTCCGGTGCTCGACAGCGGGGTCTGGGGGCCGAAGGCGCGCACGATGCTGTCGTTCGTGGCCACTGACCCGCCCGACCACACCCGCATGCGGTCGGTCATCGCCCGTGGCTTCACCATGCGCCGCGTCGCCGCCCTCGAGTCGATGATCAGAGGGCTCGCCCGCGGCTATGTCGAGGAGGGCCTGGAGAAGGGCACGTTCGACTTCGCCAGGGACCTGTCGGCCAAGCTGCCGCTCGACGTGATCTCCGAGCTGGTGGGCGTGCCGCCGTCCGACCGGGCCGAGGTGCGGGAGCGCAACAACGGGCTGCTCCGGTATCACCCGGGGAGCGAGCCGTCCGAGGAGGGCCTGCGCAATCTCTTCTCGCTGGGCGGCTACTACGCCTCGATCATCGCCGAGCGGCGCAAGGCGCCGCGGGACGACCTGGTCTCCGTGCTCGTCGCGGACGACGGGCTGACCGACGAGGAGATCGTGCCGTTCATGCTCCTGCTGGTCGGGGCCGGCTCGGAGACCACCACCCACCTGCTCAACGCCGCCTGGTACTGGGCCTGGCGCAACCCGGAGCAGCGCGCCGCCGCCTTCGGCGGGGCGATCGCGCCGTGGATGGAGGAGTCGTTACGTTACGACACGCCCGCGCAGGGGGCGGCGCGGCGGCTCACCGAGGACACGGTCCTGCACGGCGTCGACCTGCCGGCGGGGACGAGGATGTGGCTGCTGGTCGGGTCGGCCAACCGCGACGAGAGCGTCTTCCCCGACCCCGACGCCTACGATCTGGGCCGCGACACCTCGAAGTTGATCAGCTTCGGCGCGGGCCGCCACTACTGCCTCGGCGCGGCGCTGGCCAGGATGGAGGCCCGGGTGGCGCTGGAGGAGCTGACGGGGCTGATCGCGCCCGGCTACGAGATCGACGCCGCGGGCATCAGGCGCACCAGGCACGGGAACGTGCGGGGCATGCTCAACCTCCCGACTACCGTCCGACCGGCCTGAATAGGCTACCTTCTGGTCATGGCTGAGATCGTGTACCCGCCGGTGATCGCCGCCGCGCGGACCCTCTTTCGCGTGCTCGACTACCGCTTCCACATGGAAGGGACCGAGCATGTGCCGCGGACCGGCGGAGCGGTGCTGGTCAGCAATCACATCAGCTATCTCGACTTCATCTTCGCCGGGTTCGGCGCGCTGCCGTCCAAGCGGCTGGTGCGGTTCATGGCCAAGCAGGATGTGTTCGACCACCGCATTTCGGGCCCGCTGATGCGTGGCATGCACCACATCCCGGTCGACCGGGGCGCGGGCGCGGGGTCCTACGCGACGGCGCTGCGCATGCTGAAGGCGGGGGAGGTGGTGGGCGTCTTCGCCGAGGCGACGATCAGCCGATCGTTCACGGTCAAGGAGATCAAGAACGGCGCCATCCGCATGGCCCAGGCGACCAAGGTCCCGGTCATCCCGATGGCGCTGTGGGGGAGTCAGCGGATCTGGACCAAGGGCCGGTCCAAGCAGCTCACCCTGCGGCACGTGCCCATCACGATCCTGGTGGGGGAGCCCATCCACCCCAAGCGCGGCGAGGACGTCAACCAGCACGCCGCCGACCTGCACGCGCGGATGTCGGAGCTGGTGGACCGGGCTCAGCGCACCTACCCGGAGATCCCGCCGGGCGTGTGGTGGCAGCCCCGCCACCTCGGCGGCACGGCTCCCACGCCGGAGGAGGCCGCCGCCATGGACGCCGCCGAGGCGGAGGCCCGCGCCAAGCGGGGCGAAGAGGAATAGCGACCAGCCGACCGGCCGCGGGCGAGTAGCGGCCGGTCAGGTGGCTGCCGGGCGATCAGATAACGCGGCGGCCGGTCAGATCGCCGCAGGGTAGCTGCTGGCGCGCATGCCCGCCAGCAGTCCGGCGGTCTGCTCGGGCGTGAAGCGGCGCACCGGGTCGTGGGACAGCAGACCCTCGATGAGCGGCCGCATCACTCCGGCCCGGCGCGGCGGCGGGTAGCCGCCGCTCCTGGCCATGCCGAGCACCGTGGCCGCGTCCTGCCCGGGGTAGGGCGGCTGGCCCTCGATGGCGCTGTAGAGCGTGGCGCCGAACGACCACATGTCGGCCTCCTTGCTGGCCGGGCCGCCGTGTAACCGCTCGGGGGCCATGAACGCGGGCGTGCCGCGCAGCCGCCGGGACGTGGTCATCCGGATGTCGCCCTCGACCGTGGCGATGCCGAAGTCGGTCAGCACCACGCGGTCGCCGGTGAGCATCACGTTGGCGGGCTTCACGTCACGGTGCAGCACCCCCGCCTGATGCGCGGTGCGCAGCGCGGCGAGCAGGTGCACGCCGATCGCAGCCACCGACTGCGCGGGCAGTGTCCCCACCTGAGAGAGCAGTTGGTGGAGTGAGAGGCCGTCGAGGTACTCCATCACGATCCAGAGTTTGCCGCCCTCTTCGATGAGGTCGTGGACCGTGACGATGTTGGGGTGGGTGAGCCCAGCGGCCATCCGCGCTTCACGGAGAACCCGGCGGCGGACCATCTCGGCCTCGCCGCTGAGGGTCAGCTCCTTGAGCGCCACCTCACGATGGAGAAGCTGGTCAAAGGCCCGCCAGACGACTCCCATACCTCCACGACCGGCCTCCTCATTGAGGAGGTACCGTCCGCCGATCTCCCGCATGCCATCCCCTCATTGCTCGGGGTAATCATGTCATCTCGGGGTAGGCCAAAGTGTGACTAACGTGATCTGAATGTGTCGAGAACGGAAGGTGCGCTGGTCAAGGGGTGAGAAATTCGATCGTGTAAGGCGCGCCACACAAGCCCCACGGCCACCAAGCAGACCCCCGCGGCGCCCGCGAGCACGACGGTCAACCCGGTCAGTTCGGCCACCACCCCGCCGAGAGCGGCCCCCACCGGCATGCCGCCCATGCCGATCAGCCGGTAGGCCGAATTGACCCGGCCGAGCAGTTCGGCCGGGATCAGCCGCTGCCGCGTGGAGACGACCAGCACGTTCGCGACGGCCCCGGTGACACCCCACACGACGCCGGTCGGGTACATCAGCCAGGCGACGGGCCAGAACACCGGCACGAGGTACAGCAGGGCGCTCACCAGCCAGGCGCCGACCAGCGTCCGGCCCTCCCCGAACAGCCCGGAGACCCGCTCCGAGACGATCGACCCGGCCACAGCGCCGACGGCCAGCGCGGTCATCATCAGGCCGTACCCGCTGGGCGACAGCCCGATCCGCGAGCCGTCGCCGACGGCCCACAGCACGAACACCCCGAAGTAGGCGGCGCTGGCGAAGTTCAGCATCCCGGCCGAGACGGCCAGCGTCCGCAGGAACCGCTGGGACCAGAGATAGCGCTGAGCCTCCACGATGTCGCGCAGCAGCGACCGCCTGGGGCCCCGCGCGGCGGGTGCCCGGAAGGAGCCCCTCATGCCCAGCAGGAGCAGGCCCGCGGCGCCGTACAGGAGGGCGGGGCCGCCGACGACGGCGGCGGGCAGCAGCGTGACCACGAGGCCCGCGATCGGCGCGCCGGCGAACTCGTTGCCGATCATCTGGGCGCTCTGCACCCGCCCGTTCGCCGCCGTGATGCGCTCGGGCGGCACCGCCATCGGCAGCACCGACTGCGCCGAGGTGTCGGCGAAGACCTCGGCCACGCCCGCCAGCAGGACGGCGGCCAGCACGACCCACAGGTTCAGCAGCCCGAGCAGGCCCAGCACGGCCGCCACCGCGAGCACGGCCGAACGGGCGAGGTTGGCCAGCACCATGATCCGCCTGCGGTCGAGCCGGTCCGCGATCGCGCCCGCGTGCAGGGCGAACAGCAACCACGGCAGCGTGGCGGCCGCCCCGGCCAGTGACACCAGCGTGGGGGACCGGGTCATGGACACGGCCAGGAGCGGCGCGCCGACCTTGAGCACACCGTCCGCCAGGTTCGAGAGCGCGGTCGAGGACAACAGGAAGCCGAACGATCGGCCGAGACGTTGCATGGCCCACTCCGATAGTGTGTAAGGGAAACTATGCACAGGTTTCTTTGCAAAGATAGGTGTGCACGCCCATGGAGAGCAAGCACTACTCCGCCAGGACGCTCGACGCGAACGCGCTGAAGTCGTTCGCGCACCCGCTGCGTCTGCGCATCTACGAGCTGCTCGACGAACACGGCCCGTCGACGGCGACCCGGCTGGCGGGCCTGCTCGGCCAGAACACCGGGGCGACCAGCTACCACCTGCGCGAGCTGGCCCGGCACGGCATGATCGAGACGGTGCCCGAGCTGGGCAAGGGCAAGGAGAAGTACTGGCGGATCGTGCCGGGCGGCTTCTCCTACGGCGCCCCCTCAGCCGACGCGCCGGCCGATCCCGAGGTGGCCGGCGCGTTCGCCTTCCTGCTCGACGACCTCGTCCGGCAGCGCGGCGCCGAGCTGACGCGCTGGCGCGAGGAGGAGGCCACGACCCCCGAGGAGTGGGTGCAGGCGAGCGGCCTCGGCCGCCGGTCGATGCGGCTCACCGTGGCCGAGACGCGGCAGATGCGCGACGAGGTGTTCGAGGTGCTGGAGAAGTATCGGGCGGTGGCCGATCGCCGGGAGGTCGAGTCTCCCGGCGCCCCGGATCCGGCGACCGGTCGCGTGGTGGTCCACTTCGACGTTCTGCCCGTGAGCGGTGGCAAGGGCGCCTAGGGATATCCCTAGGTCCGGCCCTGTCGCGACGCCGCCGAGCTCCGCCTAGTGTCCTGCATCAGGCTTCCGTACTCCGTCCGCATGCCGGGCGCGGCGCCGCCGAGGGAGCGGGCGATGCTCGGCGGCGCCGTAGCCCTCGTCGTGTCGCAGACCTCCGAGTCCGCCGGACATGGACTCGGAACGGCGAACGCCCCCGTCCCGGGCTGGAGGGACGGGGGCGTTCGCCGTTTCCGGGGGCCGGGCTGGTCGATCAGCAACGGTTAGGTTAGCCTCACCTTAACGAAACGAGGTGGAGCTGAGGATGACCGAGCCCTTTCGCATGTTCGACGTACGCGTGAACCGGTTAGCACGCCTGAGCCCGTCGTTCCTGCGCGTGACGTTCGAGGGAGAGGACCTGCGCTTCTTCGCCGACAACGGGTTCGACCAGCGGATCAAGCTCATCCTGCCGGTCGACGGGCACGGGCTGGAGCACCTGCCGTCCGGCCCCGACTGGTTCCCGCGCTGGCGCGAGCTGCCCGACGAGCGGCGCAACCCGCTCCGTACCTACACCGCCCGCCTGGTACGCCCCGAGGCCCGCGAGGTGGACGTGGACGTGGTCCTGCACGACCACGGAGACGGCCCCGTGGCGCGCTGGGCGGCCGAGGTAGGGCCTGGCGACGTCGCGGTGCTGCTCGGCCCCGATGCCCGGCACGCCGGGCCGCACGGAGGCCTGGAGTTCCACCCGCCCGCCGACACCGGGGCGGTGCTGATCGCCGGTGACGAGACGGCCGTCCCCGCGATCTGCTCCATCCTCGAACGGCTGCCGGCCGGCTACCAGGGCGAGGCGCTGATGGAGGTGCCCCGCGCCGACGACTTCCTGCCCGTCGAGACGGAGAGCGGAGTGAAGGTCACCTGGCTGGCCCGCGACGACGCGGAACGCGGCGCCCTGCTCACGCCCGCCGTCAGGATCGCCGCCGACCGGCTGCTCCCGCCACTGCCCACGCCGGACTCCTTCGAGGACGTCGACGTGGACGTGGAGGAGCTGTGGGAGGTGCCCGAGGAGTCCCCGTACGGCCCGCTGTACGCCTGGCTGGCCGGCGAGGCGGGCGTGATCAGGACGCTCAGGCGGCATCTGGTCGCCGAGCGGGGGATGGACCGCCGGGCCGTGGCCTTCATGGGCTACTGGCGGCTGGGCCGCGCCGAGCACAACGAATAAGGGAGTCTCCAGCAATGACCCGCGTCCTGTACGCGCTCGCCGCCCTGACCCTCACCCTGGTCACCGGATGCGGCTCCACCACGCCCCAGACCCCCGGGGCGGCGGCGTCGGCCTTCTCCGCCACCCTCACCCACAAGTACGGCAGCACGACGATCACCGCCAAGCCCAAGCGGATCGTCACCGTCGGCCTCGTCGAGCAGGACGCCCTGCTGGCCCTCGGCATCGTGCCCGTCGCCAGCACCGAGTGGATCGGCGGCTACCCGGGCGCGATCGGCCCCTGGGCCAAGTCCAAGCTCGGCTCCGCCCCGGTCCCGCAGGTGCTGAAGGACACGGGCAGCGGCCCCCAGATGGAGAAGATCGCGGCACTGCGGCCCGACCTGATCCTGGCCCTGTACTCGGGGCTGACCCAGGAGCAGTACACCACCCTGTCCAAGATCGCGCCGACGGTGGCCCAGCCGAAGGAGCACATCGACTACGGGATCTCCTGGCAGGAGGTGACCAAGCAGGTCGGCGTGGCCGTGGGCGAGGCCGCCAAGGCGGACGCGCTGGTCAAGCAGGTGGAGGACCGGTTCGCCGCCGTGCGGAAGGAACATCCGGAGTTCGCCGGGCAGACCGCCCTGATGGCCACGGTCTACGAGGGCTACTTCGTCTTCGGCAGCCAGGACCCGCGCTCCCGCCTCCTCGCCTCGCTCGGCTTCAAGCTGCCCGCCGACCTGGACAAGGCCATCGGCGACAAGTTCGGCGCGAACATCAGCCGCGAACGCCTCGACCTGCTCGACACCGGAGCGCTCCTCTGGAGCGTGACCAACGTCGACAAGGACACGGCCACGCTGCACGGTGACAGCGTCTACAAGGGGCTCAAGGTGGTCAAGGAGGGGCGCGAGGTGTTCGTTAAGGAGGGCACCGACGACGGCAACGCCGTGTCCTTCCTCACCGTGCTCAGCCTGCCGTACGTGCTCGACGCGCTGGTGCCGCGGCTCGCGGCCGCCGTGGACGGGAAGCCGGCGACCGAGGTCGGGCTGCCCACGTGACCCGCCGGGCCGCCCTGGTGGGGGCGTCGCTCGGCGCCCTCGTCCTGGTCTGCCTGCTGTCGCTGGCCCTGGGCGCCCGCCAGATCCCGCTGGGCGAGGTGGTCAGGGCGCTGGGCGGCCTGGGCGCGGACCGGGAGACGCACGAGGTGATCTGGTCCGTACGCGTGCCGCGGACGCTGCTCGGCGTCCTCACCGCGGCGGCGCTCGGCCTGTCCGGCGCGCTCATGCAGGCGCTCACCCGCAACCCCCTCGCCGACCCCGGAGTGCTCGGCGTCAGCGCGGGGGCGGCGTTCGGTGTGGTGATCTCCATGGGCGTGCTCGGTATCAGCGCGCTGTCCGGGTTCGTGTGGTTCGCGTTCGCGGGCGCGCTGGTGGCGAGCGTCGTGGTGTACGCGATGGCCGGGCTGGGCCGCGACGGGATGACGCCGGTCAAGCTGGCCCTGGCCGGGGTGGCCGTCACGTTCCTGCTCAGCTCGGTGACCAGCGCCATCGTGCTCGTCGATCCCGAATCGCTGAACCGCTACCGGTTCTGGTCCGCCGGGTCGCTGTCCGGGCACGGCTCCGGCGTGCTGCCGCAGTTGCTGCCGTTCATCCTGGCGGGCGCCGTGCTGGCGCTCGCCTGCGCGCCCGCGCTCAACAGCCTCGCGCTCGGCGACGACGTGGCCCGCGGGCTGGGCCGCCGGGTGGGCCTGGTCCGCCTGCAGGGCGCGGCGGCCGTGATGCTGCTGACCGGCGCCGCGGTCGCGGCCATCGGCCCCGTCGTCTTCGTCGGCCTGGTGGTGCCGCATCTCGCGCGGGCCGTGGCCCGGCGGGCCGGCGCCGAGACCGACCACCGGCTGCTGCTGCCCCTGTCGGCGCTGCTCGCGCCGTGCCTGCTGCTGGCCGCCGACATCCTGGGCCGCCTCGTGGTGCCGCCGATCGAGGTGCAGGCCGGGCTGCTGGTCGCCTTCATCGGCGGGCCGTTCTTCGTCGTGCTGGCCCGCCGGCAGCGGCTGGCGGAGCTGTGATGGGCCAGCTCACCTTCCGCCTCTCGACGCCGCCCGTGTCCTGGGTGCTGCGCCCGCGCGTCTTCGTGGTGTGCCTGGTCCTGGCCACCGCGACGTTCCTGGTCTTCTGCCTCGGCATCGGGCTGGGCGAGTTCCCGCTCGGCCTCGGCGAGGTCGTCCAGTCCCTGCTCGGCACCGGCGACCAGGGCACCCTGTTCGTCGTACGGGAGCTGCGCCTGCCCAGGGCGCTGACCGGGCTGCTCACCGGCGCCGCCTTCGGGCTGTCCGGCGCCCTGTTCCAGACCATGACCCGCAACCCGCTGGCCAGCCCCGACATGATCGGCGTCACCCAGGGGGCGGGCGTCGCCGTGGTGGCCGGGATCGTCCTCGGCGTCGGGTCCGGGCCCGGCACGCAGGTGCTCGGCTTCACGGGGGCGGTGCTCGCGGCGCTGCTCACGTACCTGTTCGCCTGGCGGCGCGGCACCACCGGGTACCGGATCGTGCTGGTCGGCATCGGCCTGTCGTGGATCTTCACCAGCGCCACCGAATATCTCATGGTCACCAGCGACACCTTCCAGGCGCAGGCCGCGCTCGGCTGGCTCTGGGGCAACCTCAACGGCCGCACCTGGAGCCAGGCCGTGCCGCTGGCGGTCGCCCTGGCCGTGCTCGTGCCCGTCGCCCTGCTCCTTGGCCGCTGGAGCCGGGCGCTGCAGCTCGGCGACGAGGTGGCCGTGGTGCTCGGCGCGCCGGTGCAGCGGGCGCGGCTGACGCTGCTGCTGGTGGGCGTCGCGCTGGTCGCCTTCGGCACGGCCGCCGCGGGGCCGATCGCGTTCGTGGCGCTGGCCGCTCCGCAGATCGCCCAGCGCCTGGCCCGCACCGCCTGGCCGCCGCCGCTCGCCTCGGCGCTGGCCGGGGCGTTCGTGGTGCTGGCGGCCGATCTCCTGGCGCGCCGCGTCATCCCGGACGTGGAACTGCCCGTCGGCGTGGTCACCGGCGTGCTCGGGGCGCCGCTCCTGCTCTGGCTCCTCGCCCGCGCCCGCCGTGCCTAGCGCCGTCCCGCCGGGCACGAACGGCACGGCCGTACGGTGGGACTACCGTCCCGCGACCTCGCTCTCCCGTACGGCCGGCGCCGGGATCAGGGCCGCGGTGACCACGGCGAGCAGGGCGATCGCGGCGAACGTCCAGAACGCGATCGTGTAACCCCTGAGCGTGGGCACGTGAGCGGTGGCCGTGGCGGCCAGGATGGCGGAAGCGACCTGCGCCCCGGCCGCCCCGCCGACGGTGCGGGCGATGGTGTTGACGCCCGTGGCCACACCGGTCTGGTCGGCCGCGGCCGCCGCCACGACCAGCAGGCCCATCGACGCGAACGCCAGGCCGTACCCGATCCCGAGCAGCAGCCCGGCGGGGTAGAACTCCCACAGCGGCGGCGGGCGGAGCGCCAGCACGGCGAACGTGACGGCGGCGCACGCGGACCCGGCCCGCAGCGGGACGGCCGCGCCGAACCTGGCGGCCAGGCGTCCGGCCAGCGGCCCGCCGGCCAGCATGCCCAGGGCGACCGGCAGGATGACCAGTCCGGTGGTCGTCGCCGAGCCGCCCGGGCCGCCCATGGCGACCGGCGTCTGCACGAACTGCGGGAACAAGGTCACGGCGCTGAACATCGCGGCGCCCACAACGAGCGCGGTCAGGTTCGTCACGGCCATGGCCCGCGTCCGCAGCAGCCGCAGATCCACCAGTGGCACGGGGGTGCGCAGCTGCACCCACACGAACCCGGCCGCCAGCGCGACCGTCGCCGCCACCAGCCCGAGCACCGCCGATGACGTCCAGCCCCAGGCCGCGCCCTGGCTGATCACCAGGAGCAGCCCGACCAGCGTGCCGCAGAGCAGCGCCGCCCCCGGCAGGTCCACTCCGGACACCGCCGCCGACGGCGTCTCCGGCAGCCGGATCGCTCCGACGGCGGCGGGGACGGCGAGCAGCAGGCCCGCCCAGAGCAGCGACGGCGTCCCCAGCAGGTCGGCGAGCGGGCCCGCGATCACCATGCCCGCCGCGCCACCGAGCCCGATCATGGCGCTGAGCAGCGCGATCGTGCCGCGCTGCCGGTCCGGTGGCACCAGATGCCTGGCGAGCCCGAACGTCAGCGGGAGGACCCCGCCCGACACCCCTTGCAGGGCCCGCCCGGCCAGCAGCCAGGGGAGCGAGCCCGCGTGCGCCGCCAGGGCCGCCAGCACGGTGCCCGCGATGAGGAAGCCCAGGGACGCGATCAGGACGCGGCGGTGGCCGTACAGGTCGCCGAGCCGCCCCGCTATCGGCGTGGCTACGGCGCTGGCCAGCATGAACGTCGTCAGCAGCCACGCGACGGCGCTCAGCGGGGCGCCGGTCTCGCGATGGAAGCCAGGTAAGGCCGCGACGACGATCGTCTGCGCCGAGCTGGCGGCCAGGCTCGCGGCGATCAGTGTCGCGCGGGCGGGGAGTGTCGTGGTCAAGTCGCCTCCTTCATCAAGGTTAGGCAAACCTAATTCTTGCGGACAGCGTCCGCAAGTGTACTGTCCACCGCATGAGCACGCGGGACCGGCGGGCATGGGGCAGCCTCACCCGCGAGCGGATCGTCGTCGCGGCGCTCGACCTGGCCCGGCGCGAGGGTCTCGGCGCGGTGACCATCCGCCGCGTGGCCGAGGAGTCCGGGGCGTCCCGCATGGCGCTGTATCGGCACGTGGCCGACAAGGAGGCGCTGATCGAGCTCGTCGCGGACGCCGTCGCCGAGGCCGTGGTGCCGCCGGTCGTGACGGACCGGCCGTGGCGGGAGCAGCTCCGCGCGTTCGCCCGCGAGCTGCGTGCGACGCTGCTCGCCTATCCCGGCTTCGCCGACCTCCTGGCCGCGCGGCACGGTCACGGGCCCGGGTCGCTGCGGCTGTTCGACACGGTGATCGGGATCATCCGGAGCGCGGGCCTGGACGGGGCGGAGGCGGCGCGGTGGTTCACGGTGTTCATGGACGTGGTGGTGGGCCGGGTCCACCGGGAGACCTCCGGTGACGCGCACAGCGTGCTGCTCGGCCGCGCCCCCGTCGACGCCGAAGCGCTGCCGCATCTGCGCGCGGTCGCTCCCCACCTGGGCGCGATGACGTCGGCGGACCTCTTCGAGAGCGAGCTGGCCCTGGTGATCGAGGCCATGGGCGCTCAGAGGTCATAGCGCACGCCGGTCAGCTCCTGCGACACCTGCCAGAGGCGGCGCGCGGTGGCGGCGTCGGTGATCGCCCGGTGCCGCTGGTGGACCGCGGGCTCGCCGCGCAGCTCCAGAAGGCCGTCAGGGGCGACGTAGCTGCCGCCGGGCAGATCGGGAAGCGTCGCCGCGTACAACGACGTCTTGGCGCCCTCCGGCGTGGGCCTGAACACGTGACGGACCAGCCGCGAGGCGAACGTTCTGTACAGCCGCCCGCGATCGGCGTTGGCGCCGCCGGTGAGCACGTTGGTGCGGGTCAGCCCGGGGGCGACGGCCATGCTGCGCAGCGCGAGCCCCGCCGCCGTCGCCCGGCGCTGCAGCTCGACGGCGAAGTACAGCAGCGCCCTCTTCGACTGCAGGTACGCGTTGACAGCGCTGTAGCGGCGCTCGGCGTTGAGATTGCCCAGGTCGAACCGGGCGAAGCGCTGCCCCTCGCTGCTCACCGTGACCACCCGGGGCGCCGGCGCGGCGAGCAGCCGGGGGAGCAGCAGCCCGGTCAGCGCGTACGTCCCGAGGTGGTTGACACCGAACTGCGACTCGAACCCGTCGGCGGTCCTGGCGTGCGGCACCATGGCCACGCCCGCGTTGTTGACCAGCAGGTCGAGCCGGTCCAGACCGTCGGCGAACTCCCGGATGGAGGCGAGGGCGGCCAGATCGAGGCGGCGGGCCTCGACCTTCGCCCCCGGCACCTCGGCGAGCAGGCGATCGGCCGCGTCCCGGCCGCGTTCGGGGTTGCGGCAGGCCAGCACCACGTGGGCGCCGTGGCGGGCGAGCTCGCGGGCCGTGACGTAGCCGATGCCGCTGTTGGCGCCGGTAATCACGGCCAGCCGTCCGGACTAGTCGGGGATGTCATCCCATGTCCACATGTCTGGCGTCCTTCGTATTGCAACTTTGAGTTGCGATACGATGGCACTTGATTGCCCTTTAACGCAACTTGGAGTTGCAATGAATGCTGAGCACGCCCGGCCGGTTGGGCGGGGCGCGAAGGTGAGGGCCGCCGTCCACGCGGCGACGCTCGCCGAACTGGCCGAGAAGGGGTACGCCACCCTGACGGTCGACGGTGTCGCCCAGCGGGCCGGGGTGCACAAGACGACGGTGTACCGGCGGTGGAAGGACCGCGAGAGCCTGGTCGTCGACGCGCTGGCCGGGCACGTGGCGGCGGATATCCCGATCCCCGACACGGGAACGTTCGAGACGGACCTGCGGGCGCTCGCGCGGGCGCTGGTCCGGATGATGACCGCCGCGTCCGCCCGCGCCCTGCTGGCCGCGGTCTTCTCCGATGCCGCGCGCCTGTCGGAGGTCGCCGAGGTCCGGCGACAGATCTTCGACGACCGGCTGCGGCGCGCGGAGCCCGTGGTCACCCGCGCGGTGTCACGCGGCGAACTGCCCGCCGGGACCGATGCGGCGGAGGTGATCAGATCTCTCGCGGCGCCGGTCTACCTCAGGCTGCTGATGACCGTCGAACCGGTCGATGAGGCCGTCGCGGACCAGGCGGTACGCGTCACGCTGGCCGCCGCCCGCGCCGGCGCCTTCAGCCCCACGGGCCTGTCGGCTCCAGGCCCGTCGGTGGTGCACGGGTGACCCGGTGCGCGTTCGCCTTCGCGGGCGCGCACCGGGCGTGCCGTCGGTTACCGGGCCGCGTTCAACGCGTCGACGATGCCCGAGCCGTAGAAGCCGTTACGCGCCCTGCCGCCTTCGCAGGTGTGCGTGTCCGTCACCGTCGTACCGGTCGGCAGGATCCGGGTGTAGGTGAACGCGCGCGGTTCCGGGCACGGCGTCTTGGTGGCGGTCGCCTTGAGCGCCGCCTCCACCGCGTCCGGGTTCATGGTCAGACCACCGTGAGCACGGTCGCGGTGGCCGTACCGGCTGACGATCAGCGCGGCCACGCCCGCCGCCCGCGGCGAGGCCATCGAGGTGCCCTGCAGATACGTGTAGTACGCGCAGACCGAGTCGCGGCAGTCGCGCACCACCGACGGGGTGTTCGGCGTGCCGTCGGGGTTGAGCTGCCCGTTCGCCTGCGCCAGCGACTGCGGGTAGGCCGCCAGCGTCGCCCTGGTCACGTCACGCGTGTTGGTCGGCGTGTCATAGGCGTCGCCGCCGGGTGAGGCCACGTCCACATAGCCGTTGCCGTAGTCGGAGTAGTACGACTTGCGCTTGCTGATGCCGGTGGCCGACACCGCGATCACGTGCTGGCCCTCGCTGGGCATGGACACGCAGCTCGGCGGGATCGTCCGGTCGTACGGCGCCTCGCCGGGCACGCTGGCGAAGTCGGGGCTGGAGCCGTCGATGAGCTCCTTGGTGTAGTCGGTGGCGCCGTTGCCCGCCGCCGACACGAGCGTCACGCCTCTGGCGTGGGCGTAGTTCAGCGCCCGCTGGGTCGCCTTGATGATGGTGGCCTGCTCGGCGCGGTCGGCGGGGGAGTCGGCCGGGTTGTCCACGCAGTTGAACAGCCATGGGTCGATGTAGTAGCTCATGTTGACCACGTCGATGCCGTGGTCGCCCGCGTACGTCAGCCCGTCCACGCTCGGCTGGAGGAAGAAGAAGCCGGAGTCCTGGCCGACCCGCAGGTTGACGATGGACACCTTGGGCGCCACACCGGCCACGCCGAGCCGGTTGATCGGGGAGGCGATGGAGGACGCCACGTGTGTGCCGTGCTCGTTCTCGTCCACGTCCGCGGGGTCGTTGCAGGAGTGGTCGGGCTCGGCGTCACAGGGTCCGTCGACCGTGGCGCCGTTGGCGTCGACCGGGATGTCGACCGTGAAGTTACGGCTTAAGGCGCGATTGAAGTTGGGTGCGATGTCCGGATGTGAGGCGTCCACGCCGGTGTCCAGGATGCCGACCAGCACCCCCGGATTGCCCTGCTCATAACGGTAGGAACCATCCGCGGTGGCGTGGATCTGCTTCATGTCCCACTGCAGTTCCGACAGTGGTTCGGCCGTCGGTGCCGGCTTGCCGAACGTGGTGGCGGCGGGGGCGCCGTCACCGGCCTTCTCCACGGCCTCGGCGGCCTTGCGTGCTGCGGCGGCGGAACGGGCGGCGGACGGGACCGTTCCGATGGACCGGTTGTGCGCCACGCCCTCGATCGAGGCGCTGGCGGCAAGGGCGGCGGCGAAGCCCGCGTTGGTGGTGGAGATCGTGGCCACGCCGACGGCGGTGTTCTCCTTGACCACCGTGCCGCCGGCATCCTGGACGGCCTTGCGGGCGTCGGCCGGGCGCACGCCCTCCTTGTATAAGACGACGTATTCGGTCTCCTGACCGGTTGGGGCCCGGACTGCTTGGGCGGGTGGGACGAGGGCGGTCGCCACAAGGGTGCAGGCGGCCAGGACGATGACACGCTTCACGCGTACCTCCGGGCTTAGACGGATATCTCCACCAATCTGGTCATGTTTGGTGGCTACGTCCATAGGTCCGCCGACCTCATAAGGTGTGCTGGATGAGGCATATCGCGTTCGAACGCTTGCACAACTTCCGTGACCTGGGCGGTTACCGTGCCCGCGACGGGCGTACGGTGCGCTGGGGGCGCCTGTATCGTTCCGATTCCCTGGCCAAGCTCCGGGGCGACGACTGGCGCCGCTTTCTCGACCTGGGCGTGCGTACGGTGATCGACCTGCGCTACCCATGGGAGATAGCCCGTAGGGGCCGCGTACCGGAGAGCGACGGGCTCGTCTACCACAACCTCAGCATCGAACACCAGCCCTACGACCAGGCCGAGCTGGGCCCGGACATCGACACCGCGCGTTTCCTCGCCGACCGCTACGCCGAGATCGCGCTGGACGGGGTCGAGGAACTGCGGCTGGCGCTGGAGGTGATCGCCGCCGACGACAGCGCTCCTCTGGTCATGCACTGTGCCGCGGGCAAGGACCGTACCGGGCTGCTGGCCGCGCTGGTGCTGTCCCTGCTGGGGGTGGACGAGGAGACCATCGTCGAAGACTTCGCGCTCACCGGGCTGGCCACCGACCGGCTGGTCGCCGACTGGCGAGCGGCCCACCCCGACCGGACGCTGAAGTGGCCCGGCTACGGTCAGGCGCCGGGCGAGGTCATGCGGCTCTGCCTGGCGGAGCTGGCCGCCGGCCATGGTTCCGTACGCGACTACGCGGTCACCCGGCTGGGCGTCGACGACAAGCTGATCACGGCGTTGCGCGAACAGTATCTTTCTTGATGCTCCAGCGAACGCCGAAGCTTTGGTCCTGACCCGCCTCGCTCTCCACGGATCCATACCACTGCAATGGGGGCAAACTGGCTTATCCCCGGACGGCGTCGTCGCGCCTAGCGTGACAGCACCCCCACTGTCCGAGGAGACACGATGCCAAGACCCCTCCGTCTCGCGCTCTCTCTCGTCCTCACCGTCGCGTTCCTGCTGGCCACCTCGCCCGCGCAGGCCGCGCCCCTGGTCAGGGCCCTCCGGTACGACGCCGGCCGCGCGGCCGAGTTCCGCGGCGCGGTCGACCAGGCCGCGCAGATCTGGAACTCCAGTGTCACGAATGTCCGCCTCGTCGCCGGCACCCCCGCCGACTTCGTCGTCATAGCCGACAACGGCTGGCCCCGCACCCTGCCCACGAGCCTGGGCCGGGGCACCATCTGGATGGGCAGGGAGGCCACCTCACAGGGCTACAACCCGGTGCGCATCGCCGCCCACGAGATCGGCCACATCTTAGGCCTGCCCGACCGGCGCACCGGCCTCTGTTCCGACCTGATGTCCGGCTCCAGCGCTCCGGTGAGCTGCACGAACGCGAACCCGAGCGCGGCCGAACGGGCCCAGGTCGACCGTAACTTCGCCGGCGCCACCCCGTTGGTCGAGTTCGGCCGGGTGCTCGTGGACCGCTGAACTCACCTCTGCCGCCGTCCTCGCCTGGGACGGCGGCAGAGTCGTGACGGCTGCTACAGGTCGCCGAGGTGAGGGATGATCTCGGTCAGTACCCACAGGGCGAGGCCGAGGGCGATGAGGTTGACGCGGCTGCCGCCGATGTTGAAGGCGGCGAGGACGAAGCAGGCCAGGGCGAAGATGAGCAGGATGAGGGTGATCATGCTGGGCTTCCGTCCGTCGGGGGTAGTGGATGGTGGTTGCTCAGCGCTACCCATGATCAGGTGGTTCAGGCATGGTGCGGGATCATGTGCCCCGAAAAGTGACCCAGCCGCCTCCTGCGGTGATGAGGGTATGGCTCGGGCCGGGAAGATCGCGGTCGACGGACAGCTCCAGGCGGCGGGAGTCGGCACACTGGGCGGATGATGATGAGTGATCACCATCCGGCCACACCGTTCGAGGAGCAGTTGTGGGCGGCGCGTGAGAGCGGGCAGGAGGCTCTGGGCCTGAGCCTGCTCCGCGACGCCGACCTGGCACTGCCGATCACCGCCGCCGCGGCGGCCGGGACTGAAGCCCCTGCCTGGGCCACGGCCGTCGACTCTGAGCGGACCTGGTTGCTGGCCTACACCTCTGGGGAGGCGATGCGGCTGGCCACCGGCGGCGTCGCCACGCATTACCGCGTCGCCTCGCTGGCCGAACTGGCGGCGGGCTGGCCGGACCCGCGGTGGGGTCTGGCGGTCAACCCGGGACTGGCGACCGTCTTCATGCTGGAGTCAGGCACGGTGGCCAGGCTCGCGGTGCCCACGCTGGCTCAGGACCTGCTGCTCGACCCCGGGTCGGGGGTGCCGGTGGTCCAGAAGCTGCTCTCCCCGGCCGACGTCCACGGTCTCCTGATCGGCGGAGAGCCGCGGGTGTCCGGCTACTGCCACCACGCGCTGGACGTCTCCCACATCGCCACGCCCGCTGTCCTCGCCGAGGCACTGGGTCAGCCCGACATGGTGACCTCGGACGGTTGCCTGAACATCCTGCGCTGGCGGCCCGCCGGCCTCAGCTTGTACCGCACTCCGTACGGCGGGACCGACGAGGAGGGCAGGGCCGCGGTGGCCGGTTGGGTGGTCGAGGAGCCGCCGTTCGTGGGGCTGGGCCTGGTGCCCAACGTCGATCACGTCATTCGCGAGTACAAGGTGTACGGCGTGGGCCTGCCGCACGGCGCGGAGATCTGGGAGCTCACCTTCGAGGGAACCGAGCACCGGCGCGCGATGTACCACGGCGACCTGCGGCGCTGGCTGCTGGTGGGGAGGCAGGCGGCGTGAGCCGGCATTTCTACCGGGCCCGCTGGCAGGGCGCGGATTATGTGGCCAGTCCGGAGCCGCACGCCCTGGAGCTGTGGGTACGGCTGCGCAGCTCCAAACCCGCGGACGGTTTCGAGGAGGTCGAGCCGGATTGTCACGTGCGTACTGTCCCCGTTACGGAGTGTGCCGCTCTGGATTTCGTGGCGATGGTGTGCCAGTGGCGCGGGGAGCGTTTTCATGTGCACGACGAGAAGGACGGGCTGCTGCTGCTCGAATACCTGGGCGGGTCCGCGCTCACCGCGTTGGAGCTGGGGCTGGAGCGGATTGAGCGGGGCGTTTACCGCCTGTGGGTGCCTTACGCGGAGGTGACCGGCATCCACGAGGAGGCCGTACCGCTGGATGCCGGCGATCAACATAAATGACGGACGCTCTTGTTCTCCTGTTGTTCATGTGACAGAAACTAGGAGGAAATGCGACAGTGTCGTAAGAGGCAAACACGTACCGTTTGGCTTTGAGGGGGGTCGTCCGTGGAATCGCTTGACCAACCCGATTTAGCGGGAACGAGGGCCTACGCCGACGAGTTACGCGACGTGTTCAAACGGATTCAAAACGCGAGTGCGGAACTCCATGCCGAGGCAAAAGCGGTTCAGGTCACCGAGACCTCACGCGATGGCCAGGTGTCGGTGACGGTGGGCGCCCGCGGCGAGCTCGTCCGGCTGGACCTCGATCCGCGCATCTACCGGAGACCCGACGCGCGATACCTGGCCGACACGATCGCGGAGACCGCCCAGCGGGCGGCGGCCAGGGCTCAGGAGCGCGTCACCGAGATCTTCGAGCCGGTGATTCCGGCCGAGGAGTTCAAGGCGCATCTCGAAGGTGACCTCGAAGCCGTCATGGCGCGCTTCGCCGAGCGGATGGGAGGCGCGAGCTGAAGCCCTGGGATGGCGTGGAGATCGCCAAGCCGGTCGTGAACCTGGGCATCTCGCAGTGGTCCACGATGGCCGAGGAATGGGAGCGGGAGGAGGCGCAGCTGAGGGCAGCGGTCTACGAGGCGCTCGCCGCGGCGCCCTGGGGCGGCGGGGCCGAGGGCGCCGCGTTCAAGGCCGCCCACTTCCGCGGTGACGGCCCGAACCAGATGCTCAAACAATGTTTCCACCTCACCAAGGAGATCACCGACGCCGGTGACAGGATGCGCAAGACCATCGACAACACCCTGCGCACCCACCACGCCACGTACCAGGACATGTCCGGGCTGACGCGAGAGATCTGAGGCCCGGGAGGTGACCGTCAACGGCGCTTCCGGCGCTGTGAGCACCGGCAGCCAGGCGACCGGCGGCCAGCCGATCGTGCGCATCGACCGGGACGTCCTCCCCGCCTGGGAGACCGAGGCGCTGCCCAGTTGGGTCGTCAACTGGCTGATCCCGATGCTGTCCGGCGGCCAGAAATGGCCGGAGGCCAGCGAGAGCGGGCTGTCGAAGATGGGCCAGGATTACGAGAACCTGGCCACTGGGTCCATCGGCAGCGCACCGCGCGCGGGTACGGCCGCGCGCACCATCGCGACCGGCTGGAACTCGCCCGCCACCGCCAACTTCATCACCAGGGCCAAGGTCCTGTACGGCCACGAGGGCGGGATGTCGGGGGTGGCCCGGAACGCGCGGGCCTACGCGCAGCAGGCGAGCAACTTCGCCGTCGAGACCCAGTACTCCAAGCTCTCGGTCAACGTGGCGTTCTGGGTCACGGTCGTCGCCATCGCGATCGCCATCATCGTCAACTTCTTCACCGCCGGATCCACCACCGCGCTCATCGGACCGTACGCGGCCGGCGCCCGCGCGGCCATCAGCCGGATCCTCGTCAGGCTCGCGGTCGCCGGGGCCAGGGAGGTGGGCACGACGCGGCTGGCCCGCGTCGCCGCGCTCAGCGGCGCCACCGGGCGGAGCGTGATCACCAGGCTGCTGGGCTCCGCGATGGGCCACGAGCTCATCGAGGAGATCGGCGAGGAGTTCTTCATCGACTTCGCCGCCCAGTACCAGCAGATCAAGATGGGCACCAGGAAAGAGATCGACTGGGACAAGTCCAAGGCCGCGATCATCGGCGCGGGCGGCGGCGCGATCGTGGGCATGAAGGTGGCCGGGCCCGTGTCCCGTGTCACCGGGCGGGTGCCCGGGTTCGCGGGCCGGGCGATCACCACCGGCGCGACCAACACCATCGCCTCCCCGGTCGGCAGCTTCATCGCCAACGGTGCGGTCTACGGTCAGTGGGAGAACCCGTTCACGGCCGACTCCCTCATGGGCGGCTTCATGGGCGGTGCCGGGCGCACCGGATCCATCAGCCCGTTCAACCCCTCGGTCTACACGACGCTGGCCCATCCGACGACCGCTCTCGCCTCCGCCTATGACGCCGCGGCCCGCGCCGACGCCGTCCGCGCGGGCGGCGACCCGTCGGGGGGTACGCCGGGGGGCACGCCGGATGGGAGCCCGGTGGGTGGCGGCCCCGGCCCGGGCGGCGGCCAGCCGGGTGCGGCCGTACGCGTACCCGACCCCGCGGCGGCCGGCGCCCCGAGGGCCGGCGCCGCACCCCACTCGCCCGCGACGGCGGGATCGGCCGCGCCGTCCTCCACGGGCCCGGACAGCGCGACCGGGCGCGCGGCCGCCGCCCCGGACCTGGACGCGTCCGCTCCCAAGCGCGGCTCGGCCGCCCAGGACCGCGGCGATCGAGCCCAGCCCGGCACCTCTCCGGAGCCCACCAACGGGGCGCACCACCCCTCCGGGCGCGGCGCCGCGGCGGCGCCCGCACAGGGTCAGACCGGCACAGCGGAACACGCTTCGCCGGACACGACCAAGGCGGCGGGCCAGCCGGCCCAAGCCCCGGACCACACGGCGACGCCGGACCACACGGCGACGCCCGACAACGCGGCGAGGCCGGATCAGACGGCGACTCCGGACAACGCTGCGACGCCCGACCCGACGGGAACCACCAACCCGGTCGCGACCAGCGACCAGAGCACGGCCGCCCCCTCGACCCATACCGCCCCACAGGCAGACGCGGCGGACCACGGGACGCGGGACACGGCCACGCACCCTGCCGCGGTCACCGCGCCAGTCACCGCCCCGGCCGCCGACCGAGCCCGTGCGGCTCTGATCGGCGCGCTCGCCACGGACTTCCCCGACGCGGTGATCGGCCCGACCGGCGACCTCCTCGTCACCTCCGGCTCCAGCGTGCGCACGATCACCGCCGCCACGATGAACCGCCTCCGCTCCGCCCTCGACACCCGCGCCGAACAGGTCACCGACGTCGCGGACCTGCAGGCGGAGGCGACCGCGATGCTGCTGGTCGTCCAGGAGGGCGAAACCCCTGCCCAGGGCGAAACCCCTGCCCAGGGCGAAACCCCCGCCCAGGGCGACCTGGCCACCACAGCGCCGACGAGCAAGCCGGGCACGGTCACGTCGAGACCCGTCCCCGGCACCAGGCACGTGCCCGACGGCCGCCAGGGCCCTGACCTGACCCTGGACGAGGTGCACCACGCGTTCTCCGAGCTGCAGTCACGTCACTTCCTCAACGAGGACGTGACCGGTTTCTCCTGGTCGCAGGGCGGCCGGTTGCTGGCGGTCCACACGAGGACGAACGGCACCTTCTACTTCCGCCCTGTCATCGGCGGCCTGAGCAATAGCCTGATGGGCGAGACCGATACCAAGAGAGCCGGGACCGAGGACTATCCGTACCTGGTCCACTTCGGCCCGCGCGTCGCCGAGGGGCAGGTCTCCAGGGTCTGGCTGCACGAGATCACCGACACGTTCCAGAAGGTGCTGTCGGCCGGTGAGGGCAGGAGGCAGCGAGCCCTGCCGCGCCCCGGGAAGAACACCCGGGACATGTGCGCGGCGGCACAGCTCAACGAGCTGGCGTTCCTGGCCGAGAAGTGGCACCGGGCCCCGACGCTGGGCGAGCAGCGCCTGCTCGCCGTGGACATCGACGGCGTGGCCCGCCAGCTGAGCGAGCGCGGCCACACCCCGCCGCTGCCGCCCTGGGCACCCACGCAGGGCACCCGGACGCAGCAGGCCCCGGCCTTACCCGGCAACGCCTCCCGCGCCGACCAGGTGCAGGCCGTCGCCGAAGCGCTGGCGAAGGCCGAGAAGGCGCTTCAGAAGCAGATCCAGCACAAGATGGAGGCCGCCGAGGAGGCGAGGAAGAAGGCCCGCAAGGCCACACGCGCGGCCCGCAAGGCGAGGAACCAGCACGACAGTGGCCGTTTCGAGCGGGCGCGCACGGCCCGGCAGGAGAACCGGACGTTCCGCGCCGCGCAGGAGCGGAACCTCCGGATCGCCGCGGCGTACCGTGTCGCGCTGGCGGAGGCGACGCGCGCGCGGCAGACGTACGAGCAGCTCCTGCAGGCCATGCACCAGATCGGCAGACCAACCCAGGCGGGCGAGGTCGGCATGGCCCACATCGCCCGGCGGCTGGCGGCCGACGCCCAGCGGCACCATCAGAGCTACCTGGACGCGCTGGCGGCGGCGCTGCCGCAGGAGCTCAGCTTGGCCGCGTCCCAGCCGACAGGCCGGCTCCCCCACCTGACCACTCTCACCACCACCGTGAACAAGATGCTGGAGGCCAACGGACCCGGCCCCAGGTTCACGGCGATCGACCTGGAGCAGGCCCTGCGAGCCGACTTCCACAAGGTCGTCTCCTCCGAGGGCGTCGTGCTGCGGGTGGGCCGCGGCCGGTCGGCGGCGGAGGTGCGGATCAGACTCACCCTCACCGACCTGGTCGAGGTGATGGACTCGGCCATCAAGGCCTCCGAGATCATGGTGGGCCAGTTCTTCCAGTCGGGCCGCACGGTCAGTGTCACCGAATCAGGAAATGTCGGCATATCGCCGGGCTTCAACAGCGGCGTCCTGGCGCCGATGCTGCCCGAGGGCGAGCTGGCCAGGAACATGGTCGAGATGCTGGGGGTCAGCGTCGGGGCGGGCATCGGGCGCAGCTGGGCGGCGACGGGCGGCTCCGGGGCGTTCGCGCAGGGCGGCTACGTCGCCGACGACAGGAGCGAACCGCTGCTGTTCGACGCCGCCGCGAGCTGGAACGTCCAGGTGCGCTTCCGGCAGTCGGAGGGCTGGGGCGAGAGCGTCACGGTCGACTCCGGAGCGCCGGGCGACGCCGCCGCGCAGCGGATCTGGATCTCGCAGTCCTACGCCGACCAGACACCGCGCAAGCTGGTCTCGATCGACGAGGACAAGCGCGATCGGAAACTCCCCAAGCACGTCCTCATCAGCATGAGCGACACGGAGGACCACCTCGACACCGTCGCCGCGGCCCTCGGCGGGGAGTACACCAAGGTCGGCGCCGTCCCGCATGACGAGTTACGCACGTTCATCACCGACGAGGTACCCCATCAGCTGCGCGACGCCGTCAACAAGGGTCACCAGCGGGTCTTCACCAGGAACGGCCAGCCGCACGCGAGGGTACGCGCCGACAGCAGGATCATCAGGGTGGAGTCCGAGCCGCTGGGCGGCGCGAGCGCCGAGGAGTGGGAGGAGGAGGTGGTCACCGACTTCGTCGCGCTGCCCGGCGGGGCGTCGGTCGGCAGGTCGGCGGAGGGCAACGCCTCCGCCGGGCTCAAGGATCCCTCGCTGGAGGGAATCGGCGGCCTCGGCCCCTACCACCCCTCCATCGGGCCCAAGGCCAGAGGCTCCAGGGGGGTGTCGCGGTCGTACTCCGCCACTGCGAACAAGCAGGCGATCCACCCGAGCGTGCACCGGAAGACCCACCCCAAGCAGAGCTACAAGCTCGTGGTGGAGACCACGTACACGGTGGAGGTGTACGGCAAGCCGCCCGTCACGCTGCGCCCGGTGCGGAGCACGGCGGTGGTCAGCATGCGGGAGTCGGCCGCCTACCGCTTCGGACTGCCCGTCGACAGCGCGGCGCTGGTGTACGACGACAACGGCCGGCCGGTGCTCGACGCCGACGGCAACCAGGTGCTGCGCGGCGACCCGCGCCCCGGCCCGCCGCCGGGCCGCAAGGCCGAGCTGCCCGTCTGGCTGGGCGACGGCCCCGGGCAGATGCGCGGCGCGGGTCCCGCCGTCGTGGGGGACATCGAGGGACTGGACACGTTCGAGGAGAAGGTGCTGGACAAGCTCGCCGAGCGCGGCATCATTCCCAAGACCGTCAACGGCGTGACGGAGTACGCGTCCAACCGGCTCGCACGCGCTGCCCAGATCCTCAACCACCAGGAGGTCACGGAGCAGCTGAAAGAGCACCGGATCCGCGCGGCCTACGACTCCCTGGCCCAGGACGGCATCCTCCTCGACCTCACGCTGCACGGCCTGAACGGCGCCCCGGAGAACTACCAGCTGCGCCTGTCACTGAAGCAGGACTTCAGTGACGTGGGCCCCATGAAGCACACCGACACGGAGACGGTGGTCAATCTCGACATCGGCTCCGACACCTCCGCGCGGGCCATCGGCAAGTCCAGGACGTACGCGGGCGGCGCGTCCGTCAGCGAGAGCGACGGGCCCGACCAGGGCCACGACGGCATGACGCACGAAGTGGGCGTCAACGCGGGCGGCAGCCGCACCAGGTCGGTCGGCTCCAGCGCCGGCGCCACGGTGAACGTGGTGACGCTGGAGGAGAGCAGCGGCCCGGTCGCGATCGTCTCGCTGGGGCATGTCATGACGGCAGAGCTCCTGCACGACGGCACGACGACGACGCTGGCCACCGAGACCGGCAGAGCGACCCTGAAGATCGCCGGCGACCTCCTCCCGGCCGTGGACGACGTCCCGCCGGCGCCCCTGGGCAAGCTCTCCAGGAAGGCGCAGCGCAGTCTGCGGCTGCTGCACATGGACGTGCCGGGGTCGCAGGCCGCCGCCCGGCAGGTGCTGGACAGGGGCATGCGCCCCGGCTCCGGCGCGTTCCAGACCATCGCCGCGATGCTGAACGTGCGCAACCTCGTCTCCCATTTCAAGATGTTCACCCGGGCGCTGACCGCCGGCCTCGCCCTGAACGTCGACGGCGTGCCCACCCGCTCATCGCTGTCGGTGTCCGGCGAACTCGGCGAGGCGGAAGTGATCGGCATCGTCGACCACGTGAGCGGCGACATCCTGTTCGGGCTCGGCAGCGCCGGCGTGTCCTGGGGCGGCTCGTCGAACGTGTCCGCCGGCGCCACGACGAGCGTCTCCGACCTCGACGGCGGCGGGACGTCGAGCGACAGCGGCACGCTGTCGCTGCCCTCCCGGTCGGGGGGCACCTCGGATTCCACCTCGATCCTCGACATCTGGGGCAACGAGGAACTCACCATCAAGTACGGCCGCCACTACATCATCCGCGCATCCACCGAGCTCACGTTCACCGGCTCGGAGAGCACGGCGGACGCGTTGCCGGCCGCCGGCCGGATCCCCCTCGGCGAAACCCGGACGGCCACCGCGCCGGGCACCGCGCTGTTCTCGCTGGCCGAGGAAGAGGCGTTGCTGATGTACGCCGAAGGCGAGCTCTCGCTGCCGGCATCCCTCGTGAGCGACGCCATCGAACGCTTCCTCAACCGCAGCCTGAACCTCGACACCAGCATCGCCGTGCCCCTGGTCCAGCGCTACACCGCCGACGTGGCCAAGGCGCGGGCGGCCGGCGCGGACGTCGGCTACGCGGCGCGGCACACCCCGAAGGCCCTGCTCGGCAGGCTCAGGGAGGTGATGGGGGTCACGCCCGACCCGGCCGCGACGGACCCGAACGGCCGGCCGCTGCCCGGCCGGCCCTCGGGGGACACGGCCAAGGACCTCGACAAGGTCCTCAGCCAGGCGTCGGACCTGCTCGAACGCTCCAGGGGCGTCGTGCTGGCCCCCTCGTTCGACGAGTCGGTGTCGCTGAGCACGGTGGAGTCACTCGATCTCACCGACGCGCAGGGCGACCACCTGCCGATGCTGGACGCGGTGACCCGCGCCGTGGCCGACGCGGTCCCGGGGGCGATGGAGGGCAGCCCGACCCTGGGCGAGGAGCTGGCCGTCGACTTCTCCGACGACGCGGTCCGGATCCGCGTCCTCGACATGTGGTCGCGCAGCGGCTTCGAGAAGAGCTACGAGGTGCAGAACGGCACGCAGACCGAGGAGGTCACGGTCAAGGCGCGGCTGGTGCCGGCCGACTCCAAGCATCCCCGCTGGGCGAAGTTCCTCGCGCACCTGACGCAGGCCGGGATCATCATCCAGCGCTACCGTTACGGCGACCGTTCGCACTCCGAGTCGTACAACGGCTCCTACTCGGCGGGGCTCGACTACGGCGCCTCCGACAACGGCGACGGCCACGGCGGGGGAGTGTCCACCGACCGGGGCCGCTCGTACACGGGCTCGATCAACCGGCAGAGCACGCGGCTGCAGCGGATCGGCCTGTTCAGCGAACTCGACCGGGTCCAGCAGGACATGCTGCTCGTCATCGAGGTCGAGCGCAGGCCGATGCGTAAGGGCAAGCTGGCGGGCCGGTTGAGCAGGCTGGCCGGCAAACTGCGCGGCAGGATCCGCACCGCGCCGCCGGTCGTCTACGCCGCCACCTTGGTGCGGCGCATCCCGACCGGCATGATCCGGCCCGCGTCCGAGGATGCCGGGCCGCTGGTGACCACGCCCGATCCCCGCCCGGTCGAGCTGCATCCGGGCCACTTCCCGGCGGCGATCAGGGAGGACCCGAGCGGGCCCACCCTGTACGAGGTCATCGTCGCGCAGCTCACCAAGATGGTGGGCGCCACGTCGGTCGCGGAGATCCGCCCCGAGCTGGTCGCGCGGCTGCTCCCGTCGGCGATGCTGACCGCGTTCGAGCGGATGACCGGGCCCGGGGGCGAGGTGGTCGTGCGGGCGGCCAGGCAGAAGTTCAGGAACCAGGGCGCCGAGGTGAACATCACCGCTCGCCTGTCGGACCTCACCATCGCCGCCGGACCGTTCGACGCGGAGAAGGGAGAGGTCGACCGGGCGGCCAACGCCCAGAACGCGACCCTGTCCCGCAGCCGCGTGGTGCCGGGCGGCGCGGGCGCCAACCTCTCGGACGGCGAGTCGGGGCTCGGCTTCGGCGCCCGCGTCCGCCTGCAGACCTCCGAGAGTGTGAGCGACCATCACGGGGCGCGCCGCGAGCGGAGCATGTTCCAGAAGAGCGCCGCCTACATCGTCCGACTCAGAGTCGACTACGACCTGTCGTTCCAGAACGTGGCACGGCTGAGGGACGGCCATGAGCATCCCGTCGGCGAGCCCGTCCGCCTGCCGGGCGCCACCAGCGGCGAGATCGACGTGGTCCTCTTCGGGGACGAGATCGAGGAGCTGCTGGCGCGGATGGAGGAGGACGTGCGGCTCGCGCCCCTGCCCACCGAGGAGCTGGGGCTGCCGACGTTCAGGTTCACGCCGGAGCCCGGCCGCGAGGGCGCGATCGACGCGCTGCGGGACGCGCGGCTGGCCGCCCGCGAACGCGGCGAGGTGGCCATCGTGGAGGTCACGGAGGCGGATGGGCCGCACCGTTACCACGCCTACCCCAACGGCGCGCTGCGCGTCCCCATCGGCGAACCGGCCGACGGCGGGTTCGCCGAGGCGTTCGCCACGCTCTCCCCGCTGCTGCTGGACGCCGCCTCCGGCATCGACCTCGACCTGCGCGACGTCTTCATGAACTCCGAGACGCCCGGCACCTTCACCCACCAGGTCAAGGCCGCGCTGATGGCCCGCGGTGTCGTCGCGGTCGACACCGAGAAGTCGCTGTGGCCGGCCGACCGGCCGTTCCCGAACGAGCCGGTGGGCGGAAGCGTCGGCCAGGGCGTGGCGCCGCCCAGCGTGACCTCGCCCGAGATCGAGGACACCATCTACGCCAGCTCGGCCCGGCCCGCGGGGGTTCCCGACCTGACCACGGCCGAGGTACGCGCCCAGGCCCGCTCCGCGACCGGGGTCGCCGAGCGCATCAGCTGGACCGCCGATGACACGATGGCCGTCCAGCTCCCCGCCTCACCCGACCAGCACGTCCGCGTGATCGTCGGGAACCCGGGCGAGGGGCTGAACGCCGCCACGGAGCTGCGCGCCGGCACGCCGGAAGACCCGCACCTGATGCGGATCGGGCCGCGCGTGCATCCGGACGTCGTGTCGGCCACCCTGGTGCACGAGCTCACGCACGTCGCCCAGGAGGCGACCGCCGCCGCCTGGGGCGCGCCGCAGGGCGTCGTACGGCCGTCGCTCTCCCAGGAGCAGGCCGAGGGCTCCGACCTCTGCCTGCTCCCGCGCCTGAACGAGCACGCCCACCTGTCGGACAAGTGGCGCGCCGCCTCCGATTCCGCCACCCGGTCGCGTCTGGCGGACGCGATCGACGCCATCGCCGCCGACGTCGAGCGGCGCGGCCACACCCCGCCCGCGCCACCCTGGGGGACGGGCCCGCGCGCACCGGCCGCCGCCGAGCCGCAGAGCAGGATCGCGCGGCTGCTCAGCGGCGGGAGCGCCACGGGCCTCGACACCTCGGCGGCCGGGCTCTCCAAGGTGGCCCAGATCGCCCGCGTGGCCGACGTGAGTCCGGCGCCGGGCCAGGTGAAGGAGTTCATCGTGACCGCGGGCGGCGGCCGGTTCACCCTGGAGCTGGCCGAGGCCGCGCGGAACGCCACTGAGGTGACCGTCGAGGCGAGTACCTCGGACCGGCTGACCCTGCGGGTGCCCTCGGAGGGCGGAGCCCGGGTGACGGCCGCGGTGGCCGAGCAGGTGGCGGCGCACGCGGCGAGGCTCGCGGGACGGCCGGACGAGCCGCTGCTCGGGCCGGGCCCGGTGGTGTCCCACCGGGCACTCGGCGTGCCCGACGCCAGTACGCTCGCCCGGCTCCGCGGCCTGGTCCACGCGATCACCGAGGCCGGCCCCCGCGGCGCGGCGGACGAGAGGTCCGCGCTGCGCGCCGAGATCAGCCGGGCCGGCCTGGCGCCCGGTCAGGACGGGGCCACGCCCAGGCTGCTGGAGCTCGCCCGGGCGGGCGAGCTCTCTCCCGCGGACGTCGCGGCCGTCCGTGGCGGCGCGGCGCTGCCCGAGACCGCCGCGACCAGGGCGATCGCGCGCGCCGCGGCGCTCATGGGCGCACGGGTCCAGGTGTACGGCCCCGGCCTGATGGACATCGTGCTGCCCGGCCGTCCGCCCATCCCCGTCGAGGTCCGGCCGGACCATGCCGGGCCTCCCGAGCCCGGCATGCTGACGTACCAGGTGGACGGCCGCCGCACGATCGGCGCGAACGAGCGGGCCGCCGCCGCGACCGCCGCCGCGGCCGTCGCCCGCGCGCTGGGCGGACACCCTGGTGACCATGCGGCCATGGCCGAGGTGCACGAGGCCGTGCGACAGGCGCGGGCGGCCACCACGGCCCAGCGGTTCGGCCGGGTCGGCGTGCTGTTCGACCTGCTCACCGGCGCCCGCCCGGAGGTGTGGCGGCTCATCCCGCGGCCGGTGGCCGACGAGCTCGCCGCGCTCGCGAGCGGCAAGCGCCCGCGGGACTGGTCCGCGCGCCTGGACCGCCTGCGCGCGCTCGCCAACGGGACCGGCTGGTGGCCACCGGAAGAGTGCCGGTGCCCCGCGGGCGAGCCGTGCCGGTGCGGCCACCAGCCCGAGCCCGAGCCCGAGCCCGAGCGGGACCGAGAGCGGGTGCCGTCCGGGGAGCGCGTGGCCGCGCTGTGAGGGCGGCGTTCCGGCATGATGGACTGTCGAGGAAAGGATGGTTATGGCATTCGCGGTGGCGCGGACGAGGGACGAGGCGCATCTCTACCTCGACCTGCACCCGTGCGCGTGCGGGTCGGCGGAGACGACCTGGCACAGTGGGCTGGTCAGCGTCGAGGGCGAGCTGGTCAACCGCTACACGGGCACGTGCGAGGAGTGCGGGACCGCGCGGGAATACCTGTTCGGGCTGCCCGAGCGGCCGGTGATGCCCACGGGCTACCCGACGTTCGGCGGATCGGAGCCGTCGGAGCTGCTCGACGCGGGTGAGTGGCTGTGGGTGGCCGACCTGAGCGCGGGCAACGTACCCGTGGACGATCAGGCCGAGGCCCGGCGGGCGCTGCGGGTCGCGACCGCGGCCGTCGAGGAGGTCATCAAGTTCGCGCCGCCCGGCGCGGACGCCGTGCCCGACGACGGATTCTGGTCCGAGCGCGGGCAGCGGATGCGGGCGGCCGAGCCCGGCAGGTTCGAGCTCGACCGGCTGCTGGTCGTCAAGGACACCTACCAGGACCTGGCGGCCGGTCATGCCTGAGCGCGGCCTGGGCCGTTCGCTGGTGGAGGCGTACGTCTACCTCGACCTGGTGGCCCACGACGGCGAGCCCGGGGCGTCGCGGCAGGCGAC
This sequence comes from Nonomuraea sp. NPDC049141, assembly GCF_040648415.1. NCBI lineage: Bacteria > Bacillati > Actinomycetota > Actinomycetes > Streptosporangiales > Streptosporangiaceae > Nonomuraea > Nonomuraea sp. NPDC049141. Next base: position 477,784 of record NZ_JBEZDR010000004.1, read on the forward strand.
GCTCGCGCGGGAACCGGACGGGATCGTGGTGAGCCTGGGCGCTCTGGAGATCCTCGTCCCCTACGAGGCCGAGATCGGCGCGCGGGAGGAGGGCGCGATCTTCGGCTCCGGGCTCTCCGAGCTGATCGACCCCGGTCAGTGGATCCTCATCGCCGCGACGTACACGCGCAGGGCGCTGGAGGGCGCGCTCTTCTACGCCGCCGATCCGTCCGGCGACCACGGCTACGAGAACGTCGAAGCCGACTGGCGCTTCGCCGAGGGCGCCGTGGAAGAGGCGCTGAAGTTCTTCCCGCCGGGCGCGGCCGAGCTGTCTCCCGACGCTTTCTGGACCGAGTCGGGCAGGTCGGTGGCCGAGTCCGACCCCGACCGGCTGACCAGGCGGAAGCTGGAGAGCGACCGCACTTTCTACCGCCGGAGCCTGGACGACTTCCGCCGGCTGCACGCCGAGCCGGAGTGATCCCAACCCCCGTTGAATGGGCTTACACAGCGACGGGGAGGTCCGTGCGCCGGTGCAGGAGTTCGGCGGCGCTGATGAGCATGTTCGTCGCGTGGCCGAGCAGGGGGTTCGGGTCGGTGGCGCGGCTCACGGTGTAGACCCGGCGAATGTGGGCGGCGTCGCCGAGCCGGAACACGCACACGTCGTGCGACTCGATCATCGCCAGCTCCGGCACGATCGCCACCCCCAGCCCTTTGCGGACGAGCTCGAAGGGCAGGTTGTAGTCGTTGGTGCGGAACAGCACGTCGGGGTCGAAGCCGCTGGCCGCGCAGATGTGTGACAGGTTGAGTGAGGCGTCCATCCCCTCGGTGTAGGAGATCCATCGTTCGGCGGACAGCTCGCCGAACTGGATGCGCTTGCGGGCGGCCAGCCGATGGCCGGTCGGTACGAGCACGTAGAGCGGCTCCTCCATGATCAACGTCATGGTCAGGTCCTTCGGCCAGTTGTGCGGCACCATGCCGTACTCGAAGACCACGGCCAGGTCGAGCCGCCCCTCGTTCACCGCTGGAATGGTCCCGTGCGGATCGCCTTCCTCGTAGCGGATGTCCACGTTGGGGCGGTCGCGGAGAAACTCGGCCAGTACGGCGGGCACCAGCCGGAATCCGGCGGACCAGAAGCTGCCGAGCCGCAGTCTGCCCCGGTGGGCGCCGGCGAAGGAGCGCATCTCCTCCTCCGCCGCCTCGAGATCGGCCAGCAACCTGGCGGCCTTGCGGGCCAGCTCGGCCCCCGCCGCGGTGGGCCGGATGCTGCGCGGCAGGCGCTCGAACAGCTGGACCCCCAGGGTCCGCTCCAGCGAGGAGACCTGCTGCGAGATCGCCGACGGGGTGAATCCGAGGCGCTTGGCGGCGGTCCTGAGCGAACCGGTGGCGACCACTTCACGGATGGCCTGCAACTGGACCGGGGTGAGCATCGGCCCAACTTAACAGTCCGGCGACTTGCATCACCAGACCGCGACCCACCTTGAGGCGAGACGATCGCCGGTTAGCTGGTGGGATCCAGAAAAAGGATAAGCAAGACTGAACAGTATGTGCACAAACGCGCACGCTCGCTCACCTTGCCGTATCTAAACGGACCCCCAATATTGGTGTTTACGGAACGTAGCACTAACCCGAGAGGGGGTGTCCTGCTCGATGCGGTTCACCCAAGCAGCCGCCGCATTCGGCCTGGCGGGACTCCTGTCCCTGACCGCTTGCTCCGGAGGTGGCGCCTCCCAGGCGGCCGCCCCGGCGCAGCAGAAGAGTCAAGAGCTCCACGATCTTCTGCCCGACAAGATCAAGAAGGGTGGCACGCTCAACGTCGCGGCGGGTCACAACTACCCACCGCTGGTCTTCCTCGACACCGACAACAAGTCGGTCATCGGCCTGGAGCCCGAGCTGATGAAGGCCATCGGCCAGGTGCTCGGCGTCGAGGTGACGTTCAACCAGGCCAGCTTCGACAGCCTCATCGCCGGTGTGCAGGCACGCCGCTATGACCTGGCCATCCAGGCGATGCTCGACAAGCCGGAACGCCAGGCGAAGGTCACCTTCGTCGACTACTTCAAGACCAGCAGTTCGCTGCTGGTCCAGGACAAGGACGCTCAGGCGGTCAAGTCGCTCGACGATCTCTGCGGCAAGACGGCGGCCGTCGAGCAGGGCACGGCCCAGGCCGACGACGCCGAGCAGCAGAACAAGAAGTGCACGGCGGCGGGCAAGCCCGCGGTCAAGGTGCTGGTGTTCCCCGACACGGTCGGTTGCCTGCAGGCGGTCTCCACCGGCCGGGCCAACGCCTTCATCGGCGGCACGCCCACCATCAGCTACCAGGCCAACCAGTCCAGTGGCCGGATGAAGCAGGTGGGCCAGCCTTACCGCTTCCTCCCGTACGGGATCCTCGTCAACAAAGAAGACCAGAACCTGGCCAAGGCCGTGCAACAGGCGCTGCAGAAGCTGATGGACAACGGCTCCTACGCCAAGATCCTCGCCAAGTGGAAGATGGACTCGGGCGCCCTGGACAAGGCCGTGATCAACGGCGGCGGGTCGTGACCACGACCCGGCAGACCGCACAACCGAACGCGAAGGCGCAGATCCAGGCCGTCCCGCTCCGTCACCCGGGGCGTTGGGTGGGCGCGGCCGTCCTCGGCTTCGTGGCGATCTTCCTGCTGCAGGGGTGGGTGGCCAACCCGCGCATGGAGTGGAAGGTGGTCGGCGAGTACCTCTTCTCTCCCGCGGTACTGAGCGGGCTGGCCACCACGCTGCTGCTCACTGTGCTCGCCATGGTGGTCGGCGTCGCGGGCGGAGTCGTCCTCGCCGTTCTGCGCATGTCGCCCAACCCCTTGCTGGCGGGGCTGAGCGGGTTCTACATCTGGATCTTCCGCGGTGTGCCGCTGCTGGTGCAGCTGTTGTTCTGGTACTTCCTGTCCGCGGTGGTGCCGACGATCGGACTCGGTGTGCCCTGGGGGCCGACGTTCGTGCAGTTCGACACCAACATGATCATCACCCAGCTCACCGCGGCGGTGCTGGGCCTCGGCCTGCACGAGGCGGCCTACATGGGCGAGATCGTGCGGGCCGGCATCGCCTCCGTCGACCCTGGCCAGACGGAGGCGGCCCATGCCCTGGGCCTCACCCGCTTCCAGACCCTGCGCAAGATCATTCTTCCGCAGGCCATGCGGGTCATCATCCCGCCGACGGGCAACCAGGTGGTCTCCATGCTCAAGACCACCTCCCTCGTCTTCGCCATCGCCGTACCAGAGCTCCTGACCTCGATCCAGGGCATCTACTCCAGGAACTTCCAGCAGGTCCCCCTGCTCACGGTGGCCTGCTTCTGGTACCTCGTGGCCACGACCGTACTGAACGCCGGGCAGCACTACATCGAACGCAGGTTCAGCCGATGAAGACCCTCATCCGCGCGGAAGGCGTGCACAAGCGTTTCGGCACGCTCGACGTGCTCAAAGGCATCGACCTGGAGGTCGCGGAGGGCGAGGTGCTGGCCCTGATCGGCCCGTCGGGGTCCGGCAAGTCCACCTTCCTGCGCTGCATCAACCACCTCGAACGCATCGACGCCGGCCGCCTGTACTTCCGCGACCGCCTGATCGGCTACGAGGAGCGTGGCGGAAAGGTCTACGAACTGCCGGACAAGGCGATCGCCGCCCAGCGGGTGGACATCGGGATGGTCTTCCAGCGCTTCAACCTCTTCCCGCACATGACCGCGCTCGAGAACATCATGATGGCGCCGATCATGGCCAAGCGGGAGCCGAAGGCGGAGGTACGCGAGCGCGCCCACGCCCTGCTGGCCAGGGTGGGACTGGCAGACAAGGCGCACAGCCGCCCCGACCAGCTCTCCGGTGGCCAGCAGCAGCGCGTCGCCATCGCCCGTGCCCTGGCGATGCGGCCCGGTCTCATGCTGTTCGACGAGCCGACCTCGGCCCTGGACCCCGAGCTCGTGGGCGAGGTCCTGGACGTCATGCGCGACCTGGTGCGTGCGGACGGCATGACGATGATCATCGTCACCCACGAGATGGGATTCGCCCGCGAGGTGTGCGACGCCATCGTCTTCATGGACGACGGGGTCGTCGTGGAATCCGGGCCCCCCGGCGCCGTGCTCGGCGAACCCCGGCACGAGCGCACCCGGGCATTCCTCAGCAAGGTTCTCTGACCCCGAAGGAAAGATATCCACGTGTCCCGCGTCATCGTTCTCGGTGCCGGAGTGCTCGGTGCCTCCGTCGCCTACCACCTGGCCGTCGCAGGGGCTCAGGTCGTCGTTATCGAAGCCGGCGGCCCCGCCGGGGGGACCTCCAGCGCGACCTTCTCCATGGACGTCACCCATCTGAAGACCCCACGCACCTATTACGAGCTGAACCGCGCCAGCGCCGCCCTGCACGCCACGCTGGCCGAGGAACTCGGGGGCCCGTCGTGGTGGCACCCCATGCCCGCCATCCAGTGGGGTGACAGCGAGGAGAGCCAGGCAGGGCTCAGGGAGCGGGCCGTCCGCCTCAAATCCTGGGGGCATGCCTGCCGCATCGCCGAACCGTCCGAGCTGCGCGAACTCGCCCCCGCCGTCGACCCCGCGGCCTGCACGGCGAGCGAACTCGTCGTCCACGACCAGAGCGCGTGGTACGACGCCCCGCTCTTCGTCCAGCGCCTGCTCGATCACGCCGCCACGCTCGGCGCCGACATCAGGTACGGCCTGCGGGCACAAGCGCTGATCCGCAGTGGCGACACCGTCACCGGCGTCGAGACCGGTACGCGACGCTGGGAAGCCGACTGGGTGATCAACTGCACCGGCCCGGACGCCGACCGTGTCGCGGCCCTCGCCGGCACCGACCTCCCCATGACCCGGATCCCCGGGCTGGTGGGGGAGAGCACCCCCATCCCCGGACTCCGGCTCGACGCGATCCTGGCCACGCCCCAGGTGGACCTGCGTCCCGCCCCCGGAGACCGGATCTGCTCCATCTCCTGGCCCGTCGACGCGCTGCTCCCCGGCCAGGGCGACGACGCCCTGGCGGAACGGCTGCACGCCGGCGGCCAGCGGATCCTGCCCGCGCTGCGCACCGCCCGGCTGGCCGGCGTCCGTCTCGGCGTCCGGCCCGTACCGGCGGACGGCCTGCCGCTGGCGGGCACGCACCCCGACGCCCCCGGCCTCTATCACCTGGTCACCCACAGCGGCGTCAACCTCGCCCCCGAACTCGGCCGCCTCGTGGCTCAGGAGATCATCAACGGCGACGGTCCCGACCTCGCCCCCTACCGCGTCACCCGCGACATCGCGCCATCCGTGAAGGACGAAAGCCTGACCCTCATGACCACGAGCTGAGCCTATGAACAGGTGATGCCGGCCGGGCCGGGCGTGGACGGGCCGTTGGCCTGGAAGCCGAAGGTGGCCGACGCGCCCGGCGCCAGGCTCGTGGCCCAGCTCGGCGCCTTGATCGTCCAGGTGGTGCCCGACGACGTGATGGTGGAGCTCCAGGCGTTGGTCAGGGTCACGCCGGACGGCATGGTCCACGTGACCGTCCAGTTGTTCCAGGCCGCGGTCCCCGTGTTCCGCACGGTGACGCTGGTCGTGAAGCCGCCCTGCCAGGCGTTGGCGACCTGGTAGTTCACGCCGCAGGAGACACCGGTGCCGCCCGTGGGCGTGGGAGTGGGGGTCGGCGTGGGTGTGGTGGTCGGGCCGTTCGAGGTGGTGTAGCCGACCTTGGTGTAGGGCGTGCCGCATTGCGGGTTGCAGCTGGACGGAAGCGTGAAGCTGTACACGCGCCCGCCGTTGATCAGTGTGTCCGTGACGTCTCGGACCCGGATCTGGTACTGGCTGCCGCCCGACGTGGTCCCGCCGATGATGTAGGACTGGCCCATGTCGCCGTTCATCTGGGCGGTCTGCCACGCTCCGTTGGCGAAGTACTCGACGCCGTGAATGCCGTTGGCCAGGTGCGAGACGGAGATCGCCGGCCACCAGACCTGGGCGGACTGCATGAACCCGATGTCGATGTCGCCGCTGTAGTTGGGCGCGGGGATGAACGACCAGGTGAGGTGCCGGTTGTTCCAATGGCCGGGATACATGTCCCCGACCGCGGCGCCGTTCTTCACGAACCGGTTGAGTGAGTCCTTGGCCAGGTCCAGATGGTACGGATCGTCGCGGCACCAGGCGTTGGAGTCGCCGCAACTGTCGGCGACCAGCATGGTCAGCTTCGCGCCGTTGTAGGCATCGGCGACCCAGGAGCCGTTGCGGCAGAACGGCTGATTCTGCGCGCCGTCATTGGTGCCCGAGCAGAAATCGCTGACCTCTACCTGGACGTAGCGGCCGCAGTTCAGGCCGTTGTTCCACAACCCGGCCTTGCTGAGGTTGGCCCCCGTCAACGGCCGGGGGTAGAAGGTGTAATCGCCGGGCGTGTTGTAGACGTTGAGCGCGACGAAGTCCTGGGAGTCGATGTTCGCCTGGGGCACTCCGCAGCCACCGTACGGCGTGCCGAGCCCGTCGAAGTAGGTGGCGTTGCCCGTCACGGGGCCGGGCGGGTCGCTGACCGCGCCGGCGGACTGTTCCGTCAAGGGCACCAGGGCGCACAGCGCGACCAGGAGACCGGGAAGCAGGATGGCGAGTAACCGGCGACTCATCTGACTCCCAACGCAGGAAGGTTCGACACGAACCTCCCCGCAGAGTGCCGGCCGGTCAAGCAGCGACGCGGGCGAACTGGGCAAATGCCCCAAAACTACTGAAACTTTCATCAACACCCCGAAAGCGTTGGCGAAAAATCTTGCCAAAACGGCATTTTTGCATTTTTGGCAAGATCCGCTACGGTGGTGGACATGACGGCTGACGAGAATGTCGGTATCGGGCTGCGGGAGCGCAAGAAGCGGGAGACCCGGCTCGCGCTGAGCCAGGCCACGATCCACCTGTGCGTCGAGCGCGGGTGGAGCAACGTGACGGTGGAGGACATCGCCGCAGCGGCGAACGTGTCCGTACGCACCTTTCGTAACTATTTCTCCAGCAAGGCCGAGGCGATTGCCGCCAGCCACCTGGAACGCGCGCTGCGGATCGCCGACGAACTGCGCGCGCGGCCGGTCGATGAGCGGCTATGGGACTCGATCGTGAGCGCGGTCCAGGCCCACCTCGCACCGGGCGAGGGCAACGGCGGCGGGTCTCCCCAAGACCAGCGCCGGCACGACGCGCTCCGGCTCCTGCTGACCGAGCCGGCGCTGCACGGCGAGATCCTCAAGGCGGACGCGGCCGCGAAGGACGAGCTGGCCAAGGCGATCGCCGAGCGCACCGGCACCGACGTGGCCCATGACGTCTACCCGAAACTGGTCGCCGCGGTGGTCAGCGCGGGCAGCGCCGTGGCCGTCGAGCACGTCCTGAGCGCCGATCGGCCGATTCCGCTCGCGCCGCTGCTGCGCGAGGTGTTCGACCAGCTCACCGCGGGCCTTCCCGTCCCCTAAGAACCACAGAAGGAAAAGACGTCAATGATCACAGATGTCGTTATCGCCGGCGGCGGTCCGAACGGGCTGATGCTGGCCTGCGAACTGAGCCTGGCCGGGGTTCGGCCGCTCGTGCTGGAACGGCTACCGGAGCCGAGCGAGGAACCGAAAGCGAACGGATTACTCGGCCAGGTCGTGAAAATGATCGACCGCCGCGGGCTGTACGAACGTCTCAGCGGTAACCCGGCACCGCCGCAGCCGAACTCCGCGTACTTCATGTTCGGCGCGATGGGCCTGGACCTGAGCCTGCTGGCGGACAGTCCGATCTATGCCCTGCCGGTACCACAGCGCCGCATTGTGCAGGTCCTGCAGGAGCGCGCCATCGAACTGGGCGTGGAGATCCGGCGGGGACACGAGGTCGTCGGCCTGTCGCAGGACGACGACGCGGTCACCGTCGACGTCGCGAGTCCGGGCGGGGCGTACCAGCTGCGGGCCCGGTATCTCATCGGCGCGGATGGAGCCCACAGCACCACCCGCAAGCTCTCCGGCATCGAGTTCCCCGGCATCACCTACGACCGGATGACGCTCCGCTCAGCGCACGCGACGATCCCGGCGGACTGGGTCGATCCCGCGACCGGCGCGCTGAACGTGCCCGGCTATGGCGCTGTTCTGCCGTTCCTGCCGCACCGCACCGAGCATGGAGGGTTCTCCTACGCGCCGATGCCCGGCCACCCGCCGCTGATCAGTGCCACAGAGTGGGACCAGCCCGCGACCGACGCCCCGATGAGCCTGGAGGAGTTGCGGGCGAGCATCCGCCGCGTGCTCGGCGTCGATGTGCCGCTTGGTCCGCCCGACGGCGAAGGTCCGCACGCGCTGCGCCGAATGACCGGGGGTAACACCCGGGTCGCCGAACGGTTCGCCGACGGCCGGGTGTTCCTGATCGGTGACGCCGCCCACGTGTACGGCGCCACGGGGGGTGGACCCGGACTCAACCTCGGCCTGCAGGACGCGATCAACCTCGGCTGGAAACTCGCCGCCGAGCTCCGGGGAAGCGCCCCGCCCGGACTGCTGGACAGCTACGAGACCGAGCGGCGATCGGCCGCCCACCGCATGGTCCTGAACGCACGGGCGCAGTCCGCCCTGATCGCCCCCGGCAGCGACGTCACCGGCCTGCGCGAGCTGTTCACCGAACTGCTCCGCGACCCGAACACCGTACAGCGCCTGGCCGAACTCACCGCGGGCGCCGACGTCCGCTACGACATGGGCGAACCCGAGGCGCACCCGCTGACCGGCCGGTTCGCCCCGGACATGGAACTGCGCACCCCGTCCGGGCCGGTCCGGCTGGCCGAGCTGACCAGAACCGCACGCCCTCTGCTGCTGGACCTGACCGAAGACGCATCGCTCGCCGAGACGCTCGCCCCGTGGCACGACCACGTCGACATCGTCACCGCACGCCCCCAGACCCCCGCGCCCACAGCTCTGCTCCTTCGACCGGACTGCTACGTGGCCTGGGCATCGGCATCACCCCAACCAGATCCCGCGGAGTTGGAAGCACTCCGAGCAGCCTTGCGGCGGTGGTTCGGCGCCATCGACTCCGGACGCGCCGAGACCGAAAAGAGGACGATGACGTGACGCTGCCAACCGCGAAGCTGGGCAGAACAGGGTTACAGACGAGCCGCCTCGGCTACGGAGCGATGGAGCTGCGCGGGCCACAGGCCTGGGGCAAACAGATAAGCGACGATGAGGCCCGCACGCTGTTGAACACGGTCCTCGACTCGGGAGTGAACCTCATCGACACCTCGCCGGACTACGGCGACGCCGAGGAGCACATCGGCCGCTGGATCTCCCACCGGCGCGACGAATTCATCCTCTCCAGCAAGTGCGGCTGCCCACTCGCCGCGGACGGTTCGCCGCACGTCTACACGAGGGCGAACGTCCGCGCGTGCGTCGAACAGAGTCTGCGCCGGATGCGCACCGACCACCTTGACATCCTGATGGTGCACATGAGCCCGAGCGTCGCCGTGATGCGGGCCGAGGACACCATCGCCGAGATGCTGGCCCTCCAGGACGAAGGCGCGATCCGCTTCACCGGCATGTCAGGGAATCTGCCCAACCTTCCGGAGCACATCGCGATCGGGTCGTTCGACGTTTTCCTCCTCCCTTACTCGGCGCTCGACCGCTCCCACGAGGAACTCATCACCGCCGCCGCGGCAGCCGGCGCGGGGACGATCGCGCGCGGCTCAGTCGCCCGCCCGCTCGTGGCTCCGCCTGAGGCCATACCGGAGCCAATACGCCGGCCGCTCGCCGACCGCCACGCGCGGCTCGCCGCCGCCGGCCTGGACGATCTGGCGGACGGCGCCTCGACGATGGAACTCCTGCTCCGCTTCATCCTCAGCCACCGAGATCTGCACTCGTTGATCGTCGGCTCGACCGACGCGGCGCACATGCGGGCCAATGTCGCCGCCGCCCAGAAGGGCCCGCTCCCGACGGACGTGTACGACGCGCTGCGGGATCGCCTCAGCGAGACGTAGGAGACTCATGTCGAGTGCGGCATCCGTGACGTGAACGACACCTTCGCTGAGACTCACTCGCAAGCGGGCGCGGATGCGGCCGCCTGGATGCTCGCGCAGCATGCCGCCCAGCGCAGATGCCTGCCCCTGCTGGAAGAGGGCTCCGGGGCGATACGGGTATACGCCGATGCCTCTGTCGTCCGCCAGATCCTGCACTCAGTGATTTTCGTCAGGATGGCGGCATGCGCCTGCTCCGAGTGCGCACCCGCACGCCGCCTGGCACGAGCTTGACGAGCGCCACGGTTGAAACCCTCTGATACATTGAATAAACGTTTACTCAACGAGATGAGGGCGATGGCCAGGACGCGAAGCGAGCAGGCGGTGTGGCGCCGGGAGCAACTGTTGGACGCGGCGCTGACGGTGTTCGCCGACAAGGGCGTGGACGGGGCCACGGTCAAGGATGTGGCGCAGGCAGCGGGTGTCACTCCCGGCCTGCTGTATCGCTACTTCGACAGCAAAGAGGCGATGGTGGAGACGCTCCTGTCGGAGCGAGGCTTCCTGCCCCGGCTGCGTGAGTTGCGAGCCGAGCCGAACGACCCTCGCCCAGCCACCCAAGTGCTGACAGAGCTGCTGGAGTCCTTCGACAGGTTGCTGGCCGGCCACGCCGACCTGATGGCGTTGTTCTTCAGCGCCGCCCAGGCCCGTGCGCCGCTGGCGGCGCTGGTGAGCGAGGGGCAGCGGCTCATCGGCGGCTTCCTGGCCGAGCGGGTCGCCGCCGGTGAGCTTCGCGGCCACGACACCGCCACCGCGGCCCGGACCCTGTTCGCCACCGTGGCCGTCAATCGGCGGCTGGGCACCCCCATCGATATCGCGGCCCTGGTCGGGCTGCTGTTTCCGGAAGAGGGATGACCATGCGTGCACAGTGTTGTGTCGTCGGGGGCGGCCCGGCGGGGATGATGGCCGGGCTGCTGCTGGCCCGTCAGGGCGTGGAGGTGATCGTGCTGGAGAAGCACGCGGACTTCCTGCGCGACTTCCGCGGCGACACCGTCCACCCCTCCACCCTGGAGCTGATCGCCGAGCTGGGGTGGATCGAGGAGTTCCTCAGCCTCCCGCACACCAAGATGCCCCACGTGACGGTCAACATGGGCGGCAAGGACGTCACCTTCGCCGATTTCAGCAGGTTGAAGGTGCGCTGCCCCTACATCGCGTTCATGCCGCAGTGGGACGTACTGGACTTTCTGGCCGACAAGGCCACCGCCTACCCCTCCTTCCGCCTCCTGCGCCGTGCCCAGGCGAGGGAGCTCCTCACCGAGCGGGGGCGGGTGACCGGTGTCCTGGCCGACACCGAGGACGGGCCCGTGGAGGTACGGGCCAACCTGGTGATCGGGGCGGACGGCCGCCACTCCACGGTACGGGCGCGGGCGGACCTGGCTCCCGTGAACGACTCTCCGCCCATGGACGTGCTGTGGTTTCGCCTGCCGCGCCGGGCGGAGGATCGGGTGCCCTTCTTCCAGGGCGGCAAGGGAGCGTTGATCTCGATCGACCGGGGCGACTACTGGCAGATCGCCTACGCGGTTCCCGCGACCGCCTTCGCCGAGCTCAAGGCCGCCGGGCTGCCCGCGTTCCGGGACAGAGTGGCGGAGCTGGCGCCCGCCCTGCGCGACCGCACCCGGCAGATCGACGACTGGGAGGCGGTCCACCAGCTGACCGTCCAGGTCAACCGGCTCACCCGATGGCATCGGCCGGGAGTGCTGTGCATCGGCGACGCCGCCCACGCCATGTCGCCCGCGGGCGGCGTGGGCATCAACCTGGCCGTGCAGGACGCGGTGGCCACCGCCAACCTGCTGGGTCCGCTTCTCGCCCGAGGCGGCGTACCAGAGGATGTCGAGCTGGCCCGGGTGCAGTCGCGCAGACAACGCGCCGCGCGGGTGACCCAGGCCTTCCAGCTCGGCATCCTGAGGGACCTCTATCCCAAGGACCTGGGCGACGACACGACCCAGCACGTGCCGCCGATCTTCACAGCGTTCCGGACGCTGCCGCCGCTGCGTCACCTCATGGGCCGCTTCATCGGGATGGGCGTCCGCCCCGAGCACATCGCCGAGGCCGCCACCACGGCGCGGTGAACGGCTATCGCATCAGCTCCCGGCCAAGCGGTCAGGCGATGCAGCCTTTCACGTCGTCGTGACCCGTCTGACGGGATCTCACAACGCGGGCCGGTCGATCAGCGGCGGATGCAGGCGAGGGCCGGCCTCGGCGCAACCACGGGATCACCGCGGCCGGCAGTTCGATGAATGGCCGCACCGTGGCGTACCGATCGATCGGCGCGGCCTCAACACCGGAGCGCTCTCGCAGCACCACCGCCCAGGCCGCAGCCATTCGCACGGCTGCGGCCTTCAGCTTCGAGAAGGTCCACTCTTGCGGGCCACGCCCGACGTCACAGTTGGCGTGGCCTTTCCTGCGACGCTTTCGTCGTGTTGGGGTGCCCAGGTCTTCGACGTAGCCGGCGGCGATGTCGTCAGGTGCAGGTAGCGGTCATCGGCGTGGCCGAGGCCGCATTCGAGTTCGGCTGGTACTACGTGCCGTCGATCAGCCGAATGGCGAGGTCCGGGCTGAACGTCCCGGCGGGCACGTTCGGCGCGATGCCGCAGTTGCCGTCCGAGTCGCCGGGGACCTTGACCCAGAGCAGCATCTCGCCGCCACCGCCGATCTGCGTCGTGGCGCCGAGCTTGCGGCCCGATGGGTTGCACCATTCGCCGTTGGAGCCGTTGCCGTTGCGGCTGGTGTCGATCACGAACTTGGCGGTGCCGCCGAGCGCGGAGTTGATCGCGTTCCCGTATGTGGCCGACTGGCTGGTGGTGTAGTAGTTGGAGACGTTGACCGAGAATCCGCGGACGTTCGCGACGCCCACGCTCTGCAGCCGGGAGGCCATGGTCGCCGGCGCGGTCCAGCCGGCGTTGCCGGCGTCGAGGTAAGCCCAGGTGTTGGCGGCCTTGTCGCGGAACTGTTCGGTTGCGTAGGTCAGCATGCGGATGCGCTCCTGCCGCGCGGTCTCGCTCATGCAGTCGAAGTCTCCGAGGGAGTCGGGCTCGATGACGACGACCGCGGGTCGGTTGCCGATGCCGGAGGCGAACGCGGAGATCCAGGTCTTGTACGCCGCTTCACTGCCGGCGCCGCCGCCGGAGTGACCGCCGCACGCGTCGCGACCGGGGATGTTGTACGCGACCAGGATCGGCAGTTTGTCGGCGCTGTCGGCGGCGCCCACGAAGCCGGAGACAGCGGCGGTGATGTCGCCGCTCCAGCTACCGAACCACCGGGCCATCGGCTTGGAGGCGATAGAGGACTGGATGCGGGTCGCGCGGGAGTCGCCGGAGTTGTTGCGCACCCAGACGGCGGGGTTGGAGTTGGGGTCGACGTAGAAACCGCTCGTCATGCCGATCGGCCCGGACCCCGACGTCGTCTCGGTGAGGGAGACGTTGTCGAGGTGGACGGTGTGGGCGGCGTTCTTGCCGAGTTGGAACGACACCTGTCCGGCCGCCGTGCTCAGGCTGGAGGTGAAGGGGAAACTGAAGCGCTTGCTCGTCGTGGTGAGCGCGATCGTCTGCGTCAGGGTGTTGGTGTACGGGCTGTCGGCCAGTTGCACGGTGGTGACCGCGCTGACCGAGGCGGAGGCGACGGCGTCGAACGACAGCGTGTAGGCCTTGCCGCTGGTCAGGGTGATGTTGTTCTGGGCCACCATGGCGTCCCACGGGTTGGCCGTGCCGCCGGTCACGTTGACGCGCAGCCGTCCCGTGTCCACCGCCATGGAGGTGTTGGACGAGTTCCACCATGGGGCGGTGGAGGTGCTGAAGGTGCCGTTGACCACCAGCTCGGTCGCGGCGGTTGCGGGTGTGGCGACGGCCACCGACAGGGCGGTCGCCGTTGCGGCCGTGATCGCCGCCAACCGGGTTAATACTCGCATGTACTGCTTTCCTTTCTTAGGGACCCCTGTCACAGGGAGTCAGTGAAAGCGGCGATCCAGGCAAGGGATGAGTTCCAGTTGATCGCCACCTCGTTGGTGGACCAGGAGCCGATGTCGTCGATGTAGCACTTGGCGGGCGTACAGCCGGCGAGGTTGCGCTGGGCGACCGGGTCCTGGAGGCCGGAATTGGGCCCTCCGGCCAGGGAACCGGGGGCAGGGGTGGGAAGGCTCGGGTCGATCTGGTGGGCCCAGAATCGGTGGTGCTGGTTGTGGCTGGCCCGTTCGCCGTACCCGGTGACGTAGGACTGGTTGAGCGCGTTGCGCCCGAGCAGATAGTCCATCGACTCCAGGACCGCTTCGCGGTAGCGGCGGTCGCGGGTGAGGTCGTAGGCCGTCGCCATGATCATTGCGCTGTTGGTGGTGGCGCTGGTCGAGCCCCAGACGTACTTGCCGTCGGCCGGCAGGTAGGGGTTGGCGTAGCCCTGAGCGTTCATGTCGCGTACGTAGCGGCCGGCGACGGACAGCACCCGCTTGCGTGCGGCGGCGGACATGGCGGCCGGGAACCGGCCGGGCAGCCGGGCGACGGTCAGGTCGGCCAGCGCGCCGGTCGACTGCCAGGAGAACCCGTCCGCGGTCAGTTTCGTGGTGACGAAGGGCAGGTAGGAGCGCTTCCCGGTGGTCGCGTACAGTTCGGCGGCGGCCCAGGAGAACTCGTCGGAGACGTCGGTGTCGTCGTAGGCGCCCCCGCCCTCGCCTCCGGGTGGTGCATAAAGGTCGGGATGCGCACGGGCCGCCCGCCAAGCGGTCTCGGCGGCCTCAAGGCAACGTCGGGCGAACACGCGGTCCCATGTCCTCCAGATCCGGGCACACTGGGCGCCGGCTGCGGCAAGGTTGAGCGTCGCGGCGGTGGAGGGCGGGTAGAGGTAGCGCGGCTGCGCGTCCAGGTGCGGGATCGTCGGATGTCCGGTCCACGCGGCGTCGTGCATCTTGTGGTGGACCAGGCCGCTGGCGGGCACCTGCATGCGAAGCAGGAACTCCACCTCCCAGCGAGCCTCGTCGAGCACGTCCGGGACGCCGTTGCCGGCCTCGGGGATGCGCAGCAGGCCGTCGCGCGTCCCCTTCAGATCGTTCTGCCCGCGCGAGCGCTCGTAGAGGTCCATGAGCTGCCAGGCGGCGAGGGCGCCGTTCACCACGTACTTGCCGTGGTCGCCCGCGTCGTACCAGCCTCCGCGCACGTCCAGCGTGTGGTCGCAGGTGCCCGGCAGGCACGGGACGCGGGTGTCTCCCTGGTTGGGCGCGACGCCGAGGTGCCCGGCCGGCCTGGCATAGGCGTCGCCGACGTATGCGGCCTCGATCGGGATGCCGCTGCGGTTGTGGTAGAAGTACGCCAGTGCGTCCCTGCGCAGCCCGTCGTACAGGTCGTCGCCGATCTCGAACGGCAGGCTGACCTGGTCGCCGACCGCGAGCGTATAGCCGGTGCCCGCCTTGCGGACGGACGAGAAGTCGGCCACGTGGACATGGTCGCCGGACATCGCGTCGGCACCGTGCACTCGGGTGCGCCCCTGGGCCACGGCTGCGCCGCGCTTGTCGAGCAGCCGCCATTCCAGCGGCTCCGTCCCGGGGTTGACGATCGTGGCGCGCTTGGGGCCTGAGGTCGCGTAGCCGTGCTGGTTGACCCGCACCGGCGAGCCCAGGTCCCGGACGCCGCCCGGCGGGAGCACCCCGCCGACCAGGGAGATCTCGTCCAGGCACACCGTGTACGGCTCCGTGGCGCCGCCCATCTGGAAGGTCACCTGTCCGTGCGAGTCCGAGACGTTCGACGTCGCGGTGTACTCGAACGTGCGCGGCGTGGCCGTCAGCTCGGGCCGCTGGTCCAGAGGGGTGGTGTACGGAGGGCCGGCGAGCTGGACGGTGGTGCGGATGGTGACGTCCCGGCTGGCGGAGGCGGTGAAGCGGAGCGTGTACGGCTGGCCGTCCTCCAACGGGACGTCGTTCTGGCCGATCATGGAGTCCCACGGGTTCGTGGTCCCGGCCGGGACGTCGGCGCACAGCCGGCCCGATTCGACGCGTGACGGGGTGTTCTGGCTGCTCCACCAAGGGTCTTTGCTGCTGTCGAAGCCGCCGTTCAGCAGTCTTTCGTAGGAGTCGGCGTGCGCGGGGGTCGCGAGGCCGGCGAGGAGGAGGACACAGGCCGCGGACAGCCTGAGTGTGGCGGACATACCGGGACCTTTCAGGTCGCTGGACAGATCGTCCCCGGCACACCGCGGCGTCAGTGCCGAATCTTCTGCCAGGGCACCGCGAGCTGTCAACTGTTTCGCAGAGATTGAACCTTGCTCTCGTCGCCCCCTTCTCAGCGGTGCGACAATCCCCTAACATCGGCTGGGAGCGCTCCCAATTATGTCCGGAAAAAGCTCTGGAACACTGGCACAATCCGCGGCGTCAACGCAGGTAGTTGCGTGTATCCAGTGCCTCCATCCGCTCTGGAACCGCTCCCGGAAGCAGGGGAGAAATGACATGACGACACGGCTGGCGCGGCCACTGATCGCCGCCACCCTCACCGGCCTGCTCGCGGCGTGCGGCGCCGGCGCACAGACGCAGGACGCCGCGACGCAGGGAAAGACCACCCTGGTGGTCAAGACCTTCAGCGAGTTCGGCTACGAGGAGCTGTACAAGCAGTACGAGGCCGCTCATCCCGGAATAACGATCAAGCAGGAGAGCATCGCCCAGCTCGGCGACTACCTGCCCAAGCTGCAGCAGTGGATGGCCTCGGGCAGCGGAGCCGGAGACATTGTCGCGCTGGAGGAGGGCATCCTCATCCAGTTCATGGCCAAGCCCGAGCAGTTCGTGAACCTTCTCGACCACGGAGCCGGGTCGCTGAAGGCCGATTTCCTGGAATGGAAGTGGAAGCAGGCGCTCACGAACGACGGTGCCAAACTCGTCGGGCTCGGCACAGATGTCGGCGCGCAAGGCATGTGCTACCGGACAGACCTGCTGGCCAAGGCCGGACTGCCCGCCGATCGTGAGAAGGTCGGTGAGCTCTGGCCGACCTGGGACGCTTACCTTGCCACCGGGCAGAAGTTCGCTCAGGCCAAGACGGGAGCGCACTTCTTCGACTCGGCCGGGGGCATCTATCAGAACATCCTGATGCAGCAGGGCGACCACACCTACTACGACACCTCCAACAACCTGGTGATCGACACCAATCCCGGAGTGAAGGCCGCCTGGGACCAGGCGGTCAAGATGGTCCAGGGCGGACTGTCGGCGAATCTCGCGCAGTGGAGCCCGCAGTGGAACGCCGGGTTCAAGAAGGGCACCTTCGCCACCATCCCGTGCCCGTCCTGGATGCTCGGCGTCATCGAGGAGCAGGCGGGGCCGGAGAACGCCGGCAAGTGGGATGTGGCGCGCGTGCCAGGCGACGGAGCCGTTCGCGGTGGCTCGTTCCTCGCGGTGCCGACGCAGAGCAAGCACCAGAAGGAAGCGGCCGAACTGGTGAAGTTCCTCACCAGCCCGAAGGGGCAGATCGCGGCGTTCAAGGCCAAGAGCAACTTCCCCTCGTCGCCGCAGGCCATCGACGACCCGGCGGTGCAGGGCTTCGTCAACGACTACTTCAACAACGCTCCCGTCGGGAAGATCTTCGGAGCGAGCGCGAAGGCGCTCAAGCCGGTCTACCTGGGGCCGAACAACAACCCGGTCGGTGACCGCGTCGGCAACGCGCTGACGGCCGTCGAGCAGGGCAAGCTCCAGCCGGACGAGGCGTGGGCCAAGGCTGTCGAGGACGCCAAGCGTGCTGCGAAGTAGCAAGGTGTCATCCGCTTCGCACGCGAGGTCGCACGCGAGGTCGCACGCGAGGTCGCGGGCGGGGCTGCTGTCCCGCCTCGACCTGGTGGGCTCGCCCTACCTCTTCGTGGCGCCGTTTTTCGTGATCTTCGCGGTCTTCGGGCTCTTCCCGCTGCTGTACACCGCGTGGGTCTCGCTGCATGACTGGGACCTGGCAGGGGACGCGGGCTTCGTCGGGCTGGCGAACTACGCGGATCTGTTCGCCGACCCCGACTTCTGGAACGCGGTCGTCAATACCCTTGGCATGTTCGTGCTGGCCACGGTGCCGCAGTTGCTCCTGGCACTGGTCGTGGCGAGCCTGCTCAACCAGCGGCTGCGTGCGCTGACGTTCTTCCGGATGGGAGTGCTCGCGCCGATCGTCACCTCGGTGGCCGCGGTGGGCATCGTGTTCAGCCAGATCTTCGACCGCGACGCCGGCATGGCCAACGGCCTGCTCGCCCTGCTGGGCATGGACCCGGTGGACTGGCGGGCGGACAAGTGGTCGTCCTGGCTGGCGATCTCGGTCATGGTCGATTGGCGATGGACCGGCTACAACGCGCTGATCTTCCTGGCCGCGATGCAGTCGGTACCGCGCGACGTGTACGAGGCGGCGGCCATCGACGGTGCCTCCAGGGTCAGGCAGTTCTGGGGCATCACGGTGCCGCTGATCCGGCCGGCGATCCTGTTCGCGGTGATCATCTCGACGATCGGCGGCATGCAGCTGTTCACCGAGCCGCTCATCTTCGGCCAGGGCGCCTACGCCATCTCCGGCGGCAGTCTGCGGCAGTTCCAGACCGTGGCCATGTACATGTTCGAGAAGGCCTTCAGAGACTTCGACTACGGCTATGGCTCGGCCGTCGCCTGGATGATCTTCCTGCTCATTGTGGTCTTCGCTCTGGTCAACTTCCTGGTCACGCGGAGAGCGAGATAGCCATGCGAACCTCAGGCCCTCTGGTCTACCTCACCCTGCTGGCGGCGATCGCGCTGTCGGTCTTCCCGATCTACTGGCTGTTCGTCGTCGCCACCCGTGCCAACGACGTCGTCGGTGACTGGCCGCCGCCGCTCACCCCGGGCGGCAACCTGGGCGAGAACGTCACGCGGCTCTTCGCGGCCGAGGACGCCAATTTCCTGCTGGGAATGGTCAACTCCGCGATCGCTTCCATCACCGTGACCGTATCGGTGGTGTTCTTCTGCTCGCTGGCCGGCTTCGCGTTCGCCAAGCTGCGCTTCCGCGGCAGGAACGCGCTCTTGCTCGTCATCCTGGCCACGATGATGATCCCGGTCCAGATGGGCATCATCCCGCTCTACATGATCATGGTGGAGCTCGGCTGGCAGAACCGGCTGCAGGCGGTCATCGTGCCGTTCCTGGTCTCGGCGTTCGGTGTCTTCCTGATGCGGCAGTACGCCGAGCGGGCAGTCCCCGACGAGTTGGTCGAGGCGGCACGGGTGGACGGCTGCTCGACCTTCGGCATCTTCTGGAAGGTCGTGCTGCCCGCTCTACGGCCGGGCGCCGCCGTGCTGGGACTGTTCACCTTCATGGGCACCTGGAACGAGTTCCTGTGGCCGCTGGCCGTTCTGGAGGCCGACAACCCGACCGTCCAGTTCTCGCTCAGCCAGTTGTCCAGCACCTACTACACCGACTACACGCTCATGTTCTCCGGGACGCTGATCGCCACGCTCCCGCTGCTGTTCGTCTTCATCGCATTCGGCCGCCAGATCATCGGCGGCATCATGGAAGGAGCCGTCAAGGCGTGAACACGTTCGATCCTGGCTTTCTCTGGGGGGCCGCCACCTCGAGCTACCAGATCGAGGGGGCGGCCGCCGAGGACGGACGCGAGCCTTCGATCTGGGATGTCTTCGCCGCGCAGCCCGGCAACGTGCGCGACGGCGACACCGGTGACGTCGCCGCCGACCACTACCACCGCTACCGCGACGACGTCGCCCTCATGGCCGAGCTCGGCCTGCGCGCCTACCGTTTCTCCGTGGCCTGGCCGCGGGTGCAGCCGCGCGGATCGGGAGCCGTCAACCAGCGCGGCCTGGACTTCTACCGGCGCCTTGTGGACGAGCTGCTGAGCCGCGGGATCCAGCCGTGGCCGACGCTGTACCACTGGGACCTGCCCCAGCCGCTGGAGGACGCCGGTGGCTGGCCCGCGCGGGACACGGCCCTGCGCTTCGCCGACTACGCCGCCGCCGTGCACGACGCGCTGGCCGACAGGGTGACGAACTGGACCACGCTCAACGAGCCCTGGTGCTCGGCCTTCCTCGGGTACGCCACCGGAGAGCACGCGCCCGGTCGGCGTGAGCCTGCCGCCGCCATCCGTGCCGTGCACCACCTGCTGCTCGGTCACGGCATGGCCGCCGGCGCCATGAGCGGCTCGCGGGTCGGCATTACCCTGAACCCCGCCCAGGTGAGCCCGGCCACCGGCTCGGCCGAGGACCTGGACGCCGCGCGCCGCATCGACGGCGTGGCCAACCGGATCTTCCTGGACCCGCTGTTCCGGGCCGCATACCCAGCGGACGTGGTCGAGGACCTGATCGAGGTGACCGGCTTCGAGCACGTCCATGACGGCGACCTGAAGGTGATCGCCGCACCGCTGGACTTCCTGGGCGTCAACTACTACACCCCGGCCATAGTCTCCGGCGACGGTTCCGCCCATACGGCGGGCAAGCCGAGCCCATACGTCGGGTCGGAGACGGTGCGATTCGTGGACGGCGGGCGGCCGCGGACCACCATGGGATGGGAGATCGACGAGAGCGGGCTGTCCGACCTGCTCGTGCGGCTCGCCCGCGACTACTCGGTGACCGCCCTCTACGTCACCGAGAACGGCGCGGCCTACGACGACCAGGTGCACGACGCCGACCGGATCGCCTACCTCGATGGCCACCTGCGCGCCTGCCACGACGCCGTGGCGCAGGGAGTGCCGCTGCGCGGCTATTTCGCCTGGTCTCTGCTGGACAACTTCGAGTGGGCGTACGGGTACTCTCAGCGGTTCGGCCTGGTTCACGTCGACTTCGCCACGCAGCGCCGTACCTCCAAGGACAGCGCGCGCTGGTACGCCGAGGTGATCAGGCGCGGTGGGTTGTGAGACCCACGATCGAGCAGGTGGCCGCGCACGCGGGGGTCGGCCGGAGCACGGTCTCCCGCGTGCTCAACGGCTCCTCCAAGGTACGCCCGAAGACCAGGGTCACCGTGCAGAAGGCCATCGAGGAGTTGCGCTACACCCCCAATCGAGCCGCGCGTTCGCTGGTCACCCGGCGCACGGACACCGTCGCGCTGGTCATCTCAGAGTCTCCCGAGCGGGTTTTCAGCGACCCGTTCTTCGCGGGCGTGGTACGCGGCATCGCGGCGCAGCTGACGTCGTCCGGCAAGCAGTTACTGATGACCATGGCTCGGTCGAGCAGCGAGCGGTCAGCCTTGGAGGCCTATCTCGGGGGCGGCCACGTGGACGGGGTCCTGCTGCTCTCGCTGCACCATGAGGATCCGCTCCCGTCCCACCTGGGAGAGCTCGGCCTCCCGGCGGTGCTGGGCGGCAGGCCGCTCGATCCCGCTCTCGCCGCTCATGTCGTGGACGTGGACAACCAGGCGGGAGCGTACCTGGCGGTGCGGCACCTGGTCGAGCGGGGACGGCGCCGGATCGCGACCATCACGGGACCGATGGACATGCTCGTCAGCGTCCACCGGCTGGGGGGCTACCGTGATGGCCTGACCACCTCCGGGATCGAGGAGAGTTCCGATCTCGTGGCGGGCGGGGACTTCAGTGAGCGGAGCGGTGCCGTTGCCATGCGGGCACTGCTGGCCCGCAGGCCCGACCTTGACGCGGTCTTCGCCGCCTCCGACCTGATGGCCCTGGGCGCGCTGCGGGTGCTGCGTGAGGCGGGCCGCGCCGACGTAGCCGTCGTGGGCTTCGACGACTCGCCACTCGCCGAGCAGGCCGGGCTCACCTCGGTCCATCAGCCGGTCCAGGAGATGGGCCGGGAGATGGTCCGCCTGCTGCTCATGTTGATCGGCGGCGGGGCACCGAGCCGATCGGTCCTCGTCCTCACCCCACACCTCGCGACAAGGGAGACTTCATGAAATTTCGTCATCTTGGGCACAGCGGGCTCATGGTCAGTGAGATCGCCTACGGCAACTGGCTCACCGAGGACACCGTAGAGTCCTGCGTGCACGCCGCCCTCGACGCCGGGATCACCACGTTCGACACCGCCGACGCCTATGCCGAGACCCGCGCCGAGGAGGTGCTCGGCCAGGCGCTGCGGGGCGTCCGCCGCGACTCGGTGGAGATCCTCACCAAGATCTACTGGCCCACCGGCCCCGGCCCCAACGACCGCGGCCTGTCCCGCAAGCACATCATCCGCTCGATCGACGGCTCCCTGCGCCGTCTCGGCACCGACTACGTGGATCTCTACCAGGCGCACCGCTACGACTACGCCACCCCCTTGGAAGAGACCCTGCGGGCCTTCGACGACCTGGTGCGAAGCGGCAAGGTCCTGTACGTCGGCGTCTCCGACTGGACGGCGGATCAGCTCGCCGACGCGCTGCGAATCGCCGACGACCTGGGCCTGGACCGGATCGTGTCCAACCAGCCGCAGTACAACATGCTGCGCAGGGTCATCGAACCAGAGATCCTCCCGCTGTGCGCCAAGGAAGGTGTCGGCCAGCTCGTCTACCAGCCGATGGCCCAGGGCGTGCTGGCTGGGCGCTACTCCCCTGGCCAGGCGCCGCCCGCCGAGGCGCGCAAGGAGTTCGTGGGCCGCCTGCTCACCGACGACATCCTGACGCGCGTGGAGCGGCTCCGCCCGATCGCGGCGGACCTCGGGCTGACCATGGCGCAACTGGCGATCGCCTGGGTGCTGCGCGGCCTGGAGATCTCGGCCGCGATCGTCGGCGGCTCGCGGCCCGAGCAGGTGCGCGACAGCGCGGCGGCATCCGGGGCGACCCTCGGAGACGACGTGCTCGACGCGATCGACGAGATCTTGGACGGCGTGGTGGAACGCGTGGCCGACGGGCCCTTCAGCCCCCTCACCAGGGCCTGATCACCGTTGGGAGCGCTCACAGACTGGAAGCCTGATAACCTCCACATGACCAGCACGTACACACTTGGGAGCGCTCCTAAAAATGACGGATCGGCAGCCGACGCTGGACGAGGTGGCCCAGCGGGCGGGCGTGTCCAGGGGCACGGTGTCCCGGGTGATCAACAACGCCCCGCATGTTAGCCGGGCCGCGCGGCAGGCCGTGGAGCGGGCCGTCAAGGATCTGGGCTACGTACCCAACGTCGCCGCCCGCTCCCTGGCCACCCAGCGCAGTGGCGCGGTCGTGCTGGCGGTCTCCAGCGACGACCAGGCCCTGTTCACCAACCCCTTCTTCGCCGAGGTCATCGTCGGGGTGAACGCCGCCCTGGAGGAGACCGACCTTGAGCTGCTGCTGATCCTGGCCGCCTCCGAGCGCGGCAGGAACCGGCTGGCCCGTGTCCTGCAGTCACGCAGGGCCGACGGTGTCATGCTGCTGGCCCTGCGGGAAAACGACCCTCTGGCGAAGGTGGCCGCCGAAGGCGGCGTCCCCGTGGTCCACGGCGGACGCTCCCTGGGCGGCTCCCACCACTGGTACGTGGACGCCGACAACCGCGACGGCGCGCGCCAGGCGGCCGAATACCTGATCTCCACCGGCCGCACCAGGATCGCGACCATCACCGGGCCGCTCGACATGCACGTCGGCGTATCCCGCTACCTGGGCTTCCGCGAGGCGCTGGCACTGGCAGGACTCGGGGCCGAGCGGGTCGCGCACGGCGACTTCACGGAGGCGAGCGGAGCCGCCGCGATGGCTCGCCTGCTGACCGACCATCCGGACCTCGACGCCGTGCTGGTCGCCTCCGACGAGATGGCCGTGGGCGCGCTCGGCGTGCTGAAAGAGCACGGCCGGGCCGTACCCGGCGAGATCGCGGTCGTGGGGTTCGACGACGTGGTGACCGCCCGGCACACCCATCCCACCCTCACCACGGTGCGCCAGCCCATCAAGGCCCTCGGCCGCGAGATGATCCGCATGCTCCTCGCTCTGATCCGCGGCGAGGAGCCCACCCCACTCATCCTCCCCACCGAACTGGTCATCCGCGAATCCGCCTGAATCCGTACCAGGGAGCCCCGAAGGGTAAGTGCAGGTTCGCTGTGCTGGGCTCCTGCGACGCCGGGCGAGACGGCTCCGGTGGCAGGAGGAGTGAACGAAGTCACCGTCCGGTGAGCCAGATCGCCCGTGGCGAACGAGCACCGACCTCCCGCAAGAGCTTGCTGCCGATGACGTTGTGGTCGATCCTGCCGACGCGAGCGGCGGACGCATTTCTCCTATGACCCTGGTGGAGAGGTACGGAACTGGAAGATGTCGGGGCGTGCGTAGTGGCCGACGACATCCAGGTCGAGGTAAGCGCCGTCGAGCACGGCGAGGTCGATGTCGGCGACGAGCATGTCCTGCTTGCCGAAGGACGGCCCGGTGACCACGCGTCCGAAGGGGTCCACGATGCAACTGCCCCCTTGGATGATCCCTGAGGCCGCGCCGGCCGGATCGGCCGCGGGGAAGTCGTGCGGATAGTCGTTCCTGCCGGCGAACTGGTTGGCCGAGAGCACGAAGCAACGGCCCTCGACGGCGATGTGCCGCATGGTCGACGTCCATACGTCGCGATCGTCCACTGTGGGCGCGCAATAGATCTGCACGCCCCGCTCGTAGAGGGCGGTGCGGTAGAGCGGCATGTAGCTTTCCCAGCAGATGGCCAGGCCGATGCGCCCGATGTCCGTGTCTGTGACGATGACGTCGCGTGCGTCGCCGCGTCCCCAGATCACGCGTTCGGTTCCCGTGGGTACGAGCTTGCGGTGGCGAGCCAGCAGCGTGCCGTCGGGTGCGAACAACAGTGCCGAGCAGTACAAGGTACGGCCAGAGCGTTCGATGATGCCGACGACCACGTGGACTCCATGGGCCGCCACAGCGGCGCTGATCTCCTCGAACGCCTCACCAGGGATCTCGACTGCCGATCTGCGGTACCGCGCGAACAGCGCGCGTCCCTGGTCGTCGCGCCGTCCCACGCTCGCACCGAAGGTCGAGCCCTTGGGGTAGCCGCCGATGAACGCCTCGGGGAACACCACGAGGTGCGTTCCCTCAGCGGCCGCCTGCGCCAGGAGGTCTCGGAAACGGTGCAGTGTCTCCGGCAGATCGAAGAGGCGGGGCGCGGCCTGGACGACGGCGACGCGTCGTGTCGTCATGACGCGGTCTTCTCGGTGACAGGTCCCGATGTGAGATACCCGGAAAGGTCTGGAGTTGCGGGGCGCTCCAGGACATACCTGATCCAGGCTCGCCGTTCGTGGTCGATGGCCTGCAGTTCCCAGACGCAGGCCGTGGGCCCCTCCGGTGGTACGGACCGCAGGTTCGTCGTGCCCAGGTCGGCCCGCCATAGCCGCTCGTACAGGATGTCGGCCTCCCACCAGCACACGAGCACCCACAGTGCCTCAGTGCCACGATGCAGGATCAGGAATCCGGCGCCCAGGCCTGTCCCGGACCGCGTGGGTTGCGGCAGGTCTCGCTCGGCCGCCTCGAGCGCGGCTTCGATCTCGGCATCGCCGGGAAGCTCGCTGCCGGCCGCGATGGCGATGAGCTTCAGTCGCCAGCCCGCACGCTCAGTGACCCCGAGCCATTCGGTCCTACGCGGCCGGTACGGCTCCGTCGGCAGCGGGAGGGGGTTCGAGAAAATCGGCGAAGGGGCCATGGTCACAACGTCAATTCGGTCATGGCCGACATCCACGGTTCCACCCCGCCGTGGAGGGTGTCGGGATCAGTGCCGCGTATCCGGGCGAGCTCCGCGGTGAGCCGCTGCAACGGCACGATGGACGTGAAGGGGCGCATCCACGGATCAACCGGTGCGAACCTAAGGTCTGCGTCGTCCTCGCCGCTGATCCACACGGTCGCGCCGAGCTTGGCCAGCAGTGCCCGCAGCGTTTTCGTCCGTCCTTGGTCGTCAGCGCGTGGCGTGATGCTGATGACGTTCATTCCGGCACGGAAGGCGGCGGGTGTGCCATGCAGGGAGAATTCCGTGGACATCGCCTCCGTCCACAGACGAGCCCCTTCTTTGATCTTGAGTGCGGCCTCGGCCGCGGTAATCGCGTCGAGATCGAAGCCGACCAGCAGCAGCGGCTCACTGGCGGCGCAGCCCTCGGCGACCTGGATCGGAGCGGGTTCAGCCAGGGTCAGCTTCAGCGCCTCGGGCACGGTCCGCAGCGCTGCCGCGAACCGCTCCCGATGCGGCCCTTCCAGACCGGCCACCATCCCGCCCAGCACGGCCAGCGACGACAGGTAGGAAACGGTGAAGGTACCGGCCGTCTCATTGGGGCACGTACGCGCGACGACGTCGGCGGGCTGATCAGGCGCATCCGCGCCCACGATCGCGATCGTGGCGGCACCGGCCGCGCGTGCCTTGTCGAGCGCGGCGCTCGGATACCGCTTGTAACCGCGATGGCTGATCACCACCACTTGATCCTCGGCGGTCAGCGGATAGCACAGCGCCAGGTCGTGCGCGTCGACTGCCGCCGCTCGGATACGGCCACCGGAGACGTGCCACGTCCACGCCGCGGCGATTCGCGCGGCGTGCAGCGAGGTGCCGATTCCCGTGAAGATGATCGGCCGGCCTCCATCGAGGCGAGGCGAGTCGACGATGAGCAATTTCGCGACCATGTCCGGCTGTGCGGCGATCTGGTCGTCCAGAGCGAACCTCATGGGCGAGACCGTACGCATAAAGTGGTCAACCCAACAGGTCCACTTATACGCGATGGAGCAGTCCACTATCGTGCCTCGCCCACCGGCCACTTTCTCGCCCCTGGTCATTCCACTCGCCCAAGAGAGCGGAAGGCCCCTGCGCTGGCGGCTGCACCAGGGGTTCAGGGCGGCTATTTTGAACGGGCAGTTCGAACCGGGCGCTCGCCTGCCATCCACCCGTACGCTCGCCAACTCTCTCGGAATTTCCCGCTCGACTGTGGTGGAGGCGTTCGACCAACTCGCGGCCGAGGGCTTCATCGAGCGCCGGATCGGGTCCGGCACCTATGTCAGTCCTCAGCTCTCCGGTTTGGGCGCGGGCGGCCGAGCTGAACGCCCGCCGAGTGCCGATCCCCGCCGCCGACCGGCGCGGCGGATGCGTCTGGCGTCAGCCGCCCCCACCTCGCTGAGCGAGACGTTTGCGGGCCGGTCAGCGGCGGGCCGGCCGATGGCGTTCACTCCCTGCGAACCCGATGCGGAGCTGTTTCCGCATCGGCTGTGGGCGAGGATGCTGGCGCGGCACGCCCGCGCACCGATGTCATGGAGCGCCTCGCCCGCCCCCGCTGGGCTGCTCGACCTGCGGCAGGCACTCGCGGCGCACCTCACACTCTCGCGTGGGGTCACGGCCGATCCTGATCGGATCATCGTGGTGTCCGGTGCGCGACAGGCCATCTTCCTCTGCGCTCATGCGCTGCTCGATCCCGGCGACGACGTGTGGTGTGAGGACCCCGGCTACCCCGAGGCGCGAACGGCTCTGGCTTTCGCCGGGGCGAACGTCGTACCCGTGCCGATCGACGACGGGGGGATCGACGTGAACGCGGCGGAACGCCTGGCACCACGTGCGCGCGCCGCCTACGTGATGCCTTCTCACCAACTCCCGACCGGCATCGTCATGAGGCTCCGGCGGCGCCTGCAGCTACTTGACTGGGCCGCGCGCAACGATGCGTGGATCCTGGAGGATGACTACGACAGCGAATTCTGCTACGACAACCGGCCGCTGACCGCCCTGCAGGGCCTCGACGATCACCAATCGGTCGTGTACATCGGCACCCTCAACAAAATCACCTTCCCGGGTCTGGGCCTGGGCTACGTGGTGGCGCCCGCCGCCATCGCAGACGCGCTCGCCTCGGCCGCCGTCACGATGTCGCTGTCCGTGCCGCTCGCGGTGCAGGCCGCCGCCGCGGACTTCATCTCCGAAGGACACCTCGCCCAGCACATCACGCGAATGCGCGGCGTGTACGGCGAGCGCCAGCGGCTCCTCATCGACGAACTCGACCGCCAGCTCGGCGACGCCATCCGCCCGGAGCCGATATCCGTGGGCATGCACGTCCTGGCCGCACTGCACGGCATCTCCGCCCAGGAGATCGCCGCGCGTGGCGCCGCTCGAGGTTTGGACCTTCGCCCGCTGTCCGGCTACGCCGAGACCTCCATACCCGGCAACGCGATCGTCCTGGGATACACCCACCTCCCACAGGAGCGGATCCGATCGGCGGTACGCGTCCTCGCCCAAACCCTGCCCGACGCCCATGCTGCCGCATCCCAGCGGCCCATCACGTGACCGGGTGGCGGTTGAAGAGCACGCCCGGTAGAGATCGCAGCCCGAGGAAAACACGCGCAGACAGCGCTCGCACCCGCGTGGTACGACATTGACAGCGACCGGCATGGAGACCCGTCGCCGGGCGCGTTCTCGCCTGCCCACCTGCGGGTGTCACGTTGCTGTATATCGGTGACCCATCCGAGGCGCACGACTACTTCGCTCGCGCGGCCGAGTCGCTCGTCGCACCGCGCGAGCGGGTGCGGCGGGCGATCGTGCCGACCGATCAGGCCCTCGCCCGCATCCGCCTCGACGATCCGCGAGGCCACCTGTTCGTTGTAGGTCGCGCCTTTCTCGGCGGCCGCGGCTGCGGCGGTGGCCTCGGCGTGGCCCAACCCTCAAGAAGGCTGCGGAAACGCCGAGGAAACGACCTGCGCGCTTACATCCCTCGCAGATCGTTTCTCGTGAAAGGATTTCCATGGCGTTGTCACATCCCTCACTTGGCCACGACCCTTCGCGCCGTTCCGCACTCGGGTTCCTGGGAGCAGTTCCGCTGGCGGCCGGTGGCCTGCTGGCCGCGCAGGGAACCGCCGACCTTTCATCAGGTTCTGGCCGGATCCCCAAGGATCTGCGTCCTGGAGGCGCGTTCGATCGGCACATCAAAGAACTGGCGGACAAGGACGAGTTCTCCGGCACCGTGATGATCGCGCACCGCGGCCGTCAGGTCCTGGCCCGCGCCTACGGGTGGGCGGACAAGGAAGGCAAGGTCCCGAACAAGGTCGACACCATCTACGCTCTGGCCTCGTCCTCCAAGCCGTTCACCGGGCTGGCTGTGGTGCAGCTCGTCCAGCAGGGCAAGCTCAAGTTCTACGACCTGGTGAGCAAGCATCTGGATGGCCTGCCGACGAAAATGGCCGAAAGCATCACCGTGCACCATCTCCTGACGCACACCAGTGGCCTGGGCGACGCCCGGCGCGCCGGCGAGAAGCCGCCGCCAGAGAAGATCCACAACAGCTACGCGGAGCAGATGGCGGACTTCTGGGCGAATCTGAAAACATTCGAGCTGGAGTTCGCCCCCGGAACGAAGAAGGCCTACAGCAGTATGGGCTACACGCTGCTCGGCGAACTCGTGGCGAAGGTCTCCGGCAAGTCGTTCCAGGACTACGTCCACCAGAACATTTTCCTCCCGGCCGACATGGAGGACTCCGCCTACTACAACCGCAGCCAGTGGCTGGCCGATGAGCGCATCGCCCATCCGTACATGTATCAGAAGGACGGCACGCGGGTTGACGCCGTCCGTAACCTCGACAAGGGCTCCGTCTACGGCGACGCCGGCCAAGGCAGCAACTCGGCACGGGGATGGATGGGAACAGGCGGTGGCAACGGCTTCTCCAGCGCCCCGGATCTGGTGCGCTTCGCGGTCGCGTTGCAAGGCGGCAAGCTCACCGCACGGCCCTACACCGAGTTGTACATGAACGGAAAGATCTCCGCGAAGCCGCTGAGGGAGGACCCCTCCGGCAGTTCCCTTCGAGGGGAGACCTTCCAGGCGTACGGGCCTGTGGCCGCCACCTACAACAACCAGCGCATCATCACCCACGGAGGTGGTGCGGGCGGCATCTCGACGAGCTGGTCCGTCTACCTCGACATGGACTGGACGGCCGTCATCCTGAGCAACTACGACCTGCAGAGCATCGAGCCGATCATCGCCCTGGAACGACGGCTTATCACCGGCGCATAGCTCCAGTTCCTCAGACCGGGTGGCCCGAAGGTGAGATTCCTCCAGGCCACCCGACCTAAGGGATTCGCGCCATCAGCCCGAGCGATCGCGTGGTGGGCCTTCTCCGCGTCGATCAGCTCGTACTTGGCCGGCGTCATCGATTCTCGGCCGCGAAGAAGGCGGCTGCTCGTCCTGGGCGCTCGCGATCCGATACCGGTTCACCCAGCTGCCCAGAGCGCTGGCGTTGATCCCGAACTCGCGCGCCACCGACGCGACCGTCCGCTCGCCCTCCAGCGCCATGCGGATGGCTTCTTCCTTGAACTCCGGCGCCCCTAGATCCTCGGCGGCGGCCGAGGACTCGCCGCTTGAAGTTCCTCCGCCGTCTCCGGAGCCCCGAATACAATGCGAGCGTAGCGGTAGCGGAATGTAATCATAGCGCTACGGATAGTTATCGCGCGGGTATGAGCCTCGTAGATCACCCGCTCTCTCGTAAGGCCTTTCCTATGACTGTCTCCGAGCTCGACGCCGCCGCACATCGCCGCTGGCTGGGCAAGACCATGGCGCTGAGCTGCGGGCTCTGGGAGGGGACGAACGACCTCGACGCCGCCCAGCTCGCGAAATACCGGCTGCTGAGTGACTGGGCGAAGGTGACCGTCCAGTCACGCGTCCTCGACGTGGGCTCGGGCTACGGCGGCCTCCTGCGCTATCTGAGCCAAGAACGCGGTGTGGCAGCCGCGTGTGGTGTCGACGCCTCCGATGAGGCCTGCCGGGAGGCCGGGCAGTTGCGGCTGCGCGGGGTGACCGTCCACCAAGGCGACTATCGCGCCTTCACCCCCGACCGACCCTACGACGCGGTCGTCAGCATCGGGCTCCTGGAGAACGTGGACGGCACGCCCGAGACCTACGCGGAGTTCTTCGCCCACGCACACGCGTGGACCAGACCGGGCGCCCATCTGGCGCTGGAGAGCACGATCCGGGGGCACAGCGCGCGCTGGTCGGCCGAGGCGGCACAGTATGTCGAGGCGATGCGACGCCTGCGCCTGACCGGCACCCTTCTCACGCTCGACCAGCTCCTGGCCGCCTGCGGACGTTGGTGGGAGCCGATCCAGGTGCGGACCCACCGCGACGACTACGCGCGCACCTTCGCGACATGGGCCGCCCAGCTGCGCAGGTGCTGCGATCAGCTCGGAAACGTCGAGCGCGACGAAACGGCACTCGCCGACTGGCTGCAATTCACCATGACGGGCACGGCGCTGTTCCAGCAGGGCGCCCTGTCCGTCGCGCACCTCGGACTACGCCGGATAGATCAACCAGAGCGTCTGCCGACCGCACCGGTCCCACGAGACCCCGCAAGTCCGCAGGCGTGAAGACACCCGGGCACCGGCCCGGCTCAAAAGCCCCGCGATCAGACATCGCGTGGATCCCGTGAGGCATGTAGTCCTCACGGCGGCATTCTCATTCACGGAAGGAGAAAGACAATGCTTTCGACGATCAGCTCGACCGAAACACTGAGCGCCTGCTCGATTGAGACGGACGACGGCAAGCTTCTGGTCGCCCCGATCACCAGCAGCAGCAGCTCAGCCGCCGTCGCCATGGAGGAGTAACGAGACAAGGGGGTGCCGTGTCCCGGTCCGCGGCCAGTCCGCGCGATCTGGATGAAGCCGGGATATTTCGATCTTCGTTCCGTGCTCGTTCGGGTCGGCCTTCGGCTCGCTGATGTCCTCGG